>CAZAZM010000019.1:54491-56801 GCA_964489625.1 uncultured Flavobacteriaceae bacterium
CGTATCTGCGAAATCCAGTTGGACCAACGTTTCCTTGTCGGTCTGAATGGTCAAATTCGTGGAGTAGAAAACGGTTCCTTCATTCGTCCAGCTCACAAATTCAAACCCGGAGGCCGGGATCGCTTGCAGCTCGTAGACCAGAACTCCGTTGTTCGAGGAGACCAGGGTTTTCTCGAAAGAGCCACCCTCGGAAACCTGGACTTCCAACAGATCCTGGACCTCGAAGGTCGCGGTTACGGACATGTCCCGGTCCAGGGTGATCTCGACGGGGTTGGCAGTTCCGCTGAGATCTCCGCTCCAGCCCAGGAACCTGAAATTCGGATCGGGCTCAGCAGTTAGCCTGTAGGTTCTCTTCCCATCAATATTTTCCTGAGTGACGGATCCGTTTCCGATGGCATTGACGGTCAATGTAAAATCAAGGGTGTCCTTGGAACAGGCCACCAAGGTTAGGGTAAGAAGCAGTAATAGGAGCCGATTTTTGTTCATAGACAATGTCATTTTAACCTTAGATACGGATTATTCAGGCTTACATATCCAGGAGCCACAAAAATCAGGCCAGTACCACAGTTATGATCAGATCGTACTATTCGACAGGAAAGGCTGTCGATAATGTCTTTTGCCGGTGGCACGGTACAGGGCATTGGCCACAGCCGCGAAAACCGGGGGAAACATGGGTTCTCCCAAACCTGTGGGGTCTATTTCGTTCTGCACAAAATGCACCTCGATCTCCTTGGGGGCTTCGCTCATTCGGATCATCCTGTACGAGTCGAAGTTGCTTTTGTCCGGTACACCTTCTTTGAAACTGAGCTCACCATACAGGGCGTTTCCAATTCCATCCACGATTCCTCCTTCACAGAGATTGGTGGCCGCATCCGGGTTGATAACGATCCCGCAGTCCATGGCGCAGGTCACTTTTTTGACCACTGGCTTTCCATTTTCAATCGCCAGGTCCAGCACCTGGGCGGCATAGGAATTATGGCAGAAATAGGCAGAAACCCCCCGGCTCATGCCGGAACCTCCGCCGTCCCAACCGGATTTTTCACGCACCAGCTTCAATACGCCAGCATAGCGCTCCGCTTCGTAGTCGTTGTTCTCGCCAACCGGATCGTTCTTGGCCTTCTCCAGGAGCTCGAGTCGGAAGTCAATGGGGTCTTTGCCCGCAGCTTCGGCAAGCTCATCCAAAAAAGACTGCTCGGCGCTGGCCATGAAGTTCGAGCGGGGCGCCCGGAAGGACCCTATGGTGATGTTGGTGTTGACCGTCCAGCTTTCGGCTAGATAGTTATCTACGGCTCCCGCAGGGAACCGGTTGGCATAGAGAGGGCTCTCGGGGACGCCTCCCGCATTCACGTGGAATGCCGTCAGGTTGTTGTCAGCATCCAGGGCCGCCCTGTATGTGGCCTGGTACATGGGCCTGTAGATTCCGCCCGTCATGTCATCTTCCCGGCTGTATACCAACTTGACGGGAGCACCCATCTTTTGAGAGATCAGCGCGGCCTCTACAGCCCAATGGGCATAGGAACGCCTGCCATACCCTCCTCCAAGACGGGTCATCTCTATATCTATGTTTTCCAGGGGAATTCCCAAACGCGCCGACAGCGTGTGCTCGGTGAGCTCCGCCTTTTGAAGGGGGCCCGAGAGCCTGGCGCTGTCCTCCTTGACATCCGCAAAGAAATTCATGGGCTCCATGCAGTTGTGGGCAAGGAAAGGCCCGGTGTAGGTCTTCTCTATGATCTTTGCCGCATTTCTAAAGGCAGCTTCAGGGTCCCCGTCCCTTCTCACCATCGTGGCCCCTTTGGAAGCCATATCCTTCATCTGAGCCTCGTGGTCCCTGCTGCTCTCTAATCCGGCAGGTATCGTAAGGGTAAACTGGGAACGGCCGTAGGGCACCCTTTCTTCCGTATAGGTTTCAAAAGGTTCCCACTGAACATTCAATGCCTTTTTGGCGTTCATCACCTCCCAGGTCGAATTCCCCACAATGGCAACTACCTCGAGGAAGGTACAGGTGTCAAAGTGCTGTCTCACAAAATCATCTTCGAGCACTTTGATCGGGAACACGTCTCTTATGCCCGGCATGGATTTAACCGTTTCCGTGTCAACCGCTTTCAATTTCAGGCCGAAGGCAGGAGGATGCACGATCATGGCCGTGAGCATACCTTCAACGTAGGTGTCCACACCAAACAGAGGCTTGCCGGTGACGATCTTGGAACCATCTACGTTCTTTCTCGAAGTGCCGATGATCGTGAAATCATCGATATCCTTCAAGGTCACATTTTCAGGCACCTCCAACTGGGCGGCAGCAGAAGCCATCTC
>CAZAZM010000020.1:0-13014 GCA_964489625.1 uncultured Flavobacteriaceae bacterium
CGCGCACATGGGATTTTTTGTTTTCCCCCGGCGCTTATGAGCGAGCTCAACGCTGGGGGAAAACAAAAAATCCCGATGAATTGCATTCATCGGGATTTTGATTGATGTGGGCAAAGAGGGATTCGAACCCCCGACCCCCTGGGTGTAAACCAGGTGCTCTGAACCAACTGAGCTATTTGCCCGGGTTGCCCCTTGCGGTAAGCAGGTGCAAATATAATCCAGTTTTTCCTACTGGCAAACATTTTTATTCAATTTTTTAACCGCCCGCGATATTCGCCAAACCCCAGCTTCAGCTCCGGTTCAGAGGGGCATTTCAGCCACCACGAAAGTGCTTCCGCCTACGTAGATCAGGTCCGTGGATCCTGCTGCTGAAAGCGCCTCCTGATAGGCCTCTGAAACGCTGGCATAGGTCTCCCCCTCAAGGCCAAATTCCCGGGCCTTTTCTTTGAGCACCTCGGCATCCAGTCCCCTGGGAATGTCGGGTCGGCAGAAATAGTAATGGGCTCCCTGCGGAAACAGGTCAAGGATCCGTTCGGGATTCTTGTCATTCACCATGCCCAAAACAAAGTGCAGGTCCCGGTGCTCTTCCCGAAGCACCTGCTCCAGAACCAGCTCGAGGCCCTCCCGGTTGTGAGCCGTGTCACAGATGACCTTTGGCTGCTCCCGTAAAACCTGGTAGCGGCCTTTGAGGCCCGTGTTGGGGACAACATTCCGCAAACCCCTCTCAAGGGCCTCCCGGCTGATCCCAAAGCCCAGCTGTTTGATGATGTCAAGGGCCTTGGCGGCGGTTTGCACATTGCGCTCCTGGTAGGTTCCCATCAGATCGGTCGCCAGCCTTGTCTCCTTGCCCTGTTCCGCGAGATAGAGGGGCGCGTTTCGTTCCTCGGCCAGCTTTTTGAACACCGGGAAGGTCCTCTCATGATATTCGCCGATGACCACAGGGATTTCCTGCTTGATGATCCCTCCCTTTTCGAAGGCGATCTCTTCAAGGGTCTCGCCGAGGAACTGGGTGTGGTCCAGGCCGATGTTGGTGATCACCGAGACCAGGGGCCGTATGATGTTGGTCGAGTCCAGTCTTCCTCCAAGGCCCACCTCGACAACGGCTACGTCAACCGACTCGCGAGAAAAATGATCGAAGGCCATGCCCACGGTGAGCTCAAAGAAAGAAAGGCTGTGCTGCTCCAAAAAAGCCTTGTTCTCTTCTATGAACCGGATGACCTCCTCCTCGGATATCAGCTCCCCGTTCACTTTGATCCGCTCCCTGAAGTCCTTGAGATGTGGCGAGGTATACAGTCCGACCCTGTATCCCGCCTCCTGCAGGACCGAGGCGATCATGTGGCTGGTCGAGCCCTTGCCATTGGTTCCGGCGACGTGCACGCAGGGATACTTTTGCTCGGGATTCCCGAGGTGGGCTGACAGCTCCAGTGTGTTCCCCAGGTCTTTTTTAAAGGCCGAGGCCCCCTGTCTCTGGTACATGGGCAGCCGGGAGAACATCCAATCGAGGGTCTGGGGATAGTTCAAGGCTATTCTGATAAGGTGAAGTTGTAGATGATCTGGCCGACCTGCTTTGCGGGGGCCTTGCTGTCGGCACTGAATGTGGTTTTCAGGGCTGCCTCCCTGGCCCTTTCCAAAAGACAGGACGCAGAGTTGGTGGTTCCCTTTGCCCCGGCCTGGGCGGAGATCACCTTTCCGGTCTGGTCCACCGAGATCGTGACCACTACCCTTCCTTCTTCGTTGCAGTCGTATGCCGGTTTCGGTCTTGTCAATGCCTTGCGGTTGCCCAGGCGGTAGTTTCCACCGCTTCCGTCACCACCGATCCCGTAATAGCCACTGGCATTGGGGTCTCCGGTCTCCTTGCCCTTGTCTCCGGGCTGGTTGTCATCTCCTTCCCCGCCATCTGCATTGCCATTGCTGTCGCTGAATCCTCCCATCAGGGCGTCCAGGCTCTTGCGCTTGGCTTCCTGCTCCTGTCGTTCCCGCTCCTTGCGCTCATTCTCCTCGCGGATCTTTCGCTGGCGCTCCTCTTCCGCCTTTCGTTCCGCCTCGGCCTTCTTCCGGGCTTCCTCTTTTTGTTTGGCTTCGCGGATCTTTCTCTCTTCCTCTGCTTTCTTGATTGCAAGAGCCTCCTCCGACTCCTGGGTGATCACCTTTTCCGACTCAGCGGGCTGCGCGGCTTCGGCTGCCTCGGAGACATCCGATTCCTCGACCTGTTCCTCCGGGACCTCTTCGGCCATTTCTTCCACGGGCTCCTCTTCGCTTTCCGTGCTTGAGCTTGCCGGCTTCAGGGCTTCAGTGGGCTGCACATTGCCACTGCCCACATCGGAGGTTCCGAAGTTGACCGCGATCCCGTACTCGATCGGGGGATCAAAATAGGTCAGTCCGAAGAAGAACATGACCAGCAGCAGAAGCACCCCGACTATGGTCGTGTACAGGGCGGATCTTCTTTTGTGATTTGTATCCAGAAATGCCATGATAGCAGGGACCCTTTGGGGTCTTTATGTTTCTATTTCGGCCTGACGGCCAAAACCACTTTTATCTTGTTCCTGTTGGCGATGTCAAGCACGCGAACCGCCTTCTCGATCGGAACGCCTTCCTCGGCCCTGAGTACGATGGTTGGCTCATCGCTTTCCTTAAGCGTGTTCAAAAGGTATTGCTCGATCTCTCCCTCGCTCACCTTCTGACGGTCTACGTAATAGTCCAGCTTGCGCGTGATGCTCACCGCCGTCGACCTCTTGTTCTCGGTCTTTCCCTGCGCCTTGGGAAGGAGGATGTCCAGGGCATTGACCGTGACCAGCGTCGAGGTAAGCATAAAGAAGATCAACAACAGAAAGACGATGTCCGTCATCGACGACATGTTGAAATTCGGGTTGATCTTGTTTCTTCCTCTGATGTCCATGTACAAAGTGATTTAAACGGGCTCGTTCAGCAGGTCGAGAAACTCGAGTGAATTGGCCTCCATTTGGTAGACTACCTTGTTGGTCCGCACGATCAGGTGGTTGTAGGCGATGTAGGCGATGATCCCCACGATCAGACCCGCCACCGTTGTGGTCATGGCGGTGTACAATCCGTCGCTGAGCATTTTGATATCGATCTGTCCCCCTGAGTTTGCGATCTCGTGTATGGCGACGATCATCCCGATCACGGTGCCCAGGAACCCGATCATGGGTGCGGCCCCGGCAATGGTGGCCAGCACTGCAACGTTCTTTTCCAGCTTGTAGATCTCCAGCTTTCCGGCATTCTCGATAGCCGTGTTGATGTCATCCAGGGGCTTGCCGATCCGTGAGATTCCCTTCTCGATGAGCCGGGCCACGGGTGAGCTGTTGTTCTGGCTGAGTATTTTCGCTGCCTCCAGGTTTCCGCTGAGGATATTGTCGCGTATCTGGTTCATGTAGTTCTTGTCGATCTTCGAGGCTGCCTTGATCGCAAGGAAGCGCTCAAAGTAGATGTAGAGTCCCACGAGGAGAAGCACGAAAAGCAAGGCAATGATGATCTGGCCGCCAAGGCCTCCCTCCATGATAAGACTGAAGATCGACAGGGTCTTCTCTTCAGACACCGCCTCCTCCAGAAGTTCAGGATCTGTGACGGCGTCCTGCAGTAAAAATAGTGACATATCAGCTAATTAATGAGTATTCATTCGTAACGATGTCGAGGGGTATAAAATTGCCACAAATATGTGAAAATTTACTTAAAGTTTTACAGGATGCTCCTCATGAACATGAAACAGGCCGCACCTGCCAAAAACCCTAGCAGGGCGAGCAGGGAGATCTTCTTCATGTACCAGAAGAAATTGATCTTTTCCATCCCCATGGCGACGACTCCGGCAGCAGACCCGATGATCAGCATGCTACCTCCCGTACCTGCGGCATAGGCAATGAAATGCCACAAGGGGCTGTCGATCGGGTCAGAGAACATTCCCAAACTGGCTGCCACCAGCGGCACGTTGTCTATCACAGCGGATGCCACACCCATGATCAGCACCACCAGGTCGGAGACCTTGGAGGGCCCTGCCGCAACTTCGGTTCCCAGCATGGGTATGGTCTGGGTCAGCCCGTCCGCAAAATGGAAAAGGACTCCCAGCGACTCCAGGGCCGCAACGGCCATCAGTATTCCCAGGAAGAACAGGATGCTCGGCATCTCGATCCCGCTGAGTGCGCTGTGGACCGGGCTATGGTGACCCGCCTCCTGTGAATCGTGGTCGATGCTGGTCAGGCTCATTCTCGTGTTGGAGTACAATTCTCCAAAGGTCGCCACAACGGCCAGTGAGAGCATCATTCCCACATAAGGTGGCAAGTGGGTCACGGTTTTGAATATGGGCACAAAAATTATGGCGCTCAACCCCAGGTAAAGCATGATCTTGCTGTATTCGTCCACCTTGTCAGTGTCTTCTTCCTCGACCTTGGGAATGGTTCCCTTGAACGCAGGAAGGCGCGAAGCGATCAGCACGGGCACAACCATACAGAGCAACGACGGCAGGAAAAGGTACTTGATCAGGTTCAGGGTGGTCACCTTCTTACCGATCCAGAGCATCGTGGTGGTCACGTCACCAATGGGCGACCAGGCCCCACCCGCGTTGGCCCCTATGATGATCAGGCCCGCATACCACAAGCGGTCCTCCCGGGTCTTGATGATCTTCCTCAGGATGGTGATCAGCACTATGGTCGCGGTCAGGTTGTCGATGATCGCGGAGAGTATGAAGGCCAGGATCGAGAAGATCCAAAGCAGCTTGACGCGGCTGTTGGTCTGCACGAAGTCCTTGATGGTGGCAAACCCATTGAAATAATCTATGATCTCGACGATGGTCATGGCCCCGATCAGGAAGACCAGGATCTCCGCCGTCTTGCCCAGGTGGTGCAGAAGTATCTCTTCCAGGTGCGACTCCTCCAGCTCCAGCAATTCCGTATTCACCTCATAAACAGGAAGATGTCCAAGGGAGATCACCGCCCAGCTCACCGCCATCATTCCCAAAGCCGGGATCAGCTTGTCAATTTTGAGGTTGTGTTCAAGCGTTATGGCTAGGTATCCGAGAACGAAAATGGCAATAACAAGGGTCTCCATGAGTCAGTTTTTAGTTTTTCGCAGATTTGAAGTGCTAAATATAAGAATTTAAAGTTTCCTCGGGCCCAGATCGCGTCCAAAAATCAATATGAACCGGCCAATTTTCAGGCATCAGCCGATGAGTTCCTGAAGCGCGATCTCGAACGCCGTCCTGCAGATGTTGGTCTTGTAGGGATGCAGGTGATGGACCCGCTCAAGGGCGCGCCGTATGGTGACGGAAGTGTCCTGGAAGATCTCCCTGTCCCGCATCGGCAGCTCGATCTTCGACTCCATCAGGTAGGCGAAAAGCCTTGCGATCCCGCAATTGGAAATGAAATCCGGCAAGAGGCTGACCTGCTTGTCCGTATACTCCATGATCGGACCGAAAAAGATCTCGGTGTCGGCAAAGGGCACATTGGCGCCCGGGGAGATCACCTCCAGGCCTGCCTCGATCATATGGTCCACCTGTTCCCGGGTCACCAGCCTTGAGGCCGCGGCCGGGATGAAGATCTCCGCCGGGATCTTCCAGATCCTCTCGTTCATCTCGTCAAAGGGGATCATGTCCTCGGCGACGAGCATGTTTCCTCTCTTGTTCAGGAACATGCCCCGGATCTCCTCGTCCTCGAACCCTTCTTCGCGCATGACTCCGCCGGCCCGGTCTATGATGCCCACGATCCTGGCACCCAGACGGGTCAGGTAGAAAGCGGCGGCGGAACCCACGTTCCCGAATCCCTGCACGATGGCCCTCTTGCCCCGGATGCTGCTCCCGTGGATCTCGTAATAGTGCTTCACGGCCTCCGCCACCCCGTAGCCCGTCAACATGTCGGCGATGGTGTACTTCTTGCTGAGGTCCGGGGAATATCGCTCATCCTCGATGACCTTGATGACCCCGTGCCTGAGCTGGCCGATGCGGTTGATCTTCTCCGCCTCCGTGGGCTTGAAATGGCCGTTGAACACCCCTTCCTGGGGGTGCCAGACCCCGCTTTCCTCAGTGAGCGGGATCACCTCGTGGATCTCGTCGACGTTCAGGTCTCCCCCGGTTCCGTAATAATGCTTCAGCAGGGGGGTCACCGCCCTGTACCAGCGCTCGAGCACGCCCCGCTTCCTCGGGTCGTTGGGGTCGAAATTGATCCCGGACTTGGCCCCGCCGATCTTGGGTCCCGATATGGTGAATTTGACCTCCATGGTCTTGGCCAGGGAAAGGACCTCGTTCATGTCCAGCCCTTTGCGCATCCGGGTTCCGCCACCGGCAGCCCCGCCGCGCAGGGAATTGATCACGGTCCATCCTTCAGCCTCGGTCTCTGAGTCTCTCCAGTGAAAGACGATCTCGGGTGGCTTGTTCTCGTATTTTTTCAGAAGCTTTTTCATGTCTGTGCTGTCTTGGATTATATTCTAAAGTTTTAATTATCGGATCTCGTAGACCACCCCGCTGCTATGGTCCCTTCGGGCTCCCGTGACGCTTTTCAGGCAGTTCACCTCCCCCCGTTCGCGGAGCAGGCCCAGGAAGGCGAAGATCAATGCCTCCTTGAACTCGATGGTCCGGCTGTCCGGGAGGATGACCCGCGCCCGGCTGTGGTGTTCGAGCCTGGAGATGAAATGATCGTTGTAGGCTCCACCACCGGTGACAAGGATCCGCGGGCTCGTCTTGCCCATGGCCCGGCAAGCCCGGTCAATTACCTGTGAGATCTGCATGGCGGCGTGTTCGGCAAAGGTGTGCAGGAGGTCCTCCAGGCCCAGGTCCCTTGCATCGATCAGGGGCAGCACCTCTTCGGTCACGAACTCGTAGCCCAATGACTTGGGATCCTCCAGGCTGTAGAATGGCAACTCGTTCAAGGCTCCCAGTAGCTTTTCGTCCAGGCTTCCGCTCGCGGCCATCCCGCCCCGGTCGTCATACTCGAAGCCCGCCCGACGCGTGTATTCGTTCATCACGATGTTCACCGGGCAGATGTCGAAGGCCTTTCGGACCGATCCGTCATTGTAGGATATATTGGCAAAGCCCCCGAGGTTCAGGCAGAAGTCATATTCTGAGAAGAGCAGCTCGTCGCCGATCGGGACCAGGGGAGCCCCCTGCCCTCCAAGGGCCACGTCCTGGGTCCTGAAGTCACAGATCACCTTCAGACCGGTCTCCGCCGCCAGGACCGAACCCTCCCCGATCTGCAGGGTATAACCCTTTTCGGGGCGGTGAAAGATGGTGTGTCCGTGCGAGGCGATCAGATCGATTTTGCCCAGCCTGTGACGCTCCCGAAACTGGTTCACGCAACCGGCCAGGTAGCGCCCGTATTCGGCGTCCAGGAGGGTCAGTTTCTCTCCGTTCTCCCTGAATGCCTCATACAATCTTTTTTTCCATTTTTCAGAATAGGGAAGCGATTCTGTTTCCAAAATCTCAAAATCATAGCCTTTATTATGGGTGAATTTGACATATGCTAAATCCAGTCCGTCGAGGGAAGTACCGCTCATCAGCCCGATGACATGCCAGGTTTTGTTCGTCATAATCAGGTAAAATTACGAATTGATTCTGAGAATTTCTGTATCTTTGGTCAATTGAATCACAAATTAAAAACCCGATTTTTTTATGGATTTCAGCTTCACCGAAGAGCAGCTCATGATCAGAGACGCAGCAAGGGATTTTGCACGAACCGAGCTCTTGCCCGGGGTCATAGAACGAGATGAAAAACAGCTGTTCCCCGGTGAGCAGATCAAAAAGATGGGGGAGCTGGGATTTCTCGGCATGATGGTCGATCCCGATTACGGGGGCGGCGGCATGGACACCGTGTCCTACGTGCTGGCCATGGAGGAGATCTCAAAGATAGATTCCTCGGCATCCGTGGTGATGTCGGTGAACAACTCCCTGGTGTGCTGGGGACTCGAGACTTACGGCACCCAGGAGCAGAAGGACAAATACCTGACCCGGCTCGCCACGGGCGAGATCATCGGCGCCTTCTGTCTCAGCGAACCGGAAGCGGGAAGTGACGCCACCTCCCAGAAGACTACAGCCGTGGACATGGGAGATCACTACCTGGTCAACGGGACCAAGAACTGGATCACCAACGGTAGCAGTGCCAGTGTTTACCTGGTCATCGCCCAGACCCACCCCGAGAAAGGGCATAAGGGCATCAATGCGCTGATCCTGGAGAAAGGGATGGAAGGGTTCGAGATCGGACCCAAGGAGAACAAGCTGGGAATCCGGGGTTCCGACACCCATTCGCTCATGTTCAACAACGTCAAGGTTCCCAAGGAGAACCGTATCGGAGAAGACGGCTTCGGCTTCTCCTTCGCGATGAAGACCCTGGCCGGCGGACGCATCGGGATCGCAGCCCAGGCCCTCGGGATCGCTTCGGGAGCCTACGAGCTGGCCCTGGAATACTCCAAACAGCGCAAGGCCTTCGGCAAGGAGATCAGCAAGCACCAGGCCATCGCCTTCAAGCTCGCGGACATGGCCACGGAGATCGAGACCGCGCGCCTATTGTGCCTGAGAGCCGCCTGGGACAAGGACAACAAGAAGAACTATGACCGATCGGGTGCCATGGCCAAGCTGTATGCCTCGGAGGTGGCCATGAGGACCACCGTCGAAGCGGTGCAAATACACGGTGGCTACGGCTTCGTGAAAGAGTATCACGTCGAGCGCCTGATGAGAGATGCCAAGATCACCCAGATCTATGAAGGAACCTCAGAGATACAGAAAATAGTGATCTCCAGGGGGCTCCTTAAAGACTCCTAAGCAGTATCCATGGCAAAGGTGTTGATCAGCGGAGGAACGGGGGCCATAGGCCAACGACTGGCCGATGTCCTCAGGAGCCAGGGCCATGAAGTGGGCCTGCTCAGCAGATCAGCCGGCAAGCAGGCTGAATTCCAAACCTACTATTGGGACCCGGAACACAACGAACTAGACATAGAGGCCCTCAAGGGATGTGAATACATCATCCATCTGGCGGGGGCGGGCATTGCCGACAAGGCCTGGACCACAAAGAGAAAGAAGGAGATCATCGACAGCCGCGTTAAAAGCACAGACCTGCTCTTCAACAAGGTGAAAGAGCTGGGCACGCCACTCAAGGCCTTTGTGGCTGCTTCGGCCGTGGGATACTACGGCCAGGTGACCTCTGAACGGATCTTCAAAGAGAAGAACAAGGCGGCGAACGATTTTGTCGGAAAGACCTGCTTTCTATGGGAGCAGGCCTCGGAGCAATTCGAGGGGCTGGGCATACGAACGGTAAGACTGCGCATCGGCATCGTGCTGATGGAGGACGCGGGGGCCCTCGAGCAGATGGCCAGGCCCGTTCGCATGGGACTTGGCGCCGTCCTTGGCTCAGGGAGGCAATACCTTCCCTGGATCCACTGGAAAGACCTGGTCAGCCTTATTGCAAAGGCAATGTCAGACCCCACGATGAACGGGCCCTACAACGCAGTGGCCCCGTCTTTCGTCGACAATGCGGAGTTCACGCGCACACTCGGCCAGGTGCTGGGCAAACCGGTCTGGCTGCCGAAGGCCCCGGGGTTCGTCCTCAAGGCGATCCTGGGAGAACGCGCCTCCTTGCTGCTTCAGGGCAGCCGCGTCTCAGCGGAGAAGGTGATCGCCTCGGGATTCACATTCGAGTTCCCCGAGCTTAAGCCTGCGCTGGCAGATCTCCTGGGCAGCTAGGAACCCAGGAACCCTTACCGGCATTTTTCCCCTTTTTGGGGGTTTTCGATTCGAAAAAAAAGCGGTTGACAATTTAGCATATCAACACTTTTGATAGTGCTAAAATCAATTATTTGTATTTATTGCATCGTTTAGTTAAAATCATTGATCATTAACTATCGATTTTACTATTTTTGTGAAAATTCATTAATTATGGCCTACGAGAAACAGGGGGTGTATTTACCGGAATATGAGCATGACAACTGTGGTGCCGGATTCATTTGCAGCCTGACGGGAGAGAAGACCAACAGCATCATACACGATGCGCTTGAAATACTGATCAAACTAGAGCACCGGGGCGCGGTGAGCGCCGACGGAAGAACGGGTGACGGAGCGGGAATACTGATCGAGGTGCCCCATGCCTTCTTCAACAAGGTATGTGACTTTGAACTGCCCGAGCCCAGGGAATACGGGGTGGGCATGGTATTCCTTCCCAAGGGAGTGAACCAGCACAGGTTCTGCATCGACATCCTCGAGAAGGAGATCAAAAGACAGAACCTCAAGGTCCTGGGATGGAGAGAGGTGCCGGTGAACCCAGAGCACCTGGGCGAGATCGCGGCCGCATCCGAACCCTACATCCGCCAGGTCTTCGTTGGAAAGAACGAGGATCTGAGCGCGGAGCAGTTCAACGCCCGCATGTACGCCGCCAGGAAGATCGCGGAGCACGAGATCCTGAATTCGAGGCTCAAGCACAGCAAGCAGTTCTACATCCCGAGCTTCTCGACCAACACCTTAATATATAAGGGGCTCCTGATCCCCGAAGACATCAGGAACTACTATTCGGACCTCTCCGATCCCGACCTGGTGACCCGGCTAGCCCTGGTGCACCAGCGGTTCTCGACCAACACCGCTCCGGCCTGGGACCTGGCGCAGCCTTTCCGGTTCATGTGCCACAACGGCGAGATCAACACCCTGAGGGGAAATGTCAGCCGTATGAAGGCCCGTGAAGAGCTCATGAAGAGCGAGCTCTTCGGGGAGGACATCGACCGCCTCTTCCCCATCATCCTGGATGGAAAGTCCGATTCGGCGTCCATGGACATGGCCGTAGAGCTCTTGCTGATGACCGGGAGATCCCTCCCTGAGGTCATGATGATGCTGGTGCCCGAGGCCTGGGAGAAGGATCCGAACATGCCCGACGAGAAGAAGGCCTTTTACGAATACAATTCCTGCATCATGGAGCCCTGGGACGGTCCGGCCTCCGTGCCTTTCACCGATGGCAACTTCATCGGGGCTCTCCTGGACCGCAACGGGCTGCGTCCCTCGCGGTTCACCGTTACCAAGCAAGGCTATGTGATCATGTCGTCCGAGATCGGGGTGCTCGAGATCAAGCCCGAGGACGTCGTGCGTCACGGGCGGCTGGAACCCGGCAAGATCTTCCTGGTCGACATGAACGAGGGCAGGATCGTCGAGGACGAGGAGGTCAAGATGAAGGTGGCGCGAAAGCATCCCTACCGGGACTGGCTCAACCAGAACCTGCTGCCCCTGGCCAAGATCCCCTACACGGGGAACCAGTGCCCCGTCGAACTCACGCCCTATAAGACGCGACAGCGGATGTTCGGCTATACCATGGAGGACATTGACACCCTGATCACCCCCATGTGCAAAAGCGGCAAGGAGGCCATCGGGTCCATGGGAACGGACACTCCATTGGCCGTTCTTTCGGAAAAGAACCAGCTGCTCTACAACTACTTCAAGCAGCTCTTCGCCCAGGTGACCAATCCGCCCCTGGACGGGATCCGCGAGGAGATCATCACCGACATCAGCCTGGCCGTTGGGGAGGACCGCAACATCTTCGAGATCCGGCCCGAGAACTGCAAAAAGCTCAAGATCCAGAACCCGGTGGTCTCGAACGATGACCTGGACAAGATCAAGAACATCGAGCATCCGGACTATAAGTCCATCGTGATCCCCATGCTCTACGACATCAAAAGGGGTCTCAATGCCCTGGAGAAGGCCCTGGACAACATCATACTCTCCGCGAGCAAGGCCGTGGACGAGGGCTGCAACATCATCATCCTCAGCGACCGGGGGGCCGACAAGGCCAATGGGCCCATTCCTGCCTTGCTGGCCTGTTCCTACCTGCACCATTCGCTGAACAATTCGAAAAAGCGCTCGCAGTTCGGCATCATAATCGAATCTGCGGAGCCGCGCGAGCCCCATCATTTCGCCACGCTTTTCGGATACGGGGCCAGCGCCATCAACCCTTACATGGTCAACGAGATCATCCGCGAGAAGGTAAGAAACGGGTCGATCACCGGGATCGACGCCGAGACGGCCGTACAGAACTTCAACAAGGCCATCGGCAAGGGTATCCTCAAGATCATGAACAAGATCGGGATCTCCACCCTTCACTCCTACAGGGCCTCCCAGATCTTCGAGATCCTAGGGCTCAATTCGACCTTCACGGAGAAGTACTTCCCAAACACCGCTTCCCGAATCGAGGGTATCGGTCTCTACGAGATCGAAAGGGAGATCTCCAAAAGGCACAAGGACGCCTTCTTCAACAACAAGATCGACCAGAACCTCAAGCTGGACATCGGTGGAGACTACCGATGGAGGAGAAACGGGGAAAAACACATGTTCAACCCGACCACGGTGGCCAAGCTGCAGCAGGCGGTGCGCAACAGCAGCCCCAAGAACTACAGGGAATACGCCGAAATGATCAACGAGCAGACCGAGAACCTGATGACCCTCAGGGGCCTGTTCGAGTTCCAGAACCTCGATCCCATCCCCATCGACGAGGTCGAGCCCTGGACCGAGATCGTCAAGCGCTTCAAGACCGGCGCCATGTCCTATGGCTCGATCAGCCAGGAAGCGCATGAGAACCTGGCCATAGCCATGAACCGCATCGGGGGCAGGAGCAACTCCGGGGAAGGAGGCGAGGACCAGAACCGGTACAGAAAGGACCTCAACGGGGACAGCCGCAACAGCGCCATCAAGCAGGTGGCCTCCGGCAGGTTCGGGGTTTCGAGCCACTACCTGACCAACGCCGAGGAGATACAGATCAAGATGGCCCAGGGAGCCAAGCCCGGCGAGGGCGGACAGCTTCCGGGAGAGAAGGTCTTCCCCTGGATCGCGGAAGTGAGGAATTCGACCCCCTACGTGGGCCTGATCTCACCGCCGCCACACCACGACATCTACTCCATAGAAGACCTGTCCCAGCTGATCTTCGACCTGAAGAATGCCAACCGCGACGCCCGCATCAACGTCAAGCTCGTCTCCGAGGTGGGCGTGGGAACCATCGCGGCCGGGGTGGCCAAGGCCAAGGCCGACGTGATCCTGGTCTCGGGCTACGACGGAGGGAC
>CAZAZM010000020.1:13114-55307 GCA_964489625.1 uncultured Flavobacteriaceae bacterium
ACCTGTCCGGTGGGAATCGCCACCCAGGACCCCGAATTGAGAAAGAACTTCAAGGGAACCCCTGAGCACGTGATCAACTTCATGTATTTCGTGGCCGAAGAGCTGCGTGAGATCATGGCTTCCCTCGGTTTCAGAACCGTGAAGGAGATGATCGGGCAGTCCCAGAAGATCAATGCCCGAAAGGCCATTGACCAGTACAAGGCCCAGGGCGTGGACCTCTCCGCCATCCTGTACCAGCCTTCAGACTATCACCAGCGGGTGATCCGGAACACGGAGAAACAGGTGCATGACCTGCACGATGCGCTCGACTTCGAGATCCTCAAGGATGCGCACCCGGCGGTGTACCGAAAAGAGAAAATGAACCTGAGCTATCCGATCCACAACACCAACCGCTCGGTCGGTGCCATCGTGAGCAACGAGATTTCCAAGATCTACGGGGCCAATGGTCTGCCTGAGAATACGCTCAACATAGAATTCAAGGGTTCCGCGGGGCAGAGCTTCGGGGCTTTCGCGACCCACGGGCTTACCTTTACGATCGAGGGGAATTCGAATGACTACCTGGGCAAGGGACTTTCGGGAGCCACCCTGATCGTCAAAAAGCCCGAAGAGGCCGACTTCAAGGCAGATGAGAACATAATCGTCGGCAACGTCTGCTTCTACGGTGCAACCAAAGGCAAAGCCTTCATCAACGGGGTGGCCGGGGAGCGCTTTTGCGTGCGAAACTCGGGGATCACCGCGGTTGTCGAAGGCCTTGGGGACCATGGCTGCGAATACATGACGGGAGGCAAGGTAGTTGTCATCGGGAAGACGGGACGCAACTTCGCTGCCGGAATGAGCGGCGGCATCGCCTACGTCTTCGACCCGGACAAGAGCTTTAGGAACTGGAAATGCAACCTGGAGATGGTCGAGCTGGAATCGATGACCCAGGAAGAGTCCATGGAGGTCTTTGGCCTGATCAAGGACCACTACCACGCAACCGAGAGCAGCAAGGCCATGAGCCTGCTTGAGAACTGGGAAGAGGCGCAAAGATCCTTCGTCAAGGTGATGCCCACGGAATACAAAAAAGCCCTGGCCCGACTGGCCGAGGAGCAGAACGTAAAACAAACAGTCTGATCATGGGAAAGATAACCGGATTCAAAGAGTTTGAGCGAGTAGATGAGAAAAACAGGCCCGTAAAGGATCGCCTGCATGACTATAAGGAATTTACCCTGACCCTGGACGAGAGTGACCTGCAGAAGCAGGGCGGGCGTTGCATGGATTGCGGGATCCCCTTCTGCCACAGCGGGTGCCCACTGGGCAACCTCATACCCGATTTCAACGACCTGGTCTACAAGGGCAACTGGAAGAAGGCCCTCGACATCCTGCATTCCACGAACAACTTCCCGGAGTTCACCGGAAGATTGTGCCCGGCACCCTGTGAGAAGTCCTGCGTCCTGGGTCTGATCGAGGACCCGGTGTCCATAGAGAACATCGAAAAGAACATCGTCGAAAGAGGTTTCAGCGAGGGCTGGATCAAGGCGGAGCCCCCTGTTGAGAGAACTGGAAAAAAGGTGGCCGTCATCGGTTCCGGGCCGGCGGGCCTGGCAGCGGCGCAGCAACTGAACCGCGCAGGTCACCTGGTCACCGTGTTCGAGCGCGACGACGCCATCGGAGGGCTGCTTCGATACGGGATTCCCAACTTCAAGATGGAGAAGGAGATCATTGACAGGAGAATAAGCATACTGGAGCAGGAGGGCATCGAGTTCGTGACCAATGCTCACGTAGGAGTTTCCTACCCCCTGGAAAAGCTTGCGGACTATGACGCGATGGTACTCTGCGGAGGAGCCACGGTTCGCAGATCATTGCCCGTCAAGGGCGCTGACGCCACAGGAGTGGAGCAGGCCATGGACTTTCTGACCCAGCAAACCAAAAGCCTCTTCGACATTGAATTCGACGGTGAGCCGATCAGCGCCAAAGGAAAGAACGTGATCGTCATTGGAGGCGGGGACACCGGTTCCGACTGCGTGGGCACCTCGAACCGGCAGGGAGCCAAATCGGTGACCAACTTCGAGATCCTGCCCAAGCCCCCGGCCGAACGAAGCGAATCGACGCCCTGGCCCTACTGGCCCCTGCAGCTTAAGACCTCTACCTCTCATGAGGAGGGATGCGAACGAAACTGGCTGATCAGCACCAAAGAGTTCCTGACCAACGAGAAGAACGAACTCACGGGTGTGGTGACCGTGGAAGTGGAATGGAAAAAGGTCCCGGGCCAGAGGCCTCAGCTGATCGAAAGGGAGGGCACTGAAAAGACCTGGCCCTGCGAACTGGTCCTGCTCGCGCTGGGATTCACAGGACCCGAAAAGACGCTCAGCGAGCAGTTGGGCCTTACGGTGGACGAGCGGGGCAACTACAAGGCGCCCAAGTACCAGACCAATGTCCCGAACGTGTTCACCGCCGGCGACATGAGAAGGGGACAGTCCCTGATCGTGTGGGCGATCAACGAAGGTCGCGAAGCTGCCCGCGAGGTCGATCTCTTCCTGATGGGAGCGAGCAACCTCCCCACCAAAGGGAAGGGTGATCTTCCGGCGATCTGATCGCCTGGACCGACGAAATCGGGAATTCACCTGCCAAATACAAAAGCGGATCTTCGATCCGCTTTTTTTGTTGATAAGTTCCCTGGAAAATGTAATAATTTCTATTTCAGCACTTAATTTTTAAGATTCTCTTCAGAATTGCCATCTACTTTTGTCGCAGAACAAAGGATAGGAGTATCCCGGAAAATTAATAACTGAAACATTAACCCAACTAAATTTAACTAACATGAAAAGGATTCTTGCACTTTTGATCGTGACTGCCCTCGTCACTTCGTGCGTCTCAAAGAAAAAGTATGTGCAATTGGAACAGGATCTGATTGACACCAAGGGAGAATTGCAGCAAACGACAATCGAAAAAGAAGCTCTCGAAGAAAAATTCGCCAAGATCGAAAAGCGAGTGGAGATCTACAACCAGAACATCAGCTCTCTGCAGGCAGAGAACGCCAGCCTCGAGCAAAGCAACAACCAGAAAATGGATTTCCTGGCCGACAACTCGACTGTAATGTCAGAGAACATGAAAGCCAATCTCCAGGCTACCCTTGCAAAATTGCCTGCTGAGGAGCTTGAAGGTGCAAAGACCCTGAAAGACTCCATGAACGTGGCGATCGCTCACAACCTGAAGAAATCGATCAGCGAATCCAACGTGGAGAAGGACGGTGACATCGACGTGAAAATCGATCAGACCGTAGTGATGATCTCTGTGGCCGACAGCCTGCTGTTCCGTTCAGGAAGCTACAACGTGAGCTCAAAAGCCAACCCTATCCTGGCCAAGCTTGCCGACGTTATCAACGCTGAGCCCAGCATCGACGTCATGATCGAGGGTCATACCGACAACAAGGGCATCCACACCGACGAGATCATCGACAACTGGGATCTCAGCGTCAAGAGGTCTACTGCAATCGTAAGGATCCTCCAAAACAAGTACAAGGTGGACCCTGCGCGCCTGATCCCTTCAGGAAGAAGCAGCTACGTTCCCCTGACCGACAACTCGACCTACCAGAACAGGGCGAGAAACAGGAGAACCAACATCATCATCATGCCTAACCTCAACAAGTTCTTTGCCCTGATGGCCGAAGAAGAGGTGGTCTCACTGGAAGACTGAGATCGTTCGAGGAAACAGAGATGAAATTCTCATAGAAAAGAAAACCGGGCAGTTGCCCGGTTTTTTTATGCCCAAAAAAAATCCGGAATACGATTGCGCATTCCGGACTTTCCCACTAACTAAAACTAAAAACTAATCAACATTATCATGTAAAAATGAGTTGTTCGAACGCAATTGGATGTCGTTGTTCTCGTCGGTCCCCAGGGTCATCCTCGACTTGTTCGTGTCCTGGGCGGAGGATGGAGGAACCTGGCTGAGGTCCACTCCCATTCTCTTGTACGCCGGCTGACTCTCAATTTCGTCTATGCTGTGATTCAACTTGTTGATGAACTTGTAGTTGAAATCCTTCATCTTCTTCCTCCTGACCTCGGCTCTTTCCTTGAGCTCTGCTATGGTCAGGTTGAGTGGTGAGATGTCATTGTCGCTCACGGCCTCTTGCACGTCATTCACTATGTTTTCCGTTTTGGTCACCTTGAGCTCGAAGTTCAGGTTTTCGTCTTCCTCCCTTTTCTCCTGCTTCGCGACCGATTTCAAGGCATTGATCTCCGGGGCGAACTCCTCCTCCAGGCTGTGGCGCACCAATTCCTGGTCGACTCGCTCCACTTTTTCGGGCTTGATGTGCTCAAGACCGACGATCTCGATGTCGTTGATGTTGATCTTCTCCATGGTGTCCACCCTTGCAGGTTCCTTCCTGGCCTTGGGGATGGGAAGATCAAAGGTGAACGAGAACTGGTTCTCCTGATCCTCTTCCACGGGAGACACCACTTCGGGCTCACGAACGGTCATGTTGGTGATCTCGAATTCTTCTTCCTCCTCCATCGGCTCAAAATCAGGTTCCGGGCTCACGGTCTCAAAGGCCACATAGAGGTCCTCGGCCTCGTCATGCGACGCTTCGATCTCGGGTGCCACAACCTCCTTTTCCTCGAAATCCTCTTCGGTCAGCACGTGCCGGGTCACGCCCTCAGGCTTGCTCGCCTCAGGCGCCGGGGTCGGTGCCGCAACCGGTGTCGGCTTGGCTTCCACGGTCGGTGCGGGCTTTGGCGCAGGCACAGCTGCCTTCTCCTCTTCCAGCTTGTGCACGATCTTCTTGGATTCGATCTTGGATATCTCGTTCTGCTGCTCCGGGTTGAATCCCGTCGCGATGATGGTCACTGAAATGGCGTCACCCAAAGACTCGTCCTCCCCGACACCCATGATGATGTCGACGTTGGTCTTGGCCTCCGATTGAATGTAGTCGTTGATCTCCCCGATCTCGTCGATGGTCACCTCCGAGGTGCCCGATACGATGAGCAGCAGCACGTTCTTCGCTCCTTCGATCTTGTTGTCGTTGAGCAGCGGCGAGTCCAGGGCCTTGGTGATGGCATTCTGGGCCCGGTTCGAACCCGAGGCCTGTGCCGACCCCATGATGGCCGTGCCGCTGTTGGACAATACCGTCTTGGCGTCGCGCAGGTCGATGTTCTGCGTATAGTGATGAGTGATTACTTCGGCTATGCCCGTCGCAGCGGTCGAGAGCACCTCGTCCGCCTTGGAGAAACCCGCCTTGAAACCAAGGTTCCCATATACTTCCCTGAGCTTGTTGTTGTTGATCACGACAAGTGAGTCAACGTGCTTGCGCAATTTCTTGATCCCGATCTGAGCCTGCTCGTTTCGCATCTTGCCCTCAAACGAGAAGGGAATGGTAACGATTCCCACGGTGAGTATGTCGAGCTCCTGGGCGATCTTGGCGATGATCGGCGCGGCGCCGGTCCCTGTTCCGCCACCCATTCCGACCGTGATGAACAGCATCTTCGACTTGGTGTTGAGCATGTTCTTGATGTCCTCCATGCTCTCCATGGCCGACTGCTCCCCGATCTCGGGATTCGCCCCGGCTCCCAGTCCTTCCGTAAGGGCCGCCCCCAACTGAATCCTGTAGGGCACCGGGCTGCTGTTCAGGGCCTGGGCATCGGTGTTGCAAACCACGAAATCAACTCCTTTGATCCCTTTGTTGTACATGTGATTGACAGCATTCGAACCTCCTCCTCCTACGCCAATGACCTTGATGACATTGGACTGGTTCTTCGGCATGTCAAACGAAAGGTTGCTAAATTCTGAGCTCATAATCTAAATTAGTTTTCGGGGTTATTCTTTTCCAGGTATTTTTTATTGTTATCGTATCGATCAGATCTGTTTGTATCTTTTCAGCTTGTCGGTTCCTTCTATTCGGCATTGTCCAGAAAGTCCCTGAATTTCTCGCCCCATTTCTCGAAAATGGTCTTCTTGGGTCCTGTGGGCTCCTCGCGCTTGGCCCTGAGCGACTCGTCCTCGATCTGGCGCTTCACCCGTTCCTTCTTCTGGTTCTCCTTGAGCCCCTTCATCAACAGTCCCACGACCGTCGCGTAGACAGGGCTCGACAGCTCCGTCTCCGAATTGCTGGCCAGGTGCTCGTTGGGATAGCCGATCCGGGTGTCCATGCCCGTGATGTATTCGACCAGCTGCTTGATGTGCTTCAACTGGGCCCCTCCACCGGTGAGCACGATTCCAGCGATCAGCTTCTTCTTGCTCTCCTCGTGGCCGTAGTTCTTTATTTCAAGGAATATCTGCTCGATGATCTCGACCACCCGCGCGTGGATGATCCGCGAGAGGTTCTTCAGGGTGATCTCCTTGGGCTCGCGACCCCTGAGTCCCGGGATGGAAACGATCTCGTTGTCCTTGTTCTCTCCCGGCCAGGCCGATCCGAACTTGGTCTTGAGCAGCTCTGCCTGCTTCTCTATGATGGAGCAGCCCTCCTTGATGTCTTCCGTGATGACGTTCCCTCCGAAGGAGATCACCGAGGTGTGCCTGATGATCCCGTCCTTGAATATGGCCAGGTCAGTGGTCCCTCCTCCTATGTCGATCAGGGCAACGCCCGCTTCCTTCTCCTCCTGGCTTAGAACCGCGTCCGCGGATGCCAGGGGTTCGAGGGTGATGCTTCCCAGCTGGAGCCCGGCGCTCTTGATGCAGCGCCCGATGTTCCTGATCGAGGAGACTTGCCCGACCACCACGTGGAAATTGGCCTCCAGCCTTCCCCCGTACATGCCGATGGGCGTCTTGATCTCAGCCTGCCCGTCCACCTTGAAGTCCTGCGGCAGAACGTGTATGATCTCCTCCCCGGGCAGCATGACCAGCTTGTAAACCTGGTTGATGAGCCGCTCGATGTCCTCCTCGTCGATGACCTTGTCCGAATTCGGACGGGTGATGTAATCGCTGTGATGCAGGCTGCGGATGTGCTGGCCGGCTATGCCCACGATCACGCTCTCTATCTTCTCGCCGGAAGCCGCTTCCGCCTGGTCGACCGCCTCCTGTATAGACTGGATGGTCTGGGTGATGTTGTTGACTACACCCCTGTGCACCCCAAGGCTCTTCGCCTTGCCCGTTCCGAGGACCTCTATCTTTCCATAGGCATCCTCTCTACCCACCATGGCCACGATCTTGGTTGTGCCTATGTCAAGTCCGACTGCTATGTTGTTCCTGTCCATAATGATTATTTTTCACAAACGACCTGGTCGCTGAACTTGAGGTTGATCGTTTTGTAATTCGTGTACGTGCTGTCCAACATGGTTCTCTTGTAAAACACCTTGAGCTTAGCAATTTTTTTATCTATGTCCCGGAGGTCGCCGAGGATGATCTTCTGATCGGCCGTTCTCGTCTTGAGCTCGTATTCCTCGCTCTTTCCCTTGTCCAGCCTGTCGATCGCGATGACCTGCTTCTTCAGGAACTCATCTTCGCGGATGATGTTCGACAAGGTGATCAGGTCTTTGTCCTCCTGTCCGGATATCGTATCCGTGGTTATAGGAACCCTGGCAGAATAATTATCTGATAAGGGCATCTTCTTGCCCTGTGTATCATAATAATACGTTTCCGTGTCGCAGGTTACTCGTAAAACAGGTGTTCTTTGTGTAATTATAGCCCCCAATTCCCCACTCAATGTCAGATAAATCTCAGCGTTTTCAACCATTTCGTGGCCTCGCAAAAACTCTTCCAACTGCTTCAAATTTATATTTTCTTTGCGTTCCAATCCGGAGGCCTCCAACTTTTGTATCAACAACTTATTAACTGTTTCATAACTTACGAAGAGGTTTTCCCCGTTCTCGAAGGAGACCTCGATCCCCTTCTCCTCCCTCAGGGAGCTCCTATGTGCCGCAAACCCGTACAGGAATACAATGAGTATTCCCAGAAGACTGAATTTCAATATGTTGTAATATTTTTTCATGGGTTCCTCGTTTTTAAAACTATGACAACCCGTGGATTATCCCCTCGAAATCCACTGTGGTTGTCATAGTCATCAAAGTATTTAGCACATAATTCTACTTTACTATCTTCTCGACCTCGTCGGCGATCCTCAGGGTCGCGTCCGGCAAGGCCAGTTTCTTTATGTTCTTACTCAGTCTCGATCTCTTTTTCTCATCACCCGCCAGATCGAGCAAGGTGGGCATGAAGTTCTCCAGTTCCGTTTCCCGGATCATGACCGCTGCGTCCCGCTCCACGACCGACAGGGCATTCTTGGTCTGGTGGTCCTCAGCCACATTGGGCGAGGGTATGAATATCACCGGTTTTCCCACGATGCAAAGCTCGGAGATGGTTCCTGCGCCCGCCCGGCTGATGATCAGGTCCGCCGCCGCGTAGAGCAGGTCCATTTTCTGGATGAACTCCCGTATCTGCACGCCTTCGCGTTCTCCCAGCTCCCGGAATCGCTCGTAATAGAGCTTGCCCGTCTGCCAGACGATCTGCAGGCCGGTGCCGAGCAATTCGTCAAGGTGCTTCGCCAGGGTCTCGTTGATGACCTTGGCCCCCAGGCTGCCGCCGATGACCACCAGGGTCTTCCTGTCCGGGTCCAGCCCGAAATGCTCCAGCGCCTCCTTTTTCTTGCCCTCGATGTCCAGCAGGTCCTGCCGCACCGGGTTGCCCGTCTTGATGATCTTCTCGGGCGGGAAGTATTTCTCCAGGCCGTCATAGGCCACGCAGATCCTGTCTGCCTTTTTGGCCAGGAGCCTGTTGGTGATCCCGGGATAGGAATTCTGCTCCTGGATCAGGCTGGGGATCTTCTTCAGGCTGGCCATGTACAGGGTTGGACCGCTTGCATAACCGCCGGTTCCGATCACCACATTGGGCCTGAATCTCTTCACGATCTTGCCGGCCGCCAGCAGGCTTTGCACCAGCTTGAAGGGGAAGGCCAGGTTCTTCAAGGACAGGCTGCGCTGTAGCCCACTGATGTTCAGACCTTCGATCTCGAAGCCCAGTTGAGGGATCTTCTCCATCTCCATCCTGCCAAGTGCCCCCACAAACAGGAACCTGGCCTCCGGGTGCCTTGCCTTCAACTCGTTGGCAATGGCCACCGCGGGGTAGATATGCCCGCCCGTGCCGCCTCCGCTGAGCAATATGTTAACCGACTGCCTCATGCAATATGTCCAATGGGTTTTCCAATTGTTCCTTCACTTTTACCGCTTTGTCCTCCTGGTCCCTCGCGCTGACGCTCAAGATGATCCCAACCGCGAAGCAGGTCATCCAGATCGAGGTTCCCCCTGTGCTGATCAGAGGGAGAGGCTGCCCCGTCACCGGGAATAGCCCAACGGCCACGGCCATGTTGATCATGGCCTGGAAGATGATGGGCAGTCCCACGCCGAGCACCAGAAGGGTGCCGAAGACCGTGCTGGTCTTGGTCGCTATGATGACCAGCCTGAACAGCAGGCCCAGGTACAGGAGAATGATCATGATGGCCCCGATCAGGCCGAACTCCTCCCCTATGATGGCATAGATGAAATCCGAGGAAGACTGGGGCAGGAAGTTCTTCTGCACGCTCTTTCCCGGTCCTTTTCCGTAAATCTCCCCCGAGGCGATGGCGATCTTGGCCTTCTCCGCCTGGTAGTTGTCTTCTGATTCCCCCGAGGCAAAATTCTCGATCCGGCTGGACCAGGTACTCACGCGGCTGTTCTTCATGGCATCGGGAAAGACCTTTGCCGAAAGTATGAACAGGGCCAGCACCAGGATGCCTGCCCCCACTATGGCAGCGAGGTATTTGAACGGGTAGCCCCCGAGGAAGCTCAAGACCAGGATCATGGCAAAGGTGATGGCCGTGGTGGAGAAGTTGGCCGGGAGGATCAGGGCGAGCACGGCCCCCACGGGAAGCCACAGGTAGATCATGCTTTCCTTGAAACCGATCTCCCTGTCCTTGTTGCGCGCCAGGTACCGGGCCACGTAGATCATCAGCACCACCGAGGCCAGGGTCGAGGTCTGGAACCCGATTCCCACCAGCGGGATCCTGATCCAGCGGCTGGCATTGGCCCCCTCGATCACGGTTCCCTGTGTAAGGGTGTAGGCCAGCAGCAGGATGACCACCGGAAGCATCAGCACCGACAGCCCGCTGAAGTAGCGATACGGGATCTTGTGCGTGCCATAGACGATGGCAAAGCCCAGCACCAGCAGCAGGGCGTGCTTCATGAGATAACCCAGGGTAGTTCCCTTGCCCGCCACATAGACCAGGTTGGTGCTGGCGCTGTAGACGGGCAGGAAGGAAAAGACCGCGAGGGCGCCGATGATGGCCCAGATGGTCCTGTCTCCCTTGATGTTCTTGAAAAAATCGGTTATCATCATTTGTCCTGCTTTCTGACTTTGATTTCCTTAATTGTGATTACAAATGCTTCACCGCATGCTTGAACTGGTCTCCCCTTTCCTGGTAGCTGGAGCAGCCCATGCAGGGGGCGCATGATGGGGAAAAGAGCACGCTGTCCCCTTCCTCGCTCAGCTTGTAGGCGATCTTAACGGCCTCCTCCATCCTGTCGGTCTCGATCATGAAGTCAACGACATTGGCAAAGGTCTCGATCAACCGGTCGTTGTCCTTGCCCAGGCAGATGATGGCCTTTACTTTCTCATTGACCAGGGGCAGCAGCATCTCGTAGTCATTTCCCTCGTCTACCCCCGAGACGATCCAGACCGTATCGTTCTCCATGCTGTCCAGGGCGTAGAACGTGGCGTTCACGTTGCTTGCCTTCGAGTCGTTGATGTATTCCACCCCGTTGATCCGCAGCACCCTTTCCAGGCGGTGCTCCTCGCTCTCAAAATTGGTCAGGCAGTCGCGGATCGTCTCCTTTCGAACGCGCATCAGGTCCGACAAGGTGTTCGAGGCCATGGCGTTCTTGACGTTGAAGTTCGACTGGCTTGCAAAAGATGAAATACTCATGGATTCTTTGTTTAAATTGTTATTGTCTGCTTTTTCTTTCTCATTGGGCTTATCTAACTTTGAGGGTCAGGATCGAGATCACCGCGAGCATGATCCCCACGATCCAGAAGCGGGTCACGATCTTACTCTCATGGTAGCCCTTCTTCTGGTAGTGATGATGCAGGGGCGACATGAGGAAGATCCTCCTTCCCTCGCCGTATTTTCTCTTGGTGTACTTGAAATAGGAGACCTGCAGCACGACCGACAGGTTCTCCGCCAGGAAGATCCCGGCCAGTATGGGGATCAGGAACTCCTTGCGCACCGACAGGGCCAGCACCGCGATCACGGCCCCGATGGTGAGGCTGCCCGTGTCGCCCATGAAGACCTGGGCGGGATAGGCGTTGTACCACAGGAAACCCACCAGCCCCCCTACAAAGGCACTTATGAATATGGTCATCTCTCCCGATTCCGGGATGTACATCACGTTGAGGTAATCCGCGAAGATGATGTTACCCGAGACCCAGGCGAAGATCGCAAGCGCGAGCACGATCACAGCCGAGCTTCCCGCGGCGAGACCATCGATCCCGTCGGTGAGGTTCGCCCCGTTGGAAACCGCCGTAATGATGAAGATCACCACCAGAACGAAGAGCAGCCATACGTAGTCCTCGGTCCAGTCACCCATCCATTTGATCAGGTTGGCATAGTCGAATTCGTTGTTCTTCACGAATGGGATCGTGGTCTTGGTCGATTTGTGGGCCTCCCCGAATCGCTTCGTGGGGACCTGCAGCTCAAGAATCTGTGCAACCTCCTTCTGCGGCAGCTTTTCCTTGACCACCACCCCGGGATTGAAATAGAGCATGAGGGCCACGAAGGTTCCGAGGGTCACCTGACCGACGATCTTGAACCGGCCCTTGAGCCCTTCCTTGTTCTTTTTGAAGACCTTGATATAGTCGTCGATGAATCCGATCGTTCCCATCCAAAGCGTGGTCACGATGAGTATCACGATGTAGACGTTGTCCAGGCGGGCGAACAGGAAAACCGGGATCAGGGTGGCGAGTATGATGATGATCCCACCCATGGTCGGGGTTCCCTTCTTCTCGTTCTGACCCTCCAGCCCCAGGTCCCTGATGGACTCCCCGACCTGCAGCCTGCGCAGCTTGTCGATGATCCTGCGGCCGTAGATGGTCGAGATCAGCAGGGAGAAGGCGAAGGCCAACGCGGATCGGAAAGAGATGTACTGGAACAGCCCCGTCCCCGGCAGGTTGGCGTTTTGGTCAAGATATTCGAAGATATAGTAAAACATTCCCCCTTATTTGTTCATTTTGGTCAGTAGTTCGCCGACGATCTTGAAATCGTCGAAATCAAGTCTTTGGTCCCCGATGATCTGGTAGGTCTCATGTCCCTTGCCCGCCACCAGGACGATGTCTCCCTTTCCGGCCATGGTGCAGGCGGTCTTGATGGCCTGCAGGCGGTCGGTCACCGAAAGGGTCTTGCGGTAGTTCTCAGGGCGCACCCCGGACTCGATCTCTTTGATGATGGCTTCCGGATCCTCGCTCCTCGGGTTGTCCGAGGTGAAGACCACCTGGTTGCTCAGGCTGGAAGCGATGTTCCCCATTTTCGGGCGCTTCTCCCGGTCCCGGTCTCCCCCGCAGCCGACCACGGTGATGAGCTTCTCGTTGTGTGAGCGTATGGCATTTATTGTCTCCAGGACGTTCTGCAGGGCATCGGGCGTATGCGCGTAATCCACGATGGCATTGACACCGCCTACTGAGACCGCATGTTGAAACCTGCCCTCCACGTTCTCCAGCTCGCTTAGGATCCTAAGGTTCTCCTGTGCCTCCATGCCCAGCAGGTCCGCGACGGCGTAAATCGCCAGCAGGTTGTAGGCGTTGAAGGAACCGATCAGCCGGGTCCATACCTCGCGGCCGTCGATCTGCAGCAGCAGTCCGGAGAACTGGTTCTCCATGATGCGCGCCTTGTAATCCGCCTCCGTCTTAAGTGCGTAGCTGTATTTCTTCGCCCGGGTGTTCTGCACCATCACCGACCCGTTCCTGTCATCTGCGTTGTAAAGGGCAAAGGCCCCGGCTCCGAGCTCGTCGAAGAAGGACTTCTTCACGTCGCGATAGGTCGCGAAGTCGCCGTGGTAGTCCAGGTGATCGTGGGTCAGGTTCGTAAAGACTCCTCCCCTGAACTCCAGGCCTGCGGTTCTTCCCTGGTCGATCCCGTGAGAGCTGACCTCCATGAAGCAATGGCTCACCCCCTGGTCGATCATCTCCCTCAACCTCTTGTTGATGGTCACCGAGTCCGGGGTGGTGTGGGTTGCCGGGTACTCCCGGTCTCCCACGCAGATCTTTATCGTCGAGATCAGGCCCGCGGGCTTGCCCGCCTTTTGAAAGAGCTTGTACAGCAAAGTGGTAATGGTCGTCTTGCCATTGGTACCGGTGACCCCGACCAGCTCAAGCTGGGAAGAGGGATTGTCATAGAAGTTGGAAGCGACCCTTGCCAGGGCGCGCTGCGTATCCAAAACCCGCACATAGGTAACGTCCTTGGCCATCTCTCGAGGCAGGTCCTCGCAGATGACGGTCGTTGCGCCTTTGGCCACGGAAGACTCAATAAACAGGTGACCGTCCACGGTGAGACCCTTCTGGGCCACGAAGAGCGTGCCCGGCTCCACCTCCCTGGAATCGAACTGGATGGCCCTGACCTCCCTGGCCGTGGTTCCCACCACCGCCTCGACCGACACTCCGTACAATATGTCTTTGAGCAACTTCATGTCAGGACATTTCCAGTTTGATCACTTCTCCCTTTTTTATGGGCGCTCCGGCCTTGATGGATTGACTCCTTACTTTTCCGATTCCGCTAGAGACGACCCTGAAACCCAGGTTCTCCAACAATGCCACGGCATCCATCCCCGCCATGTCCCTCACATCGGGAACGGTGGCGCGGGACGCGTTCACCTCCTTGTAGTAGCGGTTGTACTCAGCATCCGCAAGCTCCGGGTCCGAAGAGAAATCGACCTCCTCGACCACGGGAGTCTCCGTGTAGATCTTCCGGGCAATGCGCTCGAAAACAGGCGCAGCCACGACGTTTCCGTAATAGCCCACCTTCTTGTTGGGCTTGTGGATCACCACGATGCAGGAGTACTTGGGCTCATCCGCGGGGAAATAGCCCACGAAGGAGGAGATGTACTGGGTGTTGTCGGTCCAGTACTCGGTCTGGCAGGTTCCCGTCTTGCCGGCCATCGAAAAATTCGGGTCGTAGATATTGTCCGCCGTTCCCCTTTTCACCACGTTCTCCATCATCACCTTGACCTTGTCTATGGTCTCCTGGGAGCAGACCTTGGGGTTGATCACCTCCTTCTCGTAGGTGCTCACGACATTGCCCTGGGCCCTGACCTCCTTGACGAATCGGGGCTTGACCATCTCGCCGTTGTTGGCGATCGCGTTGTAGAAGGTCAGCGTTTGCAGGGGAGTGATGGAAACCCCGTAGCCATAGGCCATCCAGGGCAGCGACAACCCGTTCCAGCTGTCCTTGTCCTTGGGATTGGGGATCTTGGGCTCACCCTCTCCCTTGATGGGAAGGCCGATCTTCTTGTCAATGCCCAAGCGCTCCAGGCCCCGCACGAACTTCGAAGGGTTCTCCCCGTAATTCTCGTTGATCAGCTTCACGATGCCCACGTTGGAGGAAACCTCAAAGACACGGGCCGCCGAGATCTCCCCGTAGCCTCCGTGCCGCGAGTCGCGAACCGGCCTTCCGTGAAAGCGGATGACTCCCTTTTCGGTGTCCACCACCTGCCCGGTGTCGATCACCTTGTCTTCCAGCCCGACGATCATGCCCATGAGCTTGAAGGTCGATCCTGGCTCGTGCGATTCGTAGACCGCGTAGTTCCGTTGCTCAAAATAGGTGCCCTTGGAGGTCCTTCCCAGGTTGGAGATCGCCTTGATCTCCCCGGTCTTTGTCTCCATGACCACCACTGACCCGTGATCGGCCTCGAACTTCTCCAGCTGCCCGAGCAGTGCGTGGTGCGCCACGTCCTGGATCTGCAGGTCTATGGTCGTGATGATGTCCTTGCCGTCTATGGGCTCGATCTCGTTGTTGTCGTTCAGGGGCTTCCACTGGCCCTTGGCGATCTTCTGCTTTAGGCGTTTGCCCTTCTTCCCGCGCAGGTATTCGTAGAAGCTGCCTTCGATCCCCACTCTTCCGCGGTAGTCGTCGTAGCCCACGGCACGCTCGGCCATCTTGCCGATCGGGTGTTCCCTTACGGTTCTCTGCTCCACGATGAACCCGCCCCTGTAGGTGCCCAGGTTGAATATGGGAAAGGTCTTCAGTCGCTGATACTCCGAATAGCTCAGGTTCCTAACGATGAAGAGATATCGGTTCTTGTTGGCGCGCGCCTTGCGGATCTTGTTCTCGTAGTAGCCGGGGTTCTTGCCGAACATCTCCGAAAGCGAGTTGCTCAGCCCCTTGATGCCGCTCTCGAAATCCTCGTCTGAGATGGTGACGGCGTCCATGCGTATGTCGAAGCGGGACACCGATGTCGCAAGCAGACTTCCGTCAGCGGTATAGACGCTTCCGCGGTTGGCCGCGATCTCGAAGGTCTTGACCGTACCCTCTTCCGCCTGCACCCGGTACTGCTCCCCGTGCACGAACTCGATCTGCACCAGCTTGTATCCGATGGCTACGGCAAAGAGGAAGAGAACTCCTGTGAGAACGTACAACCTGTTGAGTATTTGCTTCTTTTCCGTTGCCATGATCAGTTTTGGATTCTGACTTTGATCTTTCTGGGAGGAGTCTGGGAGACATACAGCCCGTTCTCGGCAAGCCGCCTGGAGATACTGGACTCCATCTTGAGCTTCATCAGCTCGGAACGCGTGGAGACGAATTCCGACCGAAGCTGTCTTTTTTCACTGTTGAGTTCTGAGATGCGCTGAACCTTTCGGTCGATCTGGTGCGAGCTGGTGATCATGAGCAGGGCAAGCAGGGTGAGAAAGAGGATGAATCCCCAGTTCTTCTTGGCGTCCTCATCCACCAGGAACTTGCCTTTTAAGATGTTGTACAAGGTTTGCTTGACCTTTGACATGTTTGGCTTCGTTTTATCTGCGTTCTGTATTCGTTTTAGATTCTTTCCGCTATTCTCAGCTTGGCACTTCGTGCCCTGTTGTTTCTTTTGATCTCCTCCTCCGTCGGGACGATCAGTTTCCCGATCTTCCTGAAGGGCGTACTGACATTTCCGTAAAAGTCCTTTTCGGGTTCCCCCTCAAAGATCCCGTTGTTGATGAACCTCTTCACCAGGCGGTCCTCCAGCGAGTGATAGGATATGACGCTCAGCCTGCCTCCCGGTTTGATCACTTCCGCCGTCTGGGCCAGAAACTCCTTCAGGGCTTCGATCTCCCCGTTGACCTCGATCCGAATGGCCTGGAACACCTGGGCCAGGATCTTGTGCTCCTTGGCCCTGGGCAGGAATTTCGCCAGCACCTCGCGAAGCTCGAAGCTGGTTCGGATCGGCTTGTCCCTCCTTGCCCGGGCGATCTCGCCGGCCATTGCCCTTGAGTTCCTAAGCTCTCCGTATTCGTAGAGCACCCCGGCCAGACGCTGCTCGTCGTAGTCGTTGACCACGTCCAGGGCGCTGATGCCGGCTTCCCGGTCCATCCGCATGTCAAGAGCCGCGTCAAACCTCGTCGAGAAGCCCCGCTCGCTGCTGTCAAACTGATGCGAGGAGACGCCCAGGTCGGCCAGTATCCCGTCCACGGAACGGACCCCATAGAACCTAAGGAACTTGCGGAGGTGCCTGAAATTCTGCGGGATCAGGGTGAAACGCTCGTCTTCGGGGGCGTTTCGGCGGGCATCCGCGTCCTGGTCAAAGGCGTACAGGCGACCGCTCCCGCTGAGACGGCCCAGGATCTCCCTGGAATGCCCTCCCCCTCCAAAGGTGACGTCGACATAGGTCCCGTCGGGCTTCACGTTCAGTCCATCAACACTTTCAAAGAGCAATACCGGGTCATGATAGGCCATCGTCATCGTCATTTACATTTCCCATGACCTCCTCGGCCAGGTCAGCAAAATCAATAGCGGCGTCATCAATTGCCCGTTCATATTTATCCTTGTCCCAGATCTCGATGATGTTCACCGAGGATGAGAGCACAACTTCTTTGGAAATTCCCGCAAACTGGTGCAGGTCCTTGGGGATCAGCACTCGGCCGGAGGCATCCATCTCGATGACCTTCACCCCTGCGGTGAACCTTCGGATGAAATCGTTGTTCTTCTTTACGAAGCGGTTGAGCTTGTTCACCTTGGCCATCACCTGGTTCCACTCCTCCATGGGATAGAGCTCCAGGCAGGGCTGGAAAACCGAGCGCTTCAGCACGAATCCTTCCTGGAGATGAGCAGCCAGCTGCTTCTTCAGCGGAGATGGCATCATCAGTCTTCCCTTGACGTCAGCCTTGCACTCGTATGTACCGATAAGATTTACCACGGATTTCCCCCAACGATGATTAATTAGGACAAATATAAAGATTTTTACCACTTTTTACCATTTTTTACCACTTTGTTGATAACTTTCCCCCTTTCCGAGTAAGTAATTGAAAGTCCAATGGTTATGCGGGTCGTAAGAGAATTGTTAAAAATATATCAGACTAATGAAGCAAAAATTAGTACTTTGAACCAAAATATTTAAATTTGCATTTTGCCAAGAAATTAGATCCTGCATGAAGTACACCCTCAAAAAAGAAGAAGGATATTCCTATCTGGAATCCGGCGAAGGGACTCCGCTTATCATTCTTCATGGACTCATGGGTAACTTGAGTAATTTCGACCGGGTTTTTGATCATTTTTCGGAGCTGGGATATCAGGTCATCATGCCTGAGCTGCCTTTGTACACCATGCCCCTGCTCAAGACGAATGTCAAGAATCTCTCCAAGTTCGTCAAGGATTTCGTTCGTTTCAAAGGTCTTCAAAGCTACATACTCATGGGCAACTCGCTGGGCGGGCACATCGCCCTGTACCACGCCAAGATGAACCCGAAGAATGTCGCGGGGCTGGTGCTGACGGGAAGCTCGGGGCTGTACGAGAACTCCATGGGTGAGAGCTACCCGAAACGGGGAGACTATGAATACATAAAGAAGAAGTCGCAGGATGTGTTCTACGATCCTGAGATCGCCACCAAGGAAGTCGTCGACGATGTTTTCGAGACCCTGAACAACAGGAACAAACTGATCCGAACCATCGCCATCGCCAAAAGCGCGATCCGGCACAACATGGCCCAGGACCTTCCCAAGATGAAGATGCCGGTTTGCCTGATCTGGGGAAAGAACGACACGGTAACCCCGCCTGATGTGGCCGAGGAATTCCACAGGCTGCTCCCCAACTCTGAGCTTTTCTGGCTGGACAAATGCGGGCACGCCCCCATGATGGAGCACCCCGATGCCTTCAACAAGCTCCTGGAGCCCTGGCTGCTCAAACATTTCAAGGTGCCTGCCTAGCATGTCACGTCTCTTTTTCCTTTTCGGAAGTTGCTGCCTGCTCGCCCTGGCGATAATCAGTTGCGCACCGGAAAGGAGTGAACAGAGAGAAACGGCTGACGATCCCGTTGCCTGGCAACTCGTTGGCTTCACCAAGGTTGACAGTCTCAATCCCATACTCAGGCCCTCCCCCGACGCCAGTTTCTTTTGTCCCCTGCGACAGGATACCGTACGCTGGGAGGAACGGAATGTGCTCAACCCTTCAGCCGTGGTCAAAGAAGGTCTCGTCTACCTCTTCTACCGGGCCCAGGATTCGATGGGAACCTCCCGTATCGGCCTGGCCACCAGCGAGGACGGGCTGAACTTCGTCAAGGAAAAGGCCCCGGTGTTCCACCCGGATCGGGACAGCATGTACGACTACGAGTGGAACTTCAGGAAAAGACAGCAGGGAAAGGCCCTCGAAGATTGCAGATCCTGTTATTTTGACGGGATCGAGGATCCCCGCATCATTGAAGATGAAGACGGCACCTACTGGATGACCTATACGGCCTACGACGGCGACAAGGCCAGGCTCAGCCTGGCGAGCTCTAAAGATCTCAGGGACTGGACCAAGCACGGGCTGGTGCTCCGCAGCCCGGAACTCAGGGATCTGTGGTCGAAGTCGGGTGCAATCATCGGCAGGCTGGTCGGCGACAGGGTGATTGCCACCCGGATCAACGGAAGATACTGGATGTATTTCGGCGACACGGACCTGTTCATGGCCTGGTCGGAGGACCTGGTCCACTGGAAGCCCGCCACCGACGAGGAGTCAGGGGGGCTGATCCGGGTCATGCACCCTCGAAAGGGCTATTTCGACAGCCGGCTGGTCGAGCCCGGACCCTATGCGCTGTTGACCGGGAAAGGCGTGCTTTTGATCTACAACGGCAGCAACTCGGCGAATTTCGGAGAGGAGGCCTATCCTCGTTTCACCTATGCGGCCGGGCAGGCGCTTTTCGATGCCGGCAGCCCGCACAAGCTCCTGGAAAGGTCGGACAAGGACTTCCTGCATCCCGAAAAGGACTACGAAAAGGTGGGAGAGGTCAATGAGGTCTGCTTCGTGGAGGGGCTGGTACGTTTCAAAGACAAGTGGTTCCTTTATTACGGCACGGGCGACTCGAAGATCGCGGTGGCCGTAAGCGAACACGGACCCCTGTAACCCAAACGACCCCTTTAACCCAAATAAAATACGCTTCCATGAAGATACACTCGGCAAAATTCATAATCAGCAACACGGACGTGAGGAAATGCCCGGGGGATCCCTTTCCCGAATACGCCTTCATCGGACGCTCGAATGTTGGCAAGTCCTCGCTGATCAACATGATCACAGGACACAAGAACCTGGCCAAGACCTCCGGAAAGCCTGGCAAAACCCAGTTGATCAACCACTTCCTGATCAATGAGAGCTGGTACCTGGTGGACCTTCCGGGATACGGCTATGCCAAGGTCTCCAAAGACCGGCGCCAGACCTTCCAGAAGTTCATCCGGGAATACTTCAACAAGCGGATGCAGCTCGCCTGCTCCTTCGTGCTCATCGACTCACGCCACGAGCCCCAGAAGATCGACCTGGAATTCATGCAGTACCTGGGGGAGAACGGGATCCCCTTCTGCATCGTGTTCACCAAGGCCGACAAGCTGAACCGCTCCGGCCTGCAGAAGAGCCTGGCCCGCTACAGGGAGGTCATGCTGGAAACCTGGGAAGAGATGCCGACCTACTTCGTCACCTCCTCGGCTAAGGAAGAAGGCAGGGAGGAGATCCTCGATTTCATCGAGCAGGTCAACCTTAGCCTGGAGCAGCAATGAGGAGCACCCACGAAAACCTGCAGGTCCTTTTTGAGGACAATCACCTGATCGCGGTCAACAAGAGGGCCGGCGACATCGTGCAGGGAGACAGGACGGGAGACCGGCCCCTGAGCGAGTGGGTCAAGCAATACATCGCGGAAAAATACGACAAGCCGGGCCAGGTCTTTCTCGGGGTGGTCCACCGGCTCGACCGGCCTACTTCCGGCGTGGTCATCTTCGCCCGCACCTCCAAGGCCCTGGAGCGCATGAACAAAATGCTCCGCGACAGGCGGGTGGAAAAGACCTATTGGGCCCTGGTCGCGGGGCACCCGGAAAGGGACGAGGACACCCTGGTCCACCACCTCAGGAAGAACCCCAGGAACAACCGGTCAACGGCCTTTGCCCAGCCGGGCACCGACACCAAAAGGGCGGTGCTGCACTACCAGGTCCTGTGCCGCCTGGATCGCTACAGCCTGCTCGAGATCCGTCTCGAGACGGGGCGGCACCACCAGATCCGGAGCCAGCTCTCGGTGATCGGCCACCCCATAAAAGGGGACCTGAAGTACGGCTTCGACCGCTCCAATCCCGATGGCGGGATACACCTGCACGCGAGGAGGCTCGAGTTCGAGCATCCCGTGAAGAAAGAGCCTGTGGTGATCCTCGCCCCGGTCCCCGCAGACCCACTGTGGGAAGCCAGCGAGCAATCCCTGCCCAAAGCCTAGTCCCAGATCCACCATTCGGCCTTCACACCGAAATAGTAGCCCCAGTCGCGGGCACCCGTGAATTCCAAATAAGGAGAATAAAGCGATTCCTGGGCGTAGTCGTTGTAACGCGCAGCCGAGATGACGAAGCGGATGTGCGGCCGGGCCCAGGTGTCCCGCTGCCCGGTGGGAACGTAGACCGGGGCGATGCTGAACTTGAGCATGCTCGCCCAGGGGTTGAGCCCGTCCCTGCGCTGGGAATAATGCACCTCGGTGAGCAAATGGAAGTAGTCGGAGAGGTAGTGCTGGTTGCGCAGACCCACGGTGAAGTCGTATTTCCGGTTGAAGACCTCGCGGCCAAAAAAGGTCTCTGCCAGGTCATTGGTGTCAGCCGCACCTTTGCTGTTGGTGAAGATCACGTATCCGTTCAGAGTGTACTTCTCCGAGAAGTTCAGGACAATGTGGTTGACCAGGGACCAGGAATAGGCGCCCCGGAAGTTCTGCCTGAGGCTGTCAGGCGCCCCGTAGGTGAGCCAGGTCTGTGAGAGGCCCCCGTCCCCCCCGTTGGCGATCCCACTGCCGTATCTCAGGGCCAGGTGGTTGAAGGAGCCCGGCAGCTTGTTCTTGAACCGATGCTGGTGGCGCACCCCCAGGACCCATCCATGGTCGGAAGGGAAATTAAACGCGGTCTCGAGGGAGTCGATCTCGACCTCCCCGTCTGCATCCGCCATGCGGTGAAACTCGCCAAGGAAGGTCAGGTCGTTGTTCTCGTTGATCTCCAGGTCCTGTTCGGCCACCACCACGACGCGCTGGCGAAGTCCCGTGCTGGGGGTGCCGGTCTTGATGTTCAGGTAGAAATAGGGCGGCACCGTCGAGGTGGTGTCGGTCTTGGAGACGAAGATGGCCGCCAGCCTTGTCTTTTTGAACTCGACCCCAAAGCCCTGGCCCGAGTGGTCGTTGAAATAGAAATGGTCGGCGATGTGCACATCTGGCCCGCGATAGAGCCTTGCCCCGGCCCAGATGCTAACCCCGCTCCCCTTGATGTTCCGCGCCTCCACGTACATCTCGGGCAGAGCGAAGGCCAGGCCTCCAAGGCTCGTCGAGGTGCTGTTCCCGAAAGCAGTGAGGCTGGTCGAATACACGGCCAACCTCAGCTGGGCGTAGATCCTGGTACTGTCCCCTTCCTTGGGAATCCAGTTGAAATTAGGGACCACCTCCAGGTAGTCCTGCTCTTCCAGGCGGCCCCCGATGCTTCCCATGTTGTTCAGGTTCAGGCGCCTCCCGATCGAGCCCCCGTTCTCGAAGTTCCAGTCTACCCCCACCCGTCCATAGGAGCCCACGTTGACCCGCTGGTTGGTCGGGATCTGGTACATGATCTGGCCGAAGGAACGCTCTCCCGCAGCCAGCAAGATCAGGAAGAGCAGGGCGGTTATGCGCCTTTCGCTCATCCCCTTGAATGACAGGTTTGGCTTCATGGCCGGGTCTTTGGGAACTAGAGTATGTAGTTCGTGCTGACGAAATTAGACTTGTTCTCGTCGAGGATCTGGTTGAGGATCTCCACGTTCAGCTCATTCTTCTTGCAGGCCACCAGGGTCCTGATCGAGAAGGAGCGCAGGGCCGCACGCACGCTCAGGGTGCTCACCGCGGAATCCTTCCTACCCACAAAGGGATAGACGTCGGGTCCGCGCTGGCACTGGCTGTTGATGTTCACCCTGCACACCTGGTTCACCAGACTGTCGATCAGGGGAGCCAGGGTGTCAGGGTCCTTGCTGAAGAGGCTGACCTGCTGGCCGTAGTTCGACTTGACGATGGAGTCAATGGGCTCCTGTATGTCTGTGAAGGGAATGATGGGCACCACCGGGCCGAACTGCTCCTCGTGGTACAGGTCCATCTCCTCGTTGACCGGGTAGAGCACCGCCGGGAAGACGAAGCTGCCGTGTGTCTCCCCTCCGCGGGGATTGATGACCTTGGCCCCTTTGGACACCGCGTCGTCGACCAGGTCCTGTATGTACTTGGGCTTGCCGGGCTCGGGCAGGGGGGTGAGCTTGACGCCTTCCTCCCAGGGAAGCCCGAACTTCAGGTTCTCGATCTTTGAGACGTAGCGCGCGTTGAACTCCTCGATGATGTCTTCATGCACGAAGAGCATCTTGAGCGCCGTGCAGCGCTGCCCGTTGTAGGACAGGGATCCCAGCACGCATTCCTCCACTGCGAGGTCCATGTCGCAGTCGGGCAGCACGATGGCCGGGTTCTTGGCTTCCAGGCCCAGCACCAGGCGAAGACGGTTCTTCTTCGGGTGGTGGCTCTGCAGGGCATTGGCGGACTTACTGTTCCCGATCAGGGCGAGCACCTCGACCCTGCCCGTCTTCATGATCGGGGTGGCCACTTCCCTGCCACGCCCGAAGAGTATGTTCACCACGCCCTTGGGAAAGGCCTGTGCAAAGGCATCCAGCAGGGGCGTGATCAGGATCGCGCCGTACTTGGCGGGCTTGAACACCGTTGTGTTCCCCATGATCAGGGCCGGGATCAGCAGGCAGAAGGTCTCGTTCAAGGGATAGTTGTACGGACCCAGGCAGAGGACCACTCCCAGGGGTCCGCGCCGGATCTGCGCGTATACCTCGCTGTGCAGCTGCACGCGCGCCGAGTTCCTGTCCAGCTCCTTCAGCTCTTCGATCGTGTCGTAGATGTAGTCCAGGGTCCTGTCGAACTCCTTCCTCGAGTCCGGCAGGGTCTTGCCGATCTCCCACATGATGAAATTGACCACCTCGTCCCGTTTCTGGGCCATCAGGGAGGCGAACTTCTCCACGCAGCGGATCCGCTCCTTGACCCGCATCGTGGCCCAATCCCCGGTTCCGTTGGCGAAGGCCTCATTGGCCGCGTCCAGGGCCTCCATGGCCTCCTTCTCTCCCATTACCGGGAGGGTTCCCAGCACGGTCGGGCCCAGTTTGCCGTCCTTGTCCGGCGTGTACAGGGGTGAATAGACCGGTGCGGTCTTCCCGCTCCAGGTCCTCAGCTCACCGTTGACGAGGTAGCGGTTGTAGGTCTTCTTGAAGGGCACCTGGAATTCCTCGGGAATGACCTTTCCCTGGAAGATCTTCTGCACCTCCGACTCTTTTGTTGTTGGGTTGGTTGAATTCATGTGTTAAGGTTTAAATCGTTGTTCTCAAAAACCCCTCGGGGTCGTCACACCAGCAGCTGGAACAGCTGGGGCTTGTCATTCAGGTAGTCCCCGTAGAAGCCGAGCTCCTTCATCCGGCTGACCAGGGGATCGAAATCCTCCCGGCGCTTGAGCTCAATTCCCACCAGGGCCGAGCTGCGTGCCCGGCTGTTCTTTTTGGTGTACTCAAAATAGGTAATATCGTCGTCTGTTCCAAGCACATTGACCACAAATTCACGCAGGGCGCCCGCGCGCTGCGGGAAGCTGACCATGAAGTAGTGCTTCATCCCCTCGTAGAGCAGGGATCTCTCCTTGATCTCCTCCATTCTCGAGATGTCGTTGTTGCCCCCGCTAACGATGCAGACCACCCTCTTGCCCCTGATCTTGTCGGCTACCATGTCCAGGGCCGCCACCGAGAGGGCTCCCGCCGGCTCGGCCACGATGGCCTTCTCGTTGTACAGGCTCAGCAGGGTGGTGCAGATCTTGCCTTCCGGAACGACCAGCACCTCCTCGACAGCATCCTTGCAGATTGCGAAGGGAAGGTCTCCCATCTTCTTGACCGCAGCGCCATCGACGAACTTGTCGATCTCCGGGAGCTCCGTGTTCACCCCGTTCTCAAGGGATACTTTCAGGGAAGGTGCGCCTTCGGGCTCCACGCCGATGATCCGGGTCTCCGGGCTTAGCTCGCGAAAGACGCTGATCAGGCCCGAGATCAGGCCTCCTCCCCCGACGGGGACAAGGAGGTAGTCTATCTTCTTCTTCGAATCCTCCAGAAGCTCCAGGGCGATTGTCGCCTGGCCCGCAATGATCAACGGGTCGTCAAAAGGATGCACGAACTCGTGGCCCATGGAACGGCAGAACTCGATCGCCACGGCATAGGAGGCGTCATAGGTGTCGCCGACCAATCGGATCTCGATGTGGTCGCGGCCGAACATCTCCACCTGCTGCACCTTTTGCCTGGGGGTGGTGGTCGGCATGAAGATGACGCCCCGGATCCCCAGGTGATGGCAGGCCTGGGCCACTCCCTGGGCGTGGTTTCCCGCGCTGGAGCAGACCACGGTGTCGACCTTTTTCCGCTCCACCAGGTCGGATATCTTGTTGAAGGCGCCCCTGATCTTGTAGGACCGGACGCGCTGCAGGTCCTCCCGCTTGAACAGGACCTCGGCCCCGAGCTTCTCCGAGATGTTGGGCATCCGGATCAGGGGGGTGTGCCGGACCAGGTCCGAGATCCGCTGCCGGGCCTCCCGCACCTGCTCCAGGGAAACATATGTGTTTGTGTCTGATTGCATCTTCATAAAAAAAACAAGGCCATCGATCTCCGGTGAACGGAACCGATGGCCTTCGTGTCGTTATCGGTTCTGCGACCTACACGATCTTGGTCATGGCGGTCATCGATTCCCTGAGCTCCGAGCCGATGATCTCCACTTCGTGGAAGCGGATCTCGTCATTGATCCTAATGAGCTCCTGGTTGTCGACCCCATTGCCCTTACCAGCTCCGTACGGGGTTCCGATCACGTCGGTTCCGATCCCCTTCATGAAGTCCGCGAGCAGGGGCTTGCAGGCATGGTCAAAGAGGTAGCAGCCGTATTCGGCGGTGTCTGAGATCGTCGCGTTCATCTCGTAGAGCTTCTTGCGCGCGATGGTGTTGGCGATCAGCGGGGTCTCGTGCAGTGACTCGTAATAGGCCGATTCCTCGATGATACCGGCCTCGGTCATGGTCTCGAATGCGAGCTCCACGCCTGCCCTGACGAAGGCGACCATCAGGACGCCGTTGTCAAAGTACTCCTGCTCCGAGATCTTCTGCTCTGTGGCAGGGGTCTTCTCGAAGGCGGTCTCTCCCGTGGCTGCCCTCCAGGCCAGGAGGTTCTTGTCCCCGTTGGCCCAGTCCTCCATCATGGTGCTGGAGAACACCCCGGACATGATGTCGTCCATGTGCTTCTGGAACAAGGGACGCATGATCTCCTTCAGCTCTTCCGAAAGCTCGAAGGCCTTGATCTTGGCAGGGTTCGAGAGTCGGTCCATCATATTGGTGATGCCCCCGTGCTTGAGGGCCTCGGTGATGGTCTCCCATCCGTATTGTATGAGTTTTGAGGCATAGCCGGGCTCGATGCCCTTCTCGACCATCTTGTCAAAGCAAAGTATCGATCCCGTCTGCAGGACGCCGCAGAGGATGGTCTGCTCGCCCATGAGGTCCGACTTGACTTCCGCGATGAAGGAGGATTCGAGCACTCCGGCCCTGTCCCCGCCTGTCGCGACGGCATAGGCCTTGGCCTGGTCCATTCCTTTTCCTTCGGGGTCGTTCTCGGGGTGAACGGCGATCAGGGTCGGAACCCCAAAGCCGCGCTTGTATTCTTCACGCACCTCGGATCCGGGGCACTTGGGCGCCACCATGATCACGGTGAGGTCCTTGCGCACCTGCATCCCCTCCTCCACGATGTTGAACCCGTGCGAGTACGAGAGGGTCGCTCCCTTCTTCATCAGGGGCATCACGGCATTGACCACGGCGCTGTGCTGCTTGTCCGGGGTGAGGTTGCAGACCAGGTCGGCTGACGGGATCAGCTCCTCGTAGGTCCCCACAGTGAAGCCGTTGTCGGTGGCATTCCGGTAAGAGGCCCTCTTCTCGTCAATGGCACTCTGGCGTAACGCGTAGGAGATGTCCAGTCCGGAATCCCTCATGTTCAGCCCCTGGTTCAGTCCCTGGGCCCCGCAGCCTACGATCACGATCTTCTTGCCTTTCAGGGCCTTGACTCCCTCCTCGAATTCGGAGGATTCCATGAACCTGCATTTTCCCAATTGCGCCAATTGCTCCCGAAGGGGAAGTGAATTAAAATAATTTGCCATTCTCTTGTCTCTTTATCTTTAGTTTAAAATTAGTTATTCCGTTTTTTTCAGGCCAGCTCCTTCTGCAGGATCTCAGAGATCTTCATCTCCTCCTTGGTCACCGAGATCCGCCCCGAGCGGACGAATTGCATGATGCCATAGACGGAGAGCTCGTCGTAGAGGTTCTCGATCTCCTCCTTTCTGCCCGACTTCTCGATCACGAAGAATTCGGGGGATACCGTGACGATCTGGGCGTTGCTGTTCTTGATGATGTTCTGGATCTGCCGCTCCTCGAACAGGAGGCTGGACTTGATCTTGAACAGGGCCGACTGCAGGTAGATCACCTCGTCGTTGGTGTGGTAGTAGGCCTTGATGACCTCCACCTGCTTCTCGATCTGCCCGATGATCTTCTTGACCTGCTCCTCGGTGACCTCCACCACGATGATGAAGCGGGAAACGTGGTCGATCTCGGTGCTCGAAACCGTCAGGCTCTCGATGTTGATGTGTCGCTTGAGAAAGATGGTCGCGATGCGCGTCAGCAATCCCAGGTTGTTCTCCGTGTAGACGGATACGGTATATCGTTCTGTTTTCATTCCTTCTATTTTAATCTGATGTCTGATACGCTTGAGCCGCTGGGGATCATGGGGAAGACGTTCTCCTCCATCTCCACGACCACCTCCAGGAAGTAGGACCTGTCTGAAGCGACGAGCTCCCTCAGGGCCGGCTCGAGGTCTGCCCGCTCAGTGACGCGCCGGGTCTTCATGCCATAGCCATCCGCGATCTTGATGAAATCGGGATTGGTCATCACCGTTGAGGCGTAGCGGCTCTCGAAGAAGAGCTCCTGCCATTGCCGGACCATGCCCAGGAACTGGTTGTTCAGGACGATCACCTTGACCGGGACCCCGGTCTGAAGCACGGTGCCTAGCTCCTGTATGTTCATCTGCAACCCCCCGTCGCCCATGATCGCGATGACCTCGCGGTCCGGGGCGCCCATCTTGGCCCCGATCGAGGCAGGAAGGGCGAAGCCCATGGTGCCGAGGCCTCCGGAGGTCACCTTGCTCCTGCTCCTGTTGAACTTGCTGTAACGGCTGGCCACCATCTGGTGCTGGCCCACGTCGGTCACGATGACCGCGTCGCCGCCGGTCAGCTCATTGAGCTTCATGATGGTCTCGGCCATGGTCAGCCCGTCACCGTTGACGTGCACCTGGTCCTTGATGACCTCTTCGTATTCGATGTCGTAGAGCTCCCTGAACTTCTCCATCCAGCCCGCGTGCTCCCTTTTCTCGATCAGCGGCAGGATGGCTCCCAGGGTGTCCTTGACGTTCCCCATCACGGCGACGTCAGACTTCACGTTCTTGTCCACCTCGGCCGGGTCGATCTCGAAATGTATGATCTTGGCCTGCTTGGCATAGGTGTCCAGGCTCCCGGTCACCCGGTCGTCAAAGCGCATCCCGATGCCGAGCAGCAGGTCGCATTCGTTGGTCAGCTTATTGGGCGCGTAGTTTCCGTGCATGCCCACCATGCCCACGTGCAACTCGTGATCTGAGGGCAGCGCAGACAGCCCCAGCAGTGTCGAGGCCGAAGGAATCCCCGCCTTTTCGATGAAGGCCCTGAATTCCTCTTCCGCCTTGCCCAGGGTGATGCCCTGGCCCCAGACCACGAAGGGTCTCTCGGCCTTGTTGATCAGTTCGGCCGCCCGGATCAGGCTCTCCGGGTCGGTCTCCGGCACAGGGGTGTAGCTTCGCACCTTCTCGCATTTCTTGTATTCAAAGTCCAGCTCCCCGAACTGGGCGTCCTTGGTGATGTCGATCAAGACCGGTCCGGGTCGCCCCGATTTGGCGATGTAGAAGGCCTTGGCGAACACCTCGGGGATCTCTTCGGCCCGGGTGATCTGGTAGTTCCATTTGGTCGCCGGCGTGGAGATGCTGATGATGTCGGTCTCCTGGAAGGCGTCGCTTCCGAGCAGGTGCGAGCCCACCTGGCCGGTGATGCAGACCACGGGCGTGGAATCGATCTGGGCATCCGCGATGCCGGTGATGAGGTTGGTCGCGCCCGGACCCGAGGTTGCGATGGCCACGCCCACCCTGTCGGTGACGCGGGCATAGCCCTGGGCGGCGTGAATGGCTCCCTGCTCGTGCCGGGTCAGCACGTGGTGCAGCTCATTCCTGTATTTGTAGAACTCGTCGTACACGGGCATGATGGCCCCTCCGGGATATCCGTAGATCAGGTTGACTCCCTCGGCCAGCAGGCATCTGACTACCGCCTCCGCTCCTGTGATCCTGATGGAGGTCTTCTGCTCAGCCTGTTCCCGGGCCCGGGTCTGTGTTTGCGTATGGTTTGACATATGGTGAAAATTGTTGTGTCTGTCTTAAAATTTGTCCGTCACGCAGCCTTCAGAGGCCGACGAGACGGTTTTGGAGTATTTGTAGAGTATTCCTTTCTTGTGCTTGGGCTCCGGCTCCTTCCACTCGCTCCTTCTCCTGGTGATCTCCTGCTCGCTGAGCTCCACGTCGATCGTGTTGGCCGAGGCGTCGATGGTGATCATGTCCCCATCTCTGACCAGGGCGATCATTCCTCCCGATTGGGCTTCCGGGGTGATGTGCCCCACGACGAAGCCATGGGTACCCCCTGAGAACCTTCCGTCGGTGATCAGGGCCACGGTCTTTCCGAGCCCGGCTCCCATGATCATGGAGGTCGGCTTGAGCATCTCGGGCATACCCGGTCCGCCCCTTGGCCCCACGTAGCGTATGACGACGACGTCCCCTTTGGAAACCTTGCCGGCGCCGATCCCGTCATTGGCCTCCTGCTCGCTGTCGAAAACCACGGCTTTGCCTTTGAACAGGTTTCCTTCCTTCCCGCTTATCTTGGCCACTGCACCTCCTTCGGCCAGGTTGCCGAAAAGGATCTGCAGGTTCCCCGAGGATTTCAGGGCCTGCTCTGCCGGGTAGATGACCTGCTGCTCCTCGTCGAAGCGCAGGGGCTTCACGTCCTTCAGGTTCTCGGCCAGGGTCTTTCCGGTGACCGTCATGCAGTCGCCATGCAGGTAGCCCTCGTCGAGCAGGTATTTCATCACGGCGGGCGTTCCTCCCACTCCGTGCACGTCTTCCATCAGGTATTCGCCGCTGGGCTTTAGGTCCGCGATGAGCGGGGTTCGGTCGCTGACCCGCTGGAAATCCTCCAGGGTGAACTCGATGCCCGCCGCGTGTGCGATGGCCAGGTAATGCAGGACCGCATTGGTCGAGCCCCCCAGGGCATTGACCATGGCAATGGCATTCTCCAGCGACTTCTTAGTGATTATATCCAGGGGTTTCAGATCCTTTTCCAACAGGTTCTCCACGGCCTCGGCGATCCTGGCGCTCTCCTCCCCCTTGTGGGGATTCTCCGCCGGGATGGAGGAATTGTAGGGAAGCGCGAATCCAAGGGCCTCTATGGAGGATGCCATGGTGTTGGCCGTGTACATGCCTCCGCAGGCGCCCGCTCCGGGGATGGCCCTTTTGATGATCTCCCTGTACTCGGCATCGTCGATCTCACCCGAGATCTTCTGCCCGAGGGCCTCGAAGGCCGATACGATGTTGAGCTTCCTGCCCTTGTAGCTTCCGGAGGCGATGGTACCGCCATATACCATGAGCGCAGGCCGGTTCAGCCGGAGCATGGCCATGATGGCACCGGGCATGTTCTTGTCACAGCCCACCACAGAGACCAGGGCGTCATAGCTCTGGGCGTTCATCACCACCTCTATCGAATCCGCAATGATGTCGCGCGAGGGAAGAGAATAATTCATTCCACTTGTACCCATGGAGATCCCGTCGCTCACCCCGATGGTGTTGAAGACCAGGCCCACGGCATCCTTCTTGTTCACCTCCTTCTTGATCTCGGCGGCGAGCTGGTTGAGATGCATGTTGCAGGGATTCCCGTCATAGCCCGTGCTCGCGATCCCCACCTGGGGTTTCTTCATGTCCTCATCCGAAAGGCCCACGGCATAGAGCATGGCCTGGGCGGCGGGTTGCGTGGCGTCTTGGGTCAGTCGTTTGCTGTATTTGTTGCGTTCTTTCATCCCGGGTAATCGAAGCTTTGAGACTATTGATTGATTGTAAGCGAAATCGCGTTTTCTTTAAATAATCTTCAAAAATAACAAGGCAGATCTCGCCTCTTACACCCAGATTCGCCTTATTACAATATCCAATTCTAAGAGAAAAGTGCTAAATCACTGATACAATGAATTTTACGTACTTGTATTTACAAGGTTTAAATGTGAAAAAAACGCCCGGTGCGGCGCGCAGGTCGCCAGGCCTATTTGTACACGGTCTTGGACTTCTTGCGGATGATGGATTCGACGCTGACGTTCTCGATCCGGCTTTCGAGCCATGAGATGATGTCGAGGTACATGAAGGACCTCTTCTCATAGGGGTGGTTCTCAAAGGGTTTGAGCTCCTGGTGCAGCTGGATGAAGGCCTGCTTGAGCTCGTGCGGGTAGATGTTGCTAAGGTTCCTCAAAAAGGCGATGATGCGCTGCTGCACCAGGTGCAGCTCGTTCATCTTGAGCAGGAACTTGTAGGTGGACTTGATCAGGGCCTCCAGGTTCTGGTCCAGGCCGGCCTCGTAGTGGGCCACCAGGTTCAGGATGCGGGAGAAGCAGAGCAGGTCCTCCCTCATGATCAGCTTCTTGTTCTTGATGATCTTGTCCAGGTACATGATGCACTCCTCGTAGCGCGAGGCCCCAAAGTACAGACTCGCGAACTTGTAGTAGAAGACCATGACGTGGTGCTCGTCGATCTTCAGGTTGAAGCTCTCTATCTCGTCCAGCACCTCGGGGATCAGGTCGATGCCCTTGTTGAAGTTGCCCTCGAGGAAATAGAGGTTGATCTTGTTCAGGTACAGGTAGAGAAAGGCCAGGGACTCGGTGTTCTCATTGATGGTGAAGCTCTGGTTGTTGAGCTCGGCCTCGAAGTATTTCAGGGTCGACCTGAACTTGGTCAGGTGCTGGTTCAGGAAGAGCGACTCGAGCAGGTAGTTGATCCCCTTGAGGTAGAAGACCGGGTTGCTCTTCTTCATTTTGGGGTTGTCGTCGAACAGGTCCACCCACTTTTGGGCGTACTTGTAGCTCTTGACGAAATCCTGCGCGATCAGACTGTACCAGAGCATGGCCTTATAGAGGTAGAGCCGTTCCTTGAAGCCCAGGTTCCGGATGTTGTATTTGGGAAGAGAGGACTCGAAGAACTCCCGGATCTCGCGGTGATCCTCGTCGTTGCTAACGTATCCCTTCTTGAGCAGGATGCTGTAGAGCTGGAGCGAGAGGTTTGAGAGCTTGCTCAGCAGGAGGGTCTTTTCGCTGAGCTCCTTCGACTCGGCGATCAGGTCGTCTGCCCTGCTGCTCATGCTGCGGGTGATGTACTGAGATTCGACGACCTTTTCAAGCTCGACGATCTCGTAGGCCAGGTTGTTCTCCTCGTTGTACCGGGCCAGGGCCTTGGCCTTTTCCATGATCTTGAGGCTTTGCCGGTGAAGCCCCTTGTTGTAGAGCACGGTCGCGAAGTCGATCTGCTCCCGGATCTGCATCTTGACGTTCTGGTGGATGGGGTTCAGCTTCAGGCTGACCAGGATCTGCCGGTACAGGTGAGCCTTTGAGTTGGACAGCTGCTGCTTCTTGATCTTGGTCTTGTCCAGGATCTGGGCCTCGTCGAACTCGTCGAGCCTGTCAAGGACATTGAAGAGGGCCATGAAGTTCTTTTCGAGGTTTCCGCCCAGCCTTCCCGCGTACAATTTGAACTGGCGCTTCTCTGATTTGGTCAGGGATTTCACCAGGGAAAAGAGAGCGTCATTTTTCTCCATAGACATCGTAATATTAGAAGCTTAAAAAGTTGGTAATCAAACAATTGAAATTATCTCAAATAATTTGGATGTAGTAAACCAACCAAAAGAAAAGCCCGGGCCTCCAGGCTCAGCCATTATTTTTGTTATATCAAAAGTGATAAAAATTCTTTAATAATGAGTGATAATCAAGTCCAAATATTCGACACGACCCTAAGAGATGGAGAGCAAGTGCCTGGCTGCAAGCTGAATACGCCAGAGAAACTGATCATTGCAGAACGGCTGGACGAGCTGGGCGTCGACATCATCGAAGCTGGATTTCCCATCTCGAGCCCCGGGGATTTCAACTCCGTGGTCGAGATCTCCAAACTGGTCAAGCATGCCTCCGTCTGCGGACTCACCCGGGCAAACAAAAAGGACATAGACGCCGCTGCCCAGGCGCTGGAATATGCGGTAAAGCCCAGGATCCACACCGGTATCGGGACCTCTGAATCACACATCCGTTACAAATTCAACTCCACCCCGGAGAAGATCCTCGAACGGGCCGTCGAAGCCGTGAGCTATGCCAAGTCCTTTGTCGAGGACATCGAGTTCTACGCCGAGGACGCGGGGAGAACCGACAATGAGTTTCTGGCCAGGGTCTGCGAGGAGGTGATCAAGGCCGGAGCGACGGTCCTGAACATCCCGGACACCACCGGCTATTGCCTGCCGGAGGAATATGGGGCGAAGATGAGATACCTCAAGGAGAACGTCAAAGGGATCGACAAGGTCATCCTCTCCTGCCACTGCCACAACGACCTCGGGCTGGCCACGGCCAATTCGATCGCCGGGGTGCAGGCCGGAGCGAGGCAGATCGAGTGCACGATCAACGGGATCGGAGAGCGAGCGGGCAACACCTCCCTCGAAGAGGTGGTGATGATCCTCAAGCAGCATCCCTACCTGAACCTGGACACGAACATCAACACTAAATTGCTTTACAGCACCAGCCAGATGGTGCAGCACCACATGGGCATCCTCGTGCAGCCCAACAAGGCCGTGGTGGGCGAGAACGCCTTTGCCCACAGCTCGGGTATCCACCAGGACGGGGTGATCAAGAACCGCGAGACCTATGAGATCATGAACCCGGAGGACGTGGGCGTATCCCAGTCTTCCATCGTGCTCACGGCCCGCAGCGGACGCGCGGCGCTTGCTTACAGGGCCAAGAACATAGGCTTCGAACTGACCAAGCTCGAACTCGACCAGGTCTATCCCGAATTCCTCAAATACGCTGACCGCCAGAAGGAAGTGGGCGACGAGGACATCGAGAAGATCGTCAAAACCGTTCGGGTCAATATGGAAAAAATTGCTTCCTGATCCGCCGAAATTTCATAAATTGAGGCCCTAAACGCGAAGTGATGAAACTGAAAATTGCCGTTTTGCCTGGAGACGGGATCGGGCCGGAAGTGACGGAGCAGGCGCTCAAGGTGCTCAAGGCGGTAGCCAAAAAATACAAACACACCTTTGTCTTTCGAAAAGGGCTGGTGGGAGCCACCGCAATCGATGCGAGCGGAGACCCACTTCCCAAAGAGACCCTGGATCTTTGCAGGGATTCCGATGCCATACTCTTTGGCGCCATAGGTGACCCCAAGTACGAGAACAGCCCCGACGCCAAGACCCGCCCGGAAGAGGGCATCCTCAGCCTGAGAAAGGAGCTGGCGCTCTATGCCAACATCAGGCCGGTCAAGACCTACCAACCCCTGATCCACAAGTCCCCGATCAAGGAAAAGGTGATCAAGAACACCGACTTCGTGATCTACCGGGAGCTCAGCGGTGGAATCTATTTCGGCGAGAAGAAGGAAAGCAAGAACGGCAACTTTGCCGCAGACAACTGCCCCTACACGGCAGAGGAAGTGGACCGGGTGGCCCACCTGGCCTTCAAGGCAGCCCAGACCCGACGCAAGAAGCTCACCCTGGTCGACAAGGCCAATGTGCTGGCCACCTCCAGGCTCTGGAGAACCCGGGTCAAGAAACTGGCTCAGGAATATCCGGACGTGACGGTCGACTATCTCTACGTGGACAATGCGGCCATGAAGATCATCCTGAACCCCAGGCAGTTCGACGTCATTCTCACGGACAACATGTTCGGCGACATCCTTTCGGATGAGTCCAGCGTGATCGTGGGCTCCATCGGGTTGCTGGCGTCTACCTCTCTGGGAGAGAAGGCGGTGCTCTTCGAGCCCATCCACGGCTCCTTCCCGGAGAACAAGGACAAGGATATCGCCAACCCGCTGGCCACCATACTTTCGGCGGCCCTTCTGCTGGATCATTTCAAGCTGCACGAGGAGGCGGATGCCATCCGCAAGGCCGCTGAAAAATCCATCGAGCTCAACATCACCACGCCCGACATCAACGCGACGAAAAAGTTCGCGCGCACCTCGGTGGTCGGAGATTTCATCTCGGAATACATCATCGACAAGAAAAGCGTCCTGTACAAGGTCGAGAACATTTCCCTCGGACAATCCACGATCATTTGATGGAGTTCAGGGAGGCCGTACAAAAAAGAAGATCGGTGCGCAAGTTCGATCCGGACAAGGCTCTTGACACCCGGATCGTCAGGGACTGCATCGAGCTTTCCACCCTGGCGCCCAACAGCAGCAACATGCAGCTCTGGGAGTTCTACCACGTGACCTCGAAGGATACCCTCAAAAAGCTGTCGGCCTGCTGCTTTGACCAGAATGCCGCCCGCACGGCGCAGCAAATGGTCGTCCTGGTCACCCGCAAGGACCTCTGGAGGAAGCGGGTCAAGGCCCACCTGCAGCACATGGAATCCCAATTCGGCAAAAAGAACCGGGAGGAGTACAGCCCCCGCGAGCGTTTTGCCTTCACCTACTACAAGAAGATCGTTCCGACCACCTATGCCGACTTCCTGGGCATCTTCGGCTGGATCAAATACCTGGCCTTCTGGATCATCGGCCTGTTCCGGCCCATCTACCGGCAGGCGAGGCACAGCGACATGCGGGTGGTGGTCCACAAGACCCAGGCCCTGGCCGCCCAGACCTTCATGCTGGCCATGACGGATGCCGGCTACGACACCTGCCCCATGGAGGGCAGCGACACCCTGAGGATCAAAAGGCTGTTGGGGCTGCCCCGCAGTGCCGAGGTCAACATGGTCATCGCCTGCGGCGTACGGCTCCCCGAGGGCGTCTACGGGAAGCGCTTTCGAATTCCCTTTGAAGAGGTGTACAAAGAGGTGTGAGCCGGGATGGCCTTCGTCCGGGCCCCATTGTAATTTACCTCTGCCCTATCCGTCTGTTTGACAGAGGAAACCTGTATCTTTACGCTGCAATCAGGTTTGCGCTGCAATCTCTACGAACATGGCAATCGACAGAATCATCCAGAGCATCCGCACCAACAAGAGAAACCATCTTGTCAATTTCAGGCTTAGGGAAAAGACCGAGGAGTTCACCATCCGGCTCTTCCACATTCTCTTTGACGGGGAAACCTCGGTGACCGAGAACATCGAGGCCCTGGCGGAACTGTTCAAACACATCTACGGGGGCATCGAGGACTTCGAAGAGGAAGACTATGCCTCGATCTGGAAGCGCTTTCTCATCGGTCTTCCGGACATACTGGAGCAACTCAACCAGGACGCCAAATGCATCTACAACAACGACCCGGCCTCGAACAGCGTGGAGGAGGTGATCCTGGCCTATCCGGGATTCTTTGCCATTGCGGTCTACCGGTTGAGCCATGAGCTACAAAAGAACAAAATGCCCCTGGTGCCGCGCATGATGAGCGAATACGCCCACCGGCTTACCGGGATCGACATACACCCCGGGGCCGAGATCGGCTCCCCCTTCTTCATCGACCATGGCACGGGCGTGGTGATCGGTGAGAGCGCCGTGATCAAAAACCACGTGAAAGTCTACCAGGGAGTGACCCTCGGGGCCCTGCAGGTATCCAAGGACATGAAGGACCAGAAACGTCATCCGACGGTAGAGGATCACGTGACCATCTACGCGGGATCCACCATATTGGGGGGCGACACCGTGATCGGGGCGCATTCCACCATCGGGGGAAATGTCTGGCTGACCAGTTCGGTGCCCCCGAATTCCCTGGTCTACCAGACCTCTGAAGTCAAACTCAAAAAGAAGGAGAAGGAATCCTGAATTGAAACCATGCGAACCCACAACATTTACGAACTGATAGGCAACACCCCCCTGGTGCGGTCCAGGAGCCTTGTCAACAAACCCGGGGTGCAGCTGTATTTCAAGATGGAAGGGCACAACCCGGGGGGCAGCGTGAAGGACCGACCAGCCCTGAACATGATCAAAAGCGCCCTCGAGCGTGGCGAGATCGGGCCGCAGAGCAAACTGATCGAGGCGACCAGCGGCAACACCGGGATAGCCCTGGCGATGATCGCCCAGATCTTCGGTCTCGACATCGAGCTGGTCATGCCCGAGAACTCGACCCGGGAGCGTGTGCAGACCATGAGGGCCTTTGGGGCCAGGGTGACCCTGACCCCCCAGGAGGACGGGATCGAAGGCTCGCGGGACTACGCCGAGGCCAAAGTACGCGATGAGGGATTTGTCATGCTCAACCAGTTCGGCAATCCCGACAACTGGAAGGCCCACTACAAAACCACCGGGCCCGAGATCTGGGGCGACACCGAAGGCCAGGTGACCCATTTTGTCTCCGCCATGGGCACCACGGGCACCATCATGGGGGTCTCCACCTTCTTAAAGGAACAAAATCCGGGCATTCAGATCATAGGGGCCCAGCCCACGGATGGTTCCAGCATCCCGGGCATCCGCAAGTGGCCCGAAGAATACCTGCCGGCTATCTTTGACCGCCAGCGCGTCGACCGGATCGAGGAGGTCAGCGAAGAAGAAGCACGAGCAATGACCCAAAGACTGGCCCGGGAAGAAGGCATCTTCGCCGGAATGAGTAGTGGAGGGTCGGCAACCGTTGCCACCCGAATCGCCACTGAACTCGAAGCAGGAACCGTCGTCTGCATCATCTGCGACCGGGGTGACCGCTACCTGTCTTCGGACTTGTTTGATTGAAATCGGTCCTTTTTTCGGGTCATTGGCTTTAACGCAACAAAATCATTGAACGAAGTCGCTGACTCCAAAGGGAGGATATCGGAATCTGAGAAAGAGGAATTGGATCACCCCGGGATCAATAGATTAAAGGTTCCTTTCTGGCATATCTCACACGAATAACGTATACAAAGTCTTCTTCAATCAAATAAGATATTCGATATGTGTGTTTTTCGTAGGCTCGAATATTTCCCTTGTTCTTCCTTTTGAGTGAATCTAACTTATAAATCTCCGGGTTTGTGGATAGTACCGAGGTTGATTCGAATATTTCCGTTATTATTCTCGTAGTGGTTTCTATTGATTTGGTTTGTTCCAGCAACTCTAAAAATGCCTCATTCAATTCCTTATCGGCCTGATGCGTCCAGATTATTGTTTTCCCCATTGTTTGATGCGTTCCTGCATTTCCTCCTGCGTATAGGTTTTGCCGCCTCTTATCTCTGCAATTGAAGCTTCGATCTCCTTATTGTACTGGTCAAGTCCAATGCGTTCTGATTCAACCTGCTTCATATACTGTAACAATTTCTTGATAGCCTCAATTAAATTGGGGTCTTTAACTTTGTCCAACTCTTCGTGAATCCATTTCAGATCTGCTTGTAAATTCATTTTGCGCCTATTGTATAATCACAAAGTTAAAAAAATGGACATCGATTCTTTCCGATTTTTCCGATTCTTTCCTTTTTCTCAATGGCTAAAACTTAATGCAATGCCGAATATCCGATCTTTTCTGATCAATATCTCCTTTCTTTCCTTGAATCATTTACGGTTTTAGCGTAGGCCTGTACTCTTCGGAGCAACTGAACCGGCGGACTCAACCGTCGAGACAATTCTCAAGGTCTTCAATGCTCTCCGCGCAAGGTTGAAGTTCACTGTGGAACTTGAGGATACAGCCTAAGCCTGTCCTCTGAAGCGCGGATCTCCTCCTCGTTGAGCATCATTTTGACGAACTCCCCGTCGAGGTATTTTTGAGCCTGGTCGTCGTAGTGCTTGCTGAAGACGTTTCCGGATTGGCCTGTGGGCAGGATGGCCTTTGCGTTCTCCACATCCGAGAAGTCGATGACCCGCCGGGTCGAAGGGCCGGCGGTGATCTCAAATTCGCCCGAACCGTTGATCTGGAAGAGCTGGTTGTTGATGACTTCGTTTCCCCCGTTCGTGCTGAAGGGCCCCACGTTGAAGAAAGACCTCAGCATTCCACTCTTGTCGAAGGTGTGCTTGTGGGTTACCGAGGCTGCCTCCTGCCAGGTCCAGTCATCGGGATTCGAACCATACCGCTTCTCCAGGGTGGCGATCGCCTCGTGGAAGGAACGGGTGAAGATCTCTTCGCGGTTTTCCTTGACCTCTTCGGTAGCGACATCGTCCCACCAAACCGATTTCAGCATGCCGATCTGCCGGGCGATCTGACGCTTGGACAGGTGCGCCTTGGTGAACTGATCGAAAGCCTCCTCCCCCATCTCATCCTTGAAGGTGTTCTCCAGGATCTTGTAGACCAGGGTGAAATAGACGGCAGGCGCCGCGCTTTCCTTGGTGTAGGAACCATCCCAGGACCGCAGGATCTCGATGGCCTCCTTCTCGAGGTCGCTCATTTTGACCATCGAGAGGTTGCCGATCACCAGTCGCGCCAGATCCGCTGAATTGGAGGACTGGACGTTGTAGATCATTGCCTCCACATCCGACTGGGTGAAATCATCACGGGCCTCAAGGAGCTCCACGATCTTCTTGGCTCGGTCTTCCGGGAGGTAGTAGCCGGGGTACAGTCTTCCGTCGACCTCCTCGGGCTGGTTGTTGGCCGAGTACACATAGTCCCAGCGCGGGTTGATCGCCTGCGGGTTCTGTTCGAAGTCCAGGAGCATCAGATGGTCCTGGGTGGGGTCGGCCCCGTCGAGGATGAACTTGGAATGGACTCCTTCAGCCCGCGAGTAGAGCTGCGCGGCCCCGAACCAGGCGATGTTGCCCTTCGCATCCCCATACATGATGTTCAGCCCGGGAGCGTGAATCTTTGCCACCCCGTTGCGGAACTCGGCCAGGCTCTTCGCATGGGAGATCTCGTAGGACACTTGCAGCATCTCATTCTCGAAGCGGGTGTAGATCCAGTCCATGGCCACGGGCTCTTCCTCGCTGATGATCTCGAGCAGGTCGTTCATGACCGGACCGTGCTTGCCGTATCGGACCGTGAATCTCACGTCCTCTTCGCCTTTCACCCTGATCACCTCCTCGCGGGTCTCAAATTCGGCCTCCTCCGGTTCACGATAAAAATCGAGGTCATCGTTCTCCAGCATGGTCATCCCATAGGCATAGTCCCGGTTGTGGGCCAGCAGAGGGAAGGGGGTCAGGGCCAGGTGGAATCCGTACATCTCATAGGTCGGGGTGACCACGTGGGCCTGGTACCAGACCGCGGGCTGGGCGAAGCCGATGTGCGGATCATTGGCAAACAGGACCTGCTTGTTCTTCGTCTTGTCAGGACCGATCACCCAGCTGTTGCTCCCGATAAAAGGAGGCACAGGGCTGTTGTCCAGGATCCCGTCCATCGCGCCGACCAGGTTCTGCGCCAGCGCCCCCGGCCTTCGCGCATTCTTGATCAGCGTGGTCCTGGGATCGATGTCTACATCCAGGTCCGCCACATAGTCCATTCCCAGCTTCTCCTGCAAGTGGGAAAGCAGCGGATCGGTCTTGTGGGCCTGGGCGAAGCCGAAGGCCATGTACCCGAACACATTGTACATGTCATTCAGGTCGTAGGTCTCCTTTTCGATGCCCAGCAACCGGAACTCGATCGGAGTGTTGCCGGATTCGATAAAGCTGTTGACCCCGTCCAGATAGGCCCTGCTCAGGAGATAGGCCCCCGAGGTCGTGTCGAGTTTCTGAATGGCTTTGGCCGAAGCGTATTCGATGCCCAGGCCTTTGAAGAACTTGTCCGTCTTCAGCAGGTCCGGTCCGAACAGCTCTGACAGGCGCCCGGCTGCGATTCTCCTGACCAGCTCCATCTGCCACAGGCGGTCCTGGGCGTGAACGTATCCGAGGGCCCTGTAGGCGTCGGCCTCATTGCCCGCGTAGATGTGCGGGACCCCGTAGTCGTCGTAGTAGACCTCCACCTCCCCGCTCAGCCCGTTCAGGGTGAGCGAGCCCTTGTAGGTGGGCTTGTTGCTTTGTGCGAAAATGAAAAATGCCACAGCAAGAAGAAGTGTCAAACCGGCTGCGACCCATAGAATTTTCCTGACCATCTCCTCTCGTATTTGCCCAAATATAGTCAAAAAAAAACCCCAATGGAATTGAGGTTCTAAAAATGACTTTTTAATTAGTAGTAGGTCTTAAAACTCTTCTTCACCCTGCCGGATGGGAACGGTCTGGGGCGTGAAATCCTGTCCTCCCCAAAGGTCTCCGTTCTCGTCGGTCTTGCTGTAGTCATAGGCCCAGCGATGAACTTCGGGGATCTCGCCCGGCCAGTTGCCGTGCATGTGCTCCACGGGAGCCGTCCACTCCAGGGTGTTTCCTTTCCAGGGGTTCTTCTCTGCCTTTCTTCCCTTGGCAATGCTGAAGAAGAAGTTCGCCAGGAAGATCAGCTGTGCGGCGCCTCCGATCAACGCGAAGACCGTCATCACCTTGTTGATGTGCAGCAGGTCGTCGAACATCGGGAAGGCCGTGTTGCTGTAATAGCGCCTGGGCAGTCCGGCGAGACCCGTGAAATGCATCGGGAAGAACACGCCATAGGCCGAGATCGCGGTGAACCAGAAATGCAGGTAGCCCATGTCCTTGTTCATCATCTTCCCGTACATCTTGGGGAACCAGTGATAGACCCCGGCAAACATGCCGAACAGGGCCGAGATTCCCATCACCAGGTGGAAGTGCGCCACCACGAACATGGTGTCGTGCACGTTGATGTCAAGCGCGCTGTCTCCGAGGATCAGCCCAGTGAGGCCTCCGGTGATGAAGGTCGACACCATTCCGATCGAGAAGAGCATCGCAGGGTTGAGCTGCAGGTTTCCGCGCCAGAGCGTGGTGATGTAGTTGAAGGCCTTCACCGCTGACGGGATCGCGATCAACAGGGTCGTGAAGGTGAACACCGATCCGAGGAAGGGGTTCATTCCGGTCACGAACATGTGGTGACCCCAAACGATGGTCGAGAGGAAGGCGATGGCCATGATCGAGCCGATCATCGCCCGGTATCCGAATATGGGCTTGCGCGCATTGGTCGAGATCACCTCGGAGGTGATGCCCAGCGCAGGCAAGAGGATGATATACACTTCAGGGTGCCCGAGGAACCAGAACAGGTGCTCGAACAGGATCGGGGATCCTCCTTTATAATGCAACACTTCTCCCTGGATGAAGATGTCTGACAGGTAGAAGGAAGTTCCGAAGCTTCGGTCGAAGATCAGCAGCAGGGCTGCAGACAAAAGCACCGGGAACGAGATCACCCCGATGATGGCGGTGATGAAGAAGGCCCAGATGGTCAGGGGAAGACGGGTCATCTTCATGCCCTTGGTCCTGAGGTTCAATACGGTTACGATGTAGTTCAGCGA
>CAZAZM010000021.1:0-14351 GCA_964489625.1 uncultured Flavobacteriaceae bacterium
CCTGCAGCGGGTTCTCGTTCCTGGCCAGTCCCAGCTCCTTGTTGATGATCAGCTGTATGGCCATGGCCCTTCTGACCGATTCTTCGGTTGGCGTTGTGATCGCCTCGTCATAGGCGTTGGTGTGCAGGGAGTTGCAATTGTCATAGATGGCGTACAGGGCCTGCAGCGTCGTGCGGATGTCGTTGAAATCGATCTCCTGCGCATGGAGTGAGCGACCCGAGGTCTGGATGTGGTACTTGAGCATCTGGGCGCGTTCGTCGGCCCCGTATTTGAGCTTCATGGCCTTGGCCCAGATCCTGCGGGCCACCCGGCCTATGACCGCGTATTCGGGGTCGATCCCGTTTGAGAAGAAGAAGGACAGGTTGGGCCCGAACTTGTTGATGTCCATCCCCCGGCTGAGGTAATACTCAACGTAGGTGAACCCGTTGGAAAGGGTGAATGCCAGCTGGGAGATGGGATTGGCCCCGGCTTCAGCGATGTGATAGCCCGAGATGGATACGGAGTAGAAGTTGCGGATCTCGTTCGCGGTGAAATACTCCTGCACGTCACCCATCATCTTCAGGGCGAATTCGGTGGAGAAGATGCAGGTGTTCTGCGCCTGGTCCTCTTTCAGGATGTCGGCCTGCACGGTTCCCCGCACCCTGGAGAGGGTTTCGGCCTTGATCCTTGCATAGGTCCCGGGTTCCAGGACCTGGTCGCCGGTGACCCCGAGCAGCAGCAGGCCCAGGCCGTCATTGCCTTCCGGAAGCTCTCCGAGGTAGGCCGGCCGGTCCAGCCCTTTCTTCTTGTACAGGGCGGCTATCTTCTTTTCGATCTCTTCGACCCGGCCCTGTTCCCTGATGAACTTCTCGCATTCCTGGTCTATGGCGGCATTGAGGAAGAAACCCAGCAATATCGGAGCCGGCCCGTTGATGGTCATGGAGACAGAGGTCATCGGATCGGTCAGGTGGAATCCTGAATAGAGCTTTTTGGCGTCATCCAGGCAGCAGATGGAAACACCTGCGTTTCCGATCTTGCCGTAGATGTCGGGCCGGGTGCCGGGATCGTTGCCATAGAGCGTCACGCTGTCGAAAGCAGTGGAAAGCCTTTTGGCCGGTGAATTGAGGCTGACGTAGTGGAACCTCCTGTTGGTCCTTTCGGGTCCGCCTTCGCCGGCGAACATGCGCGTTGGATCCTCACCGGTTCTCTTGAAAGGATAGATGCCTGCGGTGTAGGGGAACTCCCCGGGCACATTTTCCTGGAACTCCCATTGCAGCAGGTCTCCCCAGGCCCTGTATCTCGGCAGGGAGATCTTGGGGATGTCCAGGTGGGACAGCGATCTGCTGTGGGTGGGGATCTCGATCTCCCGCCCGCGGACCCGGAAGCTGAAGGTCTCATCGCGATAGGACCTTCTCTTCGCGTCGAAGTTCAGGATGGCATCCCAGTTGTGGGGATTGAGGTCCTTCTTCAGTTCGTCAAAGCTTGACAGGAGCGAATCTATCACGGCGTTTCTTGAGGGATCGCCTCCCGGATTTTCCCTGTTTTCCAGCGCGATACCGTTCTTGTCAAGTAGCACCCTTCCCCCGCTGAGCTCGGACAGGGAGAGGAAGAGGGCATAGAGCTTCTGCGCGAGTTCCGACTGTTCTCTGCAGGCCCTGTCATAGGCCCGGTTCACCTCTACGATCTCTGAGAGGTACCTCACCCGCTTCGGGGGGATGATGTGTTGTTTTTCGCTCATTTCCGGGCTCTCCTGAATGGAAGGGGCCAGGTCACCGGCGCTGTGCTGATCCAGCCTGCGCATGATGGCAGCGTACAGGTTGTTGGTCCCGGGGTCGTTGAACTGGGAGGCGATGGTGCCGAAGACCGGCATTTCCTCGGGGCTTTGCTCCCAGAGCCCGTGGTTGCGCTGGTATTGCTTCTTCACGTCGCGAAGGGCATCCAGGCTTCCTTTCTTGTCGAATTTGTTCAGGGATATGAAATCGGCGAAATCGAGCATGTCGATCTTCTCGAGCTGGGTGGCTGCCCCGTATTCCGGGGTCATCACGTAGAGGGACACGTCGGAGTGGTCGAGGATCTCGGTGTCGGATTGCCCTATGCCCGAGGTCTCGAGCAGGATCAGGTCAAAATCGGCTGCCTTGAGGACCTCGATAGCATCCTTGACATGCCTGGACAGGGCCAGGTTCGACTGCCTCGTGGCCAGGGATCTCATGTAGGCCCTGGGGTTGTTGATGGAGTTCATCCGGATGCGGTCGCCCAGCAGGGCGCCCCCGGTCTTTCTCTTCGAAGGGTCCACAGAGATAATGCCTATGGTCCTGTCAGGGAAATCTTCCAGGAACCTTCGGACCAGCTCGTCGACCAGGGAGCTTTTTCCCGCCCCTCCCGTGCCCGTGATGCCAAGGACCGGAGCTGCCTGGCCCTTTTTGCCGAATTTGCCGGACAGGGCCTCAAAATGCGCCGGATCGTTCTCTGCGATGCTGATCAGCCGGGCTATGGAACCAGGGTCCCTTGAAGCCAGGCCTTTGATCAGGGCCTTGTCGTCGATCTCAAGACCTGAAGGATCGAAGTCTGAGCGCTCCACCATGTCGTTGATCATGCCCTGCAGCCCCATGGCCCTTCCGTCGTCCGGGGAGTAGATCCGGTCGATGCCGTATTCCATCAGCTCCCTGATCTCATCGGGGAGTATGACTCCTCCGCCTCCTCCGAAGATCCGGATCTGGGAGGCACCCTTCTCTTCGAGCAGGTCGTGCATGTACCTGAAGTATTCGTTGTGTCCTCCCTGGTAGGAGGTGAGGGCTATGGCATTGGCATCCTCCTGTATGGCCGTGTTCACCACCTCCTCGGCGCTGCGGTCGTGCCCCAGGTGAATGACCTCGACCCCCGTGGCCTGGATGATGCGCCTCATGATGTTGATGGCTGCGTCGTGCCCGTCAAAGAGGGAGGCCGCAGTTACGATCCTGATCTTGTTCTTGGGAGTGTAGGGTCGAATGTTCTTCATGGGTTCAGGGGGTCATATGCTTAATTGTTTCTCCAGAAATAGGGAGTGAAAATGATCAAAACGGTAAAGAGCTCCAGTCGACCGAAGAGCATGAGCATGGCCGACCACCACTTGCCGAATGGCGGCAGGCTGGAATAGTTGTTGACCGGGCTCAGGTCACCGAAGGCCGGTCCCACATTCCCCAGCGAGGAAGCCGCTGCGCCCATGGAGGTCACATAGTCGAGGTCCATGAAGCTGAAAACCAGGGCGCCCACCGCGAAAATGATGAGGTAGAGGATGAAAAAGGCCATGATGTTGAAGACGATTCCCCGGGTAACGGGCTTGTCGTTGTAACGCACGGGGATGATCCCGCTCGGATGGAGGCTGCGCTTGAATTCCAGGAAGCCGTTCTTGATCATGATGATGTGACGTACGATCTTGACGCCTCCGGCCGTCGATCCCGCGGAGGCCCCCAGGAACATCATCAAAAAGAAAAGCACCTTGAGAAAGGGCGTCCAAACCGTGAAATCCGCCGTCACGAACCCGGTCGTTGTGATGACGGCCAGGACCTGGAACAGGGCATGCCGGAAAGAGCTTTCGAACTCACCGAAGACCATCGGGTGGGCGATGACCTGCACATCCGTCGGGCTTTGAGACACGTCGGCAAAGAAGTATATGGTAAGGGCCGTGATCAGGGTTATTCCCACGATGGCCCTGAAATAGAATTTGAACTCCTCGTCCTGCAGGTACTTGCTGAAGTTCCCTTTTACCGCATAATAGGTGAGAACGAAGTTCGTTCCCGCTATCAGCATGAAGAAGGAGATGATGTACTGGATCAGGGGGGCGTGGTTCCAGTAGGCCACGCTGGCGTTCTTCGTCGAGAAGCCCCCTGTGGAAAGGGTGCTCATGGCGTGGTTGATGGCGTCGAAGTATCCCATGCCGGCCATCTTGAGCAGTATGGCCTCGGCGAGGGTCAGCCCGAAGTAGAGCAGCCAAAGCCTTTTGGCCGTGTCGGTGATACGGGGGTGCATCTTGTCCGCCGAGGGGCCCGGGGCCTCAGCGGCGAACATCTCCATCCCGCCGATTCCCAGCAGCGGGAAGATGGCGATGGCGAGAACTATGATCCCCATGCCTCCGATCCAGTGCGTGGTGCTCCTCCAGAACAGGATGCTCTGCGGCATGACCTCGATGTCCTGCAGGATGGAGGCACCCGTCGTGGTGTACCCCGACATGGTCTCGAAAAAGGCATCCGTAAAGTTGGGTATGGCGCCCGAGAACATGTAGGGCAAGGCTCCCGAGAGCGACATGGTGATCCAGCCCAGGCTCACGACCAGGTAGCCTTCGCGCTTCTTGATGCTCTTTTTGAAGCCTTTGGTCGCGAATCTCAGGATCAGGCCCAGGGTAAATGTCACTATGCCCCCGAGCAGCACCCCCTCGAGGGCGCCGTCGTCATAGTACCAGCTCACAAGAGCGGACACCAGCATGAAGCCTCCGTTGAAGAGCAGGAGGACTCCCATCAGCTGCAGAATGACCTTGATGTTGAGCTTTTTCATCCCGGACCGCTAGTTAAACATTTTCTCCACCTTTGAGATGTTCTTGGGCAGGCAGCACATGACCACCTTGTCGTTTTCCTGGATCTGGAAGTCTCCCAGGGCGATGATCCCCGTATTGTCGCGGATCACGCCGCCGATGATGGCCCCCCTGGGCATCTTGAGGTCCCGGATCTTCTTCTTGGTGATACGGGAGCTCTCCTGGGCCTTGAACTCCAGGATCTCGGCGTTGACGTCATTGAGTATGGTCATCTCGAGCACCTCTCCCTTGCGGATGTATCGGAAGATGCTGTTCGCGGCCAGGAGCTTCTTGTTGATCAGGGTGTCGATGCCGATGTTCTTGCTGAGGTTGAAATAGTCTACGTTCTGCACCAGGGCGATGGTCCTTTCGACGCCTTTGGATTTGGCCACCAGGCAGGACATGATGTTGGTCTCCGACCTTCCCGTGACCGCGACCACCGCATCCATCTCGGAGACATTCTCCTCCTCCAGCAGCTCCACGTCCCGGCCGTCCCCATAGATGACCAGGGCATTGGGCAGCTCTTCAGCGAGCTCGATCGCCCTTTTCTTGTGGTACTCTATGATCTTGATGTTCATGTTCTTGTCACAGAGGTCCTGTGCGGCTTTCTGGCCGATCCTGCTTCCGCCCAGGATCATGACGTTCTTGATCGGCTTGTACTTCTTTGCCGCGAGCCGGTTCAGTTCCTGGACCCCTTCCTGAAGGGTGATGAAATAGGCCTGGTCTCCCTCCTTGAAGATGGTGTCACCCCTTGGGATGATGGTCTCCCCGCCGGTCTTTCGCTTGATCACGATGGGCATGAAATTGATTCCCGCAAGGCTGGTGGCCGCTTCCTTGACCGACTTTCCCACGATGGGAGCCGTCCGCGAAATGGTGAGTCCCACCATGGTGAGCTTGCCGCCCTCGAACTCATGGGTCTCGTGAAAGGTGGCTTTCTCCAGAAGCAGCTTGATCTCGTTCGTTGCCAGCTCCTCGGTGGAGATGAGCTCGTCTATGCCCAGCTCCGTGAAGTTGATCTCCTCCTTGTTGTCGGTGAACTCGGTGTTGCTGATCCGGGCAATGGTCTTTTTAGCCCCAAGCTTTTTGGAGATCACGCAGGCCGTGATATTCGTCGTTTCAGAGGAAGTTACCGCGATGAACAGATCCGTGTTTTCGATGTTCGCGCCTTTCAATGCGCTTATCGAGGTTGCGTCATCCTGGACCGTTTTGATGTCCAGCTTGGTGTCCGCGTAAAGCAGGCGATCCTTGTCCTTGTCGATCAGAATGATCTCATGTGACTCGTAAGACAGCAGCTTGGACAAGTGAAAACCGACCTCTCCGGCACCGGCTATGATTATTTTCATCTTTTGTTCTTTATACCACGGCTTCCGCAGGCGAGGGATAATCCGTAGAAAGTGTAGTATTGCACATACAAATGTATAGTTTTTCCTGAATAATTTTCCGGGCTCTAAGGTTTATATTATGGCGGACACAAGGCAGAGATCCTTTACGATCAGGGAGTGGGACCCTCTGGATCGTCCCCGTGAGAAGCTGCTTCAGGGAGGGAGGCTCATCCTTTCGGATGCCGAGCTGCTCTCGATCCTCATCGGGACGGGCAATCGCAGGGAAAATGCGGTAGACCTGGCCAGGAGGATCCTGGGATCGACCGGCAACAGCCTGAACGGCCTAGCCGACCTGTCCGTGGCCGAACTGACCCGCTTTGACGGGATCGGGAAGGTGAAGGCCCTTTCCATCATAACAGCCCTGGAACTGGGAAGGCGTCGCAGGGGAGAGATACAGCAGGAAAAGGAACGGATCATCAGCTCCAATTCGGTCTTTGAGCTCATGCAACCCCTGATCGGGGACCTCGGCCACGAAGAGTTCTGGATCCTGTATCTCAATGGGGCCAACCGGGTTGAGTCCAAGGTTCAACTTAGCAAGGGAGGAATGACCGCGACCCTGGTGGATGTGAGACTGATCTTCAAGCTGGCCATGCAGCACAAGGCGACCAGCATCATACTCTGTCACAACCATCCCTCGGGGAACCTCACCCCGAGCGAGGCGGACAAGAACCTGACCAGAAAGATCATACAGGGCGGGAAGCTGCTCGACATCAAGGTGGTGGATCACGTCATCATCGCCGAGCAGGGGCACTTCAGTTTTGTGGACGAGAACCTGATCTGAGGCTTCGGGGCCGGGACCGGGATCCGATCCCAGATTTTTTTCGAAATACCCGTTAGAAAGGTTACATTTGAAGATCGAAAGACTTTGAAATGCTCCTCGTCTACAGTCATAAGATCACACCCAGGCTCAGCTACATCTTCAAGCACCTGCTCACCCGGATTCTAGGGGTTGAGGTGCGGTTCACGAGCAAGGTGGAGGAGTTCATCGCCCATGACGGACTCAAGTTCTCATATACCCGTCAAGCCCTTGGAAACGAGCTTTTTGTGAAGAACAACGAGCTTCTTTTCACCCAGGGGATCGACTACCTGGAGGTCAACATCGTGAAATGGGGCGAGGTACCCTGTTTTTTTCAGACCAATCCCGGGGCGGAAGTGCCCTGTGACATCTTTGCGGCCAGCTTTTACCTGATCTCGCGTTACGAGGAATACCTGCCCCACGTGAAGGACCAGTTCGAGCGATTCCCGGCCTCGGAGAGCCTTGCCTATCAGAACAAGTTCCTGGACCGCCCGGTCATAGACATATGGGCCCTGAAGTTCAGGGAACTGCTGCTGAGGGCCTTTCCGAATCGGGAGAAGGAGCTGTTGAACGAGAACAGGAAGTTCAATTTCATCTCCACCATCGACATCGACATGGCCTTTAAATTCAAGCACAAGGGCTTTACGCGCAACGTGGGCGGGATCGTCAAGGACCTTTCCCAGCTGAACCTGCGTGATCTCTGGATGCGTTTCCTGGTGATATTCGGTCTGCACAAGGACCCTTTTGACGTCTATGACAAACTGATCGGGCTCCAGAAGAAATACGGGATTCGTACGCTCTTCTTCTTTCTTTTGGGGGAATACGGGACCTACGACAAGAACATATCCCCCGGGAACAGCAACTACCGCTTGATGATCAAGAACATCGCCGATTATTGCCCCGTCGGGATCCACCCCTCCTTTTACAGCATGAAGCGGGAGACCCGGATCAAGAAGGAGCTTTCCCTGCTGGAGGACATCGTCAATTTCCCGATCACCAAGTCGAGACAGCATTTTTTGAGGCTTGCCCTTCCCGAAACCTATCAACTCCTGGTGGACCTTGAGGTCAAGCAGGACTATACCATGGGCTATGCATCCCAGTACGGGTTCAGGGCGGGTACCTGCACCCCCTTCTATTTCTACGACCTGGACTTCGAGATCCAAACCCCGCTCAAGGTATTTCCCTTTGCTGCCATGGACGTCACGCTGAAAGATTATTTGGGCTATACCCCCAAAAAATCCTACAATACCCTGATGCATCTTGCCAAGGAGGTCAGGAACGTGAAAGGCACGCTGATCACCGTGTTCCACAATGAATCCGTGAGCGGCACAGGAAGGTGGAGAGGCTGGGGCAAACTTTATGAGAGTCTGCTCAGGGAGATGAGCAAGCTTCATTAGACCATGTTGAACCACATTTCACATCCGGACATCGACAAGGCGGCGTATGACCGCTGTGTCAAAGCATCGGAAAACTTCAGGATCTATGCCCTGAGCTGGTACCTTGATGCGACGGCTGAAGAATGGGATGTTTTGGTCCAGGATGACTACAGGGCCGTGATGCCGCTTCCGAGAAGGAGGAAATGGGGATTGGCCTATGTCTACACTCCGCCTTTTGTGCAGCAGCTGGGGGTGTTCTCCTCGGGGCGACTCAGGGAGGATCAGGAAGCTGAATTCTACCGGCTTGCATCCTCCAAATATGCTTTGATGGACTATTTTGCCCATTCCGGGAGCCAGGCCACCTCCCCGGCTTGGAAACAAAGGACCAACTACTTACTGGCCCTGGATCGGGATTACGAGGCATTGAGCAAGGGATACAACAAGAACAGGAGAAGGATCATTGGCAGGGGCTTTGATGAGCTCCGTCTGGACTCAAAGGGGGAGAGCCACCTCTTTCTGAGCAGCGTCCGGAAAATGACCCGGGAAGGCAAGGTGGGATTCGTGCCCGGCCCTCGGCTTATTGGAGGGCTGGAACGGCTCATCAGAACGGGGAATGAAGCCCTGCACAGCTGGAACGTGTATCAGCAGGAACGGTGGGTCGGCGGGCTGCTCTGGCTTTCTGACCCGAAGCGCCTGACCTACCTGTTTCCCCTCGTCAGCCCCGAGGGAAGGGAAATGCAGGCGGGAAGCTTCATTCTGGATGCCCTGATCCGCCAGCACCAGCAGACGGGACTGATCCTGGACCTGGAGGGCTCCATGATTCCCGGGGTGGCGGAGTTCTACAGGAGCTTCGGGGCCGAGAAGGAGATCTATTACCATTACAAAAGCAGGTTCTATGGGCTCTTTTGAAGGGGTGAAAATATGTTTCCTCGCGGACAGGCACGACCTGCATGACGACAGGATCTACTGGAAGATGGCCGTTCCCCTTCGAGAACGGGGAGCCGAGGTGCACTACCTGCTTCTGGGAGGCAGGGATGCATCGGGAACCACCCGGGAAGGGATTCGCTACCACATGAGAAAGGTAAAGACCTACTCAGGGAACCCCTACCTGAATTTCATCCTCAAGCGCCTGAACCCGAATAACAACTACAGGAAGCTTTTCCGGGATGCCGCCCTGCTGGAGGCCGACATCTACCACCTGCACGACCTCTGGATCAACAGGCTTGGGCCCCGGTTAAAGTCCCTTCCCAACAAGCCGGTGGTGTTCTATGACGCCAGGGAGCCCTATGCCGAGGACTATCGAAGCTTTTACGGTTCAGGGACCCTTTCGCGACTCCTGGTCGGGGCCTTCGCCTCCTGGGTGGACCGCTGGGAGAAGAGGCAGGCCACCCACTACGACCTGGTGATCGCAAACGAGCCCCTTGTCGCCAGTGGATTTTCCAGGGAGCTGGGTGAGGAAAGATCAGCCGTGCTGTTCAACTACGCCGACCTGGGCATTTTTGACCGGGCCGAGCCCGATAGAGAAGGGGACGACCGGGAAAGGTATGATCTGATCTATTGCGGGATGCTCACCAGGCAGCGGGGGGCATGGAAACTGCTGGAATCCGTGCGGTTGGCCAGGGAAAGGCTCCCGGATATCCGGGTGCTGCTCCTGGGACGGATCGATCCTCCGGCGCTGAGGAGTCGGATGCAAGAATACATGGACCGTCACCAGTTGGGTGATCACATAGTGATCAGGGAGCAGGTTCCCTATGAGCAGGTTGGGAGCTATTATCGAAAATGTCGCGTTGGGCTTGTGCTGTGGCAGCCGGAAACGAGCCTGAAGATCAAGATGCCGATCAAGCTCTTTGAGTACATGGCCTTCGGCCTTCCCGTGATCGGAAGCGACTTTGGCCACATAGCTGAGGTCATTGATCGCGAGGGATGCGGGATCAGCGTTGACCCTGAAGACCCGGCCGCGATCGCCGATGCGATAGGGATCTTGCTCGGCCAGGACGGTCCCTATGAGGAAATGAGCAGGAAAGGAAGGGAGGCAACCCAGCGGGAATACAGCTGGGAAAGGGAATTTGAACGCCTCCTTGGCTTTTATGAAAAGGCCCTGGCGGCAAGGAAGGCGAAACACGAGGATGCATGAGGAGGATGACAGCAGCGCATAAGGGACTGATCAAGGACTTTGCCTGGTATTCGGCAAGCTCATTCCTGCCATTGGCGGTAGGGCTGTTCAGGACCCCCGTGTTCACGAGGCATTTTGGGCCGGGGGACTTCGGGAGCTTGGGAATCGTCCAGGTGACCTTCTCCTACCTGGGGATGTTCCTGTTCTCCTGGATCTCTTCCTGTCTCTGGAGGTATTATCAGCGCTATCGAAAGGAGAGTCGATCCGGCCAGCTGAACGGGGGCCTGATGATCTTCTTCGGAGTGTCTTTCCTTCTTCTCTTGCTGTTCTCGGTCACCTGGTATGCCCTTTCCGGATCGGAGCTGACCCGTGAGCTCATTGTCCTTTCCTTCTTTCACCTGGTCTTCAGCCAACTCGTGATGGCCTACCTCGTGATCGTCCGAATGGAGGCCAGGGCTTCCCTGTACACCGCCGTCCAATCCTTGCGGGCCCTGCTCGCCTTTGCACTGAGCCTTTACCTGGTGTTTCGTTTGAATGCGGGAATTTCAGCACTGGTGGCGGGTCTCGCCGTGGTGGATGGCCTGGCCCTGCTCCTGATGTGGCTCTGGAATCCCGTGGGACTGGAAGTGCGGGTCAGGGGAATGAAGCGAGGAGAGATGAAGGAGCTGCTGTCCTACGGGATGGCGGGGCTGATCATGAACGTCAGCCTGCTCAGCCTGAATCTCAGTGACCGCTATGTCATCCTCTACAGCGAGGGACTGGCATCGGTGGGCATCTATGACCAGGTGTACAAGATCTCGCAGCTTTCGGTGTCGGCCCTGGTCGCGGTCTTTTTCAACATCATCAACCCGGGCCTGTTCAGGAAGCTGGAGGAGAGCCTCGAAGGTTCCCTGCCGGGAATGGCCAGGTACCTGAGGTATTTTCTTCTCCTGGGCCTCCCGGTGGTCGTCTACCTCTCCCTGTTCTCCGAATTTCTTTCCGACGTCCTGCTCGGCGCTGCATTCCGCGAGGCCTACATTATGATGCCCTTTGTCTTCTTCGCGGCATTCTTTCAGGGGGTCTCGAACTTCTTTGAGCTGCGCATGAAGTTCTCCGACCAGCTGCGCAAGCTGGGTCTGGTCTTCCTGGCGGCGGCTGTGCTCAACCTGGTTCTGAACCTGCTCTTTGTTCCGGTCTACGGATACTACTGGGCAGCTGTTTCCACCTTGCTGACCGTTCTGCTGGTGATCCTCTACCTGGCCCGGTCCGACAGGGCCTTTCTTGGCTACCTTCGACCCCATTCGCGCGAATTTGCACAATTTGCGAGCTTGCTTGCCCTTCAGGCACTTGTGTTCATTGTCGTTGATAACTTTGAACCGTCGGTGCCGGTTGTCATCGCCATGGGGCTTATCTTTGTGCTTTCCTATGCAGGGCTCTTGAGCCGATCAAGACTACTGAAGGATTAAAAAGGCAAATTGCGCATGCGGATCAAACACGTTTTCTTCGACCTGGACCACACCCTGTGGGATTTCGAGACGAATTCCGACAAGACCTTCGCCCATATCTTCGAACGCAACCGGGTGGACCTTGATCTGGTGAAATTCACTGACACCTACAGGCCGATCAACCGGAAGTACTGGAAATTGTTCAGGGAAGACAAGGTCTCCAAGTCCGACCTTCGCTATCTCCGGCTCCGGGAGGCTTTCGATGCCCTGGAATTCGAGGCGGAGGACGACCTGATCCATACGCTGTCGGAAGAGTATATCGCCTATCTCTCCCTGAACAACGCGCTCTTCGCCAATGCCCTGGAGGTGCTTGACTACCTCAAGGAAAAATACCTGCTCCACATTATCACCAACGGATTCGAGGAGGTGCAGCATCGCAAGCTGCACAACTCGAAGCTCAGGCCCTATTTCGACCAGGTGATCACTTCCGAAAAGGTGGGCGTCAAGAAGCCGGACCCGAGGATCTTCCTTCACGCCCTGCAGGAGGCGGGCGCACGATCGGAAGAGAGCATGATGATCGGAGACAACTTCGAAGCCGACATACAGGGGGCGCAAAACGTCGGGATGAGGGTCATCTTCTGCGAGTTCAACGGAGAGGTGGCACCGGAGGAAGTACCCAGCATCCGCAATCTGATCGAATTGAAGGACTTGCTTTAAGGGGTTTTCTTTCAGGGTTTTGTGAAAATTGCATTATATTTATGCTGTATTCGCGAAATTGCTTGAAAATCCCCTATGCCCCTCACAAAAGCCGTATACCTGCTTCTGATCCTCTTCAGCCCGCTTCTCATGGGCCAGAACATGCAGCTGCTCTATGATTTCGACCGCTTGCCCCAGGGCCTGTTGCTCAACCCGGGCAGCGAGGTCGATTACAGGATGCACATCGGGGTTCCCTTGCTGTCGAATGCCTATGCCCAGTTCGGAGCCAGCAATCGCGACATCACCTACAACAAGATACTCAGGGATGCTGACGGATTTGATGAGGTGCTCAGCAATATTTATGGACAGGACCTCTCGGACGGCGACATTTTCGTGGTGAACCAGCAGATCGAAGTGTTCAGCGGGGGCTTTCGACTGGCCGATCCCAGGTATTACCTGAGCTTTGGAATGTATCAGCATTTCTCCGGTTTCACCTCCTATCCCTCTGACCTGGCGGACCTTTACTTCACGGGCAACGATCGTGACAGAAATGGGGTGCCCGAAACCAATGAGATTTATTCCATTCGCAATATGAACACCATTGGCGAGCTGGTCGGCGTATTCCACGCCGGGATCAACATGAAGGTGAATGAAAGACTGACCCTGGGCGGACGTCTGAAGATCTTATCCGGGTCGATCGGATTCGACACCCGGGAAAATTCGGGAAATTACTATATGAACCTGAGCCCCTTCCCCGGAACGCCCTACCTGCATCATTATGAGAACACGAATGTGAGGATCAACTCATCCGGCCTGCTGGACCCTGTAGACCTTTCGAGCGATGTGGGTGAGCGGGATGAGATCATATCTTCCCTGTTCTTCATGGGCGGGAACCTGGGGCTCTCTCTGGATGTCGGATTTACCTATGACCTGGCCGAGCAATGGACCCTGACCGGCAGTTTGCTAGACCTGGGCATGATCCATTTCACCAAGAAGCTTGCGACCATAGAGCTGCAAGACGATATTATAGGAACCGAGGATTATTTCAATCCGCCCCCGGGCGGAGAGTTCGATTACTGGAGGGACCTGTATTTCGGACAACTCATACCCATGGTCACTTCGGCGAACGAGTATGATCAGCTCCGAGCGCCGAAACTCAATGCCTCGCTCAGGTACAACACGACAAGGACGGGCAGGGGCAAGGAAAAGACCTCCTCCGCTTTCAGGAACGTTTCCTGTGATTTCCAGGATGTTTACTACGACCTGGAGAGCTCCGCGGGAATCCAGCTCTATACCGAGTACAGGCCCCAGACCGTTTTATGGGCCGTGACCGGATTCTATTCCAGGGAGTTCATAAGGGGGCTGAAGGCCAAATTCACCTATACGGCGGACCTCTTTTCCTACTATAACATCGGGTTGGGGATCTCGGCCCGGATAAATAGTTTCAATCTCTTCGTCGCAGCGGATAATTTATTAGCTTTGCCTACATTCGGTGACAGCAACTACCAGTCATTTCAGCTGGGGATGAACGTCATTTTCAAATAGAAATCATTATGTCTCAAAGAGCTATTACACTTTTGTCTTTTATCTCCCTGTTTTTCATGGTGTTCCACTCGGGATTTGGTCAAAGCCCGGCAGATCCCTACAAATACGTCATCGTGCCCAGGAAGTTCGACTTCCTTAGAAAGGAGAACCAGTACCGGGTGAATTCGCAGACCAAGTACCTCTTTGAGCAAAACGGTTTCACGACCCTGCTTGCGGGAGAGGAATATCCCGCGGACCTGGTGGCCAATCCCTGCCTGGGGGCAAGAGCGCATGTGATCGACGAATCTAACTCCTTTACCACCAAGCTAAGGGTCAGCCTGATCAATTGCCTGGACCAGGAGGTATACATTTCGGAGCAGGGCAGGAGCAAGGAGAAAGACTTAAACAAGACCTATTCGGAGGCCCTGAAGATGGCCTTTGAATCTATCGCCGCACTGAAATACCAGTACAGGCCCGAGCTGGCGATGAAGCCGCAGGCAGCACCCGTGGCAGAGACC
>CAZAZM010000021.1:14451-51989 GCA_964489625.1 uncultured Flavobacteriaceae bacterium
TCCTTCTTCCTGATCGAGCAGGGAGACCAGTTGGTGGCCTATGTGACCCGAAGCAAAACAGGGACCTATTCGAAGGGAGAGAAGATCGGGACTTTTGAAAAGACCTCGCTGCCCAATGTGTACCGCGTCCAGTGGAAGGACATGGACACCGACATCGAGCAGACCACCGGCTACTTCGACGAGCAGGGCAACCTGAAGATCGACGTCAAGCGCAATGGCAAGATCGAGGTGTTGCTATTTGAAAAGGAATGATCAGGCAAGGGGCTCAGTACCCGTATTTGCCCTTCCAGCGATCCCGCAAGAATTTCCTGAACTGCTCCTCCCTGGCATTGTTGCCGGGCTGATAGATCTGTGATCCTTTTAGCTCTTCCGGCAGGAATTCCTGCTCTGCGAAATTGTCCTCGTAATCATGGGCGTATTTGTAGTCCTTGCCATAGTCGAGTTCTTTCATCAGCTTTGTCGGGGCGTTCCTGAGGTGCAGGGGCACCGGCAGGTCTCCGGTCTGCCTGACAAGCTGCTGGGCCTTGCCGATCGCCAGGTAAGAGGCATTGCTCTTGGGCGAATTGGCCAGGTAGACGGCACACTGGCTCAAAATGATGCGGCTTTCCGGGTAGCCGATCGAGGCCACGGCCTGGAAGGTGTTGTTGGCCAGGATCAGGGCGGTCGGGTTTGCGTTTCCGATGTCTTCGGATGCAAGGATGAGCATGCGCCGGGCGATGAACTTGAGGTCCTCGCCTCCCTCGATCATCCGGGCAAGCCAGTATACGGCCCCGTTCGGATCGCTTCCTCGGATGGATTTTATGAAGGCCGAAACGATGTCGTAATGCTGCTCGCCGGTCTTGTCGTAGCGTACCACGTTCTGCTGGACCTTTTTCAGGACCAGGTCGTTGTCGATCACCACGGGAGCCTCCTGTGAGCTCACGATGAGCTCAAATATGTTCAAGAGCCTTCGGGCATCTCCACCGGAGACCTGCAGCAAGGCTTCGGTCTCTTTGATGCTGACCTTCTTCTTTGCGATCAGCTCGTCCTTCTCCATGGCCCGCTCGAGCAGGGCGATGAGGTCTTCCCTGTCAAAGGCGTTCAGGATGTAGATCTGGCAGCGCGAAAGCAGGGCCGGGATCACTTCGAAGCTGGGGTTCTCTGTCGTCGCCCCGATCAGGGTCACCCATCCCTTTTCAACGGCACCGAGCAGGGAGTCCTGCTGGGACTTGCTGAACCTGTGGATCTCGTCGATGAACAGGATTGGATTGCGCTGGGTGAAGAGGCCTCCGCTTTGCCTGGCCTTGTCGATGACCTCCCGGACTTCTTTGACGCCCGAATTGATGGCGCTCAAAGTGTAAAAGGGCCTACCCGACTGTTCGGCCATGATCTGGGCCAGGGTAGTCTTCCCCGTGCCCGGGGGACCCCAGAGGATGAGCGAGGGCAGGATCCCCTGCTCGATGTGCGCGGTCAGGGCTCCTTCTTTGCCCACAAGGTGCTTCTGGCTGATGTACTCTTCCAGGGTCTTGGGACGGATCCGTTCGGCAAGCGGTGTGTTCATGAGGTAAAAGTAAGACAAAAAATATTTGTTTTATTTTTGAGCAATTCAAAATCTATGGAAGACAGGCACGCATTTCGGTTTTCCCCCCTTACCCTGGCCGTCCCGCTCTATTTTGTGCTGCTGCTCTGGATCGTCTTCTGGTTCGAGGCGAAATACGGATACAATTTCAACCGCTACGGGATCTATCCCAGAACCCTTTCGGGACTCAGGGGAATTGTCTTCTCTCCCTTCATACACGGGGACATCAAGCACCTCTATCACAACTCCATCCCCCTGTTCGTGCTTTTCTTCAGCCTGCTCTATTTTTACCGGTCAATCTCCTTCAAGGTCTTCGTTTACGGAACCCTTATGACGGGCCTGCTGACCTGGATCATCGCGCGCAAGTCCTACCACATCGGGGCGAGCGGGATCATCTACCTGCTGTTCAGCTTCATCTTCTTTAGTGGTGTCTTTCGCAAGAACTACAGGCTGATCGCGGTGTCGCTGGTCGTGATCTTCCTCTATGGCAGCATGGTCTGGTACCTTCTACCCGTGGAGGATCGACTGTCCTGGGAAGGGCATCTCTCCGGCTTCGTCACGGGCATCCTCTTTGCCTATTATTTCAAAGGCACCGGCATCCAAAGGCATCAGTATGCCTGGGAGAAGGAGGATTACGAGCCCGATGAGTTCGACCTGAGATTCGACGAGGATGGGAATTTCCTGCCAGAGGAGGATCCTGAACCCTAGCGTCTTTGTCGCACGGCTTCGTAGAGCACGGCTCCGCAGGCCACCGAAACGTTCAGGGACTCGATCTCCCCGAGCAGGGGCAGTTTCCCCAGGTGATCCGAATTCTTCAGGACGTTGTTGGAGATCCCCTTGCTTTCAGAGCCCATGACCAGGGCGGTAGGAGGCCTTAGATCAAGGTCGTAAATGGAATTGTCGGTCTTTTCGGTCACGGAGACGACCTGCACGTCGAGTGACTTGAGGTGGTACAGGGAATCCAAAATGTGGCTCACCTTGCAAATGGGTATCCGGAAGGCGGCCCCGGCCGAGGTCTTGATAGCGTCGGCGTTGATCGGCGCGCTTCCGTGCAGGGGAAGGATTATGGCATCGACCCCGGTGCATTCTGCCGTTCTTAGGATGGCGCCCAGGTTTCTCACGTCACTGATCTGGTCCAGGACCAAAAACAGGGGATTTTCCTTTTTCTCAAAGGCCTGTTCCGCGATCTGCTCCAACTCGGCGAATCGGATGGGGGAGATGCTGGCCACGGCGCCCTGGTGGTTCTGGAATTTGGAAAGCTTGTTGAGCTTTTCAGGGGGCACATAGCTGAAAGCGATCTTCCGCTCGTGGATCAGCTTCTGCAATTGATGCGCCAGGTGGCCTTTCAGATCTTTTTGGAGGTATACCTTCTCGATCTCCTGACCCGCTTCCACAGCCTCTAAAATGGCCCTTAAACCGAATATTTTGTCACTGCCTTGTTCCATGGCCTCAAAGATAGGCTAAAAAAAACATCACGCCGAAGCGTGATGAAATTAACATATAAAAAGTGTCTAATCTAAATTATATATTAGCCTTTTATGATCTTTCGGGACAGCAGCCCACGATCAGTGTAAATCTTGACGAAATAGATCCCAGAAGGGATGGAGGTAAAGTTAACACTTTTTTCCTGAAAAGCAACCAGTATTTTCTGACCCTGAACGTTGTAGACCTCTATCTTCTCCACGTTCAGGTCGGTTGCCAACACCAGGCGGTCGCGCACCGGGTTGGGGATCGTCAGCTCCTGTGCGTTTTCATATTCGGGGGTGGCAAGCACCTTGCACAGGTCCAGGTTGAAATCCAGCTCTATGGGATCGCCGGGTGTCATGTCACGATTCCGGAATGCAATGTAATCGGGAGCATATTTCTCCGCCCGGAAGATGCTTTTCACTGCAGGGGAGGCTCCCTGTGCCAGGGGGCCGTTGTTCCCTATGGGCTGGATATAGGTCCAGACGATGTTGTCCTGTGCGTCGAGCTCGAAGAACTTGCCTTTGGTTCCTTCGCATATCAAGGTGTTTCCATTGGGCAGCCTCTGTGCGCTCGACAAAATTCTGGAATAGAATGACTCGGCGTCTACAGGATCCTGATAGGTCCAGTCGAAATCCTCCGGGCCAAATCGTTTGCCGGTCGGGACCGTGTAGCTTCCATCCTCATTGACTGCTGTACTGATGGTATGGACATTGGAAAAGTCGGGCGTACGGTTGAACCCGTTGTTGAACAGGATTATCTTGCCTCCTTCCCGGTATCCTTCAGGGATCCAGTGGGGATAATGCTGCCCGAAGAGTTTTTGGTCCACCCCGTCTCCAGCTTTGTAGGCCTGTGGGTTTCCCCAACGGTAGAGAAAGTCCCCTCCTTTGCCCCTAAGGCCTCCAGTGTGCCCAGACGCTTCTTCCCTGGTGGTGGAATGGTCAATGATGTAGAATTCGCCCATGTGCCTTGAGCTGACCACGATCTGGTCAAGGGACTCATTGTACTGAATGGAGTTCACGTGCAACCAGTTCATTTTCGCATTGGAAACCCCCATGTAGTTGATGTCGAGCAGTTGTGGATTCATCAGGACGTCGCCATAATTGTCTTTGGTCTCGTCGTAATCCTGGACAAGGTGGTCCCAGAAGCTCCATTCCCAGACGATGTTGATCTCATTGGTTCCGACGGGTTCTATTTCAATGATCTTCTCGTCATAGAGGAAATCCTCTATCAGCTGCTCCGGGTCTCGCCCGGCCTGTATGGCGTCCTCCCGGTTTCTCTTTTCGATCAGAAGCACCAGGATGTTTCCGTTGGGAAGCGGGTAGACGTCGTGGTGAGAAGTCATGACGTCGGTGGAAAAGGTATAGGACCAAAGGAGCTCGTTCTCCCAGTTGCGTATGGCCAGCCTTCCTCCAATTCCCGGGATCGGGACGTCCTCGTTCTGGATCTCCTCACCCCTCAACAGGTCACCGTTAGGAAGGATATAGACGGACTTACCATAGAGATAGTCGCTGGTCCATTCGTGGACCACCTGCCCGCAATTGTTGATGAGATAGGTGCTCTTGTCCACGGTGAACAGGGTGTAGCCGTCATAGGCATCGGCTGTGTTCATGATCGTGCCGATCGTGTTTTGAGCAAAACCCAGGGATATCGTGAAGAAAAAGTATAAAGGAAGAAAGTAACGTTTTGCCATAAGCAGAAATAAAAAACAGCTGACAAATTTAAAAATTGTCAGCTGTTTTTGATAATTATAACTGTTAAATAAATCAGTTCGAAGTATAAAGGGCAGGCCAGTCTTTGCCATCCGTCCTGGTCAGCACGACGTCGCCACTGTCGGCATAGTCGTTGTACCAGCTGATGTAAAGGTCTGCACCGTCTACATTGGTGATCTCGTAGATATAGGTCAGGCCATACTGGTCCAAACCGCCAACTCCACCCGGGTTGATCTCGTTACAAACGTCAATGATGATCGCACCGCCACTGGTTGCAGGGCTGTCTCCCCAGCAGGAAGATCCGTACTGTCCGAAACCAAGGTCAGAAGAAAGGTAGTTTCCACCACCCTGGTCTGTCCAGGTTACCGTTCCCGTTACCGGATCGGTGGGGCACGGTCCGCCGTAACCTGCTTTCAGATTCGTAGACACATAGTTGAAGGTTCCTCCTATGTCCGACGCACACGCGAGATTCGCATTGTAGGCAAACGGAGAGCTGAAGAAAGATCCTCCTGTGATGTTACCACTGGCGTTGTTGGTGAATGTCCTTCCGTCCACGAGGTTCAACTCCATTCTGAACTTGACCTGGTCACCGGCACTGGTATCTTCAAAGTCCACTCCGAGCGCAGAGAGCACTTCCGACAGCACAGCCTCGTAGGTATGCTGAGGAAAATTGTTCGGGCCATTGACAAAATCAGAGGCGTTGATCACGTCGAACTGTGCTTCCGGCTTGCTGACGTCCTTCCCATCGTCAGGATTGTTATCCGCATATGAAGCATAAACGGTATAACCCTGGAGCAGGGCGCCTTGTTCATGATCTCTGTATTCCAATAATACAGAAAATACTGAATTCGGGTCCAGCAGGTCAAATGACGGGCTGATTGTCTGCATGGTACGTAAAGTAGCGCCGCGTGTAACTTCCTCAAGTACGTAATCCACGGATTTATCGCCATCTTCACATGACTGCAAAAAGAACAGGCCGATTAGAACAGGGACAATTTGTTTAAAGTATTTTTTCATTAGTGTATTTAGTTGTTACACGTTTAAATGTTCATTCTATTTAGAAACTATCCGGTCCCAAAAGAGACCGGATAGTGAAAAATATCTGATTACTGCTTGGTAAACCTCAGCACGATCTGAGCGCTTCCGACTCCACAACTTCCGTCGGGGTTGAAGTCCTCAACATTCACCAGGATCACGTCATCGTCAATGAAGTCCTGGTCGAATTCAGCTGCAGGCGTTCCCTGGGTCCAACCGATGTTGTCACCACCGCAGGACAGACCTACTTCATTCGGAAGAACGATGATCTTACCGCAGACGAGGTCCATGCGGAACGGAGATGCAAGGTCGAATCCGGGGAAGTAAGAGATCTGACAGGTTCTGTTGATTCCGTCAGCCACCACATTCACAGTCTGCGTACCGAAAGAGATACCGAATGCAGCCGCGCCCTGTACCTGCTCGAGCAGATAGGACCCGGAGAAGAAGTCAGGCTCGTCGAATAGACAAACCAGTGACGCTCCGTAGGCGAAGGGTGAACTGAAGAACGAACCACCGGTGATGTTACCACTGGCGTTGTTGGTAAACTCACGGCCATCGGTAAGTTTCAGTACCAGCCTGTAGTTCACCTGGTCCCCACCGTTCAATTGCTCCTTATCAAGGCCCAAAGCGGCAAAGGTCTCCAGCGCGGATATCGACAATACTCCTCTTGGGAAGCCATACTCAGGATTAATAGGCATTTCAGAGCGGGGAACGTTTCTCAACAGAACCTCCGGCTTGCTGTTGTCCACACCATCATCGGTGTTGTCCACAAAGCTGGCATATACGTCATAGGAGTCAAGCAAGGCTCCCTCTTCGTGATCGCGGTATTCTAGTTCCACTTCGAACCTGGAGTTCTCCAGGTCGAAGATGTTGATCGTACCGTTTATTAAGTTCATCGTTCTGAGCGTGGCGCCCCTGGTGACGTTTTCGAGCACATAGTCGACCGGTTTGTCACCATCATTACACGATTGGAAAAGGACCAATCCCAGAGCGAATAATGAAACTTTCTTAAATATACTTTTCATAATCTCAAAGAATTAATTGGCCTCAGGAGCACTCGCGTTCGTATCCCAGAATACGGGCTGCGCCTGGTCGGCTTTCTGTGAAACATTCGAATTCCTGTTCACTACGTTGTTCGGGAGCCAAAGTGACCTCTGGAACGTACCCGGATTCGGCTCCAGGTTGGGTTGCAGGGTAGTTGGGTATCCAGTTCTTCTGTAGTAGTTGTAGGGCTCAACACCGTTACCGAACACGGCAACCCAGTAAGCCTCAGACAAAACGTTCCATTTTCCTTTTTCGTTGCCTGCGTCAAAAGCAGCTCCAAGATCAGAAATGAAGTCTTCGATCTGCTGAGCGGTAGGCTCAAAAGAAGTATCGGCATCGGCGTCAACAGCGATGAAGGGCTGTACCTTGGCGATGGACTTTCTGGTTCCATCGATCATGAATTGCTTGGCTGCGGCTACGTCGCCACTCACCATTGCGAACTCAGCTTTGTAGAAGTCTACGTAAGTAGCAGTAAGGATCGGAGTGATACCGGCTCCACCACCACCGACTCCAAGGCCGATCGCAGCAAATCTGTCATCGTCAAAACGTCCACCTGCAGGGTAAACTCCCCAAGTTGCTCTCAACAGTCCGTCTGGTGGAATACCGTCGTCGTCACCGTGGTCTCTACCCCAGTAACCGTTGTCCAGCCAGCAGAAGGTGAATCCACCATCGATGTAGTGCTGTGGCGGTTGCTCCAGTGAGCAGTTCAGAGTCTCCTCGTTAGGCGGAGCGTCGTTAGATCCCGGTACGGCGTCAGTCTGCCTGTAGAAGTAGTATCTGATCCTTGGGTCTTGTCTTGTGTCCATGAGGTTCATCAACCAGTTTGACATGTAGTCACCTGCACCGGCAGCCTGGTAGTTCAGACCATAGCGTGGGTGTCTTGTGTCCGGGTTGGATGCAGTGGTTGCAGGCCATCTGTACTGGAAGTCCTCGCTTGTGCTCTGGATGTAGTCTCCGCTGGCAACGATTCCGTCGAATGCAGCCTTCGCGTTAGGATCAACCAATCTTCTCTGAAGATAGATCTTCATTTGCAGAGTCCTACAAGCTTTCACCCAAAGATCCCAGTCTCCGTCATAGAAGAAGTCATAGGTTGGGGGAGCAGCAGCTTCTCCTTCGAAATTCAGGATGGCGTCGTCAAGCAGGGCCAGGGCAGCTTCGTAAGCGAGAGCACCGTCTTCCAGGGCGGGGTTAAAGTTGTCCGCACCCTGAAGTGCCTGCGTGATGGGAATGTCTCCGAAAAAGTCCACTAAAGTCACATAGGTATAGGCAGTGAAGAACTGACCCATTGCAATGTGACGCCTCAGGTTGGCCTCTTCAGCCAAAACGTTCATTTTCTCAATGTCGATCAGGAAGCCCGCATAGGCGTTCAACCATTCGTCATCACCGTCACCCGGCTGAATACCACTCGCGTAGTCACGAGATCCGTAGTTGTAAAGACGGGTCAGGGTCTGACCGAAGTCGTTGAACCCGTCACCGTTCTGGAACCCACCGGTTCCCCAGTTGTCGGCTCCTACTGCCGCGTCACCTTCGAGCTGACGTACGAAGTCTTCCTGAATCGAGTTCAGGAAAAAGTTCACATCCGCGTCAGTCGGAGTAAGTGCGTTCGGGTTATCTGTAAGGTCTAATTCCAGCGTCTCACAGGAGTAGAAAAAGACTGAGCTACAAACAAGTGCCAAACTCAATATTTTATATAATCTTTTCATTTTTCTTGAAGTTTTAAAATTTCTGTTATTCTTAGAATGTAGCTTTGATGCTCAAACCATATCTTCTTGTACTAGGACCGTTGATATAATCGAAGCCCATACCGTTACCTACACCCAGACCGGCAGTGTTCGGATCGAATCTTGCACCGTCAGGAGTATTGAAAGCGTCATACCACATGTTGTATCCTGTCAATTTGAATGAAAGGTCACCAAATGGAGATCTGTCTAAGAATTTTTTAGGAACGTTGTAGCTCAAAGAGATCTCGTTCAACCTCAAAGTAGAGGCGTCATAGACCTGCAGCTCGCTAGGACCGAACAGGACGTTGCTGAAGAAGTACGTCGAGTTGTTGATCTGTACGTCGTTTGGCAGACCGGTAGACTGCTGTACACCCGGAAGGATGTAAGTAGCTTCCCTATCTTGTGTTTCAACGATCAGACCACGACCCAACAGGGTTGAAACGGTACCTGACCAGATGTCGCCACCTGCTTTGTAGCTGAACAGGAAGTACAGAGAGAAATTCTTGAATCTGAACGTGTTGTTCAAGTTCATGATGTAGTCCGGGTTCGCATCACCGATGATGCCGTCCTCAGGATCCTGTACGTAGTTACCGGCTGCGTTCACAACCAGCTCGCCGTTGGCGTCTCTGAGCACTCTTGAACCGTAGATGGTGTTGATGGACTCACCTTCGATCGCAGCGTTACCCAGGTTAGAGAAACCGGTGTAAACGATCAGGTCAGTGTCCTGACCGAGGTCAGTAACGATAGATTCCTGCTGCGTGAAGTTATAGCCCAGGGTCCACTCGAAACCGTTGTCATTGCTCTGGAAGAGGTCGATTCCGAAGTCAACTTCGATACCGTCACCTTCGATCTTACCAATGTTGGTAGATACAGAGGTGTAACCAGAAGCAGGATCCAGCGGACGAGAGATGATCAGGTCAGTAGTTTCCCTGTCAAACCATGAGAAGTCCAGTCGGATTCTGTTCCTCCAGAATCTTGATTCGAAACCAAGCTCCAGCTCTGATACAAGCTCAGGCTTGAGGTCAGGGTTACCAAGAATGTTAGAAGTCGTGTTGGTCACGATGTTCCTTCCTGTTTCATCCTGTGCGTCACGCACGTTGAGCAGCAGTGACTGAGCAACCGGATAGCCAGGAGTGAAACCTGCTGACTGTCCGTAACCGGCTCTAAGCTTCAAGTACGAAAGTGCGTCGCTTCCTTTCAATCCGTCAAACATGCTGGTAGGCACAAATGACAAACTCGCAGATGGGTAGAACAGGGATCTGTTCGCCTCGTCGAAGTTGGAGATCCAGTCGTTCCTACCTGACAGGGTCACGAAGAGAGCATCTCTCCAGTCAAATGAAAGCTGTCCGTAAGCACCGATAATGTTTTGCTCCTGATAAAATTGTCTTGGGATCGTGTTCAGGAAGTTGAAGTGTCTGAGGACACCGAATACCTGCTGACCGTCACTCAAGGCTCCTTCCTGCTGGAACACGTTCCTTCGGGTAGTCGCACCAATGTTGAAGTCCACACCGAAGTCTGCGGGCAGATCATAAGATCCACTCAAGGCGAGGTTGTGGTCCCAGATGGTGTTGGTGTTGGTCCAGGTCTCATAGATACCGCTCGCCAGACGAACGTCACCTGAGTTACTGTTGATACCTCCCTTGTTCTGAGAGTTCACGTTGTTCTCAGAATATACGTCGATACCGACCCTGTACACCAGGTTCAGGTTGTCGTTGAAGTCATATTGCAGCGTACCCTGACCAAAGATCCTGTTGGTGGTCTGCTTGGTCTGAGCGTTGGCTACAGTCCAAAGCGGGTGCTGGATACTGTTGTTCTGACGATAGTAAACGGATCCACCGGTTACAGGGTTCTGATAAGGAAGTCCCTGAACGTCGATAGAACGCGGGGTAAACCAAAGGTCACCGAATACAGAAGAACCGGCTCCTGTCGCACCGTTACCCTGGCTCAAGGCCACCGGTGGTGAGATGAAGTCTGTTCTGGCGTAGTTCAAAGTAGCGTTCACAGTGAACTTGTTGGAGAGCAGGGCTCGTCCACCCACAGAGAAGTTGTTCCTTCTCAGCACGTTGCCAGGAGTGAATCCCTGGTCGTCAAGGTAACCGTAGCTGGCGTTGTAAGAGATCTTTCCGTCGTCAGAAGCTCCCCTGAAGTTAACGGTAGTCTGTGCGATGCTACCTGTTCTGAAGAATTTCTTCACACTGTCATAAGGTTTCCAGTCGTATCGGGCTCCCTGGAATTCCGGGAAGGCTTCCTGGATCTCCTGAGTAGAAGTCGAATAAGGGTGAGGAAGTGTTCCGTTCTCATCGATCTGAGGAGCGTTGCCCCATCCTGAGATACCGTCCCTGTCAAAGCTGGGTCCCCAGTTTGAGAAGAACCATCCGAATGCCTGGTCGAAACCGTTACCGTACTGGTTCTGGTAGTCAGGCAGAGAAGCGATCTCGTTGAAGTAGAAAGAAGAGTTCACAGTCACTTCGTTCTTCTTGGCTCCTGTTCCGGAAGCACCAGATTTGGTGGTGATGAGGATAACCCCGTTACGTCCCTGCGCACCGTAGAGCGTAGAAGCCGCAAGACCTTTCAAAACCGAGATGCTCTCGATGTTGTTCGGGTCAAGGTCAAGAGATCTTGAAGAACCGTTGTTACCATCGATGAAGTCCCTGTTTGAGTTGTTACCTGCAGTGTTCGTGTCGTTGCTGAAAGGTACACCGTCAACGATGAACAAAGCCTGGTTGCTCTGGCTGAACGATGACATACCCCTGATCACGATGTTCGTACCGGATCCGGACATACCGTTCTGAGCTGTAATGTTAACACCTGAGGACTGACCCTGCAGTGCACGTGCAACATCACTTTCCGCCTTGTCTTCAAATACTTCACCGTCCACCTGAGTGGTAGCATAACCAAGGGCTTTCTTCTCCTTCTTGATACCCAAGGCCGTTACGACTACCTCGTCAAGCGTGTTGGTCTCAGAAACCATCGTCACGTTGATGGTGCTTTCCGCTCCAACAGATCTTGTTACGGTGGTCATTCCCACAAAGCTGAAACGGAGTACGTCCCCGCTGTTCGCGCTGATAGAATAATTACCGTCAAAATCAGTTTCGGTACCGGTAGTGGTACCTTCAATTAAAACACTAACACCTGGCAATGGTCCGGACTCGTCCGAGACATTACCCGTGATAGTTCTTTCTTGCGCAAAAGAAAGTTGCACAAATAACGCCAGAAACAGCGTTATAATTCCACTTAACTTTGTTTTCATTATATAAATTATTTGAATTAATTTCAGCCAAAAATCTTAATAAAAAGTTAATATACCAAGTTTTTAACACAAAAATTTACAAAAGAGGTTAATAATATGTTAAGACCCGTGGCTGTCTTTCTTATAGGATGTTAATTTTGACAATGGTTGCGTAGACCTTAAAAATAGCTCACGATTTTAACATGAACCTTCGAATTCTCGAAGCTGAACGGGCTGTTTTCGAAGGTTCCGTTCGCATAGCTCAGATTCAGGATCCCGGCCTTGGTCCTGAAGGCGTATCCCAGGCCAAAACTGATCACGTTGAAGGCTTCATCCGCAACCCGGTTCTCCATCCAGGCGAAGTCCGAAATTGTATAGAAATAGCTCTCATTTGATGGTTTGAACCTGTACTCCAGGTTGAAGATGCTGTACGAGGAGACAAAGAGGCTCTCTTCGTTGACTCCCCTGAGGTTGTAGATCCCCCCGATCCTGAACAGTTCATTCTCCAGGTAATCCGGGGAATTCAGGAGGCCGCTCTGGTTCCTGACATAGGCGTGATGCCGCTCGCTGAAGGACCAGAGGTATGCGGCGTCAACCAGGAAGCGTCCCTGGCCTGCGGATTCCAGATCCGTTTTCCGGGACCCCGCGAGGGCCTCAAGCCTCAGGCTGAAGCGATTCAGGAAGACCGGGTCATCAAGGGGTTCGCGCAGGGAGTACATCCCCCCGACAAAGAAGTTGGAATAGGAGCTCACGTCGGAGCCTTTGATCGTCCTGAGATCGTTTGAGCTCTCGGTCCTGACCGATGCCGTGAGCTGGTTCCTTGGGTTGATCCAATAGCCCAGGTCGAGGCTCGCCGTTACGTTGCTGAAGGTCGTGTCCTGGCGATAGAGCTGAAAATTGAAGCGGGGCGTGACCGGGCTGCCGAAGATGAAGGGGACTTCTGCCTCGACGAAGAATCGCTGACGGTCGTTCCCGTTGCTCTTCCAGTAAAGCGCTATGGTCTCGCCGCCGTTGAAGATGTTGTTCAGGGCCAGGTCCAGGTAGCCGTTGAGCTCCACGCCGGAGGACTCTTCCCGGGATGCAAATCCGATGATCCCGTCAAAGCGGTTGGACCTCCTTTTTTTCAGGTAGAGATAGACCAGGGTGGAATCGGGGGTGAAAAGGACTTCGGCCGGACGGGTCTCTTCGGCAAAGTCGATCCCGTTCAGGGCTCGCGAGGCCTGTTCCAGCTTTGACTTGGAGAACTTGCTTCCCGGCCTCAGCCCGATTCCGCGTTGCAGGTAGTTTTTCGGAAAGTCCTCATAGCCCCTCACCACCACCTTGTCTATGGTCCTGAAGGTCCCTTCGGAGACGAGCAGCTCTGCCCGCGCCATTCCGTTTCTGATGAGAATGTCCGAAAGTCTTACCGCTGAAAAGGATTGGCCGCGGTCTTCGAGACGATCCGCAAGTTCCTGGAGGTGTTCCTCGAGACGGTCGAAGGGGATCTCTGCTTCAGCGCGTCCCTCCAGTGCCTCGATGGCTGGAGGATAGCCAAGCCGGATGGTTTTGGTTCTCTCTCCCAGGAGGTAGGTCGCTGTTGCAAGGGAGTCGTTTTCGGTCAAGCGATCCAGCCGGGCCTCAAGGTATCCCATCCGCTCCAGTTTGCTCATGACCTCATCGAGTTCTTCCCCGAGTTGTGACCTGGAGCTCAGGATGCGCTCATCCCCGACGGATCCCAGCACCTCCTGATCTGACTCTCCATGGCCCTGCAGCCTCAGCGTGATCTGCTGCCCATGGGACGGGATGCAGATCAAAGCGAAAAGGAGTATATATATATATGGTGTGGACCTTTTCTTCAAAATCTTGTCTCTTGCCCGGTCTGTCCGCCCTTTTTTGAGTAAGGTCCGGATGCCGGTGCCGCGGGATAAAGATCATTCAATTTTTTTCGAAATTCAAATCCCGATCCCCTGAGTCGCGTTCCGACTTTTGAATATCGCCTGGCCGAATTGTCGATATCTGCCGTTTTTCACTTTAGGGGACTGTTTGGAAAACGGGCTTCAGAATCAATAATTTGAGTCTTTTTATCAACAGGTGGAACTCTTTGAAAACGAATGTGAAAAAATTCAAATCCATATAGTTTGATTAACGATAAAAATGTTATACATTTGCAAACTCTTAAAAAAGAGACAAAAGAAATTAATTTTAAACGTTAGAATGCCAACTATTCAACAATTAGTACGCAAAGGAAGAACCAAAACAACCAAGAAGAATAAATCGGCTGCTTTGAATTCTTGTCCTCAACGTCGTGGAGTCTGCACTCGTGTATACACCACAACCCCCAAGAAACCTAACTCTGCAATGAGGAAGGTGGCCAGGGTAAGGTTGACCAATGGAAATGAGGTGAACGCCTACATTCCGGGAGAAGGACACAATTTACAAGAACACTCGATAGTATTGGTTAGAGGTGGAAGAGTAAAGGATTTGCCTGGTGTCAAGTATCACATCGTTCGCGGTGCGCTCGACACGGCCGGCGTGGAAGGACGAACTCAGCGTCGTTCGAAGTACGGAACCAAGCGTCCGAAGAAATAATTGAAAAGCTTTAATGTAAACGACAATGAGAAAAAGAGTATCAAAGAAAAGGATTCTTTTACCCGATCCGAAGTTCAATGATCAGTTGGTCACGAGATTCGTGAACAACCTGATGTTGGATGGTAAAAAATCCGTTGCATTTAAAGTTTTTTACGATGCCCTGGACATCGTCGAGCAGCGCAAGCAGGACGAGGAGAAAACCGCCCTGGAGCTGTGGAAAGAGGCCCTGTCCAATGTAATGCCGCATGTTGAAGTGAGAAGCCGAAGGGTCGGTGGAGCCACCTTTCAGATCCCCATGCCCATCAGGGCGGACCGAAAGATCTCCATGGCGATCAAATGGATGATCCTCTATGCGAAAAAGAGAAATGAGAAGTCCATGTCACAGAGACTGGCGGGTGAGATCCTCGCTGCTGTGAAGGAAGAAGGTGCCGCAGTGAAGAAAAGAGTGGATGTCCACAAGATGGCGGATGCGAACAAAGCTTTCTCACATTTCAGATTCTAATTCAGGGCAACAATGGCAAGAGATCTTAAATTAACGAGAAACATTGGAATTGCCGCGCACATCGATGCCGGTAAGACAACGACTACAGAGCGCATCCTTTACTATACGGGTGTGTCGCACAAGATCGGTGAGGTGCACGACGGTGCCGCCACCATGGACTGGATGGAGCAGGAGCAGGAGAGAGGGATCACGATCACCTCTGCCGCTACGACCTGTACCTGGCAGTTCCCGACCGAGAACGGAGTTCCGACCGCGGATGCCCAGGGATACCATTTCAACATCATCGACACTCCGGGTCACGTGGACTTCACCGTGGAGGTGAACCGCTCGCTCAGGGTGCTCGACGGGCTTGTTTTCCTGTTCAGCGCCGTTGACGGCGTCGAGCCCCAGTCGGAGACGAACTGGAGGTTAGCGGACAACTACAAGGTGCCCCGAATCGGCTTTGTGAACAAAATGGACCGCCAGGGGTCTGACTTCCTGAAGGTCTGCACCCAGGTGAAAGAGATGCTGGGCTCCAACGCGGTGCCCATCGTTCTGCCCATCGGAGACGAGGCAGATTTCAAAGGAATCATTGACCTGGTCAAGAACAGGGCGATCATCTGGAACGAGGATTCGTTCGGATCGACCTTTGACGTGATCGACATCCCTGCAGAGCTTGCAGATGAAGCTGCACAGTACAGGGCCATGCTGATCGAGGAGGTCGCTTCCTACGACGAGAACCTGCTGGAGAAATTCATGGAGGACGAGAACTCGATCACTGAAGAGGAAGTGCATGCAGCGCTGAGAGCTGCCGTGATGGACATGGCGATCATCCCGATGATCTGCGGTTCCGCCTTCAAGAACAAAGGAGTTCAGTTCCTTTTGGACGCGGTATGCCGCTACCTGCCTTCTCCGCTGGACAAGGAGGCCATCATGGGAACTCACCCTGACACGGGAGCCGAGATCGCGAGGAAGCCTTCGGTAAAGGAGCCCTTTGCCGCACTGGCCTTCAAGATCGCCACGGATCCTTTCGTGGGAAGACTCGCCTTCTTCAGAGCTTACTCCGGAAGGCTGGAAGCCGGTTCCTACATTCTGAACAACCGATCAGGCAAGAAAGAACGTATTTCAAGAATATACCAGATGCATTCCAACAAGCAGAATGCCATCGACTTCATCGAAGCGGGTGACATCGGTGCTGCAGTTGGATTCAAGGACATCAAGACAGGTGACACCATGTCGGCACTCGACGCGCCGATCGTGCTCGAGAGCATGGAGTTCCCGGATCCCGTGATCGGGGTGGCCGTGGAGCCCAAGACCAAGGCTGACGTGGACAAGCTGGGAATGGGCCTTGCCAAGCTGGCCGAGGAGGATCCTACCTTCCAGGTAAGGACCGACGAGGCTTCTGGCCAGACCATCATCTCCGGAATGGGAGAGCTTCACCTGGAGGTCCTGATCGATCGTTTGCGCAGGGAATTCAAGGTTGAGGTGAACGAAGGTGAGCCCCAGGTTGAGTACAAGGAAGCGATCACACGAGATGCCAAGCACAGGGAAGTTTACAAGAAACAGACTGGTGGACGTGGTAAGTTTGCGGACATCATTTTCGAAATGGGTCCTGTGGATGCCGACTTCGAAGGCACCGGACTTCAGTTCGTCAACGAGGTGAAGGGTGGTAACATCCCGAAAGAATACATTCCTGCGGTTGAGAAAGGATTCCAGATGGCCATGAAGAACGGTCCTTTGGCGGGCTACGAGATGGACAGCATGAAGATCACCCTGACGGATGGTTCGTTCCACCCGGTTGACTCCGACATGCTCTCATTCGAACTGGCTGCCAAGCTGGGTTACAAAACAGCTGCGAAGGCTGCCGGAGCCGTCATCATGGAGCCGATCATGAAGCTTGAAGTGGTGACTCCCGAGGAGAACATGGGTGACATCGTGGGTGACCTGAACCGTAGAAGAGGCCAGGTGAACTCGATGGATGACCGTGCCGGTGCCAAGGTGGTGAAAGCCCACGTGCCACTGTCAGAGATGTTCGGCTATGTGACGACCCTGAGAACGCTTTCCTCCGGTAGGGCTACCTCTACCATGGAATTCTCTCATTACGAGGTGACTCCGACCAACATCGCAGAAGAAGTAATCAAAAAGGCCCAAGGTTAATCTACTAAAACATAAAGCAATGAGCCAGAAAATCAGAATTAAGCTAAAGTCTTATGATCACAATTTAGTAGATAAATCTGCTGAGAAGATCGTGAAGACGGTGAAGAACACCGGTGCGGTTGTGAACGGCCCGATCCCTTTGCCAACGCAAAAGAAGATTTTTACCGTGCTGCGTTCGCCGCACGTGAACAAGAAGTCTCGCGAGCAGTTCCAGTTGAGCGCGTTCAAGAGGATTCTTGATATCTACAGCTCATCTTCCAAGACCATCGACGCTCTGATGAAACTCGAGCTGCCAAGCGGTGTGGAAGTTGAGATCAAGGTCTGACGGAGTCGAAAGCACTCCGAGACCAAAGGCCGGAAAGGAAATTCCGGTCACTTGTCCTGAGCGATAGACGAGGGAAAAACGGAAAAATAGATTCAGGGTTGAAGATATTTTGACCCTGTTTTTTTGAAACAGAATCAATTAAATTAAATTAAAATGTCTGGGTTAATAGGTAAAAAAATCGGAATGACCAGTATTTACGACGAGAACGGGAAGAACATTCCCTGTACTGTGATCGAAGCTGGTCCGTGTGTGGTTACCCAAGTCAGAACCAAAGATGTTGACGGCTATGAGGCCGTTCAGCTCGGTTTCGATGACAAAGCAGAAAAGCAGTCCAACAAGGCGCTTGACGGTCACTTCAAAAAGGCCGGAACTTCTGCTAAAAGACGTGTCGTTGAATTCATCGGTTTTGAGGAGGAGTACAAGTTAGGAGACGAGATCTTCGTCGATCACTTTCAGGAAGGTGAGTTCGTCGACATCTCAGGAACTTCGAAAGGTAAAGGATTCCAGGGTGTTGTAAAGCGCCATGGATTTGCGGGTTCTGAGAGAACCCACGGTCAGCAGAGCATGAACAGGGCCCCGGGTTCTGTAGGAGCTGCGTCTTACCCTGCAAGGGTCTTCAAAGGAATGAAGATGGCCGGCAGAAAGGGTGGTAGCAAGGTGACCGTTCAAAACCTGCGAGTTTTAAAAGTGGTCAGGGACAAGAACCTCCTGGTAGTGAAAGGAGCGGTTCCAGGTCACAAGAATTCATATGTAATTATTCAGAAATAATGAAAGTAGCAGTTATTGATATCAACGGGAAAAAGACTGGAAGAAGCGTTGAGCTTTCAGATGCGGTTTTTGGTGTTGAGCCAAATGATCATGCTATTTACCTGGATGTGAAGCAACACCTGGCCAACAAGAGGCAGGGTACGCACAAGGCGAAGGAAAGAGCCGAAGTTGCAGGAAGCACCAGAAAGATCAAGAAGCAGAAGGGAACCGGTACCGCAAGGGCGGGAAGCATCAAGTCTCCCGTGTTCCGTGGCGGTGGCCGCGTGTTCGGTCCGAGACCGAGAACCTATGGCTTCAAACTGAACAAGGGCCTGAAGAAACTGGCCCGCCAATCTGCCCTCTCCATGAAGGCGAAGGAGGACAACATCGTCGTGATCGAGGCCTTCGATTTCGAGGCGCCAAAGACCAAAGAATTCACTAACATCTTGAAAGCTTTGGAGTTGGAAAACAAAAAGTCCTTGTTTGTGTTGGAAGGCACGAATAATAATGTATATTTGTCATCACGAAATTTGAAGACGACAAATGTTATAAATGGTTCAGAATTAAACACTTACAACGTAATGAATGCGAATAAAGTGGTAATTTCTGAGGCCTGTCTGGAAGAAATAGAGTCTAATTTTAGCAAGTAAGCGTCATGAGTGTACTGATAAAACCAATTATTACCGAGAAGGCGACCGACCAGAGCGAGCTGAGCAACTGCTTTAGCTTCGTGGTCAGCAAGACGGCCAACAAGATCCAGGTCAAGGAGGCTGTTGAAAGTGCCTATGGCGTTTCTGTTAAAGAGGTCAGAACGATGAACTATCCCGTGAAGCGCAGGACCAAATACACCCGCAAGGGATTGGTGCAGAGCGTTGAAGGCGGTTACAAGAAAGCCGTTGTTCAACTGGCTGATGGCGATAACATTGATTTTTATAGCAATATCTAAGTAGGTAAAGATGGGATTGAGAAAATTAAAACCGATAACTCCCGGACAGAGATTCAGAGTGGTCACCGATTTTGATACGGTGACGACCAGCAAACCGGAAAAGAGCCTTTTGGCTCCGATCAAGAAGTCGGGAGGAAGAAACAGCGAAGGTAAAATGACCATGCGTTTCATGGGTGGTGGTCACAAGAGAAGGTATCGCGTCATTGATTTCAAGAGAAACAAAGATGGTATACCTGCGACCGTGAAGACCATAGAGTACGATCCGAACAGATCTGCTTATATCGCATTGCTTAATTACGCTGACGGAGAGAAGAGATATGTCATCGCCCAGAACGGGATGAAGGTCGGACAGACCGTCCTTTCGGGTGACAATGTGGCTCCCGAGATCGGGAACACCCTGCACCTGAGCGACATTCCCCTGGGAACCGTGATCTCCTGCATCGAGCTGCGTCCCGGACAGGGAGCCGTGATGGCGAGAAGCGCCGGTTCTTTTGGCCAACTGATGGCAAGAGAAGGCAAGTATGCCACCATCAAATTGCCTTCAGGCGAGATCAGGATGATCCTGCTGACCTGCAGGGCGACGATAGGGGTGGTGTCCAACTCGGATCACCAGCTGACCGTATCAGGTAAGGCAGGTAGGAACAGATGGCTGGGAAGAAGGCCAAGAACTCGTCCGGTTGCGATGAACCCTGTGGATCACCCGATGGGTGGTGGAGAAGGTAGGGCTTCAGGTGGACACCCGAGATCCAAGAATGGCATCCCGGCGAAGGGATACAAGACCCGTTCCAGGACCAAGGCGAGCAATAAGCAAATTGTAGAACGCAGAAAAAAATAAAACGATAGAAGTATGGCACGTTCGCTAAAAAAAGGACCTTATGTCTTCCACGCGTTGGAGAAGAAAGTCCAGAACAACATAGAGTCAGGGAAGAAATCCGTGATCAAGACCTGGTCAAGGGCCTCGATGATCACTCCTGATTTCGTAGGACAGACCATCGGTGTCCACAACGGCCGTCAGTTTGTGCCTGTGTACATCACAGAGAACATGGTGGGTCATAAGCTAGGTGAATTTTCTCCGACCCGATCCTTCAGGGGTCATGCAGGAGCAAAGAATAAAGGAAAAAAATAAGAGGTTATGGGAGTTCGAAAAAAGTTAAGAGCTGATCAGCGCAAAGAAGAGCGCAAGAACACATATGTTGCCAAACTCAATGGATGCCCGACGTCTCCGAGGAAAATGCGCCTGGTTGCGGATCTGATCCGGGGAGTTGAGGTTGAGAAGGCCTTGCAGATCCTCAAGTTCAATCAGAAGGAAGCTTCTGTGAACCTTGAGAAGCTGATGCTTTCCGCCATTGCCAACTGGCAGGCCAAGAACGAGGATGCGAGCATTGAGGATGCAGGCCTGTTCGTGAAGGAGATCTATGTCGACAGCGCTACCATGCTGAAGAGACTTCAGACGGCACCCCAGGGAAGGGCGCACAGGATCAGGAAAAGATCAAATCACGTAACCTTGGTTTTAGGAACTAATAACATAAGCAATTAACGAGCATGGGACAGAAGACAAATCCGATAGGTAATCGATTGGGAATCATCAGAGGATGGGAATCGAACTGGTATGGAGGAAACGATTACGGAGACAAGATCGCTGAAGACAGCAAGATCCGTAAATACGTCCATGCGCGACTTTCAAAAGCTAGCGTTTCCAGAGTGATCATTGAGCGCACCCTGAAACTTGTAACCGTTACTATCACCACCGCCCGCCCCGGTATCATCATCGGAAAAGGAGGCCAGGAGGTAGACAAGTTGAAAGAGGAGCTCAAGAAGATCACCGGCAAGGAAGTGCAGATCAATATCTTCGAAATCAAGCGTCCGGAACTTGACGCCCAGTTGGTTGCGGCCAGCATTGCTCGTCAGATCGAGAACAGGATCTCGTATCGTCGTGCGATCAAGATGGCCATCGCAGCCACCATGCGTATGAATGCAGAAGGTATTAAAGTGCAGATCTCAGGCCGTTTGAACGGTGCGGAGATGGCAAGGTCCGAGGCCTACAAGGAAGGAAGGATCCCTCTGTCCACCTTCAGGGCTGACATTGACTACGCGCTTGAAGAAGCGACAACGACCTATGGTAAGATCGGGGTCAAGGTTTGGATCATGAAAGGTGAGGTTTACGGTAAGAGAGAGTTGTCTCCGCTGGTTGGCCTGTCCAAGAAGGGCGGCAAGAGCGGCGCAAAGGCTCCTGGAAGAGGTAAATCTCGTAGATAACTTTAATAAGACTTAGAAGATGTTACAACCAAAAAGAGTAAAATACCGTAGAGTTCAGAAGGGGAAAGGCAACATGCAGGGGGTCTCTTACAGAGGTCACCAACTTTCCAACGGCATGTTCGGTATTAAGGCGTTAGAGCAGGATTTAATCACCTCTCGTCAGATCGAGGCGGCTCGTGTTGCGGCTACCCGATACATGAAAAGACAAGGTAGCTTGTGGATCAAGATCTTTCCGGACAAGCCGATCACCAAAAAGCCTCTTGAGGTACGTATGGGTAAAGGTAAGGGTGCTCCGGAATACTTCGTGGCTGTTGTCAAGCCGGGAAGGATCATGTTTGAGGTAGGCGGCGTGCCTATTGAAATAGCCAGGGAGGCTTTGCGCCTCGCGGCTCAGAAATTACCGGTGAAGACCAAGTTTGTGGTTGCAAGAGACTTCGACAACGCTTAATTTTTTTAGAAGATGAAACAGTCAGAAATCATAGAACTATCAGTAGAGGAGCTTCAGGAGAAGTTGGCGATCAACAAGAAGAAGTACACGGATCTCAAACTCGCTCACGCGATCTCACCCCTGGAAAGCCCCATGCAGCTGAGAAACCTTCGCAAGACGGTTGCCCGTATAGCCACTGAGTTGAATAAAAGAGAATTACAATAACTGTAATTGATTTGAAGAGATGGAAAAAAGAAATCTTAGAAAAGAAAGAATAGGAGTAGTTTCAAGCAACAAGATGGAGAAGTCCATAGTTGTCTCTGAAGTGAAACGCGTAAAGCACCCGCTGTACGGCAAGTTCGTATTGAACACCAAGAAATATGTGGCGCACGACGAGAACAACGATTGCAACGAAGGTGACACTGTACGTATTATGGAAACGCGTCCGATGAGCAAGTCAAAGCGTTGGAGGTTAGTAGAAATCTTAGAAAGAGCTAAATAATTATGTTACAGCAAGAATCAAGATTAAAAGTTGCCGATAACACCGGAGCCAAAGAAGCTCTCGTGATTCGGGTACTGGGCGGCACCAAGAAGCGTTACGCCTCGGTAGGAGATAAGATCGTTGTATCCGTAAAGGACGCTACGCCTAACGGAACTGCCAAGAAGGGCCAGGTTTCCAAGGCAGTTGTGATCAGGACGAAGAAGGAAGTAAGGCGTAAGGACGGATCCTATATCCGTTTTGACGACAATGCCTGCGTGTTGCTCGATTCTAACTCAGGCGAGATGAGAGGTACCCGCGTTTTCGGACCGGTGGCCAGGGAACTTCGCGAAAAGCAGTTCATGAAAATTGTATCACTGGCACCTGAAGTGCTTTAATCCATAGTATTATGACAAAGCTGAAAATTAAGACCGGAGACACGGTAAAGGTTATAGCCGGTGATCACAAGGGTGAGGAAGGCAAAGTGGTGAAGGTTTTCATCGACAAGAACCGGGCCATCGTGGAAGGAGTGAACATGATCTCCAAGCACACCAAACCCAGTGCAGACAACCCTCAGGGAGGAATCGTCAAGAAGGAGGCTTCGTTGCACATCTCCAACCTGATGCTGGTCAAGAATGGCGAGACTTCTCGCGTTGGATACAGAATGGAAGGTGACAAGAAGGTGAGATACTCTAAAAAATCTAATGAAGTACTGTAGTTATGGAAAACATGCCAAGACTGAAGAAAGAATACAGGGAGCGCGTCATTGACGCCCTGACCAAGGAGTTCGGGTACAAGAACGTGATGCAGGTCCCCAAACTGGAGAAGATCGTGATCAGCAAGGGAGTTGGAGCTGCTATCGCAGACAAGAAGCTCATCGATTACGCTGTGGAGGAACTTACCCAGATCACCGGCCAAAAGGCGGTATCTACCATCTCTAAGAAGGACGTTGCTTCGTTCAAGCTGAGAAGGGGAATGCCGATCGGAGCCAAGGTCACCCTGAGGAAGAACAAGATGTACGAGTTCCTCGACAGGCTGGTCACTGCGTCCCTGCCCAGGGTTCGTGATTTCAAAGGAGTTAAGGCCAGTGGCTTTGACGGAAGGGGTAATTACAACCTCGGGATCACGGAGCAGATCATCTTCCCGGAGATCGATATTGACAAAGTGAACAAGATCAGCGGTATGGACATCACGTTCGTTACCTCTGCCAATACCGACAAGGAAGCAAAGTCTTTGCTCGGCGAATTAGGAATACCATTTAAAAAGAACTAGGAAATGGCTAAAGAATCAATGAAGGCTCGTGAACTGAAAAGAGCCAAAACTGTTGCAAAGTACGCTGAGAGGAGAAAGGCGCTCAAGGCCGCCGGTGATTACGATGCGCTGCAAAAGCTGCCAAAGAACGCATCTCCGATCCGCATGCACAACCGATGCAAGCTGACCGGGCGTCCGAAAGGATACATGCGACAGTTTGGAATCTCACGTGTAACCTTCCGCGAGATGGCGAATCAGGGACTGATTCCGGGCGTGAAGAAGGCGAGCTGGTAAGAAAAGAATTTTAATTGGTTCGAAGTTCGGACCTGCACGAGGCAGGTTTGAAAACCAGAACCGCAAATTGAATCATATGTTAACAGATCCAATAGCAGATTTTCTAACGAGAATCAGAAATGCTGCGATGGCAGGCCACCGTGTGGTGGAGATCCCTGCGTCGAATTTAAAGAAGGAAATGACCAAGATCCTCTTCGATCAGGGTTATATCCTAAGCTACAAGTTCATTGAGAACAAAGTTCAGGACGTGATCAAGATTGCCTTGAAGTACGACAAGAAGAGCAAGGAATCAGTGATCAAGCACATTGAGCGCGTAAGTACCCCAGGTTTGAGACAGTACAGGGGTGCCGACGAGATGCCGAGAGTATTGAACGGATTGGGTATCGCGATCGTTTCCACTTCCAAGGGCGTTATGACCAACAAGAAGGCACGCCAGGAAAACGTAGGTGGGGAAGTATTGTGTTACGTTTATTAAAAAGCAAGAGAGATGTCAAGAATAGGAAATAACCCCATAGCGATTCCGGAAGGAGTTACCGTTGAAGTAAAAGACAACGAGATCACCGTCAAAGGTAAGCTAGGCGAGTTGTCCCAGAAATTTGACGGGGTAGCGATAAAGAACGAAGATGGCACCTTGACCGTTGAGAGAGAATCAGAGTCCAAGGAGCACAAGGCCAAGCACGGATTGTACAGGGCCTTGTTGTTCAACATGGTAGAAGGCGTTTCCAAAGGCTGGACCAAGGAGCTCGAGCTCGTAGGTGTCGGTTACAGGGCCTCGAACCAGGGACAGAAGCTGGACCTTGCTCTTGGTTTTTCACACAACATCATCCTGGACATTGCCCCGGAGGTGACAGTGGAGACCGTTTCGGAAAAGGGAAAGAACCCGGTCATCAAGCTCAGCTCGTATGACAAGCAGCTTGTGGGCCAGGTGGCAGCGAAGATTCGCTCCTTCCGTAAGCCTGAGCCTTACAAAGGAAAGGGTGTTAAGTTTGTAGGTGAACAATTAAGAAGAAAAGCAGGTAAGACTGCATAATACATAAGGTTATGGCATTAACAAAACTTCAGAGAAGGAACCGAATAAAGAAAAGGATCAGAAAGATCGTTTCCGGTACGGCTGCAAAACCACGGATGTCGGTTTTCAGGAGCAACAAGGAGATCTCCGTGCAGTTGATCGATGACGTTGCAGGCGTAACTTTGGTAGCTGCATCTTCCAAGTCTTTGAAAGACAACAAGGGAACTAAGATCGATGTTGCCAGTGCTGTTGGCAAGGAGGTTGCCGAGAAGGCGACCAAGGCGGGCATCGAGACGGTTGCCTTCGACAGGAACGGATATTTGTATCACGGTAGAGTAAAGGCTTTGGCCGACGGCGCCAGAGAAGGAGGTTTAAAATTTTAAGATTATTCCATGTACAAAGAGTATAACAACGTAGAACGAGTAAAGCCGAGCGGACTGGAACTGAAGGACCACTTGGTTGGAGTACAAAGGGTTACCAAGGTGACCAAAGGTGGAAGAACCTTTAGTTTCTCAGCTATCGTGGTAGTAGGAAATGGCGCCGGAGTCGTAGGGCACGGGTTGGGCAAGTCACAGGACGTTGCCTCTGCCATCGCCAAGGCGATCGAAGACGCGAAGAAGAACCTGGTGAGGATCCCGATCATCAACCAGACCCTTCCGCACGAGCAGAAAGGAAAATACGGAGGAGCGCGAGTATTCCTTCGCCCTGCCTCTCACGGTACGGGAGTTATCGCGGGTGGTGCGGTGCGTGCCGTCCTCGAATCGGTTGGCGTTCACGACGTACTCTCAAAATCTCAGGGCTCTTCGAACCCCCACAACGTGGTGAAGGCTACCTTTGACGCCCTGCTGAACCTGAGGGATGCGAACACGATCGCAAGACAGAGAGGAATTTCAGTGCAAAAAGTGTTTAACGGATAAATAGGCAGTGATGAAAAGAATACGAGTAAAACAAATTCGAAGTCAGATCAGACGTCCTAAAAACCAGAAGTTGACACTTGAGGCATTGGGATTGAAAAAGATGGATCAGGTGGTTGAGCACGACGCCACTCCCCAGATCCTCGGAATGGTAAAAACAGTGAATCACTTAGTTTCTGTAGAGGAAATCAAATAAGAATCGAAGAGATGGAATTACACAACTTAAAGCCTGCCAAAGGATCAGTCAAAGCGGGCAAGAGAATAGGCAGGGGAGAAGGTTCCGGAAAAGGAGGAACGTCTACCCGAGGACACAAAGGTGCGAAATCGCGTTCCGGATATTCGAAGAAGATAGGTTTTGAAGGAGGCCAGATGCCGTTGCAGAGACGTGTTCCCAAGTTCGGTTTCAAGAACATCAACCGCAAGGAGTACCAGGGCATCAACCTGGACACCCTGCAGGGTCTTGTAGACGCGGGAAGGATCAAGGAAGAGGTCACGCTTGACATTCTCATCGAGAATGGCCTGGCGGGCAAGAACGACCTTGTGAAGGTCCTGGGAAGAGGTGAACTGAAAGCAAAACTGAACATCACAGCGCACAAATTCACCGCCACGGCCAAGGAGGCCATCGAAAAGGCAGGTGGACAGGCTGTAACCCTTTAAGGCTGGAAAAAGTAAATGAAAAAGTTTATAAGTACTATCCAGGATATTTGGAAAATTGAAGAGCTGAGAGACAAGATCCTACTCACGCTGGGACTGATGGTGGTGTACCGTCTGGCTGCGCAGGTTCCCCTTCCGGGGATCGACCCAACGCAGTTGTCGGGCCTTGCCAACAGGACGGCTGACGGGCTCCTGGGGCTGCTCAATGCATTCACGGGTGGAGCCTTTGCCAAGGCCTCTGTCATGGCATTGGGGATCATGCCCTACATCTCTGCCTCGATCGTCGTTCAGCTGATGGGAATCGCGGTTCCCTACCTGCAGAAGCTTCAGAAAGAGGGAGAGAGCGGAAGGAAGAAGATCAACCAGATCACGCGTTGGCTCACCATCGCGATCCTGATCATCCAGGCCCCGACCTACCTGATCAGCCTGCCGAGCCTCGGAATTCCCGAAAGCGCATTCCTGCTCGGAACAGGTCCCTTGTTCTACTTCTCTTCGATCCTCCTTTTGACCACGGGCACCATTTTCGCCATGTGGCTGGGTGAGAAGATAACAGACAAGGGAATCGGAAACGGGATCTCCCTTTTGATCATGATCGGTATCATTGCGGTGTTCCCGGCATCTTTCATGCAGGAAGCTACCTCAAGGATCAACCAGTCCAACGGTGGGCTGATCATGATCCTGATCGAGATCGTCGTCTGGTTCATCGTGATCTTTGCCAGTGTTCTGCTGGTGACCGCCGTGCGCAAGATCCAGGTGCAGTATGCGCGAAGGACCGTCGCAGGCAACATCAGGGACGTGGCAGGAGCTAGACAGTACATTCCGTTGAAGCTCAACTCCTCAGGGGTAATGCCGATCATCTTTGCCCAGGCTCTGATGTTCGTGCCCGGTTTGCTGGCGAGCTCTGACAATTCAATGATCAAGTCGATCGGGGTGGCCTTCACGGACATCTTCGGCTTGTGGTACAACATCCTGTTCGCCGTGCTGATCATCATATTCAGCTATTTTTACACGGCGATCACGATCCCGACCAACAAGATGGCTGATGACCTGAAACGAGGCGGTGGCTTCGTGCCAGGCATACGACCCGGAAAGGAGACCGCGGACTACCTCGATACGATTTTGTCTCGTATCACGCTCCCGGGATCCCTGTTCCTCGCCTTTTTGGCGATTCTTCCCGCGATCATCACCAAGGCCGGCGTGCAGCCGGGCTGGGCGATCTTCTACGGCGGAACTTCACTGTTGATCATGGTGGGAGTTGCAATCGACACCTTACAACAAATCAATGCGCATTTGTTGAATCGTCACTATGACGGTTTGATGAAGGCCGGATCAAAACGAAAAGTAGCAATTTAACTATGGCAAAACAACCAGCAATTGAGCAGGACGGCAAGATCATCGAGGCCCTTTCCAACGCAATGTTCCGCGTGGAACTGGAAAACGGCCACATCGTCACCGCCCACATATCTGGAAAAATGAGAATGCACTATATTAAATTGCTGCCCGGAGACAAGGTGAAACTGGAAATGAGTCCATACGACCTGAGCAAGGCGAGAATTACTTATAGATATTAAAGAAAACATCGAGATGAAAGTAAGAGCATCAGTAAAGAAAAGAAGTGCCGACTGCGTAGTGGTTCGCAGAAAGGGCCGATTATATGTAATCAACAAAAAGAATCCCAGATTCAAACAACGACAAGGATAATTATGGCAAGAATAGCAGGTATTGATATCCCAAAGAACAAAAGAGGAGTCATTGCATTGACTTACATCTTTGGAATCGGAAGAAGCAAGGCGAAAACCATCCTCGCAGACGCGAAGGTGGATGAGAACATCAAGGTTCAGGAATGGAGCGACGAGCAGATCGCCGCGATCCGTGAAGAGGTTGGAAAACTGACCATTGAGGGTGAGCTGCGCTCTGAAGTACAGCTGAACATCAAGCGATTGATGGACATCGGATGCTATCGGGGCATCAGGCACAGGGCCGGATTGCCTTTAAGAGGCCAGAGGACCAAGAACAACTCACGTACCCGAAAAGGTAAGAGAAAGACCGTAGCAGGTAAAAAGAAAGCAACTAAATAATCTTTGATCAAATGGCAAAGTCAAGTTCAAAAACTACGAAGAAGCGCAAGGTGATCGTTGATGCGGTTGGAGAGGCGCACATCACTGCATCCTTCAACAACATCATCATCTCACTGACCAACAAGAAGGGAGACGTGATCTCCTGGTCCAGTGCCGGAAAGCAAGGGTTCAGGGGTTCCAAGAAGAACACTCCCTATGCTGCCCAAACGGCTGCCGAGGATTGTGGAAAGGTTGCGCATGAGGCCGGCCTCAGAAAGGTGAAGGTGTATGTGAAAGGACCCGGCAACGGTAGGGAATCTGCCATCCGAACCCTGCACAACAACGGAATCGAGGTGACCGAGATCGTCGACGTTACCCCGATCGCGCACAACGGCTGCAGACCTCCGAAAAGAAGAAGAGTTTAATCAATTATTTATCAATAACTAAGGATACACGATTATCGAAGGATTGCCTTAATTCATAATCCCTTAAAAAACAAAGAGATGGCAAGATACACAGGACCAAAATCCAAAATAGCCAGGAAGTTCGGTGAACCGATCTTCGGCGAAGACAAAGCATTAGAGAAAAGGAATTACCCCCCGGGACATCACGGACCGAACAAGAGAAGGGGTAAGCAGTCTGAATACGCGATTCAGCTGAAAGAAAAGCAAAAAGCAAAGTATACCTACGGTATCCTGGAGCGACAGTTCCGCAACCTGTTCGAAAGGTCGCAGCGCAGCAAGGGGATCACCGGTGAGGTTTTGCTTCAATTGTGTGAGTCTAGACTTGACAACGTGGTGTTCAGGCTGGGCATCGCTCCTTCGAGAAGGGGTGCGCGCCAGCTGGTTTCACACAGGCACATCACTGTCAATGGAAACATCGTGAACATTCCTTCCTACTCCCTCAATCCGGGAGACGTGATCGGAGTGCGAGAGAAATCAAAGTCTCTGGAAGCCATCCAAAGATCTTTGACGGCGAAATCAAATGTTTATGAGTGGTTGTCCTGGAACCCGGAGACGCTGGAAGGAAGATTCGTTACCGTTCCCGAAAGGATTCAAATACCCGAAAACATCAATGAGCAGTTCATCGTCGAATTGTACTCTAAATAATCTTAAAGACAGACACAACCTATGGCAATATTAAATTTTCAGAAACCGGACAAAGTCTTGATGATCGAATCCACTGATTTCAGTGGAAGGTTTGAGTTCAAACCCCTTGAGCCCGGATACGGTCTGACAGTCGGTAACGCACTCAGACGAGTGTTGTTGTCCTCCCTGGACGGCTACGCCATCACCTCGCTGAGGATCGAGGGCGTTGAGCACGAGTTCTCCACCATCAAAGGAGTGGTCGAGGACGTCACTGAAATCGTTCTTAACCTGAAGCAGATCAGGTTCAAGCAACAGATCGAGGAAACCGACAATGAGACCGTTGTGCTGTCTATCACCGGCAAGGAGCAACTCGTAGCCGGAGATTTCCAAAACTTCATCTCAGGATTCCAGGTGCTGAACCCCGAGCTGGTCATCTGCAACATGGAGCCCAAGGTGAAGCTGGACATGGAGATCACCATTGAAAAGGGAAGAGGCTTTGTGCTGGCTGAAGACAACAAGAAGGTATCTGCGCCGCTGGGCACGATCTTCATCGATTCGATCTACACTCCGATAAAGAACGTGAAGTACGCGGTGGAGAACTTCCGTGTCGAGCAGAAGACCGACTACGAAAAGCTCGTCTTCGACATCGAGACCGATGGTTCGATCGCTCCGAAGGAGGCGCTTACAGAAGCTGCAAAGATCCTGATCCATCACTTCATGCTGTTCTCAGATGAAAGGATCACTCTTGAGGCCGATGAGATCGCTCAGACCGAGACCTATGACGAGGAGTCGCTTCACATGAGACAGCTGTTGAAGACCCGCCTGATCGACATGGACCTTTCGGTCCGTGCGCTGAACTGCCTGAAGGCAGCCGAGGTGGACACGCTGGGAGACCTGGTGTCATTCAACAAGAGCGATCTGATGAAGTTCAGGAATTTCGGAAAGAAGTCGCTCACCGAGCTCGACGAGCTGGTGAACAACAAGGGCCTGACCTTTGGAATGGATTTAGCGAAGTACAAACTGGACAAAGAGTAGGTTTGTTCTTTGAATTAAAGAATTAATAGTCAATTGAAAGATGAGACACGGAAAGAAATTCAATCATTTAAGCAGAAAGACGGCGCACAGGAAGTCAATGCTGGCCAACATGGCCTGCTCTTTGATCGAGCACAAGCGGATCAATACGACTGAGGCCAAGGCCAAAGCGCTGAGACAATACGTTGAGCCACTGATCACCAAGTCAAAGAACGACACGACCCACAACAGGAGGATCGTTTTCAGCAACCTGAAGAACAAATATGCGGTTGCCGAACTCTTCAGGGACGTCGCGGTGAAGGTGGGTGACAGACCGGGAGGGTATGTCAGGATCATCAAACTGGGAAATCGCCAGGGAGACAATGCGGCAATGGCCATGGTCGAGCTCGTTGATTACAACGAGACCTACACGCCGAAAGCGAAGAAGAAGTCTACGAGAAGAAGGGGCAAGAAGTCAGGATCCAAGGAGACTCCGGCTGCTGCCGCTCCGGTAGAGGCCGCTGAGGCCCCCAAGGCTGCACCAGAAGCCGAAGCAGCCGCTCCGGCTGAGGCTCCTGCAGCGGAAGAACCCAAAGCTGAAAACACCGAGAAAAAGGACGATGCTGAGAACAAGAATGAGGCATAAGACTATTTTCGGTCATTGAAAGAAAGAAGGATAAGCTAGTCGTTAGCTTATCCTTTTTTTATGGATTCAAAAATGAGTAAATTCAACCCTTGAATCCCAAACGGAGATCATCAAGCAATAACACCATAAAAAAATCGAGATTTAAACATGAAATACGAAGCCAGAAAAAAGGCCATTCTCCTGCTCAAGGATGGAACACAGTTCGAAGGTAAATCTGTAGGGATCGACGGAACCGCCGTCGGAGAGATCTGCTTTAACACCGGTATGACCGGATACCAGGAGATCTTCACCGATCCTTCCTATTTCGGACAGCTGATGGTCACCACCAACGCTCACATCGGGAATTACGGAACTGAAAAAGAGGAGCAGGAGTCTGAAGGGATCAAGATATCGGGGCTGATCTGTCGGAATTTCAACTTTGACTACTCCAGGCCCAGGGCCACAGAATCCCTGTTCGACTATTTCAAGAAGCAGAACTTCGTGGCGATCTCGGACGTGGACACCCGGGCCCTGGTGCGCTACATCCGCGACAAGGGAGCCATGAACGCCATCATTTCAACGGAGACCGATGACATTGAGGCGCTGCGCAGGAAACTGGAGGAGATCCCTTCGATGGAAGGACTGGAACTGGCCTCGAAGGTCTCGACCCGTGAGCCCTACACCGTGGGAGATCCTGATGCGCAGTACCGTATCGCGGCCCTGGACATAGGCATCAAGAAGAACATTTTGCGGAACCTGGTCAAAAGGGGCTGCTACGTCAAGGTATTTCCATACGACGCCACTTTTGAGGAGCTGAGCGCCTTTGAGCCGGACGGTTATTTCCTGTCAAACGGACCCGGGGATCCCATGCCCCTGAAGGAGGCACAGGACCTGGCCAGGGAGATCATAGAGAGAGACCTTCCCCTGTTCGGCATCTGCCTGGGGCACCAGGTGATCGCCCTGTCCCAGGGCGTCCCGACCTACAAGATGCACAACGGGCACCGCGGGATCAACCACCCGGTCAAGAACCTCTTGACGGGCAAGGGAGAGATCACTTCCCAGAACCACGGTTTCGTGGTCGATCGCAAGGCCGTGGAGGACCACGGGGGGATCGAGATGACCCACGAGCACCTGAACGACCTCACGCTGGCGGGAATGCGCATCAAAGGGAAGAAGTGCTTCTCGGTGCAGTACCATCCCGAGGCGAGCCCGGGACCCCATGATTCCTCCTATCTGTTCGACGAGTTCATCGAGCTGATGGAAACCGGGAAACTGGCCTGAACCGGTCACGGAGCCGTCGAAAACGATATAGTATTTAATTGAATTAATGCGAGGCGAAAGCTCCATTAATTCGTAAATTTACATCTGTATAAAATCAATCTAAATCAGAGAAAATGAGCATAATATTAGACATTCACGCAAGGCAGATATTCGACTCACGCGGCAACCCGACGGTTGAGGTGGACGTGATCACAGAGAACGGAGTCCTGGGAAGGGCAGCAGTGCCCTCCGGAGCCTCTACGGGTGAGCATGAGGCCGTGGAGCTGAGAGACGGAGGAAGCGACTATATGGGCAAGGGAGTCTTGAAGGCCGTTGAGAACGTCAACGAGGTCATCTCCAAGGAGATCATCGGTTATTCGGTCTTCGAGCAGAATACCATCGACCAGATCATGATCGAGCTGGACGGAACGCCTAACAAGGCCAAGCTGGGTGCGAATGCCATACTGGGAGTATCCCTGGCCGTGGCCAAGGCGGCTGCCAATGAATTGAACCAGCCCCTGTACAGATACGTGGGTGGCGTTAGCGCCAACACCCTTCCGGTTCCGATGATGAACATCGTGAACGGCGGGTCCCACTCGGACGCTCCCATCGCCTTCCAGGAATTCATGGTGATGCCCGTCAAGGCGGAGAACTTCACCCAGGCCATCAAGATGGGAAGCGAGATCTTCCACAACCTGAAAAAGCTTCTGCACGACCGCGGCCTGAACACGGCAGTGGGTGACGAGGGTGGTTTCGCCCCGACCTTCGACGGAACGGAAGACGCGCTTGACACCATCATGAAGGCCATCGCCAAGGCAGGCTACAAGGGTGGAGAGGACGTGATGCTGGCCCTTGACTGCGCCGCAGCCGAATTCTACAAGGACGGCAAATACGACTACACCATCTTTGAAGGAGACAAGGGTGTGGTGCGCAGCAGCCAGGAGCAGGCCGAGTACATCGCCGAGCTCTCGGCAAAATACCCGATCATCTCGATCGAGGACGCCATGGACGAAAACGACTGGGACGGTTGGAAGGCCCTGACCGACAAGATCGGCGACAAGGTGCAGCTTGTGGGTGACGACCTGTTCGTGACCAACGTGGAGCGTCTCTCGAGAGGGATCGAGAACGGCATCGCCAACTCGATATTGATCAAGGTGAACCAGATCGGAACCCTGACCGAGACCATCGCTGCCGTGAACATGGCCCAGAACGCCGGGTACACCTGCGTGATGTCTCACCGTTCGGGAGAGACCGAGGACAACACCATCGCGGATCTCGCCGTGGCACTGAACACCGGCCAGATCAAGACGGGTTCGGCCTCGAGGAGCGATCGCATGGCAAAATACAACCAGTTGCTGCGCATCGAGGAAGAATTGCACAGCACTGCCTACTACCCACAGGAGAAGGCCTTCAAGGTCGGTTGAAACTCCTGTTGAACATTGGGAAAAAGCTGAACTCTGTTCAGCTTTTTTTATGCCCCTTCGGCAGGGCGAGGATGTAACATATATTGCTGAAAACACAAGGAAATTTGGGCTTTATTTCGTATTTTCGTTTACGCAAATAGAATTAGAAATCCTTTAAAATTAAGTAAAGAAATGTCAGATACAGCTAAGTTGATTGTACAGGGTAAAGAATATGAATTTCCAGTGGTCATCGGAACCGAAAATGAGGTGGCGATTGACATCAAGACCTTGCGTTCAGCGACCGAAGGGATCATAACCATCGACCCGGGGTTCAAGAACACGGGTTCCTGCGAGAGCAAGATCACCTTTCTCGACGGGGAAAAGGGAATTCTGAGGCATCGTGGATATGCCATTGAGGAGCTTACCAAGAAGGCCAGCTTCCTCGAGGTGGCCTACCTGATCATTTTCGGAGAGCTGCCTACCAGGGAGGAATACGAACAATGGGAAAAGGACATCAAGCATCACGCTTTGCTCAATGAGGAGATGAAGGATATCATTGACGGTTTTCCGACAGGGGCTCACCCCATGGGTATGCTGGCATCTTTGACCAGTGCCCTCACTGCCTTCAACCCGGCTACCGTGAACATCAACTCGGAAAAAGAGGTGTACACGGCCATCACCAAGCTCATGGGCAAGTTCCCCGTGCTCGCTGCCTGGGCGCACAGCAAGAACCAGGGTACCCCGCTCAACTACGCTGACAGCTCATTGAACTACATAGAGAACATCATGCAGATGATGTTCAGGATCCCGACCGAGAAATATGTCATGAACCCGATCGCGGTCAAGGCTCTCGACGAGCTGCTCATCCTGCACGAGGACCACGAGCAGAACTGCTCGACCTCCACGGTGCGCATCGTGGGCTCATCGGAGGCCGGTGTCTTCGCCTCGGTGTCTTCCGGAGTGTCTGCCCTGTGGGGAAGGCTGCACGGCGGCGCGAACCAGGCTGTGCTTGAAATGCTGGAGAACATACAGAAGGATGGCGGAGACGTAGAGAAGTACATCGCCAAGGCCAAGGACAAGGATGATCCGTTCAGGCTCATGGGCTTCGGTCACAGGGTCTACAAGAACTTCGACCCCAGGGCCAGGATCATCAAGAAGGCTGCGGATGACCTGTTCGAGGATCTCGGAACCACGGATCCCGTTCTGTCCATTGCCAAGCACCTGGAAAAGGTGGCTCTGCAGGACGAGTACTTTGCCGAGCGCAAACTGTACCCGAACGTGGATTTCTACTCAGGGATCATCTACAGGGCACTCGGATTCCCGGTGCACATGTTCACCGTGATGTTCGCCATCGGCAGGCTGCCGGGCTGGATCGCGCAGTGGAGAGAGATGAGGTTGAACCGGGAGCCGATCGGACGTCCGCGTCAGCTCTACACGGGCTATCCTTTGAGGGATTTCAAATCCTTCGACGAGAGGTAATAGATCGGCCTGTGCCGGTGCTTTGAGACCTTGCTCGACAAGGTGAAAAAATGTTGAAATCGTGGAAAGCACAGCCTGCTTTTCACGATTTTTTTTGTCTATTTTTGCGGTGTTGCCGGGCTGTGAAATGCCATGCCGGGTATCGGCGATCAGAGCTGAGCAGGCGACGATTTGACAAAGTCTTGAAATGAAACTGAACGTGCAGAATGAGACCTCCCGCTTAAGGGCGGTGGTGCTGGGGACGGCGGAATCCAATGGGCCGGTTCCCAGGGTGGAGGATTGCTATGATCCCAAGTCGATAGAGAACGTGCTTGCGGGAACCTACCCGAAAGAAGCGGATATGGTGCGCGAGATGAGCGCCTTTGAGCAGGTTCTCAACAAGTATGGGGTCATCGTGTACAGGCCAAAGGTGCTGAAGGACGTGAACCAGATCTTTGCCCGTGACATCGCATTTGTGATCGAGGACAAGTTCATCCGCTCCAACATCCTGCCCAACCGCATAGAAGAGCTCGACGCGATCGCCCATGTTTACGAGCAGGTGCCCCCGTCAAAAAGGATCATCCCGCCGGCGGAGGTGCACGTCGAAGGAGGGGATGTAATGCCCTGGAACGACTACATCTTCGTTGGGGTGTATCGCGGGGAGGACTATCCGCAGTACATAACCGCCCGCACCAACATGGCCGCGGTGGAATTCCTGCAGGACCTGTTTCCGAAGAAGAAGGTGATGTCCTTTGACCTGAGGAAGTCGAACACGGATCCGCGGGAGAACGCCCTGCACCTGGATTGCTGCTTTCAGCCCGTTGGAAAGAACAAGGCCATCCTACATCGCAACGGATTCCTGGTCGAAGAGGAGTACCGCTGGCTGCTGGACCATTTCGGGCCGGAGAACGTCTTTGAGATCAACAAGCAGGAAATGTACGAGATGAACTCGAACATCTTCTCGATCTCCGAGGAAGTCGTGGTCTCCGAGCGTGGCTTCACGAGGTTAAATGCCTGGCTGCGGGAACAGGGGATAACCGTAGAGGAGATCCCCTATGCCGAGATCGGAAAGCAGGAAGGGCTCTTGCGCTGTTCAACGCTTCCGCTGATCAGGGATTAGTGGATTCGGTGAGTATCCACGCGAATTGAGTAGAAATAAATCGATTAAGAAAAAGAAAGGTCATTATTGAAAAGTCATAAAATGGCGCAGATCACGAATACCATACTGATGATACGGCCGGTTGCCTTCCGGATGAACGAGCAGACCGCCGTGAACAATTACTACCAGCAGGAGATCGAAAACGTCTCGGACAACGGCATCCAGGCCAGGGCGCTTGCAGAGTTCAATGCCTTTGTGGATAAACTGCGGTCCCGTGGAGTGAAGGTGATCGTTGTGGATGACAACCTGGAGCAGGACACCCCCGACTCCATCTTTCCGAACAACTGGATCTCCTTTCATCAGAGCGGCACGGTGGGCATCTTCCCGATGTTCGCCGAGAATCGGCGTCGGGAGCGTCGCGAGGACATACTCGACAAGATCGAGGCCGAGGGATTTGAGATCAGGAACCTGATGGACTACACCTCAGCCGAAGAGGAAGGATTGTTCCTCGAAGCCACAGGAAGCATCGTCCTGGACCGCGAGAAGCGGCTGGCCTACTGCGCCCTTTCTCCGCGGGCCGATGAATCGCTGTTCATCGAATTCTGCGAGGACTTCGAGTACACCCCCGTCGTCTTCCACGCCTACCAGACCGTTGACGGGGCCCGCGAACTCATCTATCACACCAACGTGATGATGGCGATCACCCAGAAGAACGTGGTCATCTGCCTGGACTGCATTGACGACAAAAAGGAGCGCAAGCACGTGATCGAGCAGATCCGCCGAAGCGGAAAGAACCTGCTGGAGATCTCGGAATCGCAGGTGGAGAACTTTGCAGGCAACATGCTGCAGGTCCTCGGAGGAGAAGGGCAGCCCATCACCGTGATGAGCAAGTCGGCCTACGACTGCCTGACCCCTGAACAGCTAAAAGTCCTTGAAGCCGAGGCCGAACTGCTCTATTCGGACCTGACCACCATCGAAACCTGCGGAGGAGGCAGCGCCCGCTGCATGATGGCGGAGGTTTTTCTGTAGGGGTGTTTTACGCGCATTTTGCATGCGCTTTTAACGGGATTCGTGCGTCATCGAGCATTTGATTTTTCTCAGGATTTCGTTCAATAAGTCTTTCGCGCTCATATTATTATTGCGGTCTCTCGCTGTGTTTTACCAAATAATCTATTTCATTGTTCCCTAGGATACAGCGGTTTAAAGAAAAATAATTTGTTTTTGTCAAAGAATTTGACGTAATTTGTAGCATAACTTTTAAACCCCT
>CAZAZM010000022.1:0-43498 GCA_964489625.1 uncultured Flavobacteriaceae bacterium
CTGCACTGGACCCCGCGGATCCTGGGGATCCTGGCCATCCTGTTCATCAGCATGTTCACCCTGGATGCCTTTGACCCGAACAAGACCTTCTGGCAACAGTTCGCCGACTTTATGATGCACATGATCCCCTCCTTCGCATTGATCGCCTTCCTGGTCATAGCCTGGAAATGGGAACTGGCAGGGGGCATCATCTTCATCCTGATCGGATTGGGGTTCAGCCCGATCATCTACATGCACAATTACCAAATGAACGATTCGGTATGGATGAGCCTGAAAGTGCTGTTGTTCATAACCTTTCCCTTCTTTCTCGTGGGCATTCTCTTTGTCCTGAGCCATTATAAAAAAAAGAGAGTGGTCTAGCGGCCCGTTTCAACTCCTGTTCTCCCGCTCAAAATAGTCCACGGCGTCGCGGATCATATGCTCAACGGGGCTGTAATCAATGCCCAGCTCGTCGATCGACTTGGCGTTCGAGTAGTAGTTGTCCACGCAAAGGATGCGCATGTGGGCGGAGCAGAGGCTCGTGCGCAACCTGAAGAAGCGGAGCAGGTCTCCTACATGGCCCATGGCGATCAGAACCCCACCCGGGATTCCGATCAACCGGGCCTCCTGGCCCGTGACCCGGTTCAGCTCTTGGAAGAATTCCCGGTAGCTGAGATTGTCATTCGCGATCAGGTACCGCTCTCCGCTCCTGCCACGCTGGATGCTGTTTATAACTCCCCTTGAGACGTCCCTGACGTGCACGAAGTTCTTGCCCCCGGGCGGGTAGAACACCAACCTCTTCTTCCATCCCATAAGGATGATCTTGCCCGAGCTGGGCTTGCTGTCATGAGGCCCAAGCATGAAGGTCGGGTTGATGATGACCGAGTCCATCTCGTTGGAGCGGCTCAGCAAATACTCTTCGGCCTCCCGCTTGCTGCGGGCATAGAATGAAGCGCTGAAGGGCTGGCGCATTTCTTTCTGTTCGGTCCCCGGATCCTCTGCGGATCCATAGCCCAGGGTGTTGGCCGTGCTCACAAACACGAACTTGCTCACCCCGGCCCTCTTGGCCGACTCGTAGAGATTTACCGTAGAATCGTAGTTCACCTCACGGTATTGGGAATAGCGGATCAGGTCCTGGCGGGTCTCTGCGGCCACATGGACGCATACGTCAACCTCGCTCAATGCCTCGGTCAGGTCACCGCCGAGCCCACCTTGCACGATCTCAAGATTCGAATGGCCCGGCCCCCTGTATCTCGAAGGATCCCGAACCAGCCCCTTAACGCTAAAACCCTGCTCCAGGAGGTCCATGACCAGGTTGGTCCCCAGCAGGCCGCTGATCCCGGTGACAAATACCCTCTTCACGAACCGATCTCCTTTCGCACCGCATTGGTCAACAGGGGCAGCTTGATCCAGACCGGCACATAGCTCATCAGGGACCAGCTCCAGAAATTGACCTTGATGACTCTTTTCTTGCGAAGCATGCGCGTAATGCAGAACCGGGCCACATCATCAGGAAAGAGCGTGACCAGGCGAGCAAGAAAACCGTGTTTGCTCAAACGGCCGCTGCCTTCTTCGTTGGTGGCCATGGGCCCCGGATGCACGACACTCACGCATACGCTCGTTCGCTTGAGCTCCTCGCCCAGGCCCAGGGAAAAGGAATGAACAAAGGCCTTGGAGGCCGGGTAGACGGTCTTGTAGCCCATGGGCGAGCAGGCCGCCATGCTCGAGACGTTGAGAACGTAACCGTCGGTCTGCCTCATCAGGTTGGGCAACAGCCTGTGGGTCATCACGGAAAGGGCAAGAACGTTCAATTCGATCATCTTTACGATGTTATCCGTCGTTACCTGGTCAAATTTCATCGTGCCCCCGATACCGGCGTTGTTTATCAGCATGAACACCTCGAACCTGCCATTGACCTCCTCGACCATGGAATGCAAACTGCCCGGGTCGGTCAGGTCCATTTCAAAACAATGGGAATCCGTTCCATAGGTTTCCATGATCTCCCGGTTGACGCCCTGCAGGTTCTCATGGGGCAGGCTGACCAGCAGGGTGTTGATCTTACGGCTCGCAAGCTCGAAGGCAAAGGACTTGCCCAGGCCCTGGCTTGCCCCTGTGATCAGCGCGTATTTCTTCATAGGGCAAAAGATAGACAAATCCTTCGAGTTTTGTGCAGAATTTCATTCTTGGCCAAAAACGCGGCGCCTCTCTTGACACTATTTGAAATTATCCTTATTTTTATAGGGCTGGTTTTGCCACACACGGCAAGCCAGGCAAAGACTAAAAAAATTGAGAATATGAACCTTCCATACAGGCTCGAACAGGCCATCACCAAATTGTACACCGCCTTCCACAGCGGTTCCCTGGACCCGGAGAATTGTCATCACTGTGCCGTGGGAAACATCTGCGACAACTTCGACACCTGGAAGCACCTTACGGAAAGTCATGGTTCCACCCGCTTGAGTTACCTGGGAAGGCTCAATGAGGCGGTGGGACGCAGGATCAACGGGTACAGTCCCTCAGAGCTGCTCACGATAGAGACGGTGTTCCTGCAGGCTTGTGGCTACACTCTTCCCTTCAGAAGAAGCGAGAAGAAGGTCGATCCCAGGGACAAGGAAGCCCAGTACCGTGGTTTGTGCGCCGTGGTCGAATACCTCTGCGCCCTGGACGGGGTGGACAATGTCATGGACATCTCGCGGCTGTTCCAGTACGAAAAGGAACGCCCGGTTTACGAACTACGCCTCGGCTGAAAAGTTGCTGCCTCAGGACTTTTGACTCGAAAGCCTCGATTCCAGCATTTGATTCTGCTCCTCCATCAAATGCGTCATCTTGGTCAGCAGCTCGATGTTCTTGGGCGTCGGCACGGTTTTGTCATCGGCATCCTCTGCCCGTCTCAACAGCTTGTTCAGGCCCTTCACCACCAGGAAAATGGTGAATCCAATGACAAAAAAATCGATCAGGGCCTCGATCATCACCCCATAGCCAATGGAAACCTCATTTTTCAACACCGTCCCATCGGCATCCAAAATGGCGTCCTTCAGAACAAGGCGCCTGTCCTCCAGGTCCATGTTCCCCGAAAGCAACGACAGGGGAGGAAGCATCACTTCTTTTACCAGAACGTCGATCACCTTGTTGAAAGAGGCCCCGATGATGATACCCACGGCCATGTCGATCATGTTGCCCTTTACGGCAAAGTCCTTGAATTCTTTGAATAGTTTCATACGCACGATTTTATGCCCACAAATATATTTTATAATTCAAGTCTTGCAAATCAGGAGTCAAGACAGGGTTCAGGTCCCGGCCCCCGTCTACCCGAAAATAACTAACTTAGGGTAAAATTCCCTGGCATGGAAATACAAGATTCCTATCGGGCAGCCCTGCGTTTTGCCGGAGAGTGGCACGGAGATCAGAAGATGCCGGACTCCGAGGCGAGTTACCTGGTCCACCTGGCCGGCGTGACCATGGAGGTGATGACGGCCGATCGGTTCACGCAAAACTTCGACCTGGACTTCGCCGTTCAGGTAGCCCTGCTTCACGACGTGATCGAAGACACGCCCTGCACTTACGAAGAATTGAGAGACCGTTTCAACAAGCCTATAGCGGATGCCGTGCTGGCCCTTACCAAAGACGAGCAGCTGCCCCGGGAGGAGCAGATTCCGGACAGCCTTGCCCGGATCCGGGGGTTCCGCAAAGAGGTTTGGGCCGTAAAGCTCGCAGACCGAATCTCCAACATGCACAAGCCCCCTTCAAGCTGGTCTCGCAATAAGAAACTGAAGTACAGGGAAGACGCCCGGCTCATCCTGTCCGAGCTCAGTGGAGGCAACGCCTACCTCGAATCCCGGCTGTCCCGGCTGATCGAAGAATACGGGGCCTTTATCTGAAGGATCGAATGATCCTCAGGGAATCGCGAACGGCTTTCTGAATTCCTTCCAGGTCGTACTGTCCATCCGCTCCCTTCTTGATGAGCTTAGATCCCATGCCCACGCAGGCTACGCCCGCTTCAAACCAGGATCTCAGGCTCTCTTCCGTGGGAGAGACTCCCCCGGTAGGCATGATGCTGGTCCAGGGTTGTGGGCCCCTGATGGCCTTAACGAAGCCTGGACCATAGATCCCACCAGGAAAAAGCTTCACGACCTCGCAACCCAGCTCTTCGGCCCTTGCGATCTCGGTCAGGGATCCGCACCCGGGCGACCACAAGACCTTTCTGCGATTGCACACCCTTGCCACGTCCTCTCGCAGCACGGGAGTCACAATGAAATTCGCCCCGAGCGACATATAGGCAGAGGCGGAGGCACCATCCGTCACCGAACCCACTCCGAGGATCATGCCCGGAAGCTCCCGGACCGCATATTTCACAAGCTCTGCGAAGACCTCATGGGCGAAGTCGCCCCTGGCCGTGAATTCCATGAGGCGGGCGCCTCCTTCATAGCAGGCCCTTATCACCTGCTTCCCCACGCTCGGATCCTGGTGGTAGAAAAGGGGGACCAGGCCCGTCTCTTTCATGGTCCGTGCGACTTCAAGTCTTGAAAACTGTGCCATTTCTCTTTATGTTTTGTGCTTCAGAATATTCTTTCGATTCAGAATTCTATTTTCCCGGGACCTGCTCATCGGGCCACGCGCCCGGAGGCATCCCCTCCCATCAGCTTCTCCACCTCCTCGACGGTCACCAGGTTGGCGTCACCCTTGATGGTGTGCTTCAGGCAGGACGCAGCCACGGCAAAATCGAGGGCCCTCTGGTCGTCTCCTGGATACTTCATCAGGCCATAGATAAGGCCTCCCATGAAGGAGTCTCCTCCTCCTACCCGGTCCACGATGTCGGTGATCTGGTATTGCCTGGAGGCGAACAGCTTCTTTCCGTCATACAGCACTCCCGCCCAGGTGTTGTGCGATGCAGAGATCGACCCCCGCAGGGTGGTGATCACCTTGCCGGCCCGCGGGAACTTATCCATCATTTGCCGACAGACGGACAGAAATGCCTCCGCTTCCACCTCATGTCCCTGGGTGGTCACGTCCAGGCCTTCCGGCCTGATCCCAAAATGCTTTTCCGCGTCTTCCTCATTTCCGAGAACGATGTCACAATGGGAGGTCAGCTCGGTCATGAGCTCCTCTCTTTGCGTTGGGGTGCAGTACTTCCAGAGCTTGGCCCTGTAATTCAGGTCGGTGGAGACCGTGATTCCCTTCTCGCTGGCCGCCCTGACCCCTTCCAGGCAGGCTTCTGCCGCTCCCTGTGAGATGGCCGGGGTGATCCCGGTCCAGTGGAACCAGCCCACCCCCTCGAAGACGGCATCCCAATCGACCATGCCCGACTTGATCTCGCTCATGGCGGAATGCGCCCTGTCGTAAATGACCTTGGACCCCCTGCTCACAGCCCCGGTTTCCAAGAAGTAGATGCCCAGGCGATCCCCGCCGTAGAGGATCTTGTCCACCCCGACTCCCCTCTTGCGAAGCTCCATCATCGCACAGGCACCCAGGTCATTGTCCGGGAGACGGGTGACAAAGTCGACCGGCACCCCGTAATTCGCCAAAGACACGGCCACGTTCGATTCCCCGCCCCCGTAGACGACTTCGAACCGGTCCGCCTGTGAAAATCTGAGAAACCCCGGCGGCGCCAGGCGCAGCATGATCTCCCCAAAGGTCACTACCTTCTTCATTCGCTCTTAAATTTGTATGGAAGAATAAAAGTAAGGGAAAATAAGGTAACTCTTGAGCCTGGCGAAGAATTCTGCTCTATGTTGCGTAACTTAAATGGCCGGATGGCGTCCTATGTACAAAGAAAAACTGAAGGCGCAGCCTCATACCAAACCCCTGAGCATGGCTTCGATCGCACAACCACTCTCCCCACCATCCGACAAGAACAGGATCATCACTATCGATGCCCTTCGCGGCTTTGCGCTCGCCGGGGTAGCTTTGGTGCACATGGTCGAGCAGTACATCGCCGGACCACATCCCGACGGCTTCATGGAAGGAGTGAACGGCTTGCCCGACCAGATCATCCAGGGCCTCATCGGCGTCTTCTTCACCGGGAAGTTCTTTGCCCTCTTCTCGATCCTCTTCGGGCTCAGCTTCTTCATTCAGATGGATTCGGCCGATAAGAAAGGAGAGGACTTCGGCGGCAGGTTTCTCTGGAGGGCCGCACTTTTGTTCCTGATCGGCTATGTGCACCAGTTGTTCTACCGGGGGGACATCCTAACCATTTACGCTGTCCTGGCACCCTTCCTCATCCCCTTCTACCGTATGTCCTCAAAATGGCTGCTCGTCACTGCCGGCCTCATCTTCCTGGGCGTCCCCCGCTTTATCGCCTTTGCCCTGTTTGGCTCTGAGGGAGTAACCGGGGTGCATCCCATGATGGACAACAACAACGAGCTCGTCAGATCCTATATGGATACCATAGCCAACGGAAGCCTGGCTGAGGTTTTCCACGCCAACGCCACCTATGGAATGCTGACCAAGATCGACTTCCAGGTTTCCTTCTTCGGAAGGTTCTACTATACTTTCGCCTACTTCCTGATCGGTTTGTGGCTTGGCAAAACGGGGATATTCAGGGATCTCTCCGCCTTCTCAAAGCAGATAAAGAACGTGATGCTCTGGTCGATCGGCGCCCTGATGCTCTCATTCGTCTTCACGGCGGTCACCTTCGCCACCGCCCCCCAACCCATTGATTACTCCAGCTGGCAGTTCATGTTCGGCATGAACTTCTTCGACTGGGTGAACATCTCCATGTCGGCGATCATCCTCTGTGGCTTCCTGATGCTCTACCAGCGCAAACCCTGGGAGAAGAGGCTGGACTTCTTCGCCCCTTACGGCAGGATGGCCCTGACCAACTACTTCATGCAGTCGGTCATCGGCACCTTCATCTTCTTCGGATGGGGCCTTGGGTACCTCGGTACCCTGGGAGCCCTGACCTGCTTTCTGATGGGAATCGTCCTCATAATAGCTCAGACCCTGTTCAGCAAATACTGGTTGAGCCGGTTCCGATACGGCCCGCTGGAATGGCTGTGGCGCTGTGGAACCTACCTGAAATGGCAACCTTTTGTGAAGACAGGCCAGCCCACGACTGTCGGCACCTGACTTTGGTCATTCTTCCTTTGACTGTTCATTTTTACCTTTGGAAGGATTTTAAACAGATAAGACTGCCCGTTGTCCTATCTTTGAACTGATTCTTGACCCCTTAAGAGATATTAAAATGCGGCTCCTCAGAATTACAGCTTTAGCAATGCTTCTTGCACTTCTTGTTCAATGCACCAGGAATCATCTCCCCCTGGAACCTTCGGAGAACATCCGTTTGAACCAGGTGGGATACTATCCTTCCTCCGTGAAGGAATTCGTACTGGTGGACAAATCTGCCGAAGTCTTCAGGATAGAGGATGAAGAGGGAGATGTCGTCTTTGAAGGCAGGCTGGAGGGGCGCGGAACCTGGGAGGCTTCCGGAGAACTGGTGATGCTCGGCGACTTCAGCGAGCTCAGGGAACCGGGAACCTACCGGATAGAGATCGATGGGATCGGCGCCTCGCATACCTTCAAAATAGAGCGGGACGTCTATGACAAAGCCTTCCGTGCAGCGATAAAGAGCTATTACTTTCAACGCGCATCCATGCCCATCGACGAGAAGCATGGCGGCATCTACAGGAGAGCGGCAGGACATGCCGACACCGCCTGCGCCTATCACCCCTCATCGGGTCGCAAGAAAGGGGCCCTGGATTCTCCCGGCGGATGGTATGATGCCGGCGACTACGGGAAATACGTCGTCAATGCAGCCCTTTCCACCGGACAGATGCTTCACCTGCTCGAGCAGTATGAGGACGCGGTCCCGGATGCCTTCCTGAACATTCCGGAGAGCGGGAACGGGCGCAGCGACCTCTGGGATGAGCTGCTCTACGAACTCAACTGGATCAAGACCATGCAGGATAAGGATGGCGGGGTATATCACAAATTGACCGCCAAGGGCTTCTCGGGCTTCATCATGCCCGAAGCCTATGACCTCGAACGCTTCATCATCGGGAAAGGAACGGCCGCCACCCTGAATTTCGCTGCGGTCATGGCACAGGCAGGGCGCCTCTACACCACCCAGGATCCCGTCTGGTCGGCAGAGGCCATCATCTCTGCAGAAAAGGCCTGGAAATGGGCCCGCCGAAACAGGAACGTCGTCTTTTCGAACCCCGAGGACGTGAGCACAGGGGAATATGGTGACGACGTCTTTGCAGACGATTTCTACTGGGCTGCCGCCGAGCTCTACCTCGCCACGGGTGAAAGCAAATACCTCGACTACCTGCAAAAGAACCCGCAACCCTACCGGCACGAGCTTACCAACAGCTGGAAGTACTTCGTCAGAAACAACGGCTTCCATTCCCTGCTCGAGAACCGGGGCGAGCTTCCCGACGAGCTGGCGGAATCCCTGTTCAAGGGTCACCTGCAACTGGCGGACAGCATCCTTTCAAAGGTGGACACCCATCCCTATCGCGTCGCGCTGGAGCGTTACGAATGGGGATCGAACAGCGACGTGCTCAACCAGGCCATGCTGTTGTGCGTGGCGCACCGACTGAGCGGAGAAGAGAAATATCTGATCGGCGCCGAGCGGATCAACGACTATGTCCTCGGCAAGAACGCTACGGGCTATTGCTTCCTCACGGGCTTCGGCTCTAAGCGAGTGATGCACCCTCATCATAGGCCAAGCGGGGCTGACGGAATCTCAGAGCCCGTGCCCGGCTTTATAGTCGGGGGTCCGAACAATGACCGGCAGGACCAGGCAGAGGTGGAATACCCTTCTCCATATCCCGCCAGGGCCTACGTGGACGCTGAGCCCAGCTACGCCTCCAACGAGGTCTGCATCAACTGGAACGCCCCGGCGGTCTTCGTCCTGGGCTACCTGGAACAAAACAGAAAATGACAGCGACATGACACCCCAGGAGGCCTTGCTGAACTACGTGAACCGGATCGTCCCGCTAAGCCCGGAGGAAGAAGAGATCCTGCTCTCCCGGGTACGGACGAGGAAGTACCTCAAGGGACAGTTCATGGTCCAGCAGGGGGACATCTGCAGCTTCAGCGCCTTTGTGGTCAAGGGCTGCAGCAAGACCTTCTACCTCGACGAGGAAGGGAACGAGCACGTGGTCATGTTCTCCATAGAAGACTGGTGGACCTCGGACCTGGCAAGCTTCAGCACCCAGACCCCCTCCGACTTCAACGTGCAGTGCCTGGAGAACACCGAGGTGGTTCTTTTTCCCTACGAGACCCACGAGCAGCTGCTCTCAGAGGTGCCGAAACTGGAGCGCTTCTTCAGGAAGATCATTGAGAGGGCCCTGGTCGCCTCGCAGAAGCGGATCGTCAGGAACCTGAGCATGTCGGCCCGGGATCGCTACCTCTACTTCCGGAAGCAATACCCCAAGATCGAGCAGAGAGTCCCACAGTACCTGATCGCTTCCTATCTGGGCATCACCAAGGAATTCCTGAGCAAGATCAAGAGCCAGCTCATCCAGGAACAATAGGATGTTAAACTAGTTTAACTCCTTTTCATAAACTACCTTATTTTTCCCGGTTATCATTTGAACGATCTTTGCCTTGCAAGATTCAGAAGAATGAACACTTTGTTGGAACATGTCGGCGATCTGAACGACCTCCTGCTTCAGGGAAAGGAACTTGAAGCCCTTGAGAGGTTCTATGATGAGGACGTTGAGGTTCAGGAGAATGACCTCAGCCCCATCACGGGAAAGCAAAGGGCGATCGAGGCCAGAAAGGATTTCCTTTCGGGAGTTTCCGAGATCAGTTGCGTTCAGCCCCTGAAAGTGGCCGTAGGAGAGGGAACAACCATGGTGGAATGGAAACTGGACTACCAGCTCAAGAACGGTGATCAGAAGAAGTACACCAAGGTCGCCATCCAGGAATGGAAAGACGGTCGCATCGTTCGGGAAAAATTCTATTTCGGCAATTGAAGCATAAAAACCAATAACAATAATCTAAAACAGTAAAATCAAAATCATGAAAAACAAATTGACAACTTTGGGCGCTGCCATCCTGGTAGCCTTGATAACCTTCTCCTTCAGCGAAATCCAGGGAGAGAAAAAAGAGATCAAAACAGAAAACAGCACCCTGACCTGGAAGGGATACAAGATGACAGGGTCCCACTACGGAACCGTGGCCATTCAATCCGGTCACCTGGTCTTCAACGAAGGCGAACTGACTGGAGGCGAGTTCGTGGTGGACATGACCAGCCTGGTCAGCGACGACCTCACCGGCGAATACAAGGGCAAGCTGGAAGGCCACCTGAAATCCGACGATTTCTTTGGAACCGACAAGCACCCGACCGCCAAGCTGGTCTTCACCAAGGTGGAGCGTTCAGGCAAGAACTCCTACTCCGTGACCGGTGACCTCACCATCAAGGGAACCACCTCTCCGGTAAGCTTTGAGCTTTCAGTCTACGGAAACAAGGCCAACGCTACCATGAAGGTTGACAGGACCACTTATGACATCCGCTACGGTTCGGCAAGCTTCTTTGACGACCTGCAGGACAAGGTGATCTACGACGAGTTTGACCTGGTTGCAGACCTCGAGTTCTAAGAGCTTTTGAATTCAGTCCCCCGCTGAAACTATTTTGAAACCAAAAAAGGCCGCTTTCGCGGCCTTTTTTGTTGTATTTAATTCTTTTTGTGCTAACTTTAACTAAGTAATACCAAACCCTGAACCTGTGAAGCCATACCTTGTCATCATCAACCACCGCACCTGGATCGCCATGATCATCGCCCTGGTTGTGCCGTATCTTTGCTACAGATACAATGTTGAGTTCGACATGGAGCTGACCCTGATCAGCATCGCGATCATCTTCCCGCTGGTCTTCACGATCCGTGGCTCTTTCAGGCGCAGGGAGAAAGCCCTGGAGCACCTCAGCGAGTTCAGGAGCACCCTGAAGACCTTCAACTACTTCCTGATGTCGAACGTGAATTTGTCCGAAGAGGACAAGGAAGAGGGCAAAAGGCTGATGCTCGATCTGAGCAACACGCTTATGAGTCATCTGAAGAGCAACGAGGTGGACACAAGTGAGATCGACCAGAGCATGAACGAATTGTATGACTATATCCAGGCCAGGGAGGAAACGATCCCTGCCAAATCCAGGGATCGGCTTTTCCGCATAATGAAGGACCTCCACGAGACCATAGAGAACGTTCATGCGATCAACACGCACCGCACCCCCATAAGCCTCAAGGCCTATTGCCTGATCTTCATCTACATCTTTCCGCTGATCTACGCCCCGACCATCATTCACCGGGTGGGTCCCGACAAAGGTCACTGGATCACCTACTTCATTGTCCTGGTCAGTCAGTTTATCCTGATCTCACTCTACAATATCCAGAATCAGCTGGAATATCCCTTTGACGATGAGGGCATGGATGACATCAAACTGGACAATTTCAGGTTCGAACGCTGATCGAAGGCCGGAACTGACAAAAGTCATCGTTTACTTCCGGCGGGTCTGCTAACTTTGTCCCAAGTTATTAATTTTTGATAGGATCAAAAGGCCTTTCCGTGTGAGTGATGACACACGGGAAGGTCTTTTACTTTGGGGGTGCTCATGCTATTTTCTTTTTTTCCTATCTTGGGATAAAACTTGAAACCTGAACTTTCAAATCCTATCCCATGTTTTCAACTCCTTCAAATTCATCCCGTTTTTCGACCCACGTTGTCCTTCTCCTGATCTCATTTCTCCTGCTGAGCAACTTTATGCACGGGCAGACTGATGCGCAGAGTAAGCTCAGTTCCCTGCGGGTCGACCAGGACCGGCTTGAGGCTTCGATCTTCAAACTGGCTGAATTCGGCAAGGACCGGGAATCCGGCATGACCTCCAGGGTGGCCTTCAGCGATGCCGACATCAAGGGCAGGGAATACGTCATCGGTCTCATGGAGAAAGCGGGATTGGAGGTGAGCGTGGACTTTGCGGGCAACATCATTGGAAAGAGAAAAGGAAAGGACCCGAACAAGAGCCCGATCGCCTTCGGGTCGCACATAGACATGGTGCCCAATGGGGGCAACTACGACGGCTGCGTAGGCTCAATGGCCGGGATCGAGATCATGACCCTGTTGCAGGAGCAGGGCATCGTCACCGAGCATCCGCTGGAGCTGATCATCTTCTCCAACGAGGAAGGAGGGGTCATGGGAAGCCGGGCCATGGTCGGCGAACTGGGCGCGCAGGCCCTCAAGGTGAGGAACAGCACCGGGTACAGCATGGCAGAGGGCATCAGCCGCCTGGGAGGGGATCCCGGCAAGCTCAGTCAGATGGAACGGAAGAAGGGAGACCTGGCCGCCTTCCTGGAACTGCATATCGAGCAGGGAGGGATACTGGAACTGGAAAAGACGCAGATCGGGGTGGTCGAGGGCATCGTGGGGCTCAACTGGTGGGACGTGGAGGTCGAGGGATTCGCCAACCACGCCGGCACCACGCCAATGAACATGAGGAAGGACGCCCTGCTGGCCGCTGCCGAGTTCGTGATCGCCGTTAACGAGGTCACCAACTCCTATGAGGGAAAGCAGGTGGGAACCGTGGGAATGATAAGCGCCGAGCCGGGCGCTCCCAACGTGATCCCGGGGAAAGTGAAAATGAGCCTGGAGATCCGGGACCTCTCCTCCGAGAAGATCCTTTCCTTGTACGAGGACATGCGCCGAAGGGCGGACAGCATCGGGGCCGCCAAAGGGGTGAAGTTCTCCTTCAGCCCGACCGATGCCACGGGAAAACCGGCACTGACCGACCCCCTGATGAGATCAACCATCGACAGGGTGGCAGGAACACTTGGCTTCTCCACAAAGCACATGCAAAGCGGAGCGGGTCACGACGCCCAGGACATGGCCCGGATCACGCCCACCGGGATGATCTTCGTGCCCAGCAAAGGGGGAATCAGCCATTCACCCGACGAATTCACCTCGGCACAGGACATGGCCAATGGGGCAAACGTCCTGCTGCACACCGTGCTCAGCCTGGACCGGGAACTGGATCTGAAGGACTAGACTCAATTAAGGACTCAGGAATTCAAGGCTTCCAGCACGCGGTCGGGGGTAAAGGGAAGGTGCCTGAGATGCTTGCCCGTAAGGGCCAGAAAGGCGTTGGCCACGGCGGCTCCTACCAGCGGCGTCGAGGATTCTCCCACCCCCTGAGGGGCTTCGGATGAGGGGATGAGTTCAGTAGTTATCGATTCCGGGATGTCTTCCATGCGCAGGATGGGGTAGTCGTCGTAGTTCGATTGCAGCACTTTTCCGTCCACGATGTCGATGCGCTCCTTGAGCACGCTGCTCAGGCCCATGATGAACCCGCCTTCGATCTGCGCCTTGACGTTGTCGGGGTGGACGATCACGCCCGCGTCATGGGCGCTCCAGAAATGATGCACCCGGATCTTTCCGTTGGCCCGGTCCACGGAGATCTCGCAAACCCCGGTGCTCAGGGTTCCGCTTCTTTCGAGAAAGGCCATCCCCTTGGCTCTTCCTTCTTCGAGTGGAGCGTTCCAGTTGGAGATCGAGACCGCCTTTTCAAGAGTGGCCAGAGCGCGTGGAGACTTGCTCATCAGGGTTCTTCGCATGTCTGCCGGGTCCATCCCCCGGTCATGCGCAACCTCGTCGATCATGGACTCGATCGCGAACTTGTTGGGTCCGTGTGCCACAGACCTCCAGTGCTTCAGCCGGATGTGGTCGGGGACGATCCTCATTTCGGCGTACTGGTTTTCGATGTCATAGAATTCGTTCTGGACGGCTCCCGCGATCAGGTTGTCTCCATCCCCGATGACCAGGTGGGAGAAGCCCGTGATGCGTCCCGAACCATCGACGCAGGCCTGGATCCGCTGAAGCGACATGGGCCTGTAGGCTCCATAGGTGACGTCGTCCTCACGCGTCCATACCAATTTGACGGGTTTTGGCCGGACCTCTCGGGCCATGTGCACGCATTCGTGAACGAAACCGGTCAGGCTCCTTCGTCCAAAGCCCCCTCCCAGGTACTGCATGTGTATCTGAACCTGCTCGGGCTCCACGCCCAGCAGGTCGGGCACCCCCAGCTTGGAGTCGAAGCCCTGCTGCGTGCCGACCCAGACCTCCGCCCCGCTCTGATCCCCGGCTACCCGGGCAATGGAGTTGAGTGGCTCCATTTGGGCGTGATACACGTAGTCGTTCCGGTAGTCGGCCGTATAGGTCTTCGTCGCTTCCGAAAGGGCCTTTCGGATGTCTCCCTTGTCGACCACCACCTGTCCGGTGCTGCCCGAATCAGCCTCCCTCAGATAGGTCTGGTAGGCTGTTTTGGAGTTGAAAAGCTGCAGATGGCTCGTGTCCCATTCGATCTCCATCAGATCACGGGCCTTCAGCGCCGTTTCCAAGCTCTCGGCGATGACCCCCGCCGCGTGATCGATCACGATCACTTTGATGACACCGTCGAGCGCTTCCAGCTCAGGGCCGTTTTTCAAAATGGGTTTTGCCCCGTGCACCTTTCCACGCTGATAAACACCGAAGAGCATGTCGGGCATACTCAGGTCTATGCTGAATTTGGCCGTTCCGTTCACCTTGTCCGGGACCTCGTATCTGGGAACGTCCGTTCCGATCAGCCGGAATTCGGAAGGGTCCTTCAGCTGAAGCTCGGCAAGTTCGGCCAGTCGGTCAGGTATGCTCAGGTAAGGAACCAGCTCCCCGTAGGAGACCCTCTTGCCGCTCGCCCCGTGAATCACGTGACCGGGCTCGGTGCTGAGCTCTTCGATCGGCAGCTGCCACTTCTGGCCTGCACTGTGCATCATGATGACCCTTGCCTCTGAGCCGGCCTGTCTCATCTGCTGGTAATAGCCCCGCGTGATCATGGATCCTGCACTCAGCATCACCCTTCGACTGCTCGTCCATCCATAGGAACCATAAATCTCAGAGACCTGAGGAGAGAAGACCACCTCCACCTGCTCCCAGGCCACATCCATCTCCTCTGCGAAGATCATGGGCAGAGAGGTCATGGACCCCTGTCCCATTTCTGCGGCCGGATTGAAGATCCGGATTCCCCCGTCCTCGTCGATCTGCACCCAGGCGGTCACCTCGTGCTTCTCGAGCACTTGCCTGACCTTCTTCTCGTCCCTGCAGGAAACCAGCTGGGGTAGCAGGCCCGAGGTGCCGATGAACAGGGCAACCCCGGCGGAAGATTTGATGAATCTCCTGCGATCCATTTTTGATCCCATGTTTGAACTGCTCATGATTTCCCTGTCTTTTCTGCCGCCTGCTCAATGGCACTCACGATCCTCATATAGGTACCGCACCTGCACAGGTTTCCGTTCATGTGCCCCTTGATCTGCTCCCGGCTCGGCTCCGGATTCTCACGGATCAGGGTGGCTGCCTGCATGATCTGTCCGGGCTGGCAGTACCCGCATTGAGGTACCTGCTTCTCGATCCAGGCCTGCTTCAGAGCCTCAATTTCCCGGGTGCTTCCCTCGATCGTGGTGATGCTCTGCCCCGAGGCCACGCTCACCGCAGTCAGGGCGCAGGCCCGCACAGCCAGCCCATCTATATGGACCGTGCAGGAACCGCACTGGGCGATCCCGCAGCCGTATTTAGTCCCGGTGAGTCCCAGGCGCTCGCGCAGCACCCAGAGCAAGCTGATGTCCTCGGATACATTTTCGACCCGGTAGTCCTTTTCATTTATATGTAAGGTGATGTCCCTCATCGCAGATGCACGATCTTAAAAGTACCAAAAATCGCGGAAAAGAACAATTTCGACCCCAAAATGAGATGGAATGGGCCCTCGAAACAGCCAAAAGCACCGATGGGTCAAAAAATTCGGAATTTTAACAATTTATTTAAGTATCTGATTATCTATTGTTTAAATCTTTAAAATTCCTAAATAATTGTTAAAATAGTACTTTGTATAACATAGTACTGTAACAAATACTCGAAGGGGGTCGTCTTATAAGTGTAAACCAACAAAAAACAATAGTCATGAGAACCACAGTATTTAAAGACAGCAAGAGAATCAGATGGTCAGAGCACAGGCATTACGCAGTACAGGCTTGAAGGAAAGCACTCTGATCCCCCAAATGAAAAAACGAATTGAAAAAACCACATAAAACCAACGTCATGAGAACCACAGCATTCAGAAACAGCAAGAGAAACCAATGGTCGGACTACAGGCAATACGCAGTGTAAACAACAGGACAAGCGAACCCGGCATCTATGAAATCTACCTTAACCAATTTAAAACCAATATTATGAGAACCAAAGCATTCAGAAGCAGCAAGAGAATACAATGGTCGGATCACAGGACTTATTCCTACTAGACCGATGAGCCCAAAAAAGCACTTAATACCTCTATATAGGGATCTTCCGATCTCCCAACCCTAATCGATGATTCATTAGGGTTTTTTTATGTCCGGACCCGGCCCTTCCCCAACATCCCCTCCTATCGTAACACTCCCTCGAAATGTTATAAAAGTCACAAAATTCGACTCCTGACACGGCATGTCGGTATCACATCTTTGAACCCGGCGTACTTTTGTCGGGAATTCTGAAATTGAATTTAGAATCTGAACGTTGGGTTAGACACCGAATCGAGATTATATCAATTGAGGAACGTCCCAATCACATTGGATTTCCTGTTCATTAGTAAATCAAGGGGGATATTAGGATTTACTGTGACGAGTTAAGTGCTGAGGATTTTCGATGGATTGGGACAATTTTTTTATATCCGTGCTATTTGCCGAGAAAATCCCTGAAGTTTCCTTCCTGGAACCGCGGAGCCACCTCCAAACCATACCGGTTGGTCCCTTTCTTGCCTTCCCAAACCACCCTCAGGCCAATGTCCTGGTTCAATTCATAATTGTCATACCGAAAGGGCTGGGCGCAATAAATGTAATCCTGCTGGGGATCGTCACGGATCACCCGAAGCAGCTGCCCGCTGATATAGAAGATATTGTCGTTGCAGTCGGCGGTGATGTCAAATCCATAGTAGATCGGCCTTTCCATGCGTGAAGGCTCTATCAGGTCCTCGATCGTCAATTCGCTCTCGTCCATCTGCCTTGACCGAAGCCTTTCATAGGTTTCCGTCCGGATCGGAAAGATCAGGGAATGACCCGAATAATGGCCCGAGTCATCCGTGATGATCAGGTTCATCTTTGGCAGGAGCCTGGTGGATTCCCTGATTACCTCGCTGAGATTGCGGTTGATCTTCTTGTGAAACTGCATGTACCGCTCCAGGTAGTCGATGTCGGTCTCGTGATCCAGCGGGCGGATGCGTCTTGTCCCCTTTTCCAGGTTGGCCTTGAACCAGGAGGCGTCGGGCAATTTGTTGTTGAGTTCGTTCAGTGAGTATTTGCGCAGGCTGAAATCGTAGTAGGTCGGAATCGGCACATTGGCATTGAGGTTGCGGATCAGCTGGTAGGGCAACAGCGTGGCCAGCACGATCTCCCGCTCCTTTTCGGGCTTTATAAGGGTTGTCCCGTTCTCCCAACGCTGAACCGTTCTTATATCCACGTCGAGCATCCCTGCAAAATCGGACTGGGATATGCCGTTGATCTTCCTGAAATCAACCAGCAGCTCCCCTATTTCCTCGTACTTTCTCATATTTCGAGACTAAGTCCTGATTGGTCAGGACCATGTAAATTTATGAAAAAATGCATTTTCTCCCTTGACACCCTCACCGGACACGGCGTGTCGTGTTGTGTTCGGTGAGCCCTGCTTATTTTTGCACAAAACAAGATGATGATCAGGGAACGACTTGCCTCTATCGAGCTGGACGTGAGAAACAGGATCGATCAGGAACAGAGGAGCCTGGAAGCAGTGAGAGCGGTGAAAGAATGGATGGAACAGCTCGACCATGAAGTCGAAGAAGTGCCCCTTCAGGACAGGGATCGCCTGTCCAGATTGTTGGTTTCGTTGAAGGGAGGGGAACTCAATGAGGAAGAGCGCCTGTTGATCGACAGGATCATCATCAAATAGAAGATATATTCTCTTTTTGGGAAGTAGGATGCAGGTAGGCATCTAATGAGGGGGAAACAAATAGACCTGACCTGCGCCGGAGGTGCTTGAAGGATCCCGGAAGAGAATATGTCTCAAGCATAAAAAGGCCGTTTTCATCAGAGAACGGCCTTTTTTTCTTTTCCCGATTACACGCCGAGCGCGCCGCACAAGCCCAAAAAGATAGAGCGCAATCTCGGGTTGGGGCCGTCGATCACGCTCTCGCAAATATTAAGCAAAGGGGTTCTGCTTGTATAAAAGGGTAAAAAAATGAAGTCTTACAGGGCGACAACGAAGTTGTCATCGGCGCTTACGCCATTGTTCACATACTTGTCCGCTTCAGCGTCATTCTCCCACTTCACACCGTCGATAAGGTATTTGAACTGGTATTCCTTCTCTGTTTCGAGGTCAAGGGTCGTCTTGAATGATCCGTTTTTGAATTTCTTAAGATCAACTGCCTCATCCAGGTTCCATCCGTTGAAGTCTCCAAGCAATTGCACCTTTTCAACATTGGCCACTTCTTCACTGGTCAATGAGAAAGTGACTTTGCACACCGGCTTGCTTTTTAAAAACTGTTTTTTGATACTCATGACATTTTTAGTTTAATGATGGTACAAAGTAAAAACATTCTATCTTTCTGTATTACAAGTTTTTTAGCCAATTTATGTACTATATTAACCCTAAAGACCACTTTATGTTAAGTCAACGTTAATTAACCATAATATTTGACTTCCAAGAAAATGGCTTTAAGTGCTCCCCGCCTACGCAACATTCTCCCTGTGAAGGCCTTGTGAAAAAAGAGAATTGCGTATCTTTATGCTACATTTAACCCATCCCTCAATGCCTTCTTCAACCTTCAAGTTAAAAGTCAATGGCCGGGAGGAGTTCAGCTTGCCCCTGGAGGAAGCCGAGCAACTCGATTCGATCCGAACCGACCCGACTGTCTATCATGTCCTGTACGACCATCAAAGCTATTCCGCACAGATCATCCGGGAAGATTTTTGGAACAGGGCCTATGAGATCCGAATCGGATCCAATTCCTATCGAGTCGATATCGGAACCGATCTGGACCTCCTCATCGAAAGCATGGGCTATCGACTGGGGTCCGCACAGGCCGAAAATACGGTGAAAGCCCCCATGCCGGGAATCATTCTTGAAGTGAGGGTGAGTACCGGGGATGCCGTCAAGAAAGGAGACACGCTGCTGATCCTGGAAGCCATGAAAATGGAAAATGCCATCCTGAGCCCCATGGACGGGGTCGTCAAAAAAATCCTCTCTGAAAAGGGAGAGACCGTGGACAAGAACAAGCTGCTTATCGAACTCGAATAGTCTAAAGGCGAGATTATGAAAAAAATCCTGATTGCCAACAGGGGGGAAATCGCCCTGCGGGTTATGAGAACCGCGAAAAGAATGGGGATCAAGACGGTCGCCATCTATTCAACTGCCGACCGAAGGGCCCCTCATGTGCGTTTTGCGGATGAGGCCGTTCACATTGGCGACAACCCTTCCTCCGAATCCTACCTCAAGGCAGAGCGCATCGTGGAGGAGGCCTTGAAGCTGAACGTCGACGGGATCCATCCCGGCTACGGCTTTCTGAGCGAGAACGCCTCCTTTGCCGAACTGGTGGAAAGCAATGGAATGACCTTCATCGGTCCCAGGTCTGACTCCATCAGGGTCATGGGGGACAAGTTGGCCGCCAAGGAAGCGGTAAAGGGCTATGACATACCCATGGTTCCCGGGATCGACCAGGCCATCACGGATCCAAAGAAAGCGGAGGAGATCGCCGGGGATATCGGCTACCCCATCCTGATCAAGGCGGCTGCAGGGGGCGGCGGCAAGGGAATGAGGATCGTGAACCGGCGTGAAGACCTGGCAGAGCAGATGAACAGGGCCATTAGCGAGGCTCTCTCCGCCTTCGGGGACGGATCGGTCTTCATAGAGAAGTACATCTCTTCCCCCAGGCACATCGAGTTCCAGGTTCTTGCCGACGAATACGGAAATACCATTCACCTCTTTGAAAGGGAATGCAGCATACAGCGAAGGCACCAGAAGGTGGTGGAAGAGGCTCCGTCGGCCATCCTCACCCCGGAGATCAGGCAGAGAATGGGACAGGCTGCGGTGAACGTGGCCCGCGCCTGCGGTTACCGCAGCGCGGGGACCGTGGAGTTCCTGATGGACGGGGACCTGAACTTCTATTTCCTGGAGATGAACACCCGGCTGCAGGTGGAGCACCCGGTCACCGAATGCATCACCGGGCTTGACCTGGTGGAGCAGCAGATCCGCATAGCCAGGGGCGAGAAGCTCGGAATCGAGCAGGATTCACTTGAGATCAAGGGGCACGCCATCGAATTGCGCGTCTACGCGGAAGACTCCTACAATGATTTTCTTCCCAACGTAGGAAGGCTCGAACGATATCATATCCCCGTTGGACCCGGAATCCGACTGGATGACGGCTACGAGGAGGGCCTGGAGATCCCCATCTTCTACGATCCGATGATCTCCAAACTGATCACCTACGGAAGCTCAAGGGATGAGGCCATTCAGGCCATGCTGGAAGCCATAGACGATTATATCATAGAGGGGGTCGAGACCACCCTGCCCTTCGGCCGCTTCGTGTTGCAGCACGAGGCCTTCAGGTCAGCAGCCTTCGACACTCATTTTGTAGGCACCTATTATTCCCCCGAAAAGCTCCTGGAGGAAAGAAGGAAGGAAATGGAAGTCGCAGCCCGCCTTGCCCTTAAACTCTATCTAGAAGACAGACAAAAGCTAAAAGTCAACTCATGAAAGACAGACAGAAAGACCTGCTGAACCGGCTTGCGGAAGCGAGGCTAGGAGGAGGACAGCATCGCATAGACAAACAACACAAGAAGAAGAAGCTGACAGCCCGCGAACGCATCGAGTACCTCATGGACGAGGGCTCCTTTGAGGAGGTTGGCGAGCTCGTGACTCACAGGAGCACCGATTTCGGCATGGAAAAGCAGCTGATCTACGGCGATGGGGTCGTCACCGGCTACGGAACGATCAATTCGAGGCTGGTCTATGTCTTCGCACAGGATTTCACCGTATTCGGAGGGGCCCTGTCGGAGACCCACGCCGAGAAGATCTGTAAGATCATGGACCTGGCCCTGAAAGTGGGGGCTCCCGTGATCGGGCTCAACGACTCGGGAGGTGCTAGGATACAGGAAGGAGTGCGAAGCCTGGGAGGCTATGCCGACATCTTCTACCGCAACGTCTGGTCATCGGGGGTCATTCCCCAGATCTCGGCCATCATGGGACCCTGCGCCGGCGGAGCGGTCTATTCCCCGGCCATGACGGATTTCACCATCATGGTCGAAAAGACGAGCTATATGTTCGTCACCGGTCCGAACGTGGTCAAGACGGTCACCAATGAAGAGGTCTCGTCGGAGGACCTGGGCGGGGCCCATACCCATTCGACCAAATCCGGCGTGACCCACCTCACCGCTTCCAATGACGTCACCTGCCTGCTGGAGATCAAGAAGCTGCTGAGCTATATTCCACAGAACAACAGGGAGACCACCCCTAAGCTACCCTATACGCTGGGCGATGAGATCCGGGAAGAGCTGGAGGGCATCGTTCCGGAGGACACCCACAAGCCCTATGACATGAAGAGCGTGATCGCGGGAATCTGTGACCATGAGAGCTTCTACGAGATCCACAAGGACTACGCCGACAACATCATCGTGGGCTTTGCCCGCCTGGCCGGTCGCAGCATAGGCGTCATCGGGAACCAGCCCATGAGCCTGGCCGGGGTACTGGATGTGGACAGCTCAAAGAAAGCCGCGCGCTTCACTCGGTTCTGTGACAGCTTCAACATACCCCTGCTGGTGCTGGTGGACGTTCCCGGGTTTCTCCCGGGCACCGACCAGGAGTGGAACGGGATCATCGTCAACGGGGCCAAGCTCCTGTACGCGCTGAGCGAGGCCACCGTCCCAAGGGTTACGGTCATCACCCGAAAGGCATACGGCGGCGCCTATGACGTGATGAATTCCAAGCACATCGGGGCCGACATGAACTTTGCCTGGCCCACGGCCGAGATCGCGGTGATGGGAGCCAAGGGGGCCAGTGAGATCATCTTCAAAAAGGAGATCCGCGAGGCGGAGGATCCAGAAGCCAAGTGGAAGGAGATGGAGGCTGAGTACGCAGACAAGTTCGCTCACCCCTTCCGGGCAGCCAGAAGAGGTTTCGTGGATGAGGTCATCCTGCCGAAGAATACCAGAAGAAAGCTGATCAAGGCCTTTGCCATGTTGGAGAACAAGCAGGTGGAGGGGCCTAAAAGAAAACACGGAAACATTCCGCTTTGAAATCGCAGTGGATCTGGATCAGGACATGATCTCGGCGCTGAGTCCGCGCTGTAGAAGTCGGGTGCACTGGGGTTTCAGCTCTTCGTACTCCCCGGTCTTGACTGCGCATTTGCCCTTGTAATGAACCAGGAAGGTGCACTGCTCCGCCTGTTCCGGGGTGTGCTCGCAGATCTCGATCAGAGACTCGATCACATAGTCGAAGGTGTGGATGTCATCATTGAACAGGATGATCTCGTGCTTGGGGACTTCCTTTTCAGCAACGTCGAAATCCTCCTGGATCTTCTCTTTGGTAAGGTAGAAATTCCGATCCATGGCAGCTAAACTTTCCGCTAATTTACATATTTTAATCCAACCCAGCGATTTTTCTCCTTCTGCCCGGTCATTTTCAGACCCAGCCGTTCGGCGAGCTCGTTGAGCTGTTCAATATCCTCCAGGTAGAACCCGCTCAGCAGCAGGGTCCCCCCCGGCCTGAGACAGCCTGCGTAGCGCTCCATGTCGGCCAGCAGTATGTTCCGGTTGATGTTGGCGATGATCAGGTCGTATTGCTGGTCGATCAACAGCCCCGCATCTCCCTGGTACACGCTGATCCTGGTGCAGGCGTTACGCTCCGTGTTCTCCAGGGAATTCTCATAGCACCAGGGGTCTATGTCGATGGCATCCACCGCCGAGGCGCCTCGCATCTCCGCAAAAATGGCGAGTATGCCGGTTCCGCAGCCCATGTCGAGGACCGATTTGCCCTTGAGCTCAAGCTCGAGCAGGTGCTCGATCATCAGGTGGGTGGTTTCGTGGTGCCCCGTGCCAAAGCTCATCTTCGGCTCGATGACGATGTCGTATTCCAGGCCGGGATTCTCGTGAAAAGGCGCCCTGATGCTCACACGGTCCAAAACCCGGATCGGTTCGAAGTTCTTCTCCCACTCCTCGTTCCAGTTGACCTGCTCGATCTCTTCCCGCTCGAACTCGAAGACCACCTCCTCGGAATTGAGGATCTGCACCTCGTCCAGCATTCCCTCCTGCCAGTCCTTTTCCTGGATGTAGGCCGACACCCCGTCAGCGGTCTCCGAAAAGCTCTCGAAACCGAGCAGTCCCAGCTCGGCCACGAGGATCTCACGGGCTATCTGCGGATCCAGTGACCCTCCCGTCTGCCTGAAATGATACCCTATGAACTTCAAAATATCAGATGGCCTTGATGATGGCCGTGAAGTCTTCAGCCTTGAGCGAGGCGCCTCCGATCAGGCCTCCGTCCACGTCGGCCTTTGAAAAGATCTCCTTTGCGTTGGACGGCTTCACGCTTCCCCCGTAAAGGATCGAGACCTCCTCGGCAACGTCGCTGAGGTACCTGCCTGCGACCAGCTCCCGCACAAAGGCGTGCATTTCCTGCGCCTGCTCGGGCGTGGCGGTCTCCCCTGTCCCGATCGCCCATACGGGCTCATAGGCCAGGACGATGTTCGACCAGGCATCCGAGTCGAGGTGAAACAAAGCGTGCTTTATCTGCTCTTCGACCACTTTGAAGTGATTTCCCTTCTTTCTGTCCTCCAAAACCTCCCCGAAGCAAAAGATCACCTCCAGGCCCTGCTCGAGGGCGGCATCCACCTTCCTGGACAGGAGCTCATCCGACTCCCCGAAGTACTCCCTTCGCTCGGAATGGCCGAGGATCACCGTATTCACATAGATGCTTTTGAGCATGGCTCCGGATATCTCGCCGGTGTAGGCCCCGCTGGCTTCCTGGTGCATGTTCTGCGCCGCCACCTCGATCATCGAGTTTTTCGTCATTTTCGAGGCCTTCTGAAGGCTGACGAAAGTAGGCGCGATCAACACGCGCGTGTTCTCCAGCTCAAGATCCTTTACTGCGTGCTTCAACTCTTTGACCAGGGCCTTGGTCTCCTGGTAGGTCTTGTTCATTTTCCAGTTGCCGGCTACTATTTTGCTTCTCATGAGTACAGATTTTGATTGAATTTAAGTGAAGCACAAAGATAACCCAAACTGATAAAATGATTACTTTTGCCGCAAGGTATTTTCTAAAAAAATGAACAGACAAAAGCTTATCGACGAGATCCGGGAAAAAAGGTCTTTTCTGTGCATCGGGCTGGATGCGGACAAGGAAAAGCTCCCCCCTCACCTGCTGCAGCTCGAGGACCCGATCTTCGAGTTCAACAAGGCGATCATAGACGCCACCCACCACCTTGCCGTGGCCTACAAACCGAACACGGCCTTTTACGAGGCCTATGGAATGGAGGGATGGAGAAGCCTTGAACGGACGATCCGATATCTGAATGAGCGTCACCCCGAGATCTTCACCATAGCGGATGCAAAGAGAGGGGACATCGGCAACACCTCCACGCGGTACGCCAAGGCCTTTTTCGAGGACCTGGAGTTCGATTCGGTCACCGTGGCTCCCTACATGGGCTCTGATTCCGTGGAGCCCTTCCTGGAATTCGAGGATAAATTCGCGATCATGCTGGCCCTGACCTCCAACAAGGGCGGCCTGGATTTCCAGGTCACCAAAGACAGTGAGGGAAAGGCCCTGTTCGAGAAAGTGCTCAGAACCTCCCTCGGATGGAAGAACAGCGACAGGCTGATGTACGTGGTGGGTGCTACCCGCCCGGAGTTTCTCGGGCAGGTCAGAAAGATCGTCCCGGACCACTTTCTCCTCGTGCCTGGAATTGGGGCGCAGGGGGGCGACTTCCAGGGTGTATGCAAGTACGGCTTGAATGACGACGTGGGACTGTTGGTCAATTCCTCACGGGGGATCATCTATGCTTCAAACGGGAGGGATTTCGCCGAACAGGCGGCCCTCAAGGCCGCTGAGCTGCAGGGGCAGATGGAAAAGGCGCTCTATTGAGCCACAACAGGTGACTTGTCCTTCAACACCTCGATGAGGAAGGCATGCAGGTCCTGCATCTGGGCATAGCCGAACTTCTTTCCCATTTGACCTCCGAAATACAGCAGGATCCAGATCACCGGCATCAGGATCATCATGAAAAGAGCCGTGGAATAGTCCTGCTCCAGGCTCCAGTTCGTGTAGAAGATCACGAAGAAGACGAAGAAGGCAACGGCAACCGCAAAGTGCAGGAAAATGAAGAAGGTCCATATCTTGGGCTTTGGGCCCAGGATTCCCTTGACGATGGTCTGGCCTTCCTCCTCCTCCACCTCCACGTGAAGCTGGGGTGACCAAAAGTTCTCCTCAGATTCCGGAACATCTATGACGATGTGATGGTCCACGATCTTGCCGGGAAAAGGGCATTTTTCGCCAGACAGGTTCAGCCTGAACTGTTCGATGATCTCCTCCTTGGGATCCGAATACCTCAATTTGAATCTCGGTTTGAGCAGGATCCTGTTGAGCTCGTCCTGGTTGATGGGTTCCTTCATCCTGGTGCTTGGGTTTAGTGGTTGATCGCTCTTTTGCAGCAAGGCCGGGGATGACTCGCGACTCCTAAATTAATCTTTTTTTCGAATCGATGCTGAAGTCTTTCACGGGTTCGCAGATAAACCTATCTTTGCAGCGGCTGCTCAACAGAGTCTTAGCCGGATAAGTAAATTACTCCATGGGAAACATCGTTGCCATCGTCGGAAGGCCCAATGTGGGAAAGTCAACCCTTTTCAATCGTTTGATACAGAGAAGGGAAGCCATCGTGGATGCCGTTAGCGGCGTCACGCGTGACCGCCACTACGGAAAGACGGACTGGAACGGTCGTGAGTTCTCCCTCATCGACACGGGAGGCTACGTGGTCGGAAGCGATGACATCTTCGAGGCCGAGATCGACCGGCAGGTGGAACTGGCCATCGACGAGGCGGACGCGATCCTCTTCATGGTCGACGTAGAAAGCGGGGTCACCGGGATGGACGAGGAAGTGGCGCAACTGCTGAGGCAGGTCAAGAAACCCGTCTTCCTCGTGGTCAACAAAGTCGACAATCCGGGTCGCATCCATGACGCCACGGAGTTCTACTCCCTGGGCCTGGGAGAATATTATACCATCGCGAGCATCAATGGAAGCGGAACCGGGGAGCTGCTGGACGCGCTGGTGGCGGCCCTGCCCGAAAAGGAAGAGAAGGTGCCGGACGAGCTCCCCCGATTTGCGGTCGTCGGTCGCCCGAACGCCGGAAAGTCCTCCTTCATCAACGCGCTGATCGGGGAAGATCGCTACATCGTCACCGACATCGCCGGAACCACAAGAGACTCCAACGACACCAAATACAATCGCTTCGGCTTCGACTTCTACCTGGTGGACACCGCCGGGATCCGGAAGAAATCAAAGGTCAGGGACAACCTGGAGTTCTATTCCGTGATGCGGTCCATTCGTGCCATCGAGCACAGTGACGTGTGCATCCTGCTGATCGACGCGACGCGGGGATTCGAAGGACAGGACCAGAACATCTTCTGGCTTGCGGAAAAGAACAAAAAGGGCATCGTCATCCTGGTCAACAAATGGGACCTGGTGGAAAAGGATAACCATACCACTAAAAAATTCGAGGAGATGATTCGAAGGGAGACCGCCCCTTTCACGGATGTCCCCATCGTCTTCGTCTCAGCACTGACCAAACAGCGCATCTTCAAGGCCATAGAGACTGCCGTGGAGGTCTATGAGAATCGAAAGCAGAAGATCCCCACGAGCAAGTTGAACGAGGCCATGCAGGAGATCGTTCGGCAGAACCCGCCCCCGGCCTACAAGGGCAAGTACATCAAGATCAAGTATTGCATGCAGTTGCCCTCCCCAACCCCGCAATTCGTCTTCTTCGCCAATCTTCCCCAGTACATCAAGGATCCGTACAAGAGGTTTGTCGAGAACAAGATGAGGGAGATCTTCAACTTTCACGGGGTGCCCATCATTATCCATTTCAGGAAGAAATAGCTTTGGAATTATTTACTATTTTTAACCGGTACAAGTCAAACGGTTAAAAACAGCACATGAGAAAATCCATCCTTGCCGCCCTGCTGCTTGCGGGCAGCCTGAGCGCCATTGCACAGAAAGGCAGCGAATCCATCCTCAAAGAACTCGAGAAGAACCAGGAAGCCTATGGCGTGATCGCGCAACAGATCTGGGACTATGCAGAAATGGGCTACCTCGAGGAACAGTCTTCGGCCCTGCTTCAAAAGACCCTTTCGGACGAAGGCTTCACCATACGCAAGGGAGTGGCCGGCATTCCGACCGCCTTTATAGCGGAATACGGCTCCGGGAAACCGGTGGTGGCCATACTGGGTGAGTACGACGCCCTGCCCGGGCTATCCCAGGAACGCGTCCCCGAGCAGAAATCTGCCGGGAAGGCCGCGGGACACGCCTGCGGGCACCACCTCTTCGGAACGGCTTCCTCCGCAGCCTCGATCGCGGTCAAGAACTGGATGAAAAAGAACAAGATCAAAGGCACCATTCGCTTCTACGGGACTCCTGCAGAGGAAGGCGGATCGGGAAAAGTATACATGGTCCGCGAGGGCCTCTTCAATGACGTGGATGCCGTGCTGCACTGGCACCCGGGTGACCGCAACCAGGCCAATGCCGGGGCCGCCCTGGCGAACAAATCCGCAAAATTCAGGTTCTACGGGGTCTCTGCCCACGCGGCCGGAGCTCCTGACAAGGGACGCTCAGCCCTCGACGGCGTAGAGGCCATGAACATGATGGTCAACATGATGCGGGAGCACGTCCCGCAGGACGCCCGGATCCACTATGTGATCACCGATGGAGGAAAGGCGCCCAACGTGGTGCCCAACTTCGCGGAAGTCTACTATTATGCCCGCAACTCGAAAAGAGAAGTGGTCATTGACATCTTCGACCGTATCGTAAAAGCCGCGGAAGGAGCTGCCCTGGGAACGGGAACCACCATGGACTACGAGATGATCGGGGGAACCCATGAGCTGCTGCCCAACCTGACCCTGCAGAAGGTCATGTACGACGAGCTCAGCAAGGTTGGAGGATTGGAATACACTGCCGAGGAAAAGATCTTCGCCGACAAGATCGCGAAAAGCATGGGACAGGAGGAAGCGGACGCCGCCAAAGCTGCGGCGATAGAAGAATACAAAGAGGTGGGTACCCCCAGGGGCTCTACTGACGTAGGTGACGTGAGCTTTACGGTCCCGACGGTGGGCATGTCTGCCGCCACCTGGGTACCCGGAACTCCTGCACACAGCTGGCAGGCCGTGGCGGCAGGGGGAACCTCGATCGGCAACAAGGGTATGATGGTGGCTGCCAAAACCCTGGCCCTGACCGCTGAGAAGCTCTTCAGCGACCCGGCCATCATTGCCAAAGCCAAAGAAGAATTCGAGGAGCGCAGGGGCAAGGACTTCAAGTACACCCCGCTGCTCGGCGACCGGGCTCCGGCACTGGACTACCGGCACAGCGTACAATGAGAAATTTGAATGAACGAATGCCATAACACGATAAATCTGCGAAAATGAAAGAACTGTCTTGGTTGAAAGTTGCGATCCTTGCTGGATCGGTCGTCCTGTCGGGATATTTTATCGGCAACATGCACAAAACGGGAAAGAGATACGACCGTTACGTGCAGGTCAAGGGGCTGTCGGAGAGAGAGGTGGCAGCCGATCTCGCGGTTTGGCCCATCAACGTCGTCCTCACGGGCAACGAGCTCTCGGCCCTGAAGAGGGAGGTGGAGCAGCAGAACAATGCAGTCTACCAGTTCTTCATCGAGCAGGGCTTCAAGCCCGAGGAGATCACCCGGGGCATGGTAAACATTAGCGACGCCCGTGCGAACCTGTACAACAACAATCCCCAGAACAACGCATTCCGCTACCTGGCCCAGTCGGATTTCACGGTTCGGACCCGGGAGATCGAAAAGCTCCAAAAGGCCCTGGCCGAGTCCCTGGAGTTGATGTCACAAGGCATCGTTTTGGGATCCAAGAACCAGTGGAGACCCATCGAGTACCTCTTCACGGGACTCAATGAGCTGAAGCCCTCCATGATCGAGGAAGCGACATTGAATGCGCGGGAGGTGGCCGAAAAGTTTGCCCGGGATTCCAAATCGGAAGTGGGAGAGATCAAAATTGCCAGGCAGGGTCTCTTCTCGATCAATGATCGGGACCAGAACACTCCCCAGGTGAAGATCGTTCGCGTGGTTTCCACCTTCGACTTCCAGCTGAAGAACTAAAGGAGCGGCTACCAGCCTCCGCTGGCACCTCCGCCTCCGAAGCCTCCGCCTCCGAAACCTCCTCCGAAGCCGCCACCGCCGCCGCCAAAGCCTCCGCCGGAACGTCCGAAGCCACCACCGCCGAAACTTCCGCGTCCTGAGTGGCTCAAAATGATGGCATCGAGTATGGAGAAGCCCTCTCCGCGTCCGCGATTACTTCCTCCCCCCCTTCGGTTCCGGTTGGACAGTATGATCAGGAGAATGATGAAGATCAGCACGATCAGGAAGGCGGGAAACTGCCCTCCGGGTCCTTCGGGTTCACGCTCTTCCCGGTATTCCCCGCTGAGGATCTCAAAGATCACATCCGCGGCCCGGTCCAGGCCTCCGTAGAAATCTCCCTGCTTGAAGGCAGGCGTGATCACATTCTCGATGATCCGCCTGGAAAGTGCATCGGTCAGGAGGTGCTCAACCCCATAGCCTGTTCGGATGGTGACCTTCCGGTCGTTCTTGGAAACAAGTATGACGATCCCGTTGTCTTTCCCCTGTTGTCCGATCCCCCACTTGTGTGCAAGTTCCGTGGCATAAAGGGCCACGTCATTACCTTCCAGGGAGTTGATGGTGATCACGACGATCTGGGTCGAGGTGGTATCGCTATAGCGGATCAGCTTCTGCTCCAGGGCCCGTGCATCCGCCTTGTCCAGCATGCCCGCGTAATCGTACATGCTCGTCTGGAATTCGGGCTTGTCGGGCAAATAGTCCTGACCGAGCAATAGAGTGCTAAAGGCCAGGAAAAGCAAAAGAGCCAGTTGGGGGTATTTGACCGGGATCTTAGTCATGGAGATCGGATTGTGCATGCTCAGGTTTTATGACCTCTGTTCAACCTGCAATATACCAAAAATATTGCTTAAAAAGAGGGCTTGAAAGCATTCCTTCAGGGCTGGATCAACCTGTGGATCAGCAGTGCGGCACGCTTGGTGAGATCCTGGAAATGCTGAACTTCGAGATACTCTTCCGGCGTGTGGGACCTGCCTCCCATCGTACCGAGCCCATCCAGGGCATCCACATATTTCGCGATAAAGGAAATGTCGCCCGCGCCCCTGCGGGAAGGATCATAGGCCTTTACCTCTCCCTGCCCGAGGTCCCGGCTGACCCCGTCAAGTACCTCGAGCACCTTGTAATTCCCCTCGGTGGGAGCCATGGGCGGATAGGTCAGGCCGAACGAGATGGATGCGGAGGTCTGGGGCAGGTTCCTAGAGGTGATCTCCTTCATTCTGTCCACCGTTTTCTGTATCTGATCCTCGGTAAGGCATCGGATGTCCCCGCTGGCATAGGCCTTGGGCGCCACCACATTGGTCTTTCCAAAGGCCCGGCCGCTTGCGCTCATCTCGTCGAACTCTGCCGTGGTGCCACCGACCACCGCTCCCGGGTTGAAGGTCAGGTTCTCCTCCTGCAGCTCGGTGTAGAACTCGTGCAGGATCCTGGACATCTCGAATATGGCTCCCGCTCCGTTGCTCTCCCGGAATATTCCGGACGAATGAGACCTTCTGCCCTCTGTCTCGAGCAGCCAGGTTCCGGCGCTTCTGCGGGCCACGGTGGCGTATTCCAGCCCGGTGGCCCCCTCAAAGCCCAGGGCCACGTCACTCCGCTTCGCTGCATCCACCAAGTCCTTTCTGCTGAGCTCCACGGGCAGCCCCACGTCTTCCTCGTCACCCGTGTAAACGACGATGATCTGCGTATTCTTCAGGGCTCCCGCTTCCTTCAGGGCCCGGATCGCGTACAGCATGATCACGTCGCCTCCCTTCATGTCATTCACCCCGGGACCATACCATTTGTCCCCGTCCCTGGTCAGGGACTGGAAGGGACTGTCCTTCTCGAAGACGGTATCGAGATGGCCCAGCAGCAGTACCTTTTTGCCCTTTACCGTGCCTTCTTTGAACTCGCAGACCAGGTGCCCGGCCCGGTTCATCTCCTCCGGCATCTCCTTCCAGCTCGTCTCAAAACCCAGGGAGGCAAAGGCCTCATCGAATAGCTCTCCCACTTCTCGGACGCCTTCCGAATGAAAGGTGCCGCTGTTGACGTTGACGACCTTTTCCAGAAAGACCAGGGCTTGGTCGTGATTGCGTTCCACGGCCTGGACGATCTTCTTCTCTGTTCTGCTCAGGTTCTGTGAGCAAATGCTCTGCATCCCCAGGATGGGGATAAGGAAAAGGACTGTTGCAAGGATTCTCATGAGATAAGTATAAAGGGGTTTTTACCCTCCGAAGATAAGAAAAGATTCTTGCGCCCCCGACGGCACCCAATCGGCCTAAATTTCCTAATTTTGAGTAAAAGAAAAACTCACTCATGAAATATCTCCCTATAGACAAGGACCTGTTCGTACGAAACCGAAAAAAGTTTGCAGACCGCATGGATCAGAAATCCATGGCCATCCTCAACTCCAACGACATCTATCCCATCAGCGCAGACAGCACCATGCCCTTTGAGCAGCACCGTGACCTGTTCTATCTCTCCGGGGTGGACCAGGAAGAGAGCGTGCTGGTCATCTTCCCGGACTGCCCCAAGGAAAAGCACCGGGAGATCCTCTTCCTCAAGGAGACCAACGACCACATCGCGGTCTGGGAAGGAGAGAAGCTGACCAAGGAAAAGGCCTTTGAGACCTCCGGGATCAAGACGGTCTACTGGCTCCAGGACATGGAAAAAGTGCTCTTTGAGCTCATGACCCAGGCCGAGAAGGTCTATGTGAACACCAACGAGCACTACAGGGCCAACGTCGAGACGGAGACCCGTGACGCGCGGTTCATCAAATGGCTTCGCGACAAGTACCCTGCACATGAGTACAAAAGGTGCCAGCCCATACTCCAGAGGCTGCGGTCGGTGAAGGAGCCGGAAGAGATCGAACTGATACGAAAGGCCTGCGAGATCACCGAAAAGGGCTTCAAGCGCGTGCTGAAGTTCATCAAACCCGGGGTCATGGAATACGAGATCGAGGCGGAATACATCCACGAATTCACGCGCAACCGCTCCGGCGGCTTCGCCTACACGCCGATCATCGGCTCGGGCTACAATGCCTGCGTCCTGCATTACATCGAGAACAACCAGGAGTGCAGGGAAGGCGACATGATCCTCATGGATGTGGGAGCGAGCTATGCCAACTACGCCAGCGACATGACGCGCTGTGTTCCCGCCTCGGGGAAATTCAGCGACCGGCAGAAGGAGATCTATTCTGCCGTGCTCCGCGTGAAGAACGCGGCGGCCAAAATGCTGGTGCCCGGCAACGACTGGGCCGAATACCACGTGGAAGTGGGCAAGCTCATGACCAAAGAGCTGCTCCAGCTAGGGCTCATCACCCAGGAGGACGTCGACAAGGAGGATCCCGACTGGCCGGCCTACAAGAAGTACTTCATGCACGGGACCTCGCACCACATGGGGCTCGACACGCATGACTACGGCATCCTGACAGAGCCCATGCAGGCCGGGATGGTGTTTACCGTGGAACCCGGGATCTACATCCCGGAAGAAAACCTGGGCATACGGATTGAAGACGACTATGTCATCCAGGAGAAAGGGGATCCCATCAACCTGATGGAGAACATTCCCATCGAGATCGAGGACATCGAGAAATGGATGCAGGGCTGACGAACCGGATTCAACGGCCGCGGAGCCTGAGGTAAGCGTTGGTTCCCAAAAAGGTCAGCAGGGAAGGCAGCAGCCATCCCAGCCCGGCTTTGGACAGGGGTACGAACCTGTGATAGGCTTCCGGCAGCAGACCCGGCCGGATCGCTTCAAGCAGGTCAGGCAGGCTGAAGAGCAAGGCTGCCAGGGCCACGGCCCTGAATACCGTTCGGGGAGCCAGGGAAGCAGGCAGTATGTTGAGCAGGATCAGGCAGATCACGACCGGATAGATCAGCATCAGGATCGGAACGGCGACGCTGATGATGTTGCTCACGTCCAGTTGTCCGATCAGGATGCCCAGGAGGCCACAGACGACGACAGTGATCCGGTAGACCCTTTGCGAATCTCCCAGCAGGCCCATAAAAAAATCCCCGGTCCCCACAAGCAGGCTGACCGCCGTGGTAAAACAGGCCAGGGCCACGAGCAGGCCGAGCAAAGCTGCCGCATGGCCTCCCATGGAGCTTTCCGCCAAGAGCATCAACAGCCCGGTGCGGTTGGTCTCGGGATCAGCCGAGCCTCCCAGCGTAGAACCGGAATAGATCAAGCCGGCATAGATCAGGAAAAGCCCGAACATGGCTATGACCGAGGCCCCGGTGATGGTCTTTCTCTTCTCATCGTAACTCTTTCCTTTCTGGCTGTTCTGAATGCTGATCACCAATATTCCCCCCATGAGGAGGCCGGCAAGCGCGTCGTAGGTCTGGTATCCCTCAAGAAAACCGGAGATCAAAGGATTTTCATAATTGCTCACGGAACCAGTAGTGGAATCAGAGAGAAACCTCAGCCCGATCAGGACCAGCAGGAGAAGCCCGATCACAGGAGTAAGGAATTTACCCACAAGGTCCATGACCTTTCCGCGATACAGGGCAAAGCCCATGGCCAGGGTAAAATAGACCGTGCTGGTCAGAAGCCGGCTGGAATCGAAGAAGGGAGCAATCGCCATCTCGTGCGTGACCGCCGCGGTCCTGGGACAGGGGAGCACGATCGCAATGACATAGATGAGAATGCTGAGCACCAGGCTGAACCTGGTAGAGACCTTGTTCCCAAAATCGAGCATGGTGCCCTGCAACCGGGCATGGACCAACAGCGCCACAAGCGGAATGATGGTCGCAGTGATCAGGAAGCCTGCGGTGGAAAGCCACCAGTCCGGCCCAGATTGAAAGCCCAGGTAAGGGGGGAGTATCAGGTTGCCGGCTCCAAAAAAGGCAGCAAATATCGCAAAACCATAAACGAAGGCGGCTTTCGTCCTGTTCATTCCGGCAGTTAGTTTTGCTAAATATACAGTAAATTAGCATACACAATCGAATGGGATGTCAGAAATCAACTTCAGGGGCGCCAGGATCAACTACCTTTCGGAGGGCAAGGGGCCCGCAATAGTTTTACTACATGGCTTTCTCGAGGACCTCAGCATGTGGGACGAGCTTGTTCCCACCTTGGCCCGGGCCTGCCATGTGATCCGAATCGACCTGCTGGGTCACGGAAGCTCCGGGCTGCTCGGCAAAGTTCACAGCATGGAGGACCAGGCAAGAATGGCCCGGGCTGTCCTGCATGAGCTTGGGGTGGAAGAGTACGCGCTGGTGGGTCACAGCATGGGAGGCTACATCGCCCTGGCCATGCTTGAGCTCTATCCCGGAGAGGTCAAAGGGATATGCCTTATGAATTCGACCTCTATGGCGGATTCGGAAGAAAAGCAAATAAATCGGGACAGGGCCGTACAGGCGGTCCGCCAGAACCACAGGAGCTTTGTCCGGATCGCGGTTCCCGGTCTGTTCGCCCCCGGGAACAGGGAGCGATTTGCCAGGGAGATCAAGGACCTGACCAGGATAAGCCTGGCGATGAGTCCGGAAGGCATAACAGCAGCCCTGGAGGGGATGAAGATCAGGAAAGATCGCTCGAAGTTGTTCGAGCAAAGCCAGGTGCCCAAGCTCCTGGTCAGGGGTGAGCAGGACCCTGCCCTGGACCTGGAGTCCCTGGTGCCTCAAACCCTTTACCCGGGCGTGACAACCGTCACCTTCCCGGACGGGCACATGAGTCACATCGAAAACCGGGAGGAGCTGACCCAGGCCCTTCTCGACTTTGTTGCTTCGATCAATCCTTCATAGGCTAATGAAACGCGAAGAATGTCCTTTGTGCGGGAAGCAGGCCGAAGGGTTCCATTCGGACCCCATTCACCTCTTTTACTCCTGCAGAGGATGCGGTGGCCTGTTCAGGGATCCCGGCCAGTTGCCGGAGCCTGAAGCTGAGAAGGGCCGCTACCTGAACCACCGGAATCACCTGGAAGACCGGGGCTATATTGATTTCGCCAGCCCAATCCTGCAGTCGGTGCGCAGGCAGTTCGACCCCGGCACGCGGGGCCTGGATTTCGGTTGCGGACACAGCCCCGTGATCTCCGAGCTGCTTCGACGGGAAAAGTACGCGGTGGACGACTACGATCCCTTCTTCTTTCCCGACAGGATCTTCGAAGGCAAATCCTATGACTACCTGATCTGCTGCGAGGTCATCGAGCATTTTCATCACCCTGACCGGGAATTCCGACTGATGCACAGCCTGCTCAAACCCGGCGGGAAGCTTATCTGCATGACGGACCTGTATTCCGACCAAATCGATTTTGGCAGCTGGTACTACAAGAACGACCGTACCCATGTCTTCCTCTACAGGGTGAAAACCATAGACTACATTCGATCGCGCTTTGATTTCAGGGATGTTAAAGTCGATGGGAGGCTGATCGAGTTCTCAAAATAATTGCTAAATTAGGTGATATGAGCATGATTATGAGAAGCAAGAAAGCGCTGACCCTGGTCCTACTGATGTTGGCCCTTGCCGCAAGCGGTCAAACGAGAAAGGAGAAAAAGGAGCTGAAAGAAAAGGAGCGGGAGGAACAGTTTGTGGCGACGGGGCAACTGCTTGAATCCGGAAGCTTTGAGTTCAACGCCGACTGGGCCAATTCCTTCCAGGGTGCGAGGATCAACCTGGTGACCAATCCGAATCACCTTAGAATGGAGGGCGAAACAGCAAAGGTCTACCTCCCCTATTACGGGGTGGCGCACACCTCTGACCTGGCATTCTCCAGCCAGGGAGGAATCGTGTACGAAGGAAAGGTCGAAGAGTATCGGCTAGAGGTAAACGAGAAGAAGAAGGAATATACGATCCGTTTCAGGTGCAGGGCAGATCGTGAGAATCTTGAGTTCATCCTGAGCGTCTACGCCAGTGGCCATTCCAGGCTCAACGTGAACAGCAACATCCGAACGGGCATGACCTACGAAGGTCAGACCGGCTCTCCTTCAATCAAGAAATAGGAGTCTTATTCGTCCCTGAGGGCGTTCCAGCCCTGTGCGATCATCTCGATCTTCTCACCGGCCCGGGTGACCAGGTGAACTCCCTCGTTCTGCTCCGTCATGTGCCCGATCACCGTGAAATTCGGGTTTCCCTTTACCTTGTCGTAGTCTTCCTGGGCGATGGTGAACAGCAACTCGTAGTCCTCTCCCCCGCTCAGGGCGATCGTGGTGCTGTCGAGATTGAATTCCTCGCAGGTCGAGATCACCTGCTGGTCCAGGGGTATCTTGTCCTCATAGACATTGCAGCCGGTTCCCGACTCCTTGCAGAGGTGAAGCACTTCGGATGAAAGTCCGTCGGAGATGTCGATCATGGAGGTTGGGATCAGTTCCAGGTCCGCAAAAAGACGGACCACGTCCTTGCGCGCCTCGGGCTTGAGCTGCCTTTCGATCAGGTAGGTGTAGTCATCCAACTCGTGCGTCGCATTGGGGTTCGCCTGGAACACCTGGCGCTCTCGCTCGAGCACCTGCAATCCGAGATATGCCGCACCGAGGTCTCCGGTCACCACGAGCAGGTCGTTGGGTCGGGCCCCGCTTCGGTACACGCACTTGTCCTTCTTAACCTCCCCTATGGCGGTAATGCTGATCAGGAGCCCCTTGTTGGAAGAGGTCGTGTCGCCTCCCACCAGGTCAACCTTGTAAGTGCTGCAGGCCAGGCGGATGCCGGAATACAGCTCCTCGAGGGCCTCTACGGTGAAGCGGTTCGATACAGCGATCGAAACCGTGATCTGCCGGGCGTCGGCATTCATCGCGTACACGTCGGAAAGGTTGACCATGACCGACTTGTAGCCCAGGTGCTTCAGGGGGGTATAGGCCAGGTTGAAGTGGATTCCCTCGACCAGGAGGTCGGTGGTTACCACGGTGAGCTCGTCTCCCTTGTCGAGCACGGCGCAATCGTCCCCCACTCCTTTTATCGTCTGCCTGTGGTGAACCTCCAGGCCCCGGGTCAGGTGCTCTATCAGTTTGAACTCTCCAAATTCAGACAGGGAAGTTCTCGATTCGTTCTTGTTCTCTAGCATGGGACAAAATTAATCTGTTGCTGCGGGAGGTTCAGAGCCCCCGCTCCTTTTGAATGTGCTCGTAGGCCCGCTGCACCTGGCGGAACTTTTCCTCGGCTCCCTTGATGTGCTCTTCCCCCAGGCCTCTCAGCTTGTCGGGGTGGTACTTCTTCACCATGCGGCGGTAGGATTGCTTCACCTCCGCGTCAGTGGCAGACTTCTCGATCTCGAGGATCTTGTACGAGCTGTCGACCTCGTCGTAGAACATGGCCTTGATCGAATTGAAGTCGTGTATGTTGATGTTCAGGTAGCCGGCTATGGTTGCGATCTTGTGCAGCTCGTTCTCGGTCACCATGCCGTCCGACTTGGCCACTCCGAAAAGGAAATGAAGCAGCTGCAGCCGGGCCGGGTGGTTCATGTGCCTGTTGATCTGCAGGCAGACCTGCCGGGTGGATATCTGCTGTTTGGACATGATGCCCTTGAACAGCTTGAAGGCCCTATTGGCTCTATCCTTGCCGTACATGCTCACAAAGGAGGAGCGCACGTAGTCGAGCTCTGTCTGGTTGACCTTGCCATCGGCCTTGATCACGATGGCGGCCAGGACCAGCAGGCTGATCTCAAAATCGCCGGACTGGGTGGTTGAGCCCTTGTAGATGTCCTTTTTGAAATCCGTCAGCTCTCCGTCCGAGAACTCGTCCACAAAGCTGCCGACTACAAAGCCCAGAATTCCGCCGATGGGGCCCGCGAATGTCCAACCCAGGCCCGCACCCAGCCATTTTGAGAAATTAGCCATCATAAATTCTTTGAATCGCAAATATACGTTCCTTTGCTTATCTTTGCATCCTATTTGATAACTAAAAAAATTAAAGATATGTACCCAGCAGAATTGGTAAAACCCATGCGTCAGGAACTGGTTGACGCTGGTTTCCAGGAATTGCACACGGCCAAGGACGTGGAGGAAGCCCTGGCAAAAGAAGGAACGACCCTGGTCATGGTCAACTCGGTATGCGGCTGCGCCGCAGGAACCGCCAGGCCGGGAACCATCGCTTCCCTGCAATTGGACAAGAAGCCTGATCACCTCACTACCGTTTTCGCAGGAGTGGACCAGGAGTCAACGGCCAAGGCCCGTGAAATGATGGTGCCCTTCCCGCCTTCCTCACCTTCCATCGCCCTGTTCAAGGACGGTCAGCTCGTCCACATGCTCGAGCGACATCACATCGAGGGAAGGTCCGCGCAGATGATCGCGGAGAACCTGGTCAGCGCGTACGCAGAATACTGTTGATCGAATCAAAAGCCTCCTTTTCGGGAGGTTTTTTTATATTCGGGCATGGACAAGGATGAATTGATTCAAAAGACCCGGGGGTTCGTCCGGAAGACCCTGGAAGGAGCCGAGGCAGGGCACGACTGGTCGCACATTGAGCGTGTGGTCAGGAACGCCCGTACCATTGGTGCCGGAGAGCAAGCCGATCCGCTCGTTACGGAGCTGGCCGCCCTGCTACACGACATTGCCGACTCGAAGTTCCACGACGGGGACGAATCGGTGGGCCCCGAAAGGGCTACGAGATTCCTGAGGTCGCTGGGAGTCGGGGAAGACCTGGTGGGCCGGATCGAGCATATCATCCGCAACGTGTCCTACAAGAACGAGCTGGAACCTTCGGCCCGGGATGAGGAACAACCGATCGAGCTGCAGGTGCTCAAGGATGCCGACCGACTTGACGCGATGGGGGCCATAGGGATCGCCAGGACCTTCCACTACGGCGGGTTCAGGAACAGGCTGATCTACGACCCTGAGATCCCACCCGCTCCTGATCAAAGCAAAGAGGAATACAAAAAGAGCCAGGCTCCCACCATCAACCATTTTTACGAGAAGCTGCTGTTGCTCAAGGAGAAGATGAATACCGCCACAGGTCGGCGTATGGCAGAGCAGAGACATGACTTCATGCTCTCCTTCCTGGACCAGTTCTACAGGGAGTGGGAAGGTAAATAAGGATTAAAAACTGGGCTTTCTCTTCTCAAGGAAGGCGGTGGTTCCCTCCTCAAAGTCCTTAGTGCCGAAGCAGGAGCCGAACAGGTCCACTTCCTTCTGAAAGCCGTCAACCCCTTCCTCAAAACCGGCGTTCACCGCCTTGATCGCGGCCCGTATCGCCTGCGGTGAGTTGACGATGATCTTCTGGGCCAGCTCATAGCAAAAGTCGAGGAGCTCCTCCGGGTCGGTGAGGTGATTCACCAGCCCCCATTTCAGCACCTCCTTCGAGTTGAGCATTCCACCCGTCAGGATCATTTCCAGGGCCTTTCCCTTGCCGACGAGCTGGGGCAGACGCTGGGTCCCTCCGTACCCCGGAATTAGGCCGAGAGACACCTCGGGCAGGCCCATACGCGCGGTATGACTCGCCACGCGCAGGTGGCAGGCCATGGCAAGTTCCAGTCCTCCCCCAAGGGCAAAGCCGTTGATCGCCGCGATCACGGGGGTCCCCAGTTGCTCGATGAAATCGAATAGATTCTTCTGTCCCTTGAAGGCCAGCTCTCTTCCCTGGCCGGGGCCGAAGTCGGCAAACTCGGAAATGTCCGCCCCTGCAACGAAGGCCTTTTCCCCGCTGCCCGTGAGGATGATGGCACGGGTTTCCGGGTCCCTGTCCAGCTGGTCAAAGGCCTGGTGCAGCTCGGAGATTGTCTCCTGGTTCAGTGCGTTGAGCTTCTTGGGCCGGTTGATCTCTACGATCCCGATCCCATCTTCTGTTTCCACTATGATGTTCTGAAATGCCATGCTATGATCTTTTTCCCTGTTGTGCCCGGGCTGAAGGCTCGGTCACGGACTTGGGTAAAGATACTGAAAATACCGTTTTCCCCTGGCCGGATTCGAAGGTAATCGTACCGTTGTAGGCCTCCAGGATGTTCCGAACCATGGGCAGGCCCAGGCCCATTCCGCTGGATTTGGTGGTGAACTTGGGCTCAAAGATCATGGCTGCGTCTTCCTTCTTGATTCCCACGCCATTGTCTTCAACCTCCAGGATCACCTTGTCGTCGAGATCCTTTATCCGAACCCGTATGTAGGGATCCTCGACATTTTTGAGCGCCTGGATGGAATTGGTCACCAGGTTGGTCACGATCCGCGTGAGGTGTATGCGGTCGAAGCTCACCAGGATCTCTCCTTTCTCAGGCAGGTACTCTATGAAGGGCTCGTGGAAGATGTCCAGGCCCTTCTTCACCTCTTCGACCAGGTTCAGGACCTCCCATACCGGATGAGGCATCTGGGCGAAACTGGAAAAGGCCGAAGCGATGGAGCTCATGGTATCGATCTGCTGTATCATGGACTCGCTGAATTCCTTCAGCTTTGCCCGGATGTCGGGGTCCTCCGGGTCAAAATTATGAGCGAAGCTCTGCACGCTCAGCCTCATGGGGGTGAGGGGATTCTTGATCTCGTGCGCCACCTGTCTCGCCATTTCCCTCCAGGCCTGCTTCCTTTCGCTTCTCGCCAGCTTGATGGCCGACTCCTCGATCTGGTCGATCATGCTGTTGTAGGAGTTGACCAGGTTGTTGATCTCCTGGCTCGCGTCTTCCATGACGATCTTCTCGTTCGTCCGCTCAACGGTGGTTTGCCGCATCTTCCGACTCACGTTCTCCAGGGACTTGGTGATGTACTTTGACAGGAAATAGGCAAAAAGTATGGCGATTAGGAGGATCAGCACATATACAAGCGAGAGGCGCGTCAGAAACTCCTTCAGCTCCTCGTCCTGGAAGCTGTCGTCCTGCAGGTAGGGAACCCCGATGATCGCGATGGGCTCCCCACGTGACCCTACCAGGAAGGAATAGGACGATTTGAACTTGCTTCCGTCGGCCTCCACTTTGGGCAACACGACCCGGTGATCCGCATTCCTGACGATCCGGCCGAGGATCTCGGGAGAGAGGCTGGCGTCCGTGGTGTCCGTAGCCTTGTCCCCGAAAGAGCTTCTCAGCAGGGTCCCTGTCAGGCTGTAGATGTTGATGTCGATGTTGTGAATGTCGGAGATCTCGTTGAGCTTCTTGTCAAGCAGGCTCGGAAGCATGAGCGTTTCCAGGTAATTGACGGTATCACGGCTGAGCTCATACATGATGGCCGATTTGATCGCCTCCTCCTTTCGCTCCAGTCGCTTGGTGTGGTAGTCGTCGGCCTGCTCGTTGTACTGGTAGATGGTGATGGCCGCTATGAGCACCGAGGCCAACACCACCAAAAAGATCATGGCGATGAAGATCCTGGTACGCAGGGACAGCTTGTTGAGACCCATAGGCTCTTTTCCGGTAAAGATAATAAAATAGCCGAGAGCCGGATCCGTGTGCTCAGAGTGATTTCGACAGGGTGAACAGGAACTCCACGCCCCCGCCTTTGTGGTTCCCTGCCGTGATCTCACCACCGTGCAGCTGTATGGCGTTCTTGACTATGGCAAGGCCCAGGCCGGTGCCTCCCTTGGCCCTGGAACGATCGTCGTCCACGCGGTAGAAACGCTCAAAGATCCTGAGAAAATGCTTTTTCTCGATGCTGTTGCCTGTGTTGTGGAAAGAGAAATAGTAGTAGTTCGAGTCCTCCAGGTAGTTGTTCACGACGATCTCTATCTTCTCCCCCCCGTATTTTATGGCGTTCTCAAAGAGGTTGTAGAACACGGAAAACAGAAGTGATCGGTTGGCGTTCAGGATGATGGGCCTGGGAAGTCGTATGTGCACGTCGATCTCCCCGGACTGCAGGCTCAGGGCCAGGGAGTCCTTGACCTCGTTGATGAGCTCGTTCAGGTTGACGCTTTCGAAGTTGAACCGCTCCCTGGCCTCAGACATCTTGTCCAGCAGGGAAAGGTCTTCGATCAGATCGGACAGTCGCTCCGACTGCAGGTAGGCGCTGTTGATGTATCTCTTCGCCTCTTCCGGGCTGATGTCATTGTTCTTTAGCAGTTCGAGATATCCCAGGATGATGGTGACCGGGGTTTTCAGCTCATGTGCGATGTTGCTGGTGATCTGGGCCTTGAGCGTCTTCTGCTTCTCCAGTTTGGTGATGTCCCTGATCACGACCTCAAAGCTCTTGTCGGAGAACACGATGGCATCCAGGTTGAAGGTTCGCCTGTCCTTGTAGATCACGTCTTCAAAATGCGGCAGCTCCGTCTTCTTTATGACGGTTTCCTCCTTGAGATGATGCTCCAGGAATTCGTTGAGCTTCGAGAATTCCCTGGCCGTGAAGATCTCCTCCTCGGAGATATTCGAATCGTCGGAGATGATGTTGATGTATTGGATGAAATGATTGTTCCTGAGTATCTTCTTCTTGTCACGCGTGTAGAATGCGATCCCCTCGTTGAGCGCAATCAGGTGGGAGAACAGCTTGTTCTTCTCGATCTCGATCTTGCTTTTCGCAGCGGTGAGCTTGTCGTAGATCTCGATGATCTGGTTGCTGATCTCGCCAAATTCACCTTCGGGGAACAAGATCTTCTCCTCGATCTCTTCTCCCTGGCTCAGGCGGGTGGCAAAATCCTTCAGCTTGATCAACACCGACGAAAGGTTCCGGGTGACGAGGCTTATCATTCCCCAGGTCACGAGAAAGAGCACGAGCAGGTAGAAAAGAAAGACCTTCTCAACGTGCAGGAAGTTCTTCACCTCCACGTCGTAGTGCGCAGCCACGCGGACAAAGAGGTCCGAATAGCTCTTGGCGTAGTAGTAGTATTCAAACCCGGTGGTCGAGGATTCCCGGATCTGGGACCCGTGACCTTCCCTTTGGGCCAGCTGGATCTCCGGCCGGTGGAGGTGGTTCTCCATTTTGGTCGGGTCAGACACCTCTGAGTCGTACAGCACGGTGCCCAGCTTGTTAATTATGGTGATCCGGATGTTGTTGGTCGGGATGTAATAGTAAAGGGAATCGAGCTCCGAATAGGAGCGGCCGGGTCCCAGCTTCTTCTTCTCGATGTAGTTGTAGGTCAGCTCCGCCACGTTGTCCAGGTTCATCTCCATCTGCTCCCTCTTGAAGGACCTCTCCCGGTTGTACTGGAAGAACATGACGAGCACCGTGAAGACGAGGAAGATCGTCGACAGGTAGAGAAAAAGCTTTTGCCTGTACTGTAGCCTGGGCATGGGATTCATTTTCAATCAATCGACAAAATTAAGTCGAAACGCCCTTGCGAAAAAACCCTGTGAATTAAAGAACAATTAACAATACATTACCCCAATGTTAAGCCCTGCCCGAGGT
>CAZAZM010000022.1:43598-50846 GCA_964489625.1 uncultured Flavobacteriaceae bacterium
GTTAAGCCCTGCCCGAGGTCAGGTCCGGTCGGAGCGAATGCCCTTGATGAAGTCCCGGATTCGGTCCACCCCCGATTCCCTGAGGAATTTGACGAAGGCCGAGCCGATGATCGCGCCCGAGGCCCTACTGGTGGCCTGTTCGAAGGTCTCCCGGTTGGAGATCCCGAAACCGACGATCAGCGGAGAGCGCAAGCCCATTTTCGAGATCCTCTCAAAGTACTGCTCGTGGTCGGAACCGAAGCTGTTCTTCGCCCCCGTGGTGCTGGCCGAGCTCACCATGTAGATGAACCCCCGGGATATGTCGTCTATGAAACGGATCCGTTCCTCTCCGGTCTGGGGAGTGATCAGGAAGACGTTGATCAGGCCGTGCTTCTCGAAGGTCTCCCGGTAGCTCTCATTGTAGACCTCTACGGGAAGGTCGGGAATGATCAGCCCGTCGATGCCCACTTCGCTGCAGGCGCGGCAGAAGGCCTCGATCCCGTACTGCATGACCGGGTTGAAATAACCCATGATCAACAGGGGAATGTGTATTTCCTCGCGGACGTCCTTCAACTGATCGAAGAGAGCCTGCGTTGTCATACCGTTCTTCAGGGCCCTGCTGCCAGATTCCTGTATGGTGGGCCCGTCGGCCAGGGGATCGGAGAAAGGCAGGCCGATCTCCACCATGTCAACTCCCGATTCCTGCAGGGTCCCGAGAATGGTTCGGGTATCGTTCAACTCGGGAAAACCCGCGGTGAAATAGATGGATAGCAATTTCCCCCGCTGCTCCCCGGCGGCGGATTCTGAAAAGAGCTTGTTGATTCTGTTCATGATCGATCTTCTGATTTATATGATTTCCTGTCCGTGGGCCTATGCGTCTTACAGCCCAAAATAGCTGATGTAGGTGCTGAGGTCCTTGTCTCCCCTTCCCGAGAGATTGACAACGACCACCTCCTCCGGGTCGAAATCCATCTTGCCGAGCACGGCAAGGGCATGGGAGGTCTCTATGGCCGGTATGATCCCCTCGAGCTGGGAAAGCTCGAGCCCGGCCTGCATGGCCTCGTCATCGGTCGCGTTCATGAAAACGGCCCTTCCGGTCCTGAAGAGATGGGCGTGCTGGGGCCCCACCCCCGGGTAGTCCAGTCCGGCGGAGATGGAATAAGGCTCCACGATCTGCCCGTCATCGGTCTGCATCAACAGGGTCTTGCTCCCGTGGATGATGCCTTCCCGGCCCAGGACGCTGGTGGCCGCCGATTCCCCTGAGTCAATGCCTTTCCCGGAGGCCTCGACTGCAATGAGCCTGACCTTCTCCTGCTCCAGGTAATGATAGAAGGCCCCGGCGGCGTTGCTGCCCCCGCCCACGCAGGCGATGATGTAGTCGGGATCCTCTCTTCCCTCCTTTTCCTTGAGCTGCCATTTCATCTCCTCCGAGATCACGGACTGGAATCGGGCCACCATGTCCGGATAGGGGTGGAAGCCCACCACGGAACCGATGATGTAATGGATCTCCACCGGGTCGTTGATCCAGGCCCGTATGGCCTCATTGGTCGCGTCCTTGAGCGTCTTGCTGCCCGAGGTCGCCGGGACCACCTCGGCACCCAGCATCTTCATCCGGGCCACGTTGGGCGCCTGGCGGGCGATGTCGATCTCCCCCATGTACACGGTGCATTCCAGTCCTGCCAGGGCGCATACCGTGGCCGTGGCCACTCCGTGCTGCCCGGCACCGGTCTCCGCGATGATCCTCTTCTTGCCCAGCCTTTTGGCCAACAGGATCTGCCCGATGGTGTTGTTGATCTTGTGGGCTCCGGTGTGATTGAGGTCCTCCCGCTTGAGGTAGATCTTTGCCCCGTATCGCTCTGAAAGCCTTTTGGCAAGATACAGGGGCGAGGGCCTCCCGACATAGTCCCGGAGCAAGTCGTCGAATTCCTTTTTGAATCCCGGGTCATTCATGATCTCCAGGTATCGCTCCTGCAATTCCTTCATGTTCGGATACAGCATTTCGGGCACATAGGATCCCCCGAAATCACCGTAATATCCTCTCTCGTCTGCGTGGTATGATCTGCTCATCTCTTAATGGCTTTGAATTCGTTTACAAATATCCTCAATTGTCCGGTGTTCTTCAAGCCCGGGGACTCCTCGAACCGACTGTTCACATCGACCCCCAGGCAGGAGGCCGCGCCCTCCGATCCTAAGAAACGCTCCAGGGACTCCAGGTCATCCGGCCCGATCCCGCCGCTGAGCAGGTATGGGGTCGAAAGAGGGTATCCCTTCAGCACCTCCCAGTTGAACTTCTCACCCGTTCCTCCCCGCTGCGCACCCAGCGTGTCGAACAGGAAACAGGAGCAAAGCCCCTCATAAGGCAACAGGGAATCAAAATCGATCGAATCCTTTAGCCTGAAGGCCTTTACCAGGAAAAAATCCCCAGGTTCATCCACGGCCTCCTTCAGTGCCCTGCAATAGTCGGGATCCTCTTCTCCGTGCAGCTGAACGCCGGCCAGGTCATGCTTCCTGATCGTTTCGAGCACCTGCTCCAGGTCTTCATTGACAAAGACCCCGATCTTCCTGATCGAGGGAGGAAGCTCCGGGATCTCACCCTCGAAATATCTTTTGGACCCCGGGTAGAAGATGAAACCCATGAGATCCGGTCGCAATGCCGCGACCTCGAGGATGTTCTCTTCGTATTTCATGCCACAGACCTTAAGCTCCATCTCTCAGCTGTTTGATGAAGTCCTCCGCCGACTTGCCGGGATGCTCAGTCTTCATGAAATTCTCACCCACCAGGAAGCCCTGGTATCCATATTTTTTGAGCTCCCGGATTGCCTCAGGGTCGCTGATCCCGCTCTCCGAGACACCCAATTTGTCCTTTGGAATGAATGCCGAAAGCGAGCGGCTCGTCTCCAGGTCGACCTCAAAGGTCTTCAGGTTTCGGTTGTTCACCCCGATCATGTCCGCGGAATCCAGGTCCGAACCCTGCAGCTCCTGAAGGTCATGGACCTCGAGAAGGACCTGCATCCCCAGGTCCCGGGCCTGTCTCGCAAGATCGCGGACTTCCCCAGGCCTTAACACCGCGGCGATCAACAGGATGGCGTCGGCCCCGAAGGCCCTGGCCTCGACCACCTGGTAGGGGTCGATCATGAATTCCTTGCGCAGCAGCGGTATGTCCAGGTTCGCCCGGGCCTGCAGAAGGTCGTCAAGGGCTCCCCCGAAATATTTTGTGTCCGTGAGCACGGACACCCCGGAGGCTCCCGCCGACTCGTAGCCCCGGACCACTTCGGCAACGGAACTGGCCTGGTTGATCACCTGCCTCGAGGGGGACCTTCTCTTGAATTCCGCAATGATCCCGCTTCTTTCTTTCAGGGAATCCGTCATCGACAGGGGCTTCCTGCCCATCAGGGGAGATCTCATGAGGTACTCCCTGGGAAGCAGCTTTTTCTTGGCCTCGACCTCGATCCGCTTGTCGACTACGATCCTTTGCAGTATGTCCATTGTCCTGTCTCTTTTGTCTTCTTTTATTTTGCTCTAATCATCTTTTGCTACACTCCATTCATCCGTTCAGCTCGATCAGTTTCTTCATCGCTTCCCGGGCACGACCGCCCTTCAGGGATTCCAGCGCTCGCTGATATCCCTCCTCATGCGTGATGCCCTCGGCAATAGCTATGGCCATGCCGGCATTGGCGCAGACCACTGCGTTCTGTGCGTCGGTTCCCCGGCCTTCGAGCACGTCGACGAAGATCGCGGCGCTCTCGGCGACCGAGCCCCCACCGTGGATCTGCTCGGGTTGCAGGGGTTCCAGCCCAAGCTCCCGGCTTGAGAACATTCTCTCCTCGCGGTTGGTGATGACCTTGGCGCGATCGGTCAGGGAGAGCTCGTCATAGCCCGCCAGGTCGTGGAGTATGGCGAAGTTCTTGTCCGTGGTCTGGTAGAGGTAGCCGTACATTCGGGCCAGCTCCAGGTTGAACACCCCCACCATCTGGTTCTTTGGGAAGGAAGGATTCACCATTGGGCCGAGCATGTTGAAAAAGGTCTTGACCCCTAGCTCACGACGGATCGGGGCTACGTTCTTCATGGCCGGATGGAAAAGGGGCGCGTGCAGGATGCAGATGCCCGCCTGCTCGATGGATCTTTTGAGGCGATCCTCATCAGCGGTGAACCTGACCCCCAGGTGCTCCAGCACATTCGAGGAGCCGCAGGTCGAAGAGACCCCGTAATTTCCGTGCTTGGCCACTTTGACCCCGGCGCCCGCCGTGACGAAGGAGGCCAGGGTGGACACGTTGAAGGTGTCCTTGCCATCCCCCCCGGTGCCACATAGATCGATGGTGTCGAAGTCCGAGAGGTCTATGGGCAGGCAGAGCTCCAAAAGAGCCTCCCTAAAGCCGTCCAGCTCCTCCACGGCTATGCTTCGCATCATGTAGACTGTAAGGAACGAGGCGATCTGGCTGGTGTTGTACATCCCGGCAGAGATGTTCTTGAGCACGGAATTCGCCTCCTGCTTGGAGATGGTCTCCTGGTTGATCAGTCTGTTCAGAATCTCTTTCATGTCTTGTTGCTTTTTTCCTTGTGTTCCACCCAGTTCTTCAGCATGGCCTGGCCATGCGGGGTGAGGATCGATTCGGGGTGATACTGCACCGCCCTGAGGTCGTATTCCCGGTGGCGCAGGGACATGATCTCCCCATCGGCGTCCACCGAAGTGACCTCGAGCGCCTCGGGCAGCTCCCTGGAAACCACCCAGGAGTGATACCTCCCAACCTCCATTTTGCGGGGCAGGCCCCGGTAAAGGACCTCGTCCTCGCCGACCCGCTCGATCTCGGTGGCCACTCCGTGGTAGACCCGGGAGAGATTCTTTAGACTGCCCCCGAAGACCTCCGCGATGGCCTGTTGACCCAGGCAGATCCCCAGGATGCTCCTCTCTCCTGCCCAGCGTTCGATGATGGGCTTGAGCAGCCCGGCCTCGTCCGGTATCCCGGGGCCCGGTGAAAGCAGTATCTTGTCATAGTCCCCTGCCTCGTCCAGCTCGAGCTTGTCGTTTCTCCTCACGCAAACCTCGCATTCCAGGTCCTTGAGGCCGTGGACCAGGTTGTAGGTAAAGGAGTCGTAGTTGTCGATCACAAGTATCCGCTGCATGCTCATACTTTTTCAGCCAGCTCGAGCGCCGTCTTCAGCGCTCCCAGCTTGTTGTACACCTCCTGCAATTCGCTCTCCGCCTCCGATTTGGCAACGATCCCGGCGCCGGCCTGGTAGTAGAGCCGGTGGTTCTTGCTCAGGAAGGAGCGGATGATGATGGCATGGTTGAAATTGCCCTCGAAGTCCATGAAGCCGATGGCCCCGCCATAGAAGGTCCGGTTGCTCTTCTCATAGGTGTCGATGAGCTGCATGGCCCTGTGCTTGGGCGCCCCGGAGAGGGTTCCCGCCGGAAAGGTGTCTGCGACCACCTGGAAGGTCGGGGTGTCGGGGTACTTCTCTCCCACCACTTTGGAAACCAGGTGGATCACATGTGAAAAGAACTGTATCTCCTTGTAGCGCTCCACCTTGACCTTCTCCCCGTTACGGCTCAGGTCGTTCCTGGCCAGGTCGACCAGCATGACGTGCTCGGCGTTCTCTTTCTCATCCTCCGACAGGTGCTTCGCGACCTCGAGGTCCTTCTCGTCGTCCCCGGTCCTGCGGAAGGTGCCCGCGATCGGGTGGATCTCGGCCTTGCCCTGGCTAACGACCAGCTGGGCCTCAGGCGAGGACCCGAAGATCTTGAAGTTCCCGTAGTCAAAATAGAAGAGATAGGGCGAAGGGTTCACGGACCGAAGGGCCCTGTACACATTGAACTCGTCCCCCTTGAATCCCTGTGAGAACCTCCTGGAGAGCACCAGTTGAAACACGTCTCCCCGGAAGCAGTGCTTCTTGGCCAGCTCCACCTGCTCCATGAACTCCCGGTCGGAGAGATTGGAAGTTTCGTCGTCCAGGTTCGTGTAGGAGTAGGAGGCGAAATTCTTGGTGGAGATCAGCTGGTGGATCTCATCGGTATTGTCCGCAGCTCTGTAAGCATGGGAAAAGATATAGGCCTCGTTGTTGAAATGATTGATGGCGATGATGTTCTGGTACACCGCATAATAGATGTCAGGGATGTCCAGGTCCTCCTTCTTTGTGATCTCGATGTCCTCGAAGTACCGGACCGCATCATAGGCGATGTAGCCAAAGAGCCCCTTGTTGATGAACTTGAAACTCTGCTCCTCGGTCTCGAACTTCCTGCTGAACCGGTGTATGAGGTCTGACACGCCCGCCCGCGTGGATATCTCGGTCAACTCGGAGCTCCCGTCCGGAAACTGCTCTTCCACCCTGCCATCCTTGACGCTGATGCTCGCAATGGGATTGCAGCAGATGTAGGAGAAGCTGTTCTCGTTTCCGTGATAGTCCGAGCTTTCCAGGAGGATGCTGTTGGGGTACCTGTCCCTGACCTTCAGGTACACGCTCACCGGGGTGATGGTGTCGGAGAGGATCTTCTTGTAATGTGTCTTAAGTTTGAATTTCATTCTTTTGACTTTCAAAAAAAAAGGCTTGTCGTGAAGACAAGCCTGGATCATATGTTAACATACCGGTTCTGCTTCACAAAATCGAATCTTGCAAAGACCACCACCAGATATGTACTGAATTGTTTCTCATGTTGAGCAAGCAAATTTAGAAACTTTTTCCAATTTGCAAAGAAAACCGGGTTTATTTTCAGTTCAGGGCCGAATCCGGTTCGAAATCCTCAATTCATCCGGTCAAAGCCAAAGGTCTCCGACAATCCCGGGTAAACGATGTCGCCTTTCACGATGTTCAGCCCCTTCTTGAGGCCCGGATCCGCTTCACAGGCCTTTTCCCAGCCCAGGTTGGCGATGTTCAGTACATAGGGAAGGGTTACGTTGGTCAGCGCCTTGGTCGAGGTGTAGGGAACCGCTCCCGGCATGTTGGCCACGCAGTAGTGCACCACGTCGTCCACGATGTATACGGGATCTTCATGAGTGGTGGCGCGGGTCGTCTCGAAGCAGCCTCCCTGGTCCACTGCTACGTCCACCAGGACGGTTCCGGGATGCATCTCCTTCAACATCTCCCGCGTGATGAGCTTCGGGGCCTTGCCCCCGGGGACCAGGACACCTCCAATGATCAGGTCATGGGTCTTAATGTGCTTCCGGATGTTGTAGGCGTTGCTGAATTCGGTGACCACGTGGTTCGGCATGACGTCATTGACGTACCTCAGGCGGTCCATGTTGATGTCCATGATGGTCACCATGGCTCCCAGCC
>CAZAZM010000023.1:0-46236 GCA_964489625.1 uncultured Flavobacteriaceae bacterium
CCGGCGTTCACCGTGTGCGAATCCGTTCCGATCATCATTCCACCCGGGAAGGCGTAATTCTCGAGCACCACCTGGTGGATGATACCGGCCCCGGGCTTCCAGAAGCCAATACCGTACTTGTTTGAAACCGAAGCGAGGAAATTGAAAACCTCGCTGCTGGTATTGATGGCCTCCTGCAGGTCCTTGTCGGCTCCCAATCGCGCCTGGATTAGGTGATCGCAGTGGACAGTGGTCGGAACCGCCACTTTCTTCTTGCCGGCCTGCATGAATTGCAAAAGCGCCATCTGAGCGGTCGCATCCTGGCAGGCGATCCTGTCCGGGGCAAAGTCAACGTAGTCGACCCCGCGTTCAAATGCCTCGGTGGGCATTCCCTCCCAAAGGTGGTTGTACAAAATCTTCTCCGACAGGGTCAGAGGTCGCCCCACGAGCTTGCGCGCTGCGTCCACTCGCTCAGCCATCCTGCTGTATACCTGCTTAATCATATCGAGATCAAAGGCCATAATTCTTGGTTTTACGGTTTTTTAAAAATGTATCCAAAAGTACGAAATATAAAAGTGAATTGGAACAGCCCAATGTCAAATCGAGCGCTTTTTGCAATTCGTCAGTCAGCACGGGAAGGAATTGTCAAATAGGTAAATCCGAGGTACTTTTCCATCCCGAATGTTTAATTTTTGAGGTCAAAAAAACAAAAAACAAAAAAAGTAAGCCAATAAGCCGGATTCTGTTACCCACCCGAAGGCGGGCTCTTATCATTTATCTGGGTCAGAGATTGCTCTCGGACTCTAGCTGCCTACCCCTTGGAATCGAACGAGTCGCTCTTTCCCGGCAAAGGCCGGAGCTCCAATGTACATGGCATTGCACCGCATAGAGTTTACCTGATTTCACTACAGCCGAACTGTACATCCTTTCTGTTGCACTGGTCCTGTCACAACGAATCGTGACGACGGATGTTATCCGCTATGCTACTCTGTGGTGTCCGGACTTTCCTCCCTCAATAACAAACATTTAAGCTTGTCATTCAGCGCGATAAGATGACTTACTTTTTTGCAAAAATACGACGAAATGTCGCGAAAAAAAAATCCCACTTTTGTAAACAAAAGTGGGAAAATTGCTATGAAAAAGAATATTACTATTAAAAGTAATACGTAGGTTGTAAAAATACAATAATTGAATCAATATCCTAATTAAAATGAAAAATATTTTTCCCATCTCCGAGAATCGGAAGAGATGGAATAAAAAAACCCACTCTAAAGGAAGAGTGGGAAAATTGCTATGAAAAAGAAAAAGTTACTGAATTCATGAATTCAGCAAAACAAATATAATGATTTTTTCGTTAAAAAAATACTGTTTTCCAAAAACTTAACCTTGAGTTTCAGAATTTTGGATCTTCAGGAGAACATGTCCTTCACCTTCTCAAAGAAAGATTTTTCAGTATTTGAAGGTCGTGGCGCGAAATTCTCATGATCCTGCATGCGCTCAAAAAAGTCTCTCTGCTCCTTTGTAAGCTTTTTCGGAGTCCATACGTTGATGTGGACCAGGAGGTCTCCCTTGCCATACCTGTCAAGGCTTTGAACTCCTTTCCCCCTTAGCCTGAGTATCTTACCGGACTGGGTTCCCTCCTCGATCTTTATCCTCACCTTCCCGGTCAGGGTGTCTATCTCATGGGTGGTTCCCAAGGCAGCCTCGGAAACACTGATGTACAAATCGTAGTGAAGGTTGCTTCCCTCCCGCTTGAGCTTTTCGTGCGGCATTTCCTGGATCACAACCAGGATGTCACCTGGGATTCCGTCTCCGGGGGCCTCATTGCCCTTGCCCGAAACCTTCAGCTGCACCCCGTCGGTCACTCCTGGCGGGATTTCGATCTCAACGGTCTCCTCGCGGATGATCATGCCATTCGCATCGGCTCCCTTGGGCCTGTGATCCACCATCTTTCCGGCCCCCTTGCAAGCAGGGCAGGTAGTCGCGGTCTGCATCCGGCCAAGGATCGTATTGGTGATTCTCGTCACGCTCCCTTGTCCGTTGCAGGTGGTGCAGGTGGTGAAGGTAACTCCCGGCGCCTTTACGTGTCTCTTGACCTTGACCTTCTTCGTGACCCCGTTGAGTATATCCTTGAGCTCGAGCCTGACGCGGATCCTCAGATTGCTGCCCTTGACCCTGGCCTGTCGGCCGCCTCCCGAGAAGCCCCCTCCAAAGCCGCCGAAATGGCCGCCGAAGATGTCACCGAACTGGCTGAATATGTCTTCCATGTTCATCCCGCCGAAACCGCCTCCGGCTCCGCCGTTCTCAAATGCCGCGTGCCCAAACTGGTCGTATCTTGATTTCTTATCCGAATTGCTCAGAACCTCATAGGCCTCAGCCGCCTGCTTGAAGCGTTCCTCCGCAGCCTTGTCCCCGGGATTCTTGTCCGGGTGGTTTTCAACGGCCTTTTTCCGGTAGGCCTTCTTTATTTCGGTGGCGGTGGCATTTTTGCTGACGCCCAGGATCTCATAATAATCTTGCTTCACCTCTAAAAGTTTAAAGTATTTCCGGGCCTAGCTACCCATGACCACCTTGGGGTACCTGATGATGGAATCGCCAAGTTTGTATCCCTTTTCAACAACGTCGATGATCTTTCCTTTGAGTTTTTTATCTGGAGCCGGAACCTGGGATATGGCCTCGTGGATTTCGGCGTCGAACTCGTCACCCGCCTTTACTTCCACTTCCTTCAGGCCCTTTTGCGTCAGGGTGCTCCTGAATTTGTTGTAAATGAGCTTCATTCCTTCAAGCAAGGCTCCCTCAGAGGACTTTTCAATCTCGTTCAACCCTCGTTCAAAATCGTCGAGCACAGGCAGCAAAGCCGTCATCAGCTCCCTGTTAGCCGTGCTGAAAAGCTCAATTCGCTCCCGTGAAGTTCTCTTCTTGTAGTTCTCGAATTCGGCGAACAAGCGAAGAAAGTTGTCCTTTTCCTTCTTGATCTCCTCGTTGAGAGCCCCGATCTCATCCTTTTCATTATCGGCCTTGACCTCTTCGTTCGCACCCTCTTTATTTCCTTTTGACTCCTGCTCCTGTTCCGAAGCGATCGTCTCCTTTTCCTCAAACTTGTTCTTATGTTCTTTTTTACTCATCAGTTTTCAAAATTTATCCTTCTACACTCAGTAAGCAAAATACTTGCCAAGTGCATGGTCATGCCATAATGTCACGAAATGATTCCTGCCCCGGAAAAATTGGCTTAAAAAGTGCTCTCGATTCTCTCGATTCGCGCTCCAAGCGCCCTCAGGCGACCGTCTATGTTCTCGTAGCCCCTGTCTATCTGGTCTATGTTATGGATCGTGCTGATCCCTGAAGCGGACAGGGCTGCTATGAGAAGTGACACCCCGGCGCGTATGTCAGGCGAGCTCATCACCGTAGCCTTGAGGCTGGACTCGTGATTCATCCCGATCACCGTTGCCCTGTGAGGGTCACAAAGGATGACCTTCGCTCCCATGTCGATCAGCTTGTCCACAAAGAAAAGTCGGCTTTCAAACATTTTCTGATGGATCAGAACGCTCCCCTTGGCCTGGGTCGCAACGACCAGCACGATGCTGAGCAGATCCGGAGTGAAGCCCGGCCAGGGCGCATCCGATACGGTCAATATGGAACCGTCCAGATAGCCCTGGATCTCATAGCTCTCCTGGGCGGGAATGTAGATGTCATCCCCTCGCTTTTCAAGTTTGATTCCCAATTTCCTGAAAACCCCGGGGATCTGACCCAGGTCCTTCCAGCTTACATCCTTGATGGTCAGTTCCGATTTTGTCATCGCCGCCATGCCGATCCAGCTCCCGATCTCGATCATGTCGGGGAGGATACGGTGCTCGCAGCCGCCGAGTTCCTCTACCCCTTCCACGATGAGCCTGTTCGATCCGATTCCCTTGATCTTGGCCCCCATGCGCACGAGCATGCGGCACAATTGCTGGATATAGGGCTCACAGGCCGCGTTGTAGATGACCGTTTCCCCCTTGGCCAGTACGGAGGCCATCAGGATATTCGCGGTTCCCGTGACAGAGGCCTCATCCAAAAGCATCTCGGTGCCCCGCAGCTCCTTTGCCTCCACTCCATAGAAATACTCCTCGCTGTTGTAGCGAAGCTTGGCACCGAGGCGTATGAAGCCTTCAAAATGCGTATCCAGCCTCCTTCGCCCGATCTTGTCTCCTCCCGGCCTTGGGATATAGCCCCTTCCGAATCGGGTCAGCAAGGGACCCACGATCATTATGGATCCGCGAAGGGAGCTTCCGTCCTGTTTGAACTGAAGGGATTCCAGGTAGTCCAGGTTGATCTCGTCCGCCTGGAAGGAATATTTGTTGGGGCCAAGTTTCTCGACCTTGACTCCCAGCTCTCCCAGGATGAAGATCAGCTTGTTGACGTCCCTTATGTCGGGAATGTTGCTTATGACGACCTTGGAAGGAGTCAATAAGGTTGCACAAATGATCTGAAGAGCTTCATTCTTAGCTCCCTGTGGAACTATCTCTCCGCTGAGGCGATGCCCGCCCTCAATGCGAAATACTGACATGGAAATTATTTAAGCAATTATCTTTTTCTGTAATTCTTTTTGCCCTGCTTCTGGGTTGCCTTCTGGAAGGTCTTGAACATCTTCTGCTTCATGAGGTCCTTTGACTCGGACAGCACATCCTTATCCTTCAGGGAAAGCTTTCCTCCCGACAGCTCGTCCAGGTGGCTCAGGATCACGTCGTCATCAACGGTGTCCTTGTTCCAGTTCAGGTAGCATTTTTTCATGTGATTGGCGATTGCAAAGACAAGAGCGTCCTTCATCTCCCCTTCTTCCCAGGTCAGCGCCGTGTCGATCATGATCTGGATGTTGTTGCCGTAAAACCTGTATTTGGAGGCTGACCTTGGATAGGACATGGGCTCCGGCTTGGCCTGGAGGACCTCCCGCTCAGGCTTGGGATAGGGCGTGTCGACGTCAAGGCGATAGTCCGACATGATGAACAGCTGGTCCCAGAGCTTGTGCTGAAAATCAGGCACATCCCTGAGGTGGGGCTGCATGTTTCCCATGACGTGGACGATCGCGTCTGCCATGGTGTTCCTCTCTTCTCGATCTTCCAGGGCTATGCAGTGATTCACCAGTTTCTGTATGTGCCTGCCGTATTCGGGGATGATCAGTTTCTCTCTTTCTGAATTGTATTCTAGATCCATTTGCGTTATTCTCGTTTATCTAATTTTCTTTGCCTTGCAAAGTACGGATTTTTTAAGTTCTCAAGGGCTGTATCACTCAATAATCTTCAACCTGGCGAACTGCAGGAGCAACTTTTTGGTCTCGCCCGAATCGAACCGGATCTCGGCCTTTTGGTTCCCTCCCGAACCCTCGAGAGAGATGACCTGCCCACGGCCGAATTTCCCGTGTTCCACCAGGCTGCCTGCGCTCAGGCCTTCGACCTCTGGCGGAACCCCTTTGCTGACCTCGCTCAGCTTGGTGTAGTTCTTTCCCGAAGGCCTGGCCGGGCCCGGGCTGCTTTCCCTTTCCGGCTGTTTTCCCGGTCGTTTCACCGGTTTTCTCTGCAAGGGCTTCTTGAACCTGATCCTGTCCGGTTCAGGGCTACCGAAGATATCTTTGTCCAAAAAGGCATTTGACCGCGGCTCAGCCTTAGGGGACAGATATTCCAGATAGCGTTCATCGATCTCTTCCAGGAAGCGGCTGGGCTCGCAGTCTACCAGCTTTCCCCACCTGTATCTCGACTGGGCATAGCAAAGATAGACCTGCTTCTCGGCCCGGGTGAGAGCCACATAGAACAACCTCCTCTCCTCCTCGATCTCACTCCGCGTGTTCATGCTCATGGCCGAGGGAAAGAGGTTTTCCTCCAGACCTACGATGTACACATAGGGAAACTCGAGCCCCTTGGCCAGGTGAATGGTCATGAGCGAGACCCGCGGCTCATCATCCTTTTCCTTGTCGAAGTCTGTGGCCAGGGCAACGTCCTCCAAAAAGAACTCGAGCGAGGCGTCTTCCCCCTTTTCCTTCTGCTCGTCGATGAAATCCTTCAATCCGTTGAGCAGCTCCTGGACGTTCTCAACCCGGCTGATCGCCTCCGGGGTTCCTTCGCTTTCTATGTCACGCAGGAGCCGGGTCGTTTTGACCACCTGGTTCGCGATTTCAAACGCGTCCTTGGTTTTGGCCTCGACCTGCAGGCTGAGGATCATGTTCGCAAAGTTCATGAGCTTGGTCCGGATGCCGGAGTTCACCCCAAGATTCAGGGAATCCATCCGAAGGATCACCTCAAAGATCGACAGGTCATTCTCATTGGCTGCCAGCACCAGCCGGTCCAGGGTCGTCTGCCCTATCCCTCGGGCCGGGTAATTGATCACTCGCTTGAGGGCCTCCTCGTCATTGGGATTCACAAGCAGCCTGAGATAGGCCAGAACGTCCTTTATCTCCTTGCGCTGGTAGAAAGACAGGCCTCCGTAGATCCTGTATTTGATGTTCTTCTTGCGCAAGGCGTCCTCGATCGCCCTGGATTGGGCATTGGTGCGGTAAAGCACCGTGAAATGATCGCTTTGCAGCTGATGGCGCATCTTGTTCTCAAAGATCGAGCCGGCAACGAATCTTCCCTCATCCCCTTCCGAGAAGGTTCTCATAACCCGGATCCTGCCTCCCTCCTCATTGGAGGTCCAGATCACCTTCTCCAGCTTGGTCTTGTTCTTTTCGATCACGCTGTTGGCCGCATTGACGATGTTCCTGGAAGACCGGTAATTCTGCTCCAGCTTGAAGATGTTGACGCCCTCGTAGTCCTTCTGGAAATTGAGGATGTTCTGAATATTGGCTCCCCGGAAGGCATAGATGCTCTGGCTGTCATCGCCGACCACGCAGATGTTCTGGTAACGGTCTGCCAGGGCCCTGACGATAAGGTACTGAGAGTGGTTCGTATCCTGGTACTCATCCACAAGGATATACCTGAAGCGGTCCTGGTACTTCGCAAGCACCTCAGGGTATCGGGTGAGCAGCTCGTTTGTCCGCAGCAGCAGGTCGTCAAAATCCATGGCTCCCGCTTTGAAGCAGCGGTCCACATAAGCCTTGTAGATCGCCCCCGTCTCAGGCCGTCCGGCCGAACGGTCTGACTCGATCAATTCGGGGTTGTGGTAATATGCCCGAACCGTGATCAGGCTGTTCTTGAACTGTGATATCCGGTGAAGGACCTGCTTGGGCTTGTACCTGTCCTTCTCCAACTGCATCTCCTTGATGATCGAAGTGATCAGGCGCACGCTGTCCTGCGTGTCATAGATCGTGAAGTTGGAGGGATAGCCCAGTTTTTCGGCCTCGCTTCTCAGGATCCTGGCGAAGACGCTGTGAAAGGTTCCCATCCAGAGGTTCTTGGATTCGCTTTGACCCACAACCGATGCGATCCGGCTCTTCATCTCCCGGGCCGCCTTGTTGGTGAAGGTGAGCGCCAGGATGTTGAAGGGATCCACGCCGTTTTCCATCAGATGGGCGATCCTGTAGGTGAGCACACGGGTCTTTCCCGAACCCGCGCCGGCAATGATGATCATCGGTCCTTCTTTCTGAAGTACCGCTTCTTTCTGCGCCTCATTCAAAAGCTCGAGATAACTGCTCAACTCACCCTGGTTTTGCTCCAAAAATACGATGGTTGAGGAAGCCCTACAATAAAAGTTATCTACATTTTTTCAAAAAAAGAGGCCGCTCTTCAGCGGCCTCCTGCACCTGTTTGAAACAGGTCTGTTCCTGAAACGAGTTCTACATCTTCTCGGCGAGGATCTCAACTCTCCTGTTGGCCTGTCTTCCTTTCGAAGTGCTATTGTCTCCGATCGGGTTGGCAGAACCATAGCCTACCGCGCGAATGTTCTCGGCGGGGAAGCCATTTTCGACCAGGTAGTTCATGACCGCATCCGCTCTCTTTTGGGAAAGCTCGTTGTTCACCTTGTCGCTTCCCGTGCTGTCCGTATGGCCTTCCACAACAAACTTCACGTCCTTGTATTCCGCGAGGATCTTGTTGACACCCTCGAGCCTGATCTGGGTCTCATCGGTGAAAGCGTTGCTTCCTGTCCTGAAATAGATGGCCCTGGCCAGGTTGGTGAGCTCGGTCTGTGCTTCTTCGGTGATCATCGGGCAACCGTAGTTCTCGGCCACGCCAAATACGTTGGGGCACCTGTCCTCTGCATCAACCACGCCGTCATTGTCCGCGTCCTTGATCGGGCATCCTTTGTTCTCCACAGGACCTGCCTCGTTGGGGCACTCGTCGTTCTTGTCCATAACGCCGTCTCCGTCGGAGTCCGGGCAGCCGTTGAACTGCTCAAGACCGGCAACCTCGGGGCACATGTCCTCTTTGTCAGGGAATCCGTCACCGTCGGTGTCGGGGCAACCGTTGAAGGCTGCGAGTCCTGCCTCGTTCGGGCACTTGTCCTCAGAATCCTGGATGCCGTCTCCGTCAGAGTCCGGGCAGCCGTTGAACTGCTCGAGACCGGCCACTTCCGGGCAAAGGTCATCTTTGTCCTTCACTCCGTCGCCGTCGGTGTCCTTTCCGCCCAGATTGAAGTTCAGGCCGACCATGATCATAGAGGTCGTCATGTCATAGGCCACTTCAGACCCGGGGATTTTTCCCAGAGGGTTCAAATTTGCATCCCATGGCCCACCCATGGCAGTAGGTGTAGGATTCAAGAGAAGTCCTGATGTCTTTCCGTCACTGGTTCCGTAATGGTAAACCGCGTCAAGCACGAAGTTGTCAGAGAACTCATAGCTGAAACCAAACTGGAAGGCATGGGCTATGATCGCTGTTGCAGGCACTGAGAAGAAGGTCAGCTCCTCATTGATCGGATTGGTGCTGTAGGTGTAACCGAACCTCAGGGGCAACCTGTTGATCGCCTTAAGCTGCAAACCGGCTGACACCACGGAGATGTTCTCCCATCCAAATCCTTGCACAGATCCTGTAGGGAAACCATTGGATGCAACTGTCCATCCGGAATCCTTGAAGCCGTCCGTATTCTCATAGTCGATATATCGGTAGTCCAGCGCGAGGTCTACGATTCCCTTGGAATATCCCAGACCCACTGAGTAGATCGCTGGATAGTTCATGGTGAACTTCACGCCAGGGGCATCCGTGCCGTCAAGGTATTCATTGTCGAAGTCAAACTCGTTGAAGAACTGTTGTGATTTATAGGAAAGCCCGAACTTGAACCCGTTGAGGGAATCATAGAACAGACCGATCTGTCCTCCAAATCCCATGGCAGAACCATCACCTTTGGGATATCCCTTGCCAGATCCCATTGGAGGTGGGAAATCAGGTGAGGCCAAAGGGTTGGGCTCCAATGACAGCATGGCATAGTCAAAGTTGGGTTGCAAGCCGATCGACCACTTGTCGGAGAAGGCATAGGCCCAGGTGAATCCGATCTGCAGCAGCATGTAGTCGGACTCGATTCTACCAAATCCACCCATGGATTGCGGCATGTTGATCGGGTTGGACATGTTCTCCGGGAAGGTCACCCCGAATCCGCTGATCCCGAATGCGGAAACACCAAAGGTGTGCTTGCTGTCCTCCTGTCCCCAGGCAATTGCAAGTGCAGGAAGAATGGAAGTTCCGCGGTCATCCTCGGTAGATCCGCTGAAAGGACCTTCCGGGGTTGGAACCGTTGAGTAAAGCGTGGGAGAAGAAAAGAACGCTCCCGCGTCGATTTTCAATTTCGTCCCGTCAAAAACCGAAAGGGCGGCAGGGTTCCACTGCATGGCCCCACTGATGTCAAGAGGCTGGGCCGTGGCGGCTCCCCCCATGGACATGTTAACGGCACCCACGCCCTGCATGACGTGACCCGTCTGCGCCAGCGCGACAGTGCCGAAAAGAATAAAAACGTATTTGATGATTTTGTTGAACATGATGAGTAATTTTGCGATCTGTCCTTGTCGGGACGTGTTCTGATCCGTTAATATGACTCAAAATTAGGCTAGTCCGCCTGTATTTGAAGTGACAAATATCAGTAAATGTAGAGAAAATAAGGTTGTGTAACAAGTGTGACACAGCACAGGCATTGAAGTCACCAGGAGCAAGACCCGGGTCACCCGGAAAAAATAGTTTGCCTTTTGGCCCACAAACTCTATATTTGGTTCACATACAAATAAGCATGGAAACCAACAAGATCTTAGAATTGCTGGCCTTTACGATCCCTGCGATCGTCACGGGCCTGGTCGCAATGTATTTTTTCAAGACCCTGGTGAGCGGAGAGGACAAGAGAAGGAACTTCCTGATCCGCAAGGAAGGGCAAAGCATCGCCCTCCCCCTAAGGCTTCAGGCCTATGAGCGACTGACTCTTTTTTTGGAGAGAATCTCGCCGAACAAGCTCCTGCTAAGGGTGAAGCCCTCCGGAAATGACGCGCAAAGGTACGCCCAGAAGCTGATCGAGGTGATCGAACAGGAATTCGAGCACAACCTGGCACAGCAGATCTACGTATCGGAAACGGCATGGAAGGCGGTCAAGACCTCCAAGAGCGTAATGGTCAAGATCATCCGCGGAGCCTCTGAAAAGGAGGAGGTCAAGGATGCCACTCAATTGCAGGAAGAAGTCATGAAAGCCGCCATGAAGCAAGACGGCCCCACCCAGGCTGCACTGGGTTTCCTCAGGCTTGAGGTGCAAAAGCTCTTTTGAGAACTTATCCCTATCTTTAATTGGGAAACCAATAACCTAAAATGCTGAACGAAATGAAGAAACTACTGCCCTATCTAGGCCTGTTTTTATTTGGCCTGTCCGCAATGGCCCAGCGCCCTGAGCCCGATCAGATCAAAACCAATGAAGGAGAACTGCTCATCCAGCCGGTTCTGCACGGAACGCTCATGCTGAGCCTCGATGAAAAGGTAATCTACGTGGACCCCTATGGAGGTACGGCAGCCTTTGAAGGGCTTGCCAAACCCAACCTGATCCTGATCACGGATGTGCACGGCGACCACCTGGACGAGAAAACGCTGGACGCCATCGAAGCCGAAGGAATCCCCATCATTGCCCCTCAGGCGGTCAGGGACCAGATGTCGGAAAAGTACAAGAAGAGCACCACCACGCTGAACAACGGTGAAAAGGATGAAACCTTCGGGTTCACCATAGAAGCCATCCCCATGTACAACCTACCGGAGGCTCCGGACGAAAAGCATGTGAAAGGAAGAGGGAACGGCTATGTGCTCACCCTCGGCGGAAAGAGGGTCTACCTGTCGGGCGACACGGAGGACATCCCGGAAATGAGAGAGCTCAAGGACATCGATGTGGCATTCGTCTGCATGAACCTGCCCTATACCATGGACATCAACCAGGCGGCAAGCGCCGTGCTTGAGTTCAAACCGAAGATCGTATATCCCTATCACTACCGGGGCAGACCCGACATGAGCGATACGAATGCCTTCAAGGATATCGTCGACCAGGGAGGCCAGGACATAGAGGTCCGCCTGAGAAACTGGTATCCGGAATACCAGTGAATCGGGAAGGCTGTCAGTGAATGACCCGGATGATGTCGTGTTTGGTCACGATCCTGTGAACGCCTTCACCCATGTCCACGAGAACCGCGGGATTGTTCTTGTCGATCAGCTTCGAGATCTTTTCGAGTGAAGCCGTCCTGGAGACGATCGGGAAAGGTTTGTTCATGACCTCCTTGATCGGTCGGTCGGCTATGTTCTTGTCCTCGAAATAAGACCGGAACAGGTCTCCTTCGTCAAGGGAGCCCACAAAGCCCGTTGAATCGACCACCGGAAGCTGGGATATCTCGTGAGTTCTCATTCGCTCGATGGCATGAGAGACCAGCTCCTCGGTCTTTACCGTGATCAGGCCCGATTCCGGCCCCTGAGCTACCAGGTCGGCGGCGGTTCGAACATTTTCCTCCAGGAAACCGCGTTCCCTCATCCAGTCGTCGTTGAACATCTTGCCCACGTATCGGCTGCCGTGATCGTGAAACAGAACCACCACGACGTCATCCGGCTTGAACTTGTCCTTGAGCTGCAGCAGGCCCTTGATCGCCGACCCGGCAGAGTTGCCGACAAAGATCCCCTCTTCCCTGGCCAGTTTTCGAGTGTACACCGCACCATCCTTGTCTGTCACCTTCTCGAAGCCGTCAATGATGTTGAAGTCGACGTTGGCAGGAATAATGTCCTCTCCTATGCCTTCCGTGATGTAGGAATAGATCTCGTTCGGGTCGAACACACCCGTTTCGTGGTACTTTTTGAAGACGGAGCCATAGGTGTCAATCCCCCAGACCTTGATGTCCGGGTTCTTCTCCTTCAGGTACCTACCCACCCCGGAGATGGTTCCGCCCGTGCCGACCCCGACCACAAAATGCGTGACCTTGCCGTCCGTTTGCCTCCAGATCTCGGGCCCGGTGCTTTCGTAATGGGCGGCCGTGTTCGACAGGTTGTCATATTGAAGCGCGTACCAGGAATTGGGAGTTTCCTCCGCCAGGCGGCGTGAAACCGAGTAATAGGACCTGGGATCGTCGGGCTCCACGTGGGTCGGGCAGACGACCACTTCGGCACCCAGGGCCTTGAGTATGTCTATCTTCTCCTTGGACTGCTTGTCTGCGATCACGAAGATGCACTTGTATCCCTTCACGTTGGCAGCGATGGCCAGGCCCATTCCCGTGTTTCCGGAAGTTCCCTCTATAATGGTTCCCCCGGGCTTCAAAAGACCCTGCTTTTCCGCGTCTTCGATCATTTTGAGCGCCATCCTGTCCTTCACCGAATTACCCGGGTTGAAGGTTTCGATCTTCGCCAGGACCAGGGCGTCAATTCCCTGAACAATTTTATTCAGCTTGACCATAGGCGTATTCCCTATGGTTCCCAGTATGTTTTCCGCGTATTCCATTCCAATTCATCGAGTTAAGTTGGTGACCCGGCAGCCTTGCCGGTTCCAGACAGCAAAATTACGATTTATAAGTCCTTTCAGGCAAACATTTTTGGGAAAGCCTCCTTCTCGCTCCTGCGCTGAACGTAAATACGGAAGCTGGTCCGGATAAATCCCCAGCCGTAGCCGAAGAACTGGACGAATACGGCCAGGATGCTCGCCAGGCCAACCCAAGGGCTCCTGTTGAGCCTTGTCGAATCCATAAGGATCGCCAGGGCATAGATCCCAAAGGGCACCAGCAGGTAGGGGAACCCAAAAAACGACAGCAGCAATGACAAGGCGAACCCCATCAGGAAAAGGCTGGGCAACCAGTAGGTGAATTTCCACGATCCCGGATGCATGCGGTTCAGGATGGGCCTGGCCGCACCGAAGTTCAGGGTCTGGGAGAAGAACCGGGACCAGGTCGTTCTTCTCTTGTGATATACAAAGGCGTCTTTAAGGAACCGGGTGCTGCAGTCATTTTCGATCAGCCGGAAATACAGGTCGATGTCCTCGCCGATCCGCTGACGGGCGAAGCCCCCGGTGGCTGCAAAGGCTTCACGCGATAGGCCCATGTTAAAGCTGCGAAGCTGAAACTTTCGCTTTTCGCTTTCCGCGCTCCTCAGCCCTCCCGTGCTCAACATCGAGGTCATCGCGTAATTGAAGGCCTTCTGATTCACGCTGAATGAAGCGTGGGCCGCATCCGGGCCTCCATAGGCATCCGCGTAAGCTTCCTCAAGGGAACGGCTCACCCGCAGCAGGTAGTCATCGGGGAGCAGGCAGTCGGAATCAAGCAGGATGAAATAGTCTCCCCGCGACCGATTCATACCGTAGTTACGGCTGTCTCCCGGCCCTGAATTATTCTTGAAGCAATATTTTATATCAATTGAGTCAGAATACTGATTTACAACATTTTCAGAAGTCAAAGAAGAGCCGTCTTCCACAACGATCACCTCGTGGGAGACCCTTCCTCGTTGTCTTGCTATGCTGCCGAGGAGCTCATCCAGTTCATCCGGCCTGTTGAATACGGGAATTACGATTGAAAAACGCAAATATCCAGTGATTTATAGCCTGTGTTATTCTTCCGACTCCATGAAATTGTCCATGATCACATCGCTAACGCCCATGTTCGAGAAGCCGCCGTCGTGATAGAGGTTCTGCAAGGTGACCTTTCGCGTCAGGTCAGAGAACAGGGTAATGGTGTAATCCGCGCATTCCAGTGCCGTGGCATTTCCCAGCGGAGACATCTTGTCGGCATAGCTGAGGAAGCCCCCAAAGCCTTTCACTCCGCTTCCCGCAGTGGTAGGGGTCGGAGACTGGGAAACGGTGTTCACCCTCACCTTGTGGTCCCGGCCGAAAAAGTATCCGAAGGACCGGGCGATGGATTCCAGGTAGGCCTTGTTGTCTGCCATGTCATTGTAGTCGGGAAAAACCCTCTGGGCCGCCATGTAGGTGAGCGCCACGATGGATCCCCACTCATTCATTGCCCCTTTGTTGTAGAGCACGTTCATGACCCTGTGAAAGGAGAGGGCTGAAACGTCGAAGCCCTTGTGCGTGAAGTCATAATTGGAAGCCGTATAGTGTATCCCCTTCCTGACATTGATAGACATCCCGATCGAATGAAGGACGAAATCCAGTTTCCCCCCGAGAATCTCCATGGACCTGGCAACGAGGTTCTCGAGGTCCTCCATGGACGTTGCGTCGGCCGGAACGATCTCCGATCCCGTCTTTTCTGCCAGTTCGTTTATGGCCCCCATTCTCATGGCTATGGGCGCATTTGTAAGAACGAAGGTGGCACCCTCCTCATGAGCGCGCTCAGCCACTTTCCACGCGATGGAATCCTGATTCAGGGCTCCAAAAATGATCCCCTTCTTGCCTTTTAATAAATTGTACATTCCTTCTGGTTTAATTGGTTTTCTTGATTCTATAAAAGTCCTAATTCTTTTTCAGCACAGCAAATTTTTTATGACAGAAGCTGCCTGGCATGGGCCAAAGCGGATTCCGTCACTTTGCTGCCGCCCAGCATCTCGGCCAGGTGCACGAGGCGCTCATCCTCGTCCAGGAGCCTGATGTTGGAGCTCACAGCATCCTCCTCTTCCGCCTTGTATACCAGGTAGTGCCTGTTTCCCTTGGCAGCCACCTGTGGCAGGTGCGTGATGCTGATCACCTGCATGCTCTTGCTCATCTTGAGCATCAGGTCCGCGATGCGGTTCGATACTTCGCCCGACACGCCCGCGTCGATCTCGTCAAATATGATGGCAGGAAGGGAGGCATAGCCCGACAGGATATACTTCACTGCCAGCATGAGCCTTGACATCTCCCCACCGGATGCAATTCTCTTTATTCCTTCGAAGGTCGCTCCCCGGTCGGAAGAGATCAGGAATTCAAGCTGGTCCATCCCATTGCGCAACAAACGATCCGTTTTCACGAGGTTGACCTTCAGCCTGGTGTTCTTCATCTCCAGCCCCGCCAACACCTCCTCCATTCTGCCGATGAATTCCGGCAAAGCGGACTTCCTGTTCTCATGCAGGTTCCGGGCGATTCCCTCGAGTTCGCTCTCCAGGGCATGAATCCTCTTCTCCACTTCCTCTCTCCTTTCGGAGGAGCTTTCAACATCATCCAGCTTCTCACGGTATTCCCGGCTGAGCTCCAACAACTCCGCTATGCTCGCAACCCTGTGTTTCTTCTGAAGATTGTATATCAGCTGAAGTCTCTGCTCCACGGCTTCCAGCTCGGATGGATCGTGATCGAGGTCCTCGTTCTCCGATTCAATCTCGGCAATCAGGTCCCGCGCCTCTATGTTCAGGCTCTCCCAGCGCTCTGCAAGGCGCTGGTAGGATTCCGAGAATCTCGAGATCCGGGACAGTTGGCCCCGCACCCGGTTCAAAATCTCATCCAGGCCAAAAGGCTCTCTTTCGAACAGCTCGCAGATCTCAGACAGGGAGGTCTTGATCTCCTCAGCATGGGCCAGCTTCTCATTGATCGCTTCAAGCTCCTCCTGCTCTCCTTCCTTCAGACCGGCCTCCTTCAGCTCCTTGTATATAAAACTGTTATAATCGAAATCCTTAAGTGACTGGGCTTCTCTTTCCCTTATCGATTCCAGCTCCCTCTTCAGCTCCCTCAGGTCGTTCATGCGGCTCAGGTACCCCTCCAGAAGCTTTGTGTTTCCCGCCAGGGCATCCACGATCCTGAACTGGTAGTCGGGATCGGCCAGCTGCAGGGTCTCATGCTGCGAGTGGATGTCGATTATCTTCTCCGACAGCTGGGTCAGGACATTGAGGTTAACCGGGGTGTCATTGACGAAAGCCCGAGACTTTCCGTTGGGCAGGATCTCCCTCCTTACGATCAGCTCCGCGTCATAGTCCAGGTCCTCAGACTCAAAAAAGGGTCTCAGGCCATAGTTGCCCACCTCAAATCGCGCTTCAACGATGCACTTTCTGTCCTTGTCATAGACCAGCCCCGTGTCCGCTCTTTTTCCGAGCACGAGGCTCAGCCCCCCCAGCAGGATCGACTTACCGGCACCTGTCTCCCCGGTAATGATCGAAAATCCCTCAGAGAAACCCACCGAAAGACTCCGTATGAGCGCGTAATTCTGTATGGATAGCGATATCAGCATAAAATCAGCTATTTAACCTGCGAAAGCCCTGAACGGCACATCAGATCTTGATCTCCTTCCACTTCTCATCGAACGACGGGTAAATGGTGGAAAGCACTTCTCTCAACCTCGACGTGTCAACCCTTGGGCCGTCCGAGAAGACGTCCACGATCTCGTCACTCTTGGTGTCAAAGAACACCCGGATAAGGAAATTATTCGGTCGCGCTATGTAGAGCTTCTGAAGGTCCGCAATGCAACTGGCAATGGTCTCCTTGGCCTCACGGCTGCTGTCGACCATCCTGTCGAGCCCGAGCAGGTGGTATTCGTATACGGTCTTCCTGTATTGCTCGTAGACCGGAGAAAGAAGGTTCTCGTTCAGCTGGTATCTTGTGAAATTTCCGTCTATCCGGTTCCAGCCCGCACCGCCGCCCTGCTGTGCGACATTCACGACCTGCTCCGCCTTCCTGAAGAACTCCTCACCCCCCTTGTACCCGAAAGTGTCTGCCTGGTAACCCAGGATGGTGTATGCGTAAAAGGTCAGAAGAGACACCAGGTTGGACTCGAAAGCGTTCTCATTGTAGACCAGGGGCTGAAATTCCTCGTAGTTGAAGGAAATGTTGTTGTCATTGAAGTTCAGGATGTTCGTGACATAGGTCGAATTGTAAACCGGCCTGGTGACCTTGAGTTGAAGGCTTCCCCTGAAGGAATTGGCCGATACCACCTCCAGTATGTTGATCGTGATGCTGCAATCGATCTTCTGGTGGGTCTGGTAGTTCAGGCTGGTCCACTGGGTGTTGTTCATGTACTCGAAGATGTCGTTCTGCATGGTCTCGAAGATCTTCCTGTTCGAAATGCCGACCTCCGCGTCGTTGATGTTGACGATGCAGTTGAGCTCCTGGGAAACCGAATTCACGGCATGCAGCAGGAAAAGGAACAGAAAAACTCTAGTCATGTATCCTCTTGATGATTTCATTGAAAATGTCTTCGGCAACTTCATCTTTGGGTTTGAGCTCATAATCGATCACCTGGCCATCCCTGAGCAAGATACTGATTTTATTTGTATCGGATTTGAATCCCGCCCCCTTGTCACGGAGGGAATTCAGTACGATCATGTCCAGGTTCTTGGAGCTTAGCTTCGCCCTGGCATTTTCCATCTCATTCTCCGTCTCAAGGGCGAATCCGACCAGGAACTGTCCTTTTTTCTTGATCGAGCCGACCGAAGCGAGAATGTCCTCGGTCCTGACGAGTTCGAGGGTCATGGTCCCAGTTGCCTTCTTGATCTTTTCGCTCGAAACCTCCCTGGGCTTGAAATCCGAAACCGCAGCAGAGAAAATGGCTATGTCCGCTTCACCCGCGTATCGGTGCGTCGCCTGGTACATCTCATCGGCACTGACCACGTTCACCCTTTCGATCCCCGGATGAGCAACCTGCAGGCTCGTGGGCCCGCTGATCAGGTAGACCCTGGCCCCAAGTCGGGCCGCCTCTTCTGCCAGGGAGTAGCCCATTTTTCCGGAGGAGTGGTTTCCTACGAATCGTACGGGATCTATCGCCTCATAGGTGGGTCCTGCCGTGATCAAAACCTTTTTGTCCAGCAGGGGAAGCCCAGACCTGATGTCGTCTTCAATGAAACGTATGATGTCCTCCGGTTCGGCCATGCGCCCCTCGCCCTCGAGTCCGCTGGCGAGCTCACCTGTGCCGGGAGGGATCATTTTGTTCCCCCTTTCCCGAAGTGCGGCTATGTTCTTTTTTGTGGTGTCATGACGGTACATGTCCAGGTCCATGGCGGGAGCGAAGTAGACGGTGGACTTTGCAGAGAGGTAGGTTGCCATCAGCAGGTTGTCGCATACGCCCTCAGCCATTTTCGCCAGGGTGTTCGCCGTCAGAGGCGCGATCACCATGAGGTCAGACCAAAGAGCCAGCTCCACGTGGTTGTTCCACAGCTCATTGTCCTGTTCCTTGTCGTAGAAGGAAGAATGAACCGGGTTTTTGGAAAGCGTTGACAGGGTCAACGGGGTGACGAAGTCCTTGGCGGCAGGGGTCATGACGACCTTAACCTCCGCTCCGGCCCTGACAAAGAGTCTTACGAGAAATGAAGTCTTGTACGCAGCTATCCCGGCGGTAACGCCGAGCAGGACCTTCTTCCCGCTTAAAACAGACATGTCAGACCAGGTTATCGTTACTCGTGTCGGGGGTTCTGTGGTAGATCTCGTCGTTCAGCCATTCCTGCACCGCAATGGAGGTCGGCTTGGGAAGTCTTTCATAGAACCTGGAAACCTCGATCTGCTCCTTGTTCTCGAAGACCTCTTCCAGGCTGTCATTGAAGGTTGCGAATTCCTCAAGCTTTTCGATCAGCTCGCTCTTGAGGTCCTCGTTGATCTGCGAGGCCCTTCTGGCCATGATCGCGATGGCCTTGTAGATGTTCTGGGTCGGTTCCTCGATCTTGCTTTTGTCAAAGGTAACCGTGGTATCCGGGGCTCCCGTATTCTTGTAATCCTTCATTTCTAATTGTTTTGTGATATTGTAGATAATTGTTCTCTTGTCTTTAGCAGCTCGTCCTGCAATTTTGCAACCAGCTCCCTGGTCTCGGGCACCAGCTCCGATTCCGGAAAGGTGGCCTCGAACTTTCGCTGAGATAGTATGGCGTCAGAGATCCGCTCCTCCTTTTTGCTCAGGATGCTTTTGACTCCAAGCTCATAGGCAGCCAGAAACCTGTAGTAAAGCGCCTTTTCCTTCAGGTCGGAACCCAGGTGCTCCTCATTGAAAATGTCAAAGGCCATGATGGCCGCACTGTAGTTTTCCGTGTGGTAATACTGCCATGCGATCTCGTAGTCCTTTTGCTCCAGGCGCCTGTTCAGGGCGTCATAATCTTTGTTGGCCTCTTCGATCAGCTCGGATTCGGGATACTTGTCTATGAAATTCTGGTAAGCGGTAAGTGCCTTGTAGGTGTCTTCCTGGTCCCTGCTGTATCGCGGTGCCGCGAGGAAATGGCTCTTGGCCGACAGGTATGCCGCCTCTTCCACCTTGGAACTCTCCGGGTAGTTCGTGATGAACTTGGAGAAATAGTACGCAGCCATGGAATAGTTCTCGGTATGGTAATATGAATCCGAGATCATGTACTGGATACGCTCCATCTGGGGCTTGTTCGCGTATGGGCCCACGAGCTTCTCAAAAAGAGGAATACACTTCTTGTACTCTCCCTTCTCGTAAAGATCAACAGCCAGTTGTAGCTTTTCTGTGTTCTTTCCCTTGCTGAGCACCTTTTGATACTCGCTGCAGGAAGACAGCATGAGCACAAGGCCCAGCAACACGAATAAACTCTTCATTTTTTGCATCTGGCAAAAATACTCTTTTCCCGGCAAAAAATAAAAATTATTTTAAGCGGGTCACTTTCCTTGCAAAACGCTTGCAACTGATTGATTCAATGCGCTTTAAACAAGAACAGATGCGAGTTCAAACCCAGTATCAGGCGGGCTGCTCGTTGGTGATGAGCAGTTTCACGTCATTGTCGAACAGATAAAGACCTCCCTTGTCGTCACCGATCAGGTTGATCTTATCGAGAATGGTCCGTGCCAGGGCCTCCTCTTCGATCTGCTCTGCGACATACCACTGCAGGAAGTTATGCGTCGCGTAATCCTTCTCCTGGAGCGTGATGTCCACCAATTCGTTGATCTTCTGTGATACCATCACCTCGTGATCGAACAAGGACTGAAACATTTCCTTGAACGAGCCGAATTTGGCCGGCGGCGCTTCCAGGGTCGATATCTTGGCGTGTCCTCCACGCTCGTTGACGAACTTGACCAGTTTCAGCATGTGCATGCGCTCCTCATCAGAGTGGGCGTACATGAAGGAGGAAACTCCTTCAAATCCCTGGATCTCAGCCCAGGATGCCATGGCCAGGTAGACCTGAGAGGAACTGGCTTCTATTTTGATCTGTTCGTTGAGTGCTTTTTCAATGGTTTTGGATAACATACTTTAAGATTTAAATGCGGTAACAAATTTAATCATTTTTTGGCGTAATTGATCGCTGGCGGGAACCAAAGGCAATCTCACCTGCGAGGTGGTGAGCTCCAGTATCTCGAGCAGACATTTTATTCCGGCCGGATTGCCCTCCTCAAAGATCAGGTCGATGCTTTCCATGAGCCCGAAAAAGACTGCGAATGCCTCCTCCGGCCTGCCATTGAGTCCCAGTCGTATCATGTCAGTGAACTCCCTGGGCAAGCCCTGCCCGATCACCGAGATAACCCCTGCACCGCCCGCCAGGACAAGCGGGAGCGCCAGTTTGTCCTCTCCCGAGATCACGAGGAAATCCGCCGGTTTGTCGCGTAGAAGGACCAGCGCCTGCTCAAAGTCTCCCGATGCCTCCTTGATCCCGATAATGTTCTCAAAGTCTCTCGCCAGGCGCAGCGTGGTGGCTGCCAGCATGTTGCTTCCCGTCCGGGGCGGAACATTGTAAAGGATCACGGGGAGCGGGCTGGCCTTGGCAACTTCAGCAAAATGGCGGTAGATCCCCTCCTGGGAAGGCCTGTTGTAATAGGGCGAAACCGAAAGAATGGCGGTATAGGCCTCCGGGTCAAGCTCCTCCAGCTCCCGAACCACCTCGGCCGTGTTGTTGCCACCTACCCCCAACACAAGGGGCAGCCTTCCGCCATTGGCCCGGATCACGGTTTCCCTGACCTGGGTCTTTTCCTCCGGGCTCAGCGTTGCCGTCTCTGCAGTGGTTCCCAATACGACCAGGTAATCGATGCCCCTTTCCACCTGGTAGTTCACCAGGCGCTCCAAGGCAATGGGATCCACCCTGCCTTCCGGCGTGAAGGGAGTGACCAGAGCCACCCCTGTTCCTGTCAGCTTTTTCATCGCTTATTACTTTAAGTTCTTGATCAGTTGATTCAAGCTAAATCCATTATTTTCAAATATCTGACCAATTCATTATGAAATGCATCCATATCGTTTGCGGGCACCTTGATGGAAATATCCTGGGGAACCCCCGCTTCCGAATCAAAACCGGCCGTCATCCTGGCCTTGCTGTGGGCAAGAACCACCCGGGTGAAGATCCAGTCCGTATTGCTGTAATTGATCAAAAGGTCAAACTCCCTGCTCAGGAATTCCTCCAGCGCCGGATTCTTAACCTTGCCGTACAGGCCGAAACTATCGGCCCCAAAGGTCTCCGGGGCATCCAGGTTCCCTTTCTCGTTTCCGGAAGGATCCAGAAGCGCAACCTGCACCTGGTTGGGGGCCAGGCCAAAGTCCCGAACCAGCTTGCCTGTGAAATCATAGATCCTGAAAAGATCCACGTCAGCTATAACTCCGATGCTGCGGATCCTGCCGGGAGCCGAATTTTTCTCTTTTCCCGGATTTTGCTGCCATTTTTTTATAAATTTAGCCGCTGTTTTAGCCTTTATTCCGAACAGGTCCATACTCTTTAAATATGCGAGCAAAACTATACAAAATATCAGTTCTTCTGCTCCTCTTCTTAGGATTAAACAAATTAGCGATTTCCTGTGAAGAAAAAAACAAAAGCCTCGATTTTATACGCGGTAAGCAGATAGAGCTGAGCGAAGAGCTACCCGAACAGGAAGAGATCCTTGAGCTGGTAGATCCCTACAAAAGCAAACTGGAAAAGGAGATAAACACGCCCCTGTGCTACAACCCGAGGTTTCTCGCCAAGAACGAGTCCGAGCTGGAGTCCTCCCTGGGGAATCTCATGGCGGACATCTGCTTCGAGGCCGGAGACAGCATCCTCCAGGCCGTTAAGGGACGTGAACTCGATCTGGCCGTGTTCAATTACGGGGGGATGAGAGCTCCGCTTAACGAGGGCACGATCACCATCGAAGACGTTTTTCAGCTCATGCCTTTCGAAAACAGGCTGGTCATCATGGAACTCGGACCGGACAGGATGGAAAAGCTCATCGACTACCTGGAGGCCCAGAAGCAGGCCCATCCCATTTCCGGCATGCGCATGATCATGGAGAACGGCAGGATAAAAAGCGTCGAGATCGGGGGACGGAAACTCGATCCAAACAAGAGCTATCACGTCCTTACCATCGACTATTTGCAGAACGGAGGCGGGAACATGACCTTCTTCAAGGACCCAGATTATCTGTACGTGTCGGACCTGAAGGTGCGGGATGCGCTGATCAGCAGCTTTTCAAGAACGGACACCCTGAGGGCCGCACTGGACGGAAGGTTCGCACAAAAGTGAAACAATGAAAAGAAGAGATTTCCTTACGAATTCAATTGTCGCCGGGGCGGGCCTCAGCATGGGCCTGGGGTCCCTGACGTCCTGTTCCTCAAGCAGGCCGCGCAAAGTGACCATCCTGCACACCAATGATGTGCACAGCCATATCGAGGCCTTTGACCAAGACCACGGGAGATACCCGGGAATGGGTGGCGTGGCGAGAAGGGCCGCCCTGATCCAAAAGGTGAGGGAAGAGAACCCGAACACCCTCCTTTTCGACGCGGGTGACATCTTCCAGGGAACCCCCTATTTCAATTATTTCGGGGGTGAGCTGGAATTCAAAATGATGAGCCGCCTCGGCTATGATGCTTCCACCATCGGGAACCACGACTTTGACAATGGGATCGACGGGCTTCACAAGCAATTGCCTCATGCCAGCTTCGATTTCCTGATCTCCAACTACGACTTCAGCAAGACGGTGATGGACGGCAGGACGAAACCCTACAGGACCTTTGAGCGGGATGGCATCAAAATAGGAGTTTTCGGCCTGGGCATAGAGCTAAAGGGACTGGTGGACCCAAAGCTTTACAAAGAAACGCAGTACCTGGATCCCGTGGAGATCACCCAGGACATGACCCGGACCCTGAGAGAGGAGGAGCAATGCGACCTGGTCGTAGTGCTGTCCCACCTTGGATACAATTACAGGAACAACCCGGAAAGGATCAGTGACCTCAGCCTGGCCAGGAAGACCAAAGGGATCGACCTGATCATCGGGGGTCACACCCATACCTTTCTCAAAAAGCCGACCATCGTCAGAAACGCATCAGACGAGAACATGCTGGTGAACCAGGTGGGATGCTGGGGGGTTCAGGTGGGAAGGATAGACTTTGAGTTCGACAGCAAAGGCGAGGCCTCTTCCGAGGGAACCAGCATTGTGGTATAGCGGAACCGACATCGAAAGAATCCCCGAGCTTCTATGGATTCTCGCCCAGAGCCTTTTGGATCGCACGTATCTTCTGCTCGTCGGTCACCATGTTGATTCCCATGCCATTGACGAGCTCTTCCTCTGCCCTTTTCCGGGCGGTGAAATGCAGGTTGTCGATTCCGGTCCCGGCCAGCAATGCCGCATTGCCGCTGTTCACACCGCTGCCGGCCATGACCTCTATGCTTTGGCCCAGGTGCTCATGCATGGCCCTGATCGTTTCGATTCCGTCCAGGGCAGTCTCCCCCAGCCCGGAGCTGAGCACCCGATCGAAGCCCATTTCAACCAGGGTTTCCAGGGCTTGCAAAGGATCCTTTACCTGGTCGAAGGCCCGGTGAAAGGTCGCCTTGAGCCCAAGGGAATGCGCCAGGCGAACCAGCTCCTCGTTTTTTTCGGAAATCCCACCCTCTTTGTCAAGAATACCGAAAACCACGCCCCGGGCCCCGGCCTTGGCGGCCTGCTCAATGTCTTCGAGCATCACCCCATATTCTAGCTCGCTGCAGGTGAAACTGCCTCCGCGAACGCGGATCATGGCATGAACTTCGACCTTTCCTGACACTTCCCTGCATTTTTTTATCATCCCGAAACTCGGAGTGAGTCCGCCCTCAGAAAGGGCCGAACAGAGCTCGATCCTTTTGAAACCATACTTTTGCGCCATTTGGGCGCCTTCCACGCAATCCGTGCAAAGTTCCAGATTCATGTCAACATACTTTTGAGGCAACCTGCTCATGGCATTTCGGGGTCCGAAAAGGCACGGATTGGGTCACAGATGTCACACAAATCTAATTTTTAAATTTTAAAAAGACTATTTTTATCCAAACAACAAATCAATATTATGCTCGAACTTGCGGGAATCATCATTTTGGGAATACTTGCCCAGTGGGTGGCCTGGAAGCTGAAAATACCGGCGATCCTGCCGCTCATCCTGATCGGTCTTTTCGTCGGCCCCGTCTCCACTTTGATCTCGACCGATGGAAACAAATGGATCGAGCCTGTGTACAACGGGGAATCCGGCCTGTTCCCGGGTGAGAGCCTGTTCAACTTCGTTTCATTGTCCATTGCCCTGATCCTTTTCGAGGGAGGGTTGACCCTAAAGACGGAAGAGATCAAGACCGTTGGCAAGGTAATCTCCAAGCTCATCACGCTTGGGGCCTTTATCACCTTTACCCTGGGAGCGGTGGCGGCACATTACATCATAGGCCTGTCCTGGCCGATCTCCTTCCTGTTCTCTTCGCTGATCATCGTCACCGGGCCTACGGTGATCACGCCCATCCTGAGGAACTTGCCCGTAAAGAAGGACATCTCGACCATTCTCAAATGGGAAGGCATCCTGATCGATCCGATCGGCGCCCTGGTCGCGGTGCTCGTCTTCGAGTTCATCGTGCTCAGCGGAGATCACGGCACCCAGTATACCCAGGAGACTCTTATAGAGTTCGGGAAGATCATCATCAGTGGGGTGTCGATAGGCTTCACCTCTGCCTATGCCTTTTCCTTTGCCTTGAAGAACCGGTGGATCCCTCATTACCTGCTGAATGCGGTCGCCCTGGCCCTCGTGCTGACCGTATTCGTGCTGGCAGACCTCTTTGCCAACGAAAGCGGACTCCTGGCCGTGGTGATCATGGGAATGGTCCTGGGCAACATGAAGATCCCCCTGCTCAAGGACATCTTCTACTTCAAGGAAACCATAAGCATACTGCTGATTTCGATACTTTTCATCCTCTTGTCGGCCAACATCAACCTGAGCGACCTGGAACTGATCTACAACTGGAATTCCCTCTTGTTGCTCGCCGTCGTGATCCTGATCATCCGGCCCCTGGGGGTCTTCTCGAGCTCAACCGGGAGCCACCTGAAGCTCAATGAAAAGCTCTTCGTCAGCTGGGTGGGGCCCAGGGGTATCGTTGCCGCGGGTATCGCATCTCTCTTCGGGCTGAAGCTGACCATGCAGGGATACGCCAACGCGAACTACATCACCCCCCTGGTCTTCATGATCGTCCTGGGCACCGTGCTGCTCAATGCCGCCACGGCCCGCATGGTAGCGAAGCTTACCGGGGTGCTCCTGAAAAAGTCAGAGGGCATCCTCATCGTGGGCTCTTCGGAACCGTCACGACTGATCGCCAGATACCTCAAGGACAACGATCGCAGGGTGGTGTTGATCGACAGCAACCGGTCTAACATTGCCCGGGCAAAAATGGAAGGCCTGGAAGCCATTGAGTGCGACATTTACGAAAACGACCTGCTGGAGAACATCGAGCTCAACGACATGGGCTATCTCCTTGCCCTGACGGGGAGCAATACCATCAACGAATACGCCTTGAACAAGTTCAGGGCCGACTTCGGGGAGGAGGGCGCCTTCAGGCTGATCAGCGCCGAGGAAATGAGGGATCCGCAGAACAATCCCGAGCACGGCCTGTTCTCAGAGACAGATGATTACATCAACATCAGCGAGGTGGTCAGGGATTACCCCATGATCAATGAGGTCACCATCAAGTCCGAGGAGCACTACAAGGAACTGATCAAAGCCACGCGCAAGGAGATCAAGTCCATTCCTCTCTTTGTCAAGGACCTCAAGGACGAGATCCACATCCTGCCGGCGGACAGCTCGAAGATCGAGGTCGAGCCCGGGTTCAAGCTGATGTACCTGGGGAAGAAGATCTAGGCTACGAATGAAGATCTAGATCCTTTTCATCTGGTCTTTGACCATCTTGATCTGATCCTTGAGCATGCCGTGCTTGTCGAGCTTCTTGGCCTCAGCGATCAGCGTGGTGGCCTCCCTCTTCCTTCTTTTGGTCAGGGCAATGCCCGCAAGCTGCAATTTGGCCATGGCCTTGTCGTGGTCCATGGAAAGTCCAAGGCTCAGGGCCTTTTTGAAGAACTTTTCCGCCTGGGTCAGATTGGTCTGTGAGACCATGATCCCCCTTAGGAAATTGTAATAACCCTCCTGCTTGGTGGTGAGTGCCGCGGATGGATTCTTGATCTTGTCCAGCAGGCGGTTCCCGCCTTCGAAATCCTGCTTCCTCAATTTGAAGAAGGTCAGCAACAGGATCTCATTCTTGAAGTATAGAAAAACGAAGATCCCGGCCAGCAAAAGAATGGAGATCCCATTCATGATGTGCCCCTTGGAGAATTCGTAAACTGACCAGATCACAATAAGGCCCGCGAGGACCAGTTTAATATTCTTGTTGAACATGCGTTCTTTTTTTGTGCAAATTTAAACTATTTCAAAGATTCGCGCCCATCGGATTGAATGAATTCACCCCGGCCCGCGGGAAAACCTCTACACTACCTCGACAAAGATGTTTTGGGCGAACTTGCGAGATATGCTCTCACTCCGGCCATCGTAGTTGATCAGCATGGATCCGTCAAAGTCCCGGACTTCAGTGACCTGGATCTCACTGCTCAGCGCCAGTCCCAGCTGCGTCACGTATTTCAGGAAATTCGCAGAGCTGTCCTTTACGGAGACCAGCCTGCATCTCTGCCCTGAATTGAGATCCGCCAGGCAGTGCCTGGAAGCCTTCTCAAAATTTCCGTCGGCATCGGGTATGACGTGCCCGTGAGGATCCGTTTTGGGCCTGCCGAGGAAGGAATCGAGCTCCTCTATCAGCTTGGGCGACTGAATGTGCTCCAGCTGGTGCGCCACCTCATGCACCTCGTCCCAACTGAAGTTCATGTGGTCGTGCAGGAAGGTCTCCCACAACCTGTGCTTGCGGATCAGGCTCACGGCGGTCTGATAACCGGTCTCGGTCAGTTCCACCTTGCCGTATTTTTCATATTCGACCAGCCCCTGGCCTTTGAGCTTTTTGAGCATTACGCTCACTGAGGCAGGTGAGATTCCCAGGTATTGTGCCAGTTGATTCGTACCTGCCCTGCCGTCCTCAGAGTCCTTAACGATTTGGAACAGAGCCTTGAGGTAATCTTCAATGCTTGAACTTAATTGCATAAAATTATATTTGTTAGTATTGTCTAACTTTAATACTTTAGCTAATCAAATTTAAACAATTTTCCCATATGAAATGGAGTTTTGGCGCTTTCTTCCTGCTGATCACATTGTCCGTGTCGTGTCACGCGCTTCGGGGTCAATCGGCAAGCCTGGCCGGAACCGTCGTGGGAGAGGACGGGCCGCTGCCCTTTGCAAGCATCCAGGTCACAGGCCTGCAAAAGGGAGCGACTGCAGATGAAAGCGGCCGCTTCAAGATCAGCGGGCTTGATCCCGGAAATTACAGCCTGGTGGCATCTTTTGTAGGGCATGTACCCCAAAAGAAGGAGATCACCCTTGGGCCGGGAGCTGAGATCAGGGTGGATTTTCGCCTGTTTGCATCCGAAAATCTCGACGAAATAGTCGTAACAGGAACCCAAAAACCAACTTATGTATCAGACTCCCCGGTAAAGGTAGAAGTGATCACAGCCAGGCAGTTGGACACCTATCTCCCCTCGGCAGCTTCCTCGATCATGGAGAGCATCTCGCTGGTGAACGGGGTCCAGGAGGTAGTCGCCTGCGGAGTCTGCTACACCAACAGCATAAGCATCAATGGGCTTCCCGGATCCTACACCGCAGTGCTCATGGATGGGACCCCCATTTACGGCAGCCTGGCATCGGTTTACGGTCTGAACGGGATCCCCAACATGATCATCGACCGCTTTGAAGTGATCAAGGGAGCTAACAGCACCCTCTACGGATCGGAAGCCGTCGCCGGAGTCATCAACATCATCACGAAGAACCCTGAAAAGCAGCCGGTCTTTTCGGCCGACCTCATGACGAGCACGCACAGGGAGGCTTTCGGGAACCTGGCCTACGCCCCTGCCCTGGGCAGATCCAGCGGCTATGTTGGGGTTAATTTCGGCACGGGCTCCTATTACCAGGATGAGAACGACGACGGTTTCGGGGATGGGGTGAATTCGGATCATCTCTCCATTTTCACCAAGTTCAACCTTTTCAGACCCAGTGAAAAGACCTTCTCCATCGCTGCCAAGTACTACTATGAGGACAGAAGAAACGGAGTCGAGGCCTTTTTGAAGGACAGGGCCTACAAAGAGCTGAGAGGCAGCGACCTCATCTACGGGGAAAGCATCTACACCCACCGTATGGAGCTCTTCGGATCCTATGCCCTGGACACCGCGGCGAACCTGAGGGTGGATTATTCCCTGTCAAACCACCTGCAGAACAGTTTTTACGGTGCCGATTTTTACGAGGCCTCGCAACAGATCGCCTTCAGCAACTTCACCTGGGGCTTCGAACAAAACCGGCATGACGTCCTTGTCGGAGCCACGTTGCGCTATGATGCCTATGACGACAATACCGCGGCCACTGAGGAATATGAGGATGAAGAGCTGATCAACCGCCCCAACAACCAGTTCGTGCCTGGGATCTTCGCCCAGGACGAATATGCGGTTTCAAAAAAACTGACCGCCCTTGGAGGACTTCGCGTCGATCATCACGCTGAACATGGCCTGATCCTGTCCCCAAGGCTCAATGTCAAATACGCAGGTTCCGAATGGTCCACCTTTCGCTTCAATTTCGGAACCGGCTTCAAGGTCGTCAACCTGTTCACCGAGGACCACGCCTTCATCCAGGGGCAAAGGGAGCTGATCATCGCTGAGGAACTCAGGCCGGAGCGCTCGATCAATCTTTCCCTCAACTACAACCAGGTGTACAACGGGCTCGGTGGCAGCGGATCCATCGACCTTGAAGGATTTTACACCCATTTCACGGACAAGATCCTCCCCGACTATGACACGCCCGGATTCATCCGATACGAAAATTCAAGGGGCATTGCCCGGACCCTCGGCCTGGGGATCAATCTGAGCCACAGGTTTTACTTCCCCCTGAGCCTCAACCTGGGCCTCAATTTTCTCAAAAGCACTGAAACCGAATATGACTCCGAAGGAGCGACCTTCACCTCCGACATCCTCTTTGCCCCGCGATTCAGCGGAGTGATCAACGCCAACTACCACTGGAAGGACCAGGACCTCACCCTGGCCTACTCCGCTCAATACACGGGAGTAATGGCCCTCCCGGAGGTGTATGACCTGGACGATTCAGGGCTGCCACTTGAGCAGCCGAGACCTACTAAGAGTCGCCCCTTTTCCCTTCACCAGGTGCAAGTCACGAAACGTCTTCGCGACCAGTACAGCCTGTACCTGGGGGTAAACAACCTTTTCAATTTTGTCCAGGAGGACTCTCCATTGGTTGGGACCAACGACCCGAATTACCCGGTAGGATTCAGCCCCTATTTCGACACCTCCTATTCCTACGCACCGAACCACGGCATCGAATTCTTTATAGGCTTAAAATGGAATATGAACAGGGCGGCAGGCCAAATCCTGGCAGAGCGGTGATCAGAAGCGAAGAAGTTTTTTCATTGAAGCTTCCAGCTGGTTCGCAAGTTCCCCGGGGGTCCAATCCTGCGGCATGCCGAGCACGGCCAGGTCGGCCCGACCTGACCGGGCCAGCAAATCCTCTATGGCCCGCACCAGCTCTTCAGGAAGCCCGGTTTCCGTGCTGATCAGCACCAGCAGGTCCACATCGTTCTCCAGGGCGTTTGAAACAAGCTCCTGCTCCTTCCTGAATGCAGGCCCGAGATCCACATTGAATCCATAATTGGCCAAAAGAACCGCGGCCTCGTGGATCCGGGAGTCCTCCTGCCCCTTTGCCCGGGAAGTGACCATGACCCGGGGCTGCCTCCCCTCATGGCGGGCAAATTCAGCTGTCAACTCACGCAAGCTGCTCTCCCTGTTCATTCGACCGTGTCGTATTCGATCAGGAAGATCTCCTCGTTCTCCTTCTTCATCTTGTACTCTTCCCGCGCGTATTTCTCAAGTGAATCGGGGTCATTGAGATTGTCGATGACCTTCTTGTCATTGCGAATCTCCTCCCTGTAGTACTCGTTGCTCTTTTCCAGCTTGTCGATCTCCCTGTCAAGCTCCCAGTGGTTCACCAGGGAATTCTCGTCAAAGAAGATCATCCAAACCACGAACACGAGCAGGATCAGAACGTATTTGTTGCTGATGAACCTGAAAACCTTGTTCTCTCTGATAGTTTTAAACGTCATTTCTGATCAGTCTTTCATTAATCACGGTTCGGACAATCTCTATGGCCACGGTATTGTACTTGTCGTTCGGGATGATGATGTCGGCATAGCTCTTGGTCGGCTCGATGAACTCCTGGTGCATGGGCTTGAGGGTGCTCTGGTACCGGTCGAGCACCTCGTTCAGGTCCCTTCCCCGTTCCCGTATGTCCCGCTTGAGTCGTCGGATCAGTCGCTCGTCCGAGTCAGCATGCACGAAAACCTTGATGTCCAGAAGGTCCCTCAGCTTCTTGTCCGCAAAAATGAGTATTCCTTCCACGATGATCACCCTTTTGGGATAGGTCATCAGCTTGTCCTGTATCCTGTTGTGCGTGACGAAAGAATACACCGGCTGCTCGATGGGCCTGCCCGCCCTGAGCTCCTTGAGATGCTCCACCAGCAATTCAAAATCGATGGCGTTCGGGTGGTCAAAATTGATCTTGCACCGTTCCGCATAGCTCAATTCGTCATTCTGACGGTAATAGGAATCCTGTGATATGATGGTGACCTCCTCCGCAGGCAGCTCATTGAGGATCTGATCCACCACGGTCGTCTTACCGCTGCCGGTGCCCCCGGCAATTCCGAGAATCAACATGGGCCAAGTTTAAAAGGTTCGGATGACATGGTAACAAATACGACTCAAAACTATGAAAAATGAATTTGAATAATGGACTTAATTTGATTATTTTCATGTCTTCAACCTGTTGGAGGCTAAGGATCATGAAGGGACTTTTCACAAACCTGAGAGGAGACTTTTTCGGCGGAATCACTGCCGGCATCGTCGCTTTGCCCCTGGCCCTTGCTTTCGGGGTGGCTTCAGGACTTGGGCCCAGCGCGGGGCTTTACGGGGCCATCCTGCTCGGTTTCTTCGCCGCTCTCTTCGGAGGGACTTCCACTCAGATCTCCGGGCCGACGGCCCCCATGACGGCCATCAGCACCATACTAATAGCGGGCATACTCCAGGTCAATGACGGGGATGTTGCGAGGTCCATCCCGATCATCCTGGCCGTTTTCATCATGGCAGGCATCATGCAGATAGTGATCGGGGCGGTGGGCCTGGGGCAGTACATCAAGTACATTCCCTATCCCGTGGTCTCAGGGTTCATGACCGCGATTGGCGTGATCATCATCATCACCAACCTGTTGCCCATGCTGGGGTACTATGTCGAAAACGACCGGGCCCGGATCGAAGAATACAAACCGGAGGCCGAAGAGCTGATCCTGGAGCATATACTTCAGGAAGAGGCCGAGGAGGGACTGCTGGTCCTTGAGGACTTCAGGGAGACCATAGAGAGGGGCGAGCAGATCACAGAGTCAGAGATCTACCAGGAGGCCGGGATCCTGGCAAAAAAAGACACCTCGGGGGTGATCGGAGCGATCAGGAGTCTTCCCAGGGCCCTCAGGGGGGTAAATTACCTGGAGCTGCTGCTTGCCCTGTCAACCATCATCATCATCTACGGGTTCAAGAAGATCACCACTGCGCTTCCGTCCACCCTCGTGGCACTCCTGGTGGTTTCGGGAGTCGCAATAGCCGCTGACCTGGACTATCGACCGATCGATGAGATCCCAAGTGGCTTTCCCCTGTTTCGAACCGATATCTTCACCGAGTTCCAGGCCGGATCCCTTTCGCGTCATGTGTTCACGGCCCTCACCCTTGCCTTTTTGGGAGCCATTGACTCCCTGCTCACCTCTGTCGTGGCGGACAATATGACCAAGACGAGCCACAAACCGAACAAGGAGCTCATCGGCCAGGGCATCGGAAACACCATTGCTGGCCTGTTCGGCGGATTGCCGGGGGCCGGGGCCACCATAAGAACCGTGGTCAACATCAATGCCGGAGGGAAAACCAAGTTGTCGGGAATGATCGCAGGGGCCTTCCTGCTGGTCATCCTGTTGGCCCTGGGGCCGCTCGCCTCAAGGATTCCCGCAGCGGTGCTGGCAGGGATACTCATCACCGTCGGGATCGGGGTGATGGACTACAAAGGCCTCAGGGCCATCCCTTCAATGCCTCTCCCCGAGGTTCTGATCATGATCGTGGTGCTCGTGCTGTCTGCCTTTTGGAACCTGATCTACGCCGTGGGCATCGGCCTGGTGATCGCTTCCCTTGTTTTCATGAAGCAGATGGGCGACGCTACTGCGAGACAGTCGAACGTCAAAAGCCTGAAAGCGGAAACGGCCTGGGAAGACGAGCAGATCTTTCCGAAAGAATGGATCGAGAAAGTATTCATAAAACACATCAGGGGCCCGATCTTCTTCGGATCCACGAGCTTCATCCAGGGGCTGGCCAAGCAGATCCCCGACGAGGCCACACACGTCATCCTCAGGATGGACCGGGTGCCCTACATCGATCAGTCCGGGCTGTACATACTCGAAGACGTGCTCCTGGACCTGGAAAGGAAGAACGTCCACGTGCTGATCGTCGACATCCAGCAGCAACCCATGTACCTGATGAGGTCCATAGACATCATCCCCGACCTCATCCCGGAGGAGCACATCTTTGAGAATTTCAGGGATTGCACGCGCTGGATCATGAAGCACGTTGAGAAGAATTAGGGCCCGAAAGCCCCGTTTTCATGACAATTGTCATATATATTTTCTCGGCCGAGCCCTATCTTTATTAGGTTTAACCCCTAAAGAAGATATTATGAAGAAGCTTATGTCACTTGTCTTGATTTCCATTGTGTTTCTCTTGAACGGATACGGCCAGGTGATCGATGACCTGGAAATGGCGAATCCTTTCCACGAAGGGCTGGCCAGCGTCAAGAAGGGAGATCAATGGGGATTCATTGACGAGAAAGGAAACCTGGCAATCAATTACAGGGACGACCTGGTGCCTTCCCCCTCTTCCAGCGGGCTAGCGGCAGGCGATCAATGGAAATCCTACCCCGCCTTCACGGAAGAGCGTTGCCTCATTCATGAAGTGCGTGACGGAATCGAGTATTATGGTTTCATAGACAAGGAGGGACGAACGGTCATTGAACCTCAGTACGTCAACGCGACAAATTTCAGGAACGGTCACGCCATCGTGACCCAATACAGCCGCCAGGTGGTGGGAAGGAATGAGCTGCTGGGCAAGGATGTTGTGAACTACCAGGTGGAGGAACTCATCATCGATAGGACGGGCAAGGTGGTGACCTCCCTGATGAATGCGCGAAATTTCGTGCCGAGCAAGGTGAAGAAGACCCCACCTGAAATGCAGGCCCGGTTCCTTGGAAAGGGAATTGTCGCCGTGCAGGGCGAAGAAGGGAAATGGGCAGTGTACAAGTTCGAATAAACAGCCAGACCATTGAAGAGATAAGAAATCTTGCCTATGCTATCCTTCAGGAACTACAATATAGCCGACTGGTTCTCCTTTTACCGGGTGGCGGCTTCTCCCTTTTTGCTTTTGCTGATCGGGTTGGGACAGAGAGAATTGTTCAGCTGGTTTCTCCTGCTGAGCTACAGCACTGACATGATCGACGGCTTCCTGGCCCGACGACTGAAGATCACCAGCTCCAGGGGCTCTCAACTGGATTCGCTGGGAGACCAGATCACCCTGGGTGTTGCCTTCGTGGGGCTCCTGGTGTTCGAGCACGAGTTTATCCTGGAGAATTACCGGATCATCCTGATCCCCTTCTTCCTGTATTTCGTTCAAATGCTGCTGGCCTTCAGAAAATATGGCAAGACCACTGCCTTCCACACCTATCTCGCGAAATTGTCGGCGATCACTCAGGGGGTTTTTATCCTGTGGTTCCTCTTCTTCTCTCCCGTCTACTGGCTGTTCTACCTCATGATCGTGCTCGGGATCATTGAAACCGTAGAGGAGATCATCCTCATCGCCATGTACCCAAAGTGGGTGGCAGGCGTCAAAGGGGTTTACTGGGCATTGAGGGACCGAAGAAGGATCAGGGAAGAAAGCAACAGAACCCCATGATGCGATGAGGGCAATCTCGAACTCGAACATAGCGATCCTCTGCCTGGCCATCCTGGTGATTGACATCCTGGCCTTTTACTGGCTTCAGTCGATCACCCAACTGATCGGCCAGGACTGGCTTGTCTACCTGATCAATGGCCTCTTCTGGTTCTTTACCATAGGCCTGGTCAGCGCGATCGTAATTCTCAAGGTTCGCCTGGATCGGATACACCCGCAAAGAAAGCACCTGCTGATCACCTCCCTCTATGGTCTGACGGTTTCCTCCTTCATTCCCAAGGTGATCTTCGTGATCATCATCTCGGTGCTCTTTTTCACCAATTATGTCTTTTCCGAACAGGAATCCCTGCTGGTGATTCCCATGGTGGGCCTTCTGTCGGGCTTCCTCCCCTTCTTTGTCATTCTCCACGCCATATTCCGGGCCCTGTATCGGTTCAAGGTGCATCACCTGCGGATCCGGACCAAACTGCTGCCCTCGGATGTGGGCAGGATCAAGCTCGTTCACATTTCCGACCTGCACCTGGGAAGCTTCAATTTCAGGTATCACATCCTGGAACGGGCGGTGAAGATCATCAATCACCTACAGCCAGACTTTATCTTCTTCTCGGGCGACCTGGTCAACAACTTCGCCTGGGAGCTCAAGGGTTGGAGCGAGGTCCTGCAAAAGCTGGAGGCCAAACACGGAAAGTATGCCGTTCTGGGCAACCATGACTACGGGGACTACTCCTCCTGGAAGACCCAGGACCTGAAGCGGAAGAACTTTGAATCCATAAAGTACTTCTACAAGAAGACAGACTTCCGGCTCTTGCTCAACGAATCCGAGCGCGTCGATTTCAAGGGCTTTGAAATAGGGATCGCCGGCGTCGAGAACTGGGGCCACCCCCCCTTCCCGCAGCACGGAGACCTAGGCAAGGCACTCAAGGGCATTGAGACGCCTGCCCTCAAAATCCTGCTCTCCCACGATCCGACCCACTGGGCAGAGGAAGTGGTGGAAAAGACGGACGTGTTTCTGACCCTGTCCGGACATACCCATGGCATGCAGGCGGGGGTCAACCTCAAGAACAAGCAGTGGAGTCCCATCAAATACAAATACAAGCACTGGGCCGGGCTGCACAAGGAGAACGGTCAGTACCTCAATGTGAACCGGGGCCTGGGATGGCTCGGTTTTCCGGGCAGGCTCGGGATGCGGCCGGAGATCTCGTTCATCGAGGTCAAGCCGTCCAACTGAGCCTTTCAAACGGATAGTCCCATCCTTTTTTTGAGCTCTCGCCTGGTGGTCTCGTAACCTACCTGGTAGATCTCTTCCAGCTTGCCCACGTCAAGCAAACCGTAATCCACGAGCTTGGGTGGGCGAACGAGCAGGTCACAGGCGCTAAACTTGCTCATGGATCGCTCAGAGTAGTTGATCCGAATTGCCCGCTCAAGGACATTCACGGAGTATTTCAGATTTTCGGGCTGTATGGTCTCAAGGGGGCTTACATAGATCCCGATCAATTCTTCGGCCAGTTCCTCGACGGGCTCGATGGGGAAATTGTCGAGGATTCCTCCGTCCGAATAGAGCACCTGGTCTATGCAGACTGGTGAGAACAGGCCGGGAAAGGCCGAGGAAGCCAGCAGCGGTTTTATCAACTCTCCCTTGGAGAACACCTTTTTTATGCCCTTCAGCATGTCCACAGCGGTGACATACAGAGGTTTCTTGAGCGATTCGAAATCGTCCATTCTGAAATACTTGACAAAATCCTTGTAGAACTTGTCCGTATCTATGAAGCCGGGCTTGCCGAATGCAAACCGGCTGATGTGGAAGAGCGGGGTCTCCTCGAAGAACCTCTTCATTTCCGCAGGACTGTAGCCATGGCAGTACAGGGCACCAACCACGGCCCCGGCGCTCGAACCGGATACCACCTCGGCGAATATGCCCTGCTCTTCCAGGGCCTGTATCGCACCAATGTGTGCCATGCCGCGCACCCCTCCCCCTGACAGGACCAAAGCCGTCCTGAATTTCCTGCCATGGGCCCTGGGATTCCTTTCTTCTGCCGGGTTGATCTTTTCATCCTTTTTCATATCGCCACTTCTTTATTGCTGTCCTTTCTTCTTTTGCTCCTTCTTCTCTTCCTTTTCAAGTTTCTTGAAATAACCCCTGAAAAGAACGTTGTGCCTCATCGCCTCGAGGTTCTCATTGAGCAGCTCGCTTCCTTTCTTCACATTTCTCACGGTCTCATCTATGTCGTTGACCAGGGTGGTGTCGGTCATGATGTAGTTGAAGGTTCCTTCTCCCGTCTTCACGTCGGAGACCACCTCATTGAGATTGCCGGCCGCCTCGCTGATCCTGAGACTGGATTCCTCGAGGTTGAGCAGGATCGACCTGAATTGCCCGGCAGCAACAGTATCGTTGACAAGAACGTACAGGAGGCTCTCTTCGAGCTGAATATCAGAGATGACGCCCCTGAGGTCCTCGACCACCTTCGAAGCATCCCTGCTCACCTTCTTCAGGTTCCCTATAGTCTCCTTCAAATCCGCCCCCATCTCCTGGTCGTTGAGCAGTCTGCCCAGGGTCCCCTGCCCCTCGTTCAGCGAACTGGTTATTTTCAACAATTCGGCAGACAGATCCGCTGCATTGGCGTTTGTCACGCTCAGGGTCGACAACATGTCACTGGTGCTCACCTTCTTGATCGACATCAGGGTGTCGCCGGGTTGCAGGAAGGGGGAGTTCCTGGACCCGGGGAAAATGTTGACCACCATGCTGCCCACGAGCCCGTCCGATCCTACGACCGCCTTTGCGTCGGTGCGCATATGCCTGAGAATGTCACTCTCCAGGGCCATGTCAACGCAGATGGTCGAGTCATTGATCATCTCGATCCTGCGAACGGTGCCCACATTGATTCCCGAGTATCTGACATTGTTGCCCAGCTTAAGGCCATTCACGTTGTCGAACACGGCGCTCACGTAAAAGGTGCTTCCGAATATGTTCTGCTTCTTCCCGATAAAGTACAGGGCCAGGACCAGCAGGATGCCCGTCACGATGACGAACATTCCCAGTTTGATCTTTTGTGCGTTGGTTATCTTCATAATCTGCTATTTAAAGAAGGCCATGATTTTTTCATCTGAGGAGGCCTGTAGCTCCGAAAAGCTTCCCTCGGCATAGTTCACTCCGTCGATCAACAAGATCATCCGGTCCGCGATCACCCTTGAGCAGTCCACGTCATGGGTGATGATCAGTGCGGCAGAGCCGTGCTTTTTCTGGATGTCCCGCATGAGCTGTATGATCTCCTTGGCCGTGATGGGATCCAGCCCGGTTGTCGGCTCGTCGTAAATGATGATCTTGGGATGCAGGATGATGGCCCTGGCGAGTGCGATCCTTCTCTTCATGCCCCCGGAGAGCTCTGAAGGCATCAGCTCCACCGCGTGCTTCAGGCCCACGCTTTCAAGCGCCTCGAAGACCAGCCTGTCCTTTTCCTCCTGTGGCATCTTCTGCTTCCGGAGCGGAAACTCCAGGTTCTCCCGGACCGTCATGGAGTCATACAGGGCGCTTCCCTGAAAGAGGAAACCGATCTGCTTTCTCAGCTGGTCCAGTTCCTGCTGCTCCAGTTCCAGCACGTTGAGTCCCATGATCTCGATCTTGCCTTCATCCGGTTGCATCAGACCCATCAGGCACTTGATCATCACCGACTTTCCGGACCCGGACTTGCCCATGATCACCAGGTTCTCGCCCGTGTCCAGGGTCATGTCGAATCCGTTGAGCACGTGGTTGTCCCCGAAATGCTTGTACAGCCCTTCGATTCGTATCACCGTCTTGCTATGTTCTTCGGACCCCTTCATATGTCAGTAAAAATGTCGGTTACGAACACGGCAATGAAATCAATTACGAACAGCAGCATGGAGGTGAATACCACCGCCGAGTTCGAGGCCTCTCCCACCCCAACCGTTCCCCGGGTGCAGGTATATCCCTTGTAGCTCCCCACCAGCCCGATGGCGAAGCCGAAAAAGAAGGACTTGATGATCGCTGGATTGAGGTCGGAATAGTCCAGTGCATCGAATACGGCATTGAAATAGAGCTGAAAGGAGACGTCTCCCTTGAGGTACTCCACCAGTGCCGAACCCAGCAGGGCAATGGCATCCCCGAAGATGATCAGCAGCGGGATCATAAGCGTTGCCGCCAGTATCCTTGTCACCACCAGGTATTTGAAGGGGTTGGTCCCTGAAACCTCCATGGCGTCTATCTGCTCGGTCACCCGCATGGATCCTAGCTCAGCCCCGATGCCGGAGCTGATCCTTCCCGCACAGATCAGGGCCGTGATCACAGGGCCGATCTCGCGAACGATTGAGATGCTGACCATGGACGGCATCCAGGATTCCGCCCCGAACTCCATCAGGGTCGGCCTCGACTGCAGGGTAAAGACCAGGCCCAGTATGAACCCGGTCACCCCGACCAGCAACAGGGACCTGTTCCCCATGTTGTAGCACTGACGGGTAAGTTCCTTGAATTCAAAGGGCCGCGTGAAAAGCTCCCTGAAGAATCGCCCGGCAAAATAGGACAGGTCTCCGATCTCGATCAGGAATGCTTCTACATTCTTCGGTAAACGGATCCTGTTTTCCATGAGGGTGTTTTATGTCATTCTCTCAAATTTAGTGAAGGCAGGCAACAAAAATCATGACTTCCATCATGATGCCCTTGACCGGTTCCTCCCATTCGGAAGGGTATTGGCATCACTGGAGGCTCACGGTTCGGCCACCCATTTCGGCGGACTTGAAAATGGCCTCCACGACCCGTATGTCGCGCAGCCCTTCTTCTCCAGGAACCAAAGGCCTGGACCCATTCAGGATGGCAAGGGCGTCGTCATCCATCTGTCGCGCCTGCTGGCTGCCCTGGAAGGGCTTCAGGTGCCTGCCATCGCTGGTCCGGGCCTGCACTCCCTGGTAGGACTGGAAGGGCCGGGCCTCGTACCATCCTTCCGCACAATTCACGCGCAAGGTGTTCAGGTTCTCGGAAAAGCTCGTTTTACAAGTGGCCTTGATACCTTCGGGGAAATCCAGCTCAAAGAGGGTGGTCTCATCTGCTTCGAAGATCTCAGGCCTAGATCTCTCAATGGTGGCCCTTACGCCGAGGGGTTCCATGCCCGTGGCATAGCGCACCGCATTCAGCGGATAGACCCCCATGTCGAACATGGCTCCTCCACCGAGCTCCTTGAAGAGCTTCCAGTGGGTCCCGTCTCCCCCGCTGTTGAAGAATCCCGCTTCTGCCCGAATATCGAGGGGCTTTCCATAGGGCCTCTCCCTGCTCCATTTCATGATCTCGCGGGTGACGGGTTCGTGCTGCATCCTGTAGCCTATGGTCAGCTGCACCTTGTTCCTTTTGCAGGCTCCGATGATCTGCTCGCACTCCGACACGCTGATCGCCATGGGCTTCTCGCACCACACATGCTTCCCCGCCTCTGCGGCAATCACAGAATACTTCATGTGCAGGGCGTTGGGCAGGACGATGTAAACCACGTCGATCTCGTCATTGTCAGCCAGCCGATGCATGTTCTCATAGTTGTAGACGTTCTTGTCAGGGATCCCGTAATTCTTCTGCCAGGCGGGTATCTTATCCGGTGAGCCCGTGACAATGCCACGGAGCTCGCAGTGCTGTGTGAGTTGAAGGGCCGGGGCCAACAGGTCTCGGCTGTAGTACCCGAGCCCGACCAGGGCGACTCCCAGCTTCTCCCTGGACTTTGGGATCATGAAACTCGACATGGGAAAGGCGCCTGCGGCCAATATCAGGCCGGTGTTCTTCAGGAAGGATCTTCTGCTGTTCATGGTGGTGGGGTTTACTAGGCATTCAATCACCTAATTTACCAAAACCCCAAGGAAAAACCTAATCCGTCTATAGGCTTACCTCAAGGATCCTGCAGCCTTCGGAGCGCAATGTCAGCTTGCCGGCGGTAGCCGGGATGAGCAGGGTCTCGCCCAGTGCGATCGAATGCTCGGAATCCTCCGTTTGGAGTGCAGCCTTGCCCTCCACGCACATGTAGATCACAAAGGAGTCCAGGTTCGTGTAATCCAGGCTCATTTCCCCTTCGACGATCAGAAGGTTGGTCTTGAAGTAAGGAGAATGGACCAGGACATTGGCCTGATTGATCTTTTCCTCATAGTCTGTGTGATAGCTGTCCCGGACAGTATAGTCGATCGCGCCCTTTGCCTCCTCGGTGTGCAATTCGCGCTTCTGCCCCGTTCGGGCATCCACCCGGTCGTAATCATAGATCCTGTAGGTGATGTCGGAAGTTTGCTGTATCTCTGCGAGCAGGACCCCAGCGCCGATGGCATGGACCCGCCCCGTGGGGATGTAAAAGGTATCTCCCGGTTTCACCCTTTGCGAATTCATCACCTTCATGATCTCCTTCTGGTCCAACAGCCGCTCATACTGACTTTCATCGATCTGCCTGTTGAAGCCAATGATCAACTCGGCGCCTTCATCCGCACCCATTACATACCACATCTCGTTCTTGCCGAAGGAATCGTGCCGTTCCAGGGCAAGCTCGTCTCCCGGGTGAACCTGCACCGAAAGGGGCCTGGCGGCGTCAATGTACTTGATCAGCAGGGGAAACTCCTCCCCAAAACGCTCATAGACCCGCTTCCCAACAAGTTCTTCCCCATACTCCTGTATCAACTCCTTAAGGGTCTTTCCACGTTCCGGACCCCCGGAGACCCGGGTCTCATTCCCCTCGACGGCAGAGATCTCCCAGGACTCCCCAATGGAATCTTCGCGATACTCCTTTTTCAGGATGGTTTTCAATTTTTCGCCTCCCCATATTCGATAGCAAAAAACGGGGGTGAATTTCATGGGTTGCAATTTCATATGCGGCAATTTTCAAGGAGCAGGCGGCTCCAAGGCGTTGAAAATATTGAATTTTATCGAACCGTTAAAATTATTTTCAAATTATCCTTCATATTGGATTTTTTACTTTCTTTGCCCAAAGCATTCGGCTGAACATCATGAAACGTGTTTTTAGTTTCGGGCATTTGAAAATCAGGAAGTCATATTCAGATGCAGCCTATCAGATAGGATACCGAATTTTAGAGCTAGCTTCCGCTCCCGCCCGAACATTCTTTTCGATACCCAGGGTATTTGGCTTGAGAAAAATCTTGATTCCGATAAGGATCTGAGTTTCCTTTTTTCTGCAATTCAGTAAATTAGGACATCCTTTAGTTATCAACGACATTATAAAATGAAAACCAAATACATAGATCTGATTGATCAAACCTATTATTTCCCCCAGGAGGAATATTCCCTGGAGAAGAACGAGCTGAGATTTCATGGCATAGACCTGATGGGCCTGGTGCGAGAGTACGGGGCACCGTTCAAATTCACTTATCTCCCGCAGATCTCCAACAACATCCAACGCGCAAAATCATGGTTCAGGACTGCCTTTGACAACCACGATTACAAGGGAAAGTACAATTATTGCTACTGCACGAAAAGCTCTCATTTCAAGTTCATCCTTGACGAGGCACTGAAGAATGACATTCACATCGAGACCTCTTCGGCCTTTGACATAGACATCGTGCAACACCTGAAAAGAGAGGGGAAGATCTCAGACTCCACCTACGTGCTTTGCAACGGGTTCAAGCGAGACAAATACGTCGAGAACATTGCCGGCCTGATCAACTCGGGTCATAAGAACTGCATCCCGATCATTGACAATTTTGAGGAGCTTGACCTGCTTCAGCAAAAGATAAAGACCAAATTCGAGATCGGGATCAGGATCGCCTCCGAAGAAGAACCCACCTTCGAATTCTATACCAGCCGGCTGGGAATCGGCTACAAGGACATCGTGAAGTTCTACAAGGACCAGGTGAAAGAGAACAAGAAGGTCAACCTGACCATGCTCCACTTCTTCATCAACACGGGAATCCGCGACACGGCCTATTACTGGAACGAATTGCACAAATGCCTGAAGGTCTACGTGCAGCTCAAAAAGATATGCCCCCAGCTGAAGAGCCTGAACATCGGGGGAGGATTTCCGATCAAGACCTCGCTGGCCTTCGATTACGACTACCAGTACATGGTGGATGAGATCGTGAACCAGATCAGCACGGTTTGCGCCGAAGCCAAGATCGACGTTCCGGACATCTTCACCGAGTTCGGCAGCTATACGGTCGGTGAGAGCGGTGGTGCCGTTTACCAGGTGCTCTACCAGAAACAGCAGAATGACCGTGAAAAATGGAACATGATCAACTCCTCCTTCATCACCACCCTTCCTGACACCTGGGCGATCAACCGAAGATTCGTCATGCTGCCACTGAATCAGTGGAACAAGGAATACGAAAGGGTGCTTTTGGGCGGGCTGACCTGTGACAGCAGCGACTACTACAACAGCGAGCAGCACACCAACGCGATCTACCTGCCCAAGTTCAACAAGGACGAGCCCCTTTACATTGGCTTTTTCAACACCGGGGCCTACCAGGAGAGCATCGGCGGATACGGAGGCCTGCAACACTGCCTCATCCCCCAGCCCAAACACATTTTGATCGACAGGGACGAAGAAGGGAATATGCATACCCGCCTGTTCAAAGAACAACAAACCGCAGAGAATTTTTTACACATTTTAGGATACCATGACAACAACTAAAAGAACCTATGCCGGAATTCCTGAGGAGTTCGGGCGTCTGGAAGCAGCAATGACCGTTTTGATCCCCGTGCCCTATGATGGAACGAGCACCTGGGGCAAAGGAGCCGACAAGGGACCCGAGGCTTTTCTGAAAGCCTCCGAGAACATGGAGCTCTACGACATAGAGACGGACACAGAGGTATATGAAAAAGGAATCTATCTCGCAGATCCCGTCACGGAGAGCAGCAGCCCGGAAGCCATGGTGGAAGCCGTCCACCAGGTGGCGAAGACCTATATCAACAAGAAGAAGTTCGTGACCCTGATCGGAGGAGAGCATTCTCTTTCCATTGGCAGCATCAGGGCCTTCAACGAATGCTATGACAACCTCACCGTGCTGCAGATAGACGCGCACGCGGACCTTCGGTCGGAATACGAGGGCAGCTCTTGCAACCATGCCTGCGCCGTCTACGAAGCGAGTCAGACCACAAACCTGATCCAGGTGGGGATCCGAAGCATGGATGTCTCCGAAAAGAGCACCATGAACCCGGACAAGGTATTCTTTGCCCATGAAATGGCCACGAATGAGTACTGGATGGAGGACGTCATCGATCAGATGACCCAGAACGTTTTCATTACCTTTGACCTCGATGCGCTTGATCCTTCGATCATGCCTTCCACGGGAACCCCGGAGCCGGGAGGCCTGCTGTGGTACGAGACCCTGGATTTCCTCAAAAAGGTGTTCAATCAGAAGAACGTGGTGGGCTTCGACCTGGTCGAGCTCTGCCCCGATGGGGTGAACAAACAATCCGAATTCCTGGCAGCCAAGCTCTATTACAAGATGCTGAGCTACAAATTCAGCGAGGAAGAGCAGTCGGAAGAAGATCAGGACCTCGATGGAGAAAGTCCTTTCAGCAAGCTGAACAAATTCAAAGACGAAGAAGACTATGACTGACAAAGGCCACATAAGCCGGTTCCTGGAGAAGCATTTCCTGCATTTCAACGCAGCAGCCCTGGTCGATGCGGCCAAGGATTATGAGAAGCAGCTGGAAGGAGGCTCCAGGATGCTCGTTTCTCTGGCAGGAGCCATGAGCACCGCCGAGCTGGGGAAGATCTTTTCGGAGATGATCCGCCAGGACAAGGTGCACATCATCTCCTGCACGGGAGCCAACCTGGAAGAGGACATCATGAACCTGGTCGCCCACTCGCATTACAAGAGGGTCCCGAACTATCGCGACCTCACCCCTTCAGACGAGTGGGAGCTGTTGCTCAAGGGCCTGAACCGGGTGACGGACACCTGCATTCCCGAAGAGGAGGCCTTCAGGAGGCTTCAAAGGCATATCTTCAAGATCTGGAAGGAAGCCGAGGATGAGGGCGAGCGGTTTTTCCCCCATGAATTCATGTATAAGCTACTGTTGTCGGGCGTCCTGGAGGAATACTATGAGATCGACGTAAAGGACTCCTGGATGTTCGCCGCGGCCCAGAAGAACCTTCCCATGGTCGTTCCCGGATGGGAAGACAGCACCATGGGCAACATCTTCGCTTCCTATGTCCTGAAGGGTGAGCTGAAGGCCAGCACCATGAAATCCGGCATCGAGTACATGACCTTCCTGGCCGACTGGTATACCGCCAATTCAGACAACGGGATCGGTTTCTTCCAGATCGGTGGCGGCATCGCGGGTGACTTTCCGATCTGCGTGGTTCCCATGCTCTACCAGGACATGGAACGCACGGATACCCCTTTCTGGAGCTATTTCTGCCAGATATCGGACTCAACGACCAGCTTCGGCTCCTATTCGGGTGCCGTGCCGAACGAGAAGATCACCTGGGGAAAGCTGGACATCGACACGCCAAAGCACATCATCGAGAGTGACGCAACCATCGTTGCTCCCTTGATTTTCGCTTATTTGTTAAATATGTGATCCATTCGTACGAACGAATAAAATTATGCGTTATTTTTAACGGGCACGACCCAAGTAAACATGTCAGCGATGAGAAGAGTGATAATCGACTACAAAAAATTGACCGATGAACTTCTGAACATGTTGGTTCAAAAGTTTCCCGACGGTTATGACCGTGAGGACATCATCCGCTTCCAGAATGCCCAGAACGAGATGATCGAAGCGGTTGAAGTACGAACGGAAGACACCATCTACCTGGTCAAGGTAAGCAAAGGCCTCGCCACCAGCATCGAGAACTTCGATGAGGATGAGGACGAGGATTCCGATCCGGTAGATCCTGATTTTGACGATGATGATTTTGAGGACTCTGACGAAGAAGAAGAGGACTACTAGATCATGAACGCGAGCTTCCATATTTCGCTTCCCTGCCGGGACATCGAAAGGACCCGGTCCTTCTACACCGAGGTACTCGGTGCCAGCACGGGCAGGAGTTCGAGCAACTGGCTCGACGTTGACCTCTTCGGTCACCAGATGACATTCACCAAGGGCAAGAAATTCAATTTCAACTATCCGCACTACAACTTTGAGGGACAGATCCTTCCCTCCTTTCATTTCGGGGTCATTCTGAGAGAGCAGGAATGGAATTCCCTGTACCAGAAATTGACCGAGACCCAGGGGCGATCCATTGAAAAGGGCATTTTCCTGATGGATAGAAGCGGAGAGCACCAGTCCTTCTTCGTCAAGGACCCGGACGACTACACCATAGAATTCAAGTGCTTCAGGAATCCTGAGGAGATGTTCCGGGGTTGAGGCAAATGAGAGACCCGATAAAAAGCCTCGATGGGATCGAGCTTCGTACCGGGTACTTCAAATTAATTTTCTGATCACAGATCATTTGTTGTAAGGTGGGGTGACCTGTTTGGAAACATGCACCAGGGCTTTTGCCATTCGCTCATAGATATGGCTCAGATGACCACCCTCGTAGGTTTCGAATTCATGATCAATGTCCAGTTCGACCATCAGATTGTGCAGGTCGATGTTGGTCTGAGTCAGGCCCAGTTCATCATACAGGCCCACATCGAAATAAATGCTGTTCAGCTTGCGCAACCTGTGTTCATATTCAGAAACCAAATTGAACAATTGCTCTTCCATCAATCGCTCCATCAGCTCTTCATTTACCACCGGCGTGCCATCTGCAGCATAGG
>CAZAZM010000024.1:0-8758 GCA_964489625.1 uncultured Flavobacteriaceae bacterium
CTGGCACAGTGTCAAGCTCTATCGGATCTATAACATTTAGGGTCAGGGCATTGGCACCGGACCATAGATGCCCCTCCTTGTCAAAAGAAAAACTGTTCTGTGAAATATCAACCTCGGTCATGCCTTGTTCCCGCCCTACTGAATAGACATTCCATTGGTCAGAGTGATCTGCGTCAGGCTCCAGGATCGTAATTCCATTGGAGGTTCCGCTGTAAACCTTTCCTTCATGAATCTTGAGGGCATAGACATCATTGGAAAGGAGGTCCTGATTCTTGGTGAACAATCCAATTTCCAAATCGTCCAGGTCGATTCTTTCAACCCCTTTGAGCCCTGCCACCCATAGATTTCCCGCTTCGTCAAAATCCAGAGACATCAAATCGTCGGTGATCATTCCATTTTCAGTTGTGAACTTTCTCAATTGAGTCCTGTCCGGCTCCAAAACCAGAAGTCCATCTCCCTGAGTTCCTATGAACACTTGTTTCGAGGAGTTCGAATTGAAATCAGTGATCCGGTTCGAGTACAAACTGTCTGCAAAGACTTGAATCCTTGTTGACTCCGGCCTGTACTGTATGATTTCACCCTGAAATCCACCCAGCCAAAACGTTTGATCACTGTCTTCGTAGACTTCTGTCACCCTGATCTCATTCAGATGGGTTTTGGACTCCAGACGCTTGATCGTTTGCGCTTCCGGATCGATGATCGACATTCCCCTGCCGGAGCCTGCCGCCCAGATCCTTCCCTTGGAATCCAGCTCCATGTTGTACGTATAATTGCTTATGAGTCCATCTTCCTCGCCAAAATGCCATAACACCTGGGTTTTAGGGTTATAAACTTCAATTCCTTCTTCAGTGCCCGCCCATACGCGTCCTTTTCCATCCACCAGTGTTACCCAAACCCTGTTTCGTTCAAACCCGTCTGCTCCGTCCAGATTCGCCGGCTGACCCGTGGTCTGATCGATGACAAACATTCCACCGTTGTTTACAGCAACGGCCCATATCTGCTGTTCATCATCCTCAAACATATGAAACATAAAACCTCCACCCGTTCCCAGCTGGTACTTCTCAAAGGTGTTGTTGTCTTCGTCAAAGGAATATAATAGACTGTTTCCGGTACCAAACCAATATTTGCCATTGCTCGATTGCATAACCGAAAAGATTTGATCCATATCCTGCATGCCGTTTTCGGGTCCAATGGAAGAAATTTGATTCCTCTCTGCATTGATCACGCTAACGCCTCCTGCGGTGCTCAACCAGATGCGGTTCTTGTCATCCTCCATGATATTGTAAACCATGTCATGGATCAATCCTTGCTCAGTGGTTAGGTGGTAGAGCCTTTTGTTCTCCCTGTCGATAATCTGAACACCGAGGCTGCTACCTACCCAGATCAGCCCCCGGCTGTCCTCGAACACGCTCACGGTGAAACCTCCAAAGGGACTGCCTTCACCCCCCATCACGGTCACGGTCTTATCTTCAAAATCAATAAAACTAAAGCCCGGACTATTGTTCCGGGTCCAGACCGTACCGTCCGAAATCTCTCTCAATTGAAATATTCGATGTAAAAATCTAGGGCTCTGCAATTCGTAAATGAGATTTGCTTTGGGATCAATGACCACAACATTGTCTCTGCTTGAACCCAACCAGATCCTTCCTGATGAATCTTCGATAATTGAAGAAATGTTGCCTATTTCCAAGCCTTGCTCAGGGCCGTAGACCGCAACATTGTCCGAGTTGTAGCGGGCTAGATAACCCCCTTGAGTACCAATCCAAATTGAACCGTCCTTTGCATAGAGTGCCGAAGTCGCGGAATTGGGAAGGAGGAATGCGTCATCCACAAACCTGACGCCCCTTGTCGCCTGAGCGGGATTTGGGAGGTTCCCGATAGGGTTGGTCTCAGGGCTTCCCATACTGATCGCGCGAACCTTGATTTTTTCCCTTTCGAAGTTAGAGAGATCAAAATCAATTGCAGGTATGCTGTCCATGTTCAATGCAGCCTCCTGCAGGCTTCCGCTCATCGGATAGGGAAAGCCAATCTCCAGTCGCTTGCTTTCCAGCTTATTCCAGTCAAACCGGGTCGTTGGCAGGGTTTCATACGTACTGGAATTAAAAGTCTGCCATCTGATTGTGTCTGCTTGGCTATTTTCGAGGGACTTCTTAGTGGGGCTAACCGTATATTTCTTCCCATAGGGAAATGGTGGTGCTTCCTTCTTGAAGCAGGAAGCCAGGAGTAATGAAATCAAGATGAATAATCCTTTTGTCAAAAAGGATGGGGTGGATTTGGTCATGATTGTTTTCTTAGTTAGCAATAGCGCTCTGTGTAAATATAGCTAAATATTTGAAAAATATTGAATTAGTGACTCCGTGCAAAAACAGCTCTGGACGGCCGCTTGAGATTCTCTTCAGAAAGTTGTGCTAGATTTACTCCTGAAAAAGAAAATGAATCTCAAAATTCTCGCTATGAAAAATCACATCAAACTCCGATCCTTTTTTGCATTGTTGGCGCTCGCGATCTCCTTCCTGGGCTGCAGCGATGACAAAATGAACGACCCCGAGAACAGCTCGCGCGTGATCCTGAAGCTCGTTGACGCGGCAGGGGACTACGAGCAGGTCAACGTCGAGATCATTGACATCCAATACAACAGCTCCGAAGACGAAAATGGTTGGCAGAGTTTCACCCCGGAAGGGGGATATCCCATACAAACAGATCTGACAAAATTGATCGCGGGCAACGAGCTGCTCCTCTCCGACGAGATCATTCCCTCGGGCTGGATGGAGCAGATCCGGTTGGTCCTGAGTGAGAACAATTCCCTGAAATTGGAGGGACAGGACGAACTCATCCCATTGAAGACGCCAAGTGCCCAGCAGTCTGGGCTGAAGATCAAGCTGGACCAGCAGCTCGACCCGGGCTTTTCCTACACCTTCATCCTCGACTGGGACGTTCAGAAATCCATTGTTGAGGCCGGCAATTCGGGCCAATACATCCTCAAGCCGGTGATCCGCGCCAATGCCGAGGTTAATTCGGGTTCTGTTTCCGGGACCGTCGTGGCCGACATCATCGGGGACGAGAGCACAGACCTGTATCCCAAAGAGGGGGTGGTGGTTGAGTTCTACACTGAAGAGGATGCCTACGTCACCGAGACCCTGACCGATGCCGAAGGGAAATTCCTGGTTCAGGGACTTTCCCCGGGCGACTACCGAATTCAGATCGAAACCCTGGACTATGTTCCCTATGTCTCGCCTGAGCCGATAAATGTTACCGCCGGGCAGATCACGGACGTCGGCACCCTGGAGCTCCTGGTTCCTGTGAACTGATCTCGATCCAATCTTAAAAGATCCGAGCCCTCCCCTGTGAGGGCTTTTTTTGTTCCGCTTATTGACCAAATTGACTATATTTAACATGGATTCATCGGTTGTTGATGCCTTGCGGCTCATTTTCCGGGGCTATTTGGACAGGGATCGAACCCTTTCGTCCCAGGTGGTTTTGGATATGGCAGGATCCGAAGTAATTTAGTGCTAATTGAACCTAAAACCCCTATATCATGAAAACAATTCGAATTCTATTCTTATTCACCCTCGTCATGGCCTTCAACCTGGTCGCAGGACAGCAAACAGCCACACTGGCCTGTGACATTGAGGCTTTGGAGGGTGGCACGGCACCTTCGGAGGCCTGTTATTTCACCGAGGACCCGGAGGTGAATCCGGAGCTGTTCACCATTGAGGCCCAGGTGGGAGAGGAAATCACCTGGACCGGAGAGGACCGCATCGTGGTCTGGAAGATACAATACTACAAAGGCAGGAACATTTTTGATCGAGATCCCGAAGGAAATGGCGAGATCAAGGCCAGGCCCAACAAAAAGACGGAAGACGCCCCCTATTACTACAGGATCCATTTCAAGATCGACGGAACCGAAAGAAACTACATGATCGACCCCATAATTCGAACGAGATAAGCGAAAATGACATACCTCTTCGAAAGGAATTCAGCCCTGAAGAAGGCCATCCTTTGCATGGCTTTCTTCTTTGCTGGCCTTACGATACCCTTTTATGCCCAGAACCAGTCCTTTGCAGACAGCCTGGAAATCGTCCACAGGGAGGGTAATTTCGAAGAACAGGACCATGAAGAGATCCTGGCCGAACTGATCCGGGAACACCCGGATCCTGACAAGGTGATCCAATTCTGCGACGAGCTGATCCAAAGAGCCGAGGAATCCGCAAGCCTTGCTTATGCCTTTGAAGCGTACATAGGGAAAGGCCAGGCATTGAGACTCATCGGAGACCTGCCCCGGGCTTTGGAGAATCTTTACCGATCCAATGAGATTGCGATTGAACTTGATGACCAGGTAAAGATTGGCAAATCCGAGCTCAACATAGCGGATGTATTCCAGGTGATGGGGAATTACAGCAGCGCCAAGCAATACTATAAGTCCTCCTTGAGAAGATTGCGCAAGGCAAATGACTCGATCAACATCGCCAGTGGACTGATCAACCTGGGAGACGCCTACAACCTGATGAACAAACCCGACTCGGCCCTTATCTTCCTGGAAGAAGCCGAGCAGCTTATGCGATCGATGGACGATCAGCTGGGAATAGCCTACAGCCAGGGGAACATCGGAATTTCCTATGCCCTTCAAGGCCGCAACGAGGAGGCCCGGGATTACATGAGCAAAAGTCTTGACATTCTTTCGAGCCTGGGAGATGTATATGGGATCTCCGCCTATCTCAACTACATTTCGGACGTCTATTTTGAACAGGAGGATTACAACAGTGCCCTCGGTTTTTCCCTGCAAAGCATAGAAATGGCCCAGGAGTTCGGATTGAAGGAACAGCTGAGCGACGGGAACCTGAAGATCTCCCAGATCTATGAGAAGATGGGGGATACCATCTTGTCCTACAAGTACTTTAAAAACCACGTTGCCTACAAGGACAGTTTGACGAACATTGCCTCTGTGCAGAAAATGGCGGACATCCGTACTGATTTCGAGGTGGCTCAGAAACAGCTGGAGGTCGATCTGCTGAACCAGCAAAAAAGGACCCAGCAGATTATCACAATCTCTACCGGAATTGCCCTCGTGCTACTCACATTCCTGGTCATTGGGATCCTCAGGAGATACCGCTACATCAACAAGACCAACAAGATCATCGAGGAGGAAAAGAACCGCTCGGACCTGTTGCTTTTGAACATCCTGCCTGCCGAAACAGCACAGGAGCTCAAGCAAAAAGGAAGGGTCGAAGCGAAGCGTTTTGAATCGGTCTCGGTGATGTTTACCGACTTCCAGGGCTTTACGCTCTCTTCCCAGAGTTTTTCACCGGAAAAGCTGGTCAGGAGCGTGGACTTCTACTTTTCCGAATTTGACAAGATCATCGGCCGGCACGGCCTGGAGAAGATCAAGACCATCGGGGACTCCTACATGTGCGCGGGAGGACTTCCCTTCCCTTCCGAAGAGCATCCCGCAAAGATGATCGACGCGGCGCTGGAGATCATGGAGTTCATGCAGGAGGCCAAAGAATCCAGGAATCCTGAGATTGCCGATTTCGACATCCGGATCGGGATCAACACGGGACCTGTGGTGGCGGGCGTAGTGGGAACCAGGAAGTTCGCTTACGACATCTGGGGGGACACGGTCAACGTGGCGGCACGCATGGAGTCCAACTCAAAACCGGGAAAGATCAACATCTCGGAATACACCTATGAGCTGATCAAGGACGATTTCAGCTGCAAGTACCGCGGCAAGATCACTGTCAAGAACCACGGGGAGATGAAGATGTACTATGTCAATGGGCGAAACACCAGAACAGCTTAAAAATATTTTTCTTATCTTTACATGACATAATCATAATCCCCCTCATTATGAATAAATTGCTATTGGTGCTGGCAGGCACCTTGTTTCTTTCCCTTTCCGTCCAGGCACAGAGCGTCACAGTTACAGAGAAAAAAGTCGAAGAGGTCATCGAAAAGATGGAGAAGGCCCCTGTTGAGATCGTAGAGGTCAAGACCATGAAAAAATGGAAGGCCCTGGGACTCAGCAGCGAGATGAAAGACAAAATGGACTACCCGGTGGTGCGGGTGAGGTATAAGACCGAAAAGGTATTGAAAACCCTGGTCATAGACGTCAACCTGGTTCCCATTCAATACGATTATGCAAATCTGGATCGCTGAGTCGTCATGTTTATTTGACAAATTTTATCTAACTTTAGACTTAGTTTAGTATTAATCAAATCAACCTTCTAAAAAACTATGGACCAAATCAACAGAGAAATAAATCAGTATTGGGTGCATTTCCAGTCGGGAAAGACAGAAAGGAACAAGATCTACCCTCGCGCCATCATCAAGTGCTACCACGATGACGATTTCCTGGTGCAGCTGAATTTCTATTCAGAAAAGAGAACCCTGCCCGTGAACTATCACGATGAGAAATTCAACCTGATTTACCTGCGCTACCCGATTTCCATGTACGGGCACATCCTGGACATACTGCGAAACGAAAAGCCCATTTATTTCAGTTACAGCCCCAAGACCAACCTGGGCTTTATCCGAACAGGCAAGGAGCCCGTCGGAGAAGGCGAGGAAGCTCTATAGGCCTTACAATACACAATATCAATCTCCCTATTTCACCCATTCCCTTTCGAGAGAATGGGTTTTTTCATTTTCGGGCCTTGTTTTGGACCATGAGATACACCACGGCCGCCATTCCGATGAGCAAGCCCAAAAACTCGCGTGTGCCTTCAATATAATATTTGTCATCGGTCATTTCGCCAAAAAGGTCGCCGGGCTCCTCAGAGACCAACCACTCTATCAGGTAAGGAAAGTGAAGTCCGGAGTACAACACAAGTCCCGCAAATACAGTATACAGCAGGATCATGGGCAGCGGTCGAAAAGCCGAGATCAGAGCAAGCAGCCCGACAACAAAGTATATAGAGAACCAAACTATGGGGTCAGGATCATTCAGCTGCACATAGGCGAAGAGGAAGAAAAGGATTGCCAATGAAATGTTCAGCACCTTTTTCCAGGTTTTGAGAGATGACATAGCTAAGACTTTAGCCCCTAATTTAGAAACCCTGCTCCAATTCTCCTAATTGGAAGCCATATCTTCCTTCTGCTCCCAGGCTTCGTATTCCGGAAGGGTCTCGTTGGCTCGTTGGCGGATGTAATGCTGCAGGGCTTTCAGCTGCTCATCGGATATCTCGGGAAAAGCGGGCATTCCCTTGTCTACCCTGGCCCCGCCTTTCACGATCTCCCTGAAGGCCTCCAGTTGAGTCGGAATGATTGAGGCCCTCAGGTCCGGGGCGTTTCCTCCCGAATACATGCCCCACCCGTGACATCCTGAGCAGTGACCGAATTCCCAGGCTCCTTTGCCGGCCAATTCCGAATCCACAATGAAATCGGGATCGACCAGGGGCTTCGGAACGTTCGGGGGCGGCAGGTTGGGCATGTCAGCGGTGCCGTCGAGAGAGAACACGACCAGCCTCCGGGAGTGGGTGCGATAGGACCAACCCAGCTCATAGGCGTCCTTTCCGCCTATCGCGGAATAGCCCCCACCAAAGCCCACGAGCAAGGCAAGGTACTGTCTCCCGTTGATCTTGTAGGTGATCGGAGGAGCCGAGATCCCCAGCCCCGCATTGAAGTCCCAAAGGGTCTCCCCGGTCCCGGCGTCATAGGCCAGCAAATGGCCGTCGGATCTTCCCTGGAAGAGCAGGTTGCTCGCCGTGGTCAGGGTTCCTGCGTTCCAGAAGGTCTCCTGAGGGATCGACCAGGCCAGTTTCTGGGTCACCGGATCCCAGGCCGTCAGGGAAGCCGGGTACCTGCGAGGATCATACTTGCGGTCCAGGTCCATGTTCACGCCAACGCCTCCTTCGAATTCCTTGGCCTGCCACTTCTCCAGGTCAATGCCCTTGTCATCAAAGGCAACCGAGGAATGCAGGGTGGGAATGTAGGCCAGGCCCGTCTGGGGATTGAAAGACATGGCATGCCAGCTGTGCGCACCCCAGGGATTGGGGGTGATGACCGCCCGGTCTGTTTCGTAGCGCGCCCCGGGAACCTCCACCGGCCTTCCCGTTTCCAGGTCGATGCGGCTGGCCCAGGAGGTCTCGACGAAGGGCTCTGCAGAGATCAGTTTGCCCGTCTCGCGGTTGATGACATAGAAGAATCCGTTCTTGGGCGCGTGGAGCAGGGCCTTTACCTTCTTCCCGTCAATTTCCAGATCGGTCAGCACGATGTCCATGTTCGAGTTGTAGTCCCAGGTCTCTCCGGGAGTGGTCTGATAGTGCCAAAGGTACTCCCCGGTATGCGGGTTCAGCGCGACGATCGAGCAAAGGAACAGGTTGTCCCCTCCCTCCGGGCTCCGGATCTTGCGATTCCAGGGCGAGCCGTTTCCTGTACCGATGTAGAGCACATCGAGCTCCGGGTCATAGGTGAAGCCGTGCCAGGCGTTTCCTCCTCCCCCATGTTTCCACCATTCCCCGGTCCAGGTCCTGGCAGCCATCTCCATCGTTTCGTTCTCAAAGCCGTCCGCCGGGTTGCCGGGCACGATGAAGAATTTCCAGGCCTCCTCCCCGGTCTCGGCGTCATAGGCGGTCACGAAACCCCTTGTGGGTCCTTCCTCGGTTCCCCCGTTGCCGATGAGGACCTTTCCGGCAAAGGCCTTGGGAGCCCCCGTGATGTAGAGAGATCGCTCCGGATCAAAGGTTGTCACTTCCCAGACCTTTTCCCCTGTCTTGTGATCCAGTGCGAATAGCCTGCCGTCCCAGGTAGCGGCATAGATCTT
>CAZAZM010000024.1:8858-29071 GCA_964489625.1 uncultured Flavobacteriaceae bacterium
GCCGGAGTCATCGGCCGAGGGAGACTTTGAACAGGAGGTGATCAACAGGCAGGAAACAACAGTGCCAATGAGGAAGGGATTAAAGCGGGATAATTTCATGAGCTTAGGATTGAATTTTCTCTGTAAGTTAAAGGCAAGCCCCGGGTTCCGAAAAAAGAATGGGACGAACACCCCCATTTTGTTATCCAAACCGTCGAATGAGTTATCGAAGACTACGCTGGTGAAGACCGAGCTCAGGAGAAGGTCGAGGTCACTCCCCCATCTTCAAATAGGAATACAGTGAGCCCATGTTGGAAGTCATTGCGTTGAGCACGTTCTGGCTGGCGTCCTCGAACTGGGACCTGGAGTTCTCCCTGAAGATGTCGCGTCGTTTCTTAAAAACCGCATTCATCAGGAGGAGCTTGTTCATCGATTCATTGTAGGCTTCGAGGGCATTCTCGTCGATCTCCTCGAAATCTATGCATTCGTAGAAGAGCTCGTCCCTGCCGTACATCTCCTTTGCCATTCCCGTGAGCTCGTACTTGACCATATAGGTGCCGTCCTCAAATACAAGGTCGATGTGATAGCTGAAATCCCCGGACAGCATTTCCGCCATACCGCTCCGCTTCGGATACATGAGCTGACCGATGTTCTTATAGAAGACCTGGCTGACCTCCTCAACCTCCAGGGTCCCCGCCTTGGGATCACTTTGCTTTATGGTGTAACGGGATGCCCGCTCCTCATCCTGAAACCATTCCAGTGCGCCATTGAACAGTTCCGCCTGGCTTCGTTCGGGAACCTGGTACACGATGGTGGCCGACTTGCCCTCTATCAGGTACTCCTGGGCCAGTGCAGATTCGGAGCAGAATGTTATAAACAGGATCAGGAGAACGGAGAGAATGTTTTTGCGCATGCCAACGAGATCTGGGTTGAATCGATTTAAGGTCATTTCTCAAATTTAACCCTAAATCCCGGCAGATTCCAGCCATGCCTCGGAGACATATCAACAAAAAATGAACATCCGGAGGACCACTCTGACTCAGTTGTCCTGATCGCCCGATCCTTTGATCAACCGCTCAAAGCCATCTATTCCGGACAGCAAAGCGCCACCATAGGCCTTTCGGGCCTCTAACAGCAGAGACTCCACCTCTGAAGGTGACAGCTTAGGATTGTCCGGGTCATCAATCGCCATAAGGGCCAGTTCGGCAAGACGTGAAAGATGCCTTGCATGTGGTTCGGACTCCCGCAGAAATGGATATTCCTGGAATGCAAGTTGCAGGTCGTTTTGCACGGAGGCCCATAAGTTGAGTTGCTTCCTGATCTCATCCAATGATCCCTTGTCACCCGAACCCGACCAATCGTCTACCATCCATTCGAATTGAATGGCGGCATAGCTCTCCGGAGCCGCTGCATCGACCACCCTGTTCAGGGCCGTGTCAACATCGAACGGAGGGTCGTAGATCGTCATGCGATTGAAAAGACGGTCCTCGCTCAGCATATTGATCAGATCGCGTAAAGGTCCTCGATATCGTTCATCCACCCGATCAAGAAACAGGCTTTCGCGATAGGACCTGTGCTGAAGCCCCATATCTTCCAGTAGACCATTCAGGCTCATAAGGCGACGATACATGTCTTTGGTTTCATCGGTCAATTCCTTTGGCGACCACAACTTCTCGGCGATGGCGCCAGCGCGGGGCCAGATCCGCGATTCGAGTGTGACAGAATCGGCCATCTCCGTCCACATGCAAGCTTCGCCTCCCAGGAGGTTCAAACGCTGACTCTCCGTAAGAGGCTCGATCTTTTCAAATTCGGGCAGGGCCAAACCTTCTTGCATTCCGGAGCCTCCCGAGCGAATCCCACTAAGTTCAAGGGTAAAAACCGAAAGGCTGCTCTCGCCGAACAGGGAATCCCCTTGGACTCGCAGTTGAAAAGCGGCAGTTCCCATGGGACCTTCGATGTCGTATTCCAAGGTTCCACCCTCTTCCTTCACCTCTTCAAATCCATAAAGATTGCCCATCACCCCCATTATTCCCCGTCGGTTTCCGTGCTGTCCGAACAGATAAAGATCTCCGTCGAATTCGGTGTCACTGAATTTCAGCTTGCATTTCCAGCTTTCCCAGTGGGTCGAATCGATCTCAATGTCTACCGCACCCTTGATCACCTCCGGATCAACTCCGTAATGAAAACCTGCCGGTTGCTTGTGATCCAGGTAATAGCCGGCAGAGAGCAGGGCCTGGCTCCCTTCTCGCGCCGACTGCCAAAGCGACTTGTGATCCCTCCAGGTCTGCACGCCGATCTCCAAGGCAGGAAGTCCGGCTTCCCGTATCTCATCCCATCCGAGCAGCTTCTTTCCATGACCTTTGACAATCTCATAGACGCGTTGATTGAAATAGGCATAGAGGTCATGATTGTTCTTAAAACCTTTTGTTTTGGCGAATTCCTGAATCTCAGCATTGGATTCCCAATCCTCTGCCCTGGCCTCGTCGGCTCCGACGTGCAGGTAAGCGTCCGGAAACAAGGAGGACATCTCGCCGAAAAATTCCTCAAGGAATTCGAATGTTTGCTCTCTTGCGGGATTCATGATGGCATTGCCAATGACTCCCCTGTACAGGACATGGGGTCCGTCATTGCTGGACAGCTCGGGGTACCCGGGAAACCAGGAGGCCGTATGCCCGGGCAAGTCGAATTCAGGAACGATTCGGATCCCCCTGTCAGAGGCATAGTCGACCATTTCCCGGATGTCTTCCTGGGTGAAGTACTGGCCCCCGGAACCCATTTCATGAAGCTTAGGGTAGATCTTCGACTCGATCCGAAATCCCTGGTGATCTGTCAGGTGCAAATGCAGCACATTCATCTTCACGGCGGCCATCGCATCCAGATTGCGCAAGATCACCTCCTTCGGAATCCAGTGCCGGCTCACGTCGATCATCAGACCCCTCCAGGGATAGCGTGGAGCATCATCCATTTCAAGCTCCGTCAGGTACCGGCCGCGCTCATCCTTGCGAATCAGCTGAAACAAGGACTCGAGACCGTGAAGCACGCCCCGTTCCTCCGCTGCAGACAGCTCTATCCGACCTTCTCTGATCTTCAACTGGTAAGACTCTTTCTCGTCCAGCCCCGGAAATCGGGAGGAAGCACTGTCACAGCGAATAAGGAGTTCAATGGGCTCTTCACCACTTCCATCTCGGCCAGGTTTGGGGCCCATTTCTTCAACGCGGTCTGAAAATCGCTTGAACGCGCGCTCGATCCTCTTTGAGGAAAATCCCTGGGAAGCGTGTGCGAGCGGTGAAGACAAGTAGAGTTTCCCCCCTTTAAGCTCCAACGCAGAAGGAAGGGGCATCAGCTCGATCTTCAGCCTGTCCTCCTCCGATATTGGAGGCGGTTCCGGCCTGAGGTATCCGAACCAGGCAATTGCTGACCCTAAAAGAATAACCATCAAGAGAATCGCAATGATCTTTAGCGCTTTTTTCATACTTCCTGAATTATTTCAATCCTTTAATAACTATTCTTTCGATAACTGAGCACAGCCCACCCATTGAAAAACAATGCAAAACCGCACAGAGCCCGAAACTGCGGCAAGAGATCTTCAAAGCTGCTCCCTTTCAGGTATACCCTGCGCAGCGCCTCAATGATATATTTCAACGGGCTGAAATTGCTGATCGCCTGTGCCCAACCCGGCATGTTTTCAACCGGGGTGTATAAGCCGCTCATAAAGATAAAGGTAAGTACAAAAAAGAACATCATGAACATGGCCTGCTGAACCGTGACCGCATAATTGGAGATCACCAGACCGAAGCCCGTGAAGGCCAGCAGAAAGATCGTGGCAAAGATGTAGATGGTCCCCACGAAGCCTACGGGCAACAACCTCCAGGCCAACAGAGCAACCAGGATGCCAATGGTGAGCACGACGTAGCCAGCGAGCCAGTAGGGGATCAACTTCGAAACGATAAATGTCAGCTTCCGCACGGGTGTCACATTCATCTGCTCGATCGTTCCCTTTTCCTTTTCGCCAACGATGTTCAGTGCTGGAAGGAAACCGCTGATCATGGCCAGCACCATGACCATGATCGCCGGGACCATGAAGACCGAATACAGCAATTCCGGATTGTAGCGATAAAGGGGAAGGATCTGCAATGAAGGGACCGATGGACTCCCCCGGTCCCCCAGAAGCTCAAACCGGACATCCGAATTGAACTCGTTGACTATGGCCACGAGGTAAGCCGTTCCCAGACCGCCCTTGTTCCCGTTGACGGCATTGGCCGAGATCATGAGATCGGCTTTGCCCTCCCTTAACAGTTTCTTCTCAAACTGAGCGGGAATTTCGAGAATGACGTCAGACTCATCCATCTCGACGCTCCGGAGCGCGCTTCGATAGTTGGCGGAAACATTGGTTATCCTGAAATAACCCGAAGACTGTAACTTTTGCAACAGTTCCCTTGAATAGGAGCTGTGGTCATGATCCACGACGCTCAGGTTGATGTTCTTCACCTCAAAATTAGCGACCAGGGGATAGATCAGCAAGGCCGTGAGCGGAAATATGATCACCATTCGCGGCACAAAAGAGTTTCTGAAAAACTGCTTGAATTCCTTCTCCAACAAAAAGCGAAGCATCTTCATTCCAGCCGTATTTTGAATTTTTTCATGCTTATGGAGATCAGGACCAGGGCCATAAGGGCAAGTACCAGGACTTCTTTGAGGATCGACGAGATGCCAAGCCCTTTGATCATGACGTTTCTCATGGCCTCTATGTACCACTTGGCGGGGATGACCTGGGCCACGAATTGTAAAATCAGGGGCATGTTCTCAATGGGAAACATCAGTCCCGAAAGCATTACCACCGGCATGAGCAAACCCATGACCGACGCCAGAAGCGCAACGAGCTGTGTCTTCACCAGAGTGGATATCAAAATACCCAGGGCCAGGGCCACGAAAATGAACAGCAAGGAGATGAAAACCAGAAGAAAGATATTGCCCACTATGGGCACTTCCAGCACAAATACCGCAAGGAGCAGCACGTTGAACAGGTTGATCATGGAGATGGTAAAATACGGGACGACCTTGGACAAAACGATGAGCAATGGAGGCATCGGTGAGACCAGGATGACCTCCATGGTCCCCATTTCCTTTTCCTTTGCCAGAGACACGGAGGTCATCATGGCACAGACAAGCATCAGCACCATGCCAATGACCCCGGGTACGATGTTGTAGGCACTTTTCATAGTTGGGTTATAAAGCAACTTCACCTCAGGTTGAATCTGAATGGGAAATTGCCCTGTTGCACCAGACTCCTGCTGATATTCCCGTATGAGATTCGTGGCGTAGTTGGTAAGAGTAGAGGCCGTATTAGGATCCGTGCCGTCGGTGATCAATTGGATCTGGGCGTCCCCGGTATGAAGCTGGTTCTCGTGGAAACGTTCCCCGAAGATCACCAGCATGCCTATTTTCCCCCGTTTGAAAATTCCCTCGATCTGATCCGGTCGATCCAGGTAACCTTCCAAGGTGAAGTACTCGCTTGTCTGCAGTTTGTTCACTATGCCCCGGGTAGCCTGATCATGGGACATGTCGAATACGGCAAAGCGGGTATTCTTGATCTCCGTGGTGATTCCGAATCCAAACAGCAGGATCATAGCGATGGGCAGAACCAAAAGAAGCATCGTGGTCCACCGATCTCTAAGGATGTGATAGAATTCCTTCTGTGTGAAGATCAAAAACTGTCTCATGTCTCTCAGGTTCTTTCTGCCTTGCGCGCCAGTTGTTGAAACACCTCATCCATAGATTGTGCTCCATAGCTACTTTTAAGTCTGGTTGGACTGTCTAGGGCTTCTATTCTCCCGTCAACCATGATCGAAACACGGTCGCAGTATTCCGCCTCATCCATGTAGTGGGTGGTGACAAAAACCGTTATCCCCCTTTCCGCAGCGTCGTAGATAAGCTCCCAGAACTGCCTTCGGGCCGCGGGATCAACGCCTCCAGTAGGCTCGTCCAGAAATACAATTCCGGGCTCGTGAATTATGGCCGCCGAAAAGGCCAGTTTTTGCTTCCAACCCAAGGGCAAGGCACCAACCATCGTATTCTTCTCCTCCTCAAAACCCAACTTATGGAGCAGCGCGTCGATCCTAGCGTCGATCTGTACGGAAGGCACCCCATATATCCCCGCGTACAGGCGCAGGTTCTCCCAAACCTTCAGGTCCTCATAAAGAGCGAACTTCTGGCTCATGTACCCAATGCTGGCCTTGACTTGCTCCGGATCACTTTTAATGTCATGCCCGGCGACTTCTCCTTCCCCGGAAGTAGGGACCAAAAGCCCGCAAAGCATGCGCATCGCTGTGGTCTTACCGGCTCCGTTGGCCCCCAAAAAACCGAAAATCTCCCCCTTTCCCACCTCGAAGCTGATATTGTCCACGGCTGTGAAGTTACCAAAGCTCTTTGTCAGTCTCCTGGCCCGAATGACCTTGTCTGCATCCTTGACCGCCTTCATATTTTCATTTTCATTCATCCGGCCAATTCCATAAAACAATCCTCAATCCCGGCCCTTACCGGTTCAATCTCGATCTCCCTGTGGCCCTTTTCCGCCAGGAGAACCCTGAGATCCTGTGGAGTCAGTGACACATCCCGGTCCCTACCCCGATCTCTCTTTAGCGTCACGTGATGTGAATCGCCGAATGCAAAGCAGGAATCGATGAATTCAAAAGACCGGAGGTCCTTTAGCAGGGGATACATCGCCTTTGCTTTCACGGACCAGAGGACCTTGTCGTACTGCTCAACAATGGCATCCGGGGTGTCGATCTTCAAGAAGTAACCCTCCTGCATCAGGGCAATTCGATCACAGCGGCTGGCCTCATCCATATAGGGCGTTGACACCAGAATGGTGATGCCTTCCTTCTTCAACTTATACAATATGTCCCAGAATTCTTTTCTCGACACCGGGTCAACCCCTGTAGTCGGCTCATCCAAAAATAGCACCTCCGGTTTGTGTATAAGGGCGCAGCTCAGGGCCAGCTTCTGCTTCATTCCACCTGACAGTGCTCCTGCCCTGCGCTTCTTAAAGGGCTCGATCTGCTGGTAGATGTCTTTGATAAGCTCATAGTTCTCCTCCACCGAAGTGTTGAATATCGAGGCAAAGACCTTCAGGTTCTCTTCAACCGAAAGGTCCTGGTAGAGCGAAAACCGCCCGGGCATGTAGCCTACCTTGGATCGGATCCTCTTGTAATCCCGAACCACGTCATCTCCTCCTACCTCTGCCTTTCCGGAATCGGCCACGAGCAAGGTGGTGAGTATGCGAAACAAGGTGGTCTTGCCGGCACCATCCGGTCCTATGATCCCGAAGATCTCGCCTTTCGAAACCTGAAAGCTCAAGCCTTTGAGAACTTCCTGTCCGTTAAAGCTCTTCTTAACTCCATGTACAGCTACAGCATTCATTCCGGTGTCATTTTAAATCCACCGTACATCCCAATCTTCAGATACCCGTCGTTGGGGACCGCAATTTTCACCGCATAGACCAGGTTAGCCCGTTCGTCCTGGGTCTGGATTGTTTTCGGAGTGAATTCCGACTTGCCCGAGATCCAGGTGAGCTTTCCTTTGTAAGATCTCAGTTCGGACTCTCCGAACTCTGCCTTCACCTCCACAGGCTGACCCAGTTTCAACTGTGCGAGCTGGGCCGAAGTCACATAAGCCTTCAAAATCATGTTCTCCATGTCGGCGACCTTGAACAAAGCCTTGCCTATCACCGTTACCTCACCCGGCTCAGAATACTTCACCAGTATTGTGCCATCTATTGGGGCCTTGATCCTGCATCTCTCGATCTGGTCGTCGAGCTGGGCAATCTGCACCTCAAGCGTCTTTCCCTGGGCATCCACTGAATTGACCGTGTTGGTCAGGCTGCTCTTCTGGGACCTCAGCCTGGCCTTTAAGACCAATATCAGAGATTCGATGTCATCGAGCTGTTTTTGTGTGGCCACGTCGCCTTCCAACAACCTTTGGATGCGCTCCCTTTCTCGTTCCTGCTTTTCGATTTCCCGCTCTGTCGCCTCGATCTGGGCCTGCATGTCGGGCTTCCCGGAGGCCACCGCAACCATTGAAGACTTCAGCTGGAGTCGGGTAAAGTGAAGCTGTGTGCTGTCTATCTGTCCAACAACCTGGTTCTTTACAACCTGGTCCCCTTCGTTGACGTCAAAAGAAAGGATTTTCCCATTTGCCTCTGCTGATACTATGATCTCGGTAGCCTCGAACACCCCGGTCGCATCCGTGTCCGCATCATCCTTGTCACAGCCTACAAACAGTGTGGCTATAAACACAGAGAAACAGAGGAGTGTATTCATAAGATTTGTCTTCATGATTCTGCTTTTTTCATGTGGGATTTTAATTTCCGGTTCTATTCAAATACTGGTACGACTTCATCAGGTACTGGATCTCATGGATGATCAGGTTCTGACGAGCAGCACTTTCGTCATTGGTGCGGTTCAACAGCTCTGACATGGTGCTGATCCCATTCCTGTACTTGAGCTCATAGGCCTCTTTGATCCGGGTCTTCAATGAAAGTATCTCCTGATCCTGCGCGACCAGCTTCTTGTATTTCTGTACATCCAGCAATGTTTGGGTCAACTCGAGCTGGTTGTTGAACAAAAAGGTCTCTTTCTGTACGTCCACCTTCTGGAGATTGAGCTCTGCCAGCTTCTTGTTGTTAGCGTTCCTGTACAAGCCGTCAAGACTCCAGTTCAGACTCAAGCCGCCGACAATAATGTTATCGATCTCAGATGCCCCAAAGGAAATGCCGGGCTCGATCAGGGTGGCAAAACCCAGCAGCCCTATTTTTGGATAGAGCAGGGAGCGATCCATGCGGCTTTGGGCCTCGATCAATTCTGTCTGACTCTCGAAACGGCTCAGCTCAGGGCGATTGTTCTCAAGGCCAATTAAATCATCATCGATGACCGGACGTTCAAAGTTCAAGTTCGATTCAATGCTTCGACCGGTCATGGCGGAAAGGACGTTGAGGTAGGCCGTTCGATTGGATAACAGTTCCTCAATCCTTTGGTCGATGTTGATCATCTCAACACGGATCTCATCAAGGTCCGACTTGTAGGCCGTCCCGTTTTGAACCGCAATGTTGACCCGATCCAGGTTGATCTGCATGGAAGACTTGAGTATTTCGAGCTGATTGATCTGCTCATCGATCAGGAGCAGGCCAAAAAAGAGGTTGTTGATCCTCTCTTCAAGATCATAGAGGGATATTTCCAGCTCGGCCTTCTCGATTTCAGTGCTCGCCTGGACCAGCCCCTTTTTGGCTTTGGTGATGCCTCCGTCCCAAATAGGCTGGTTGAGCTGAACCACAGAGATGAATTGCATGTCAGAAGAGCTCGAGCCAGCTTCTCCCGGAGCGGAAAAACTGGGCAAGCCCGATATGACTCCACCGATAAGGGTCACATCCAGGCTGGGGAGATAGGCCTTATTTGCATTGGACAGGGTGTACTCTTCAGTCAATTCGATGAGCTCGTATTGCCTGATCAAAGGATAGTTGTCCCTGGCCAGTTGCTGACAATCTTCCAATCGAATCTGTCCTGTGAGCGATCCCACACTAACAATAATGGTCAATTGAAAAAGAATTCGTGCAACTCGCATGTCAAACAGGTTTTGATTCAACTTCCGGCTCCAGGCTCTTCAGCACAATTCGGACATTCTCCTTCTTTCTCTGATCCAGAAAATCGTCGTACTGCCCGTCGCCAATGCCCGTCATGAGCTTGAACATCGGAGCTCCCATGAAGGCCATCAGGTTCAACGATACCATAGTGATCAAAAGGTCCCTGACCGAAACGGGGCGAATCTTTCCTTTTTTAATTTCCGCCTTAAGTTCTTTATCGAGCCGGTTGATCGCGCGCTCGGGCAGGTCGCCCACCACATGACGGATCGCATCTATCCGATCGGGGTTTGCACTCAGTTCATTCAGAAAGAACAGGGGGAGTCTTGGGTCGGTCCGGATCGCCTCAAAGTGGGAGCTTATCCTCCTTTCGAGTTTTTCAATAAACGGCAGATCCTCTTCGCCAACATCGAGCAAGGCCCCGACAAAGAATTTGATTTTTTGTTGAAAAATTCCCTCAAACAATCTCTCCTTTGTCCGAAAATAGTAATGGACCAGAGCCTGGTTGCAGCCGGCTTCTTTTGCGATCTGAATCGTAGAGGTGGCCTTAAACCCCTTTTTCAAAAACAGTCTTTCGGCAGCGTCCAAGATGGCCTGTTCCATATTTTGGACTTCCTTCATAATACTATTTAATAAGTCTATTAAATAGTAATATTAATACATAAAACTGAATTGTGCAACAAAACTCAGATAAATAAAACAGAGGGGTCTAAATTTATCGAAAGATCAATATCCGGTTATTTCGCGTGCGAAGATCAATCCCAGATGTTGTCCATGGTGATGGGGCCTCCCTCCGACACCCAGAAGGATCCGTCCACATAGCGAAATCCCTTCTCTAGGGATTTGATCCGCTTCACCTGGTCAGCTGAGAACTCGATTTTTTCCGCCTCGAGGTTCTCGGCGATTCTTTTGGGATTCACAGATTTGGGAATCACCGACATCTCTCGTTGCAACGGCCAGCTGATCAGTACTTGCCCGGGAGAGCATCCGATCTCCGCGGCGATCTGCACAATGACCTCGTTCTCGAGAAGGCTGGGCTCGTTGGCGGCCTTCATGCCCGCCGGGCGATCCGGGGATCCCAGGGGGGAATAGGCGGTGAGGTAAATCCCATTGGCCTGGCAGAATGCCAGGAGCTCGTCCTGCTGAAAGTAGGGATGCGACTCAACCTGGTTGACCTCAGGCCGGATCTCGGCTACCGCGATCAGCTCCTTCAGTCTCTTGATCCCGAAATTCGAAACTCCTATGTGCCTGATCAATCCCTGTTTGACGGCCTTTTCCATCTCCTTCCAGGTTTCCGATATCGGGGCCTCTTCGGGTGAGAGAAAATCATCCGCGCTGCTTGGAAATCCAACGCCGGGCTTCAGGGCCACGGGCCAGTGTATCAGGTAGAGGTCGAGGTAGTCCAGCTGCAGGTCGCTCAGGGTCTTCTTAAGGGCCGGGATCACGTCCTCTTTCAAATGCGCCGTGTTCCAAAGCTTGGAGGTGATCCACATCTCCTCCCTGGAAACCAGGCCATCCTTAAAGCTATCCGACAGGGCCTGACCGATCTCTTTCTCGTTTCCATAGATCGCAGCACAGTCTATGTGCCTGTATCCCGCTTTGATCGCCGTCTTCACGGCCTCATATACCTCTCCGGGCTCAGACTTCCAGGTGCCCAGCCCGAAGGCCGGCATCTCATCCTTGTTCTTGAACAAATGTGTTTTCATTTATGAATCGTTTTTGGTATCTCGACTATTCGATCTCCTCTCCACACTCAGGGTCGAGCTTGATCTCATCGTCTTCCACAAGTCGGAGGGCAGAGTTCCGAGTGATCTCCTGGGCCCGGACATCATTTACCCAAAATGAAGCCTGCATGATCATCTGCACATAATAGGTCTTCCCCGCTTCAATGTCGATCTGGATCAACTCAGCCTTCTTCTTTCCCGTTTTTCCGCCGAACTGGGCGCTGAATTCATGCTCGCCCGGAGTCACCTCATGCCTGGAAAAACGCCGGTTGTTCAATTTGCAAACTCTCTTCCCGTCGATGAGCGCGCTAAAGGCGGTTGCCGAGCCGGCATGGCCCTTCCCTCTGATGAAGTAGACGAGTCCGTAATCCGCGTCGGGATCGTTCTCCGTGAGTTCCTGGCCATGCAGATTCCCCGAATTCAACAAGAATAATGTCAAAGTGATGGCTACACCCGACAAAAAGCGCAATGCCTTTTTCATATTAGTTCAGTTTTAAGTGTTAATGTTTTCAATGATGTTTTCTGCGAAAGATCTTGCTTACGGTGAGGGAAAGTCCAAACGAGTTATAGTAATTGATCTTGTCATCCCGCACTATAGCAGCGGAGATCTCAAAATCATTTGGCAGATGGAATCCGTATTCCAGTCCCAATCGAACAGTTGTCAGGTTATGGCCCTCTGCAAACTCCAGGCCCACGCCTGCCACGAAGCTAAGTCGCTTGAAGGGCTTCCATATCACAGATGGAATAACCGAAACTGGATAATTTCGTTCGATCAACTCGTCTTTGCTATCCTCAATGGGAAACGACTCGACAAGAATCTCATTTTGTAAGCCAATAGCCCATCGGTCACTGATCCAGTAATCATAATCGATCGCCCAGGTCGGGGCGACCAGCCATTCGTTCTTCCCATCGATCTTTCCCTGGGAAACGTGCGCATGACCAATGCCTACCGAAAATCGGTGGGCTCCTTTCATCCCGTGATGAGCTTCTTGCTCCGCATGGGCTTCTTGACCCACATGGGCTTCTTTATTTTCGTGTTGAGGGTCATGCTCGTGTTCCTGTGCCTTGGTTTCTACCGACAAAAAAAGGAACAGAGACATTGAAATAAAAAGGAAGATCCGTTTCATGACCAGACTTTTGGCTTGCGATTATTTGCGCGCGAATTTCATGGCCAGGGCTTCCCCGCTTCGAAGGTCCAGGGTCTTGCCCTCATCTGCCAGGACATAGGAATCCACCTTTACCAATACCTGCAGGAACAGGTCCTCACCGGACATCTCCATGCACATCTTACGGGTCACTGCCAGGGGCTCGAGTACCTTGAAGCTGCTACCTTCAACGCTGCAGGATCCGGTGAATACATTGCAGCCGGCATTCCCGTTGACCCGTTCTTCAGCTGTGTTGATGGTGATCGTGGCGAGGCCTTCCGGGAACATCTCCTCAAGGGTTTTGGTGCCGTCCATGATGTAGGTCAGCTCCCAGTTTCCATCGAGGGCACTGTCCGTTGCCTCCGCGGCGACCGGGGCCTCCGGGGGTGTCGGAGCATCAGGTGCCTTTGATGGTTCATTTGTTTCTTTTTTGTTATCGCAGGAAATCAAGAAAAGACCTGCGAGCAGGAATAGAAGAAAAGGTTTGTAGCTCATTGATCTGATTTTTACTGAAACATTGAATAATGTTTGGCCCACCCAATTTGGAACCCAGGCCTAAACACAGTTAAAAGTACGAAATTCCTGAACTAAAACCCCAAAGGCCCAATCAAAAGCGATGTTTGCCTGCTTAAAGATCAAAAAAGGACGGGTAGGATAGGTAAGCTTTGAAAGTTGGGGGAAAATTGGTGCGCGAAGGGGGATTCGAACCCCCACGCCACGGATGGCACTAGATCCTGAGTCTAGCCTGTCTACCAATTTCAGCACTCGCGCATTGAGCGGACAAAAATAAATAAACTTTTGAGCTAAAGAAAATCTTTTTGAAGAAACTGCATAATTTTTTCATCGGCTCCTCAGCGACGCCCGATCAAAGCGGGTTGGCATTGAAGGTGTCCCCCTGTCGGAGGTCCCCTGTGTCAAAGCCCTTTTTGAACCATCTCATCCTTTGTTCAGAGGTCCCGTGGGTAAAGGAGTCGGGAACCACCCTGCCGGTGGATTGCTTCTGAAGCCGGTCATCCCCAATGGCATAGGCAGCGTTCAGCGCCTCCTGAAGGTCACCCGTCTCCATCATGCGGGTCATGGCCTGGGAATGATGAGCCCAGACCCCTGCCAGGAAATCGGCCTGCAACTCCAGGCGCACGGAGTATTGATTGTATTCCTTCTGGCTCATCTGGCCCCTCAGCCTCTGTACCTGGTCGGTGATGCCCATGAGCTTCTGAATGTGGTGCCCGACTTCATGTGCGATTACATAGGCCTGGGCAAAATCCCCGGGAGCGTTCATCCTTCTCTCCATATCGTCAAAGAAACTCAGGTCCAGGTAGAGCTTCTCGTCGCCCGGGCAATAAAAGGGTCCCGTCGCGCTGGAAGCCAGACCACAGGCGGAAGATACCGAACCTGTGAACAGCACCAGGGTGGGCTCCCGGTAATTGTCAATAAGTCCGTTCCATACATCCTCCGTATTGGCAAGGATAGTGGCGCTGAATTCGGCCAGCTCGTTCTCTTTCGGGGTACCTTTATAAGGTGCAGAAGTTTCGGTAGGGCTGCCTCCCCCGGTAAAGAAATTACCAATAAGGCTAAGCGGATTGTTCCCTGTCAAAAAAGAAAAGACCAGGAAGATTCCCACCAGGATCAACCCTGTTTTCGAGAACAGGAGCCTGAACAGGGGACCGATCAGCATCGGATTGAAACCGCCCATGCCTCTCCTGGGTCCCGACTGCCCCCTTCTGTCTTCAACGTTTGAACTCTGTCTTTTGCCTTGCCATTTCATAATTCTTCGTTTTTTTATATTGCTTCCCGCGGAAGCCTCTTATTAACCAAATTGTGAGAATCCCTAGTTGGCAGCAATCTCAAATGTCAGGGTCGCCCAATTGGATTCATAATCGATATCTTCCTCTTGGCTTTGAACCATATGCACCGTTGCCACATACCAGTGACCTGCCTCGGTGATCTCAAAGGAAAATTCTCCGTTCTCATCGGTCTGCGAACCAACTTCATCCGCGAAGGGGTCGGGACCGTCAGGACGGGAGCTTATGTGGACCCCCTGATCTTTCAATGGTTTACCGCCAAGCAAGAGTCTGAATCTCATCTTATCTCCCACCTTGAGGATATAGGGGTTTTCCAGAGGGATGAATTCGATGGGATATCCCAACTCCATCTTGTAATGGTCGGACTTAATTGAGCCCACCTGCAACAGGGCCTTGACGTGCTTGGAGTATTTCTCGCGCGCCAGCTGGTCTGAGATTCCTTGTTCCTCGCGCTCAGAAATCACCTTGTCCAGGCCTTCGTGCTCCAGGTACTCATGGAAATCCGGAGCCTCCAGCTCGATCATCCTGGGCAAGGTCGAAATGCCCGCCACATAGGTGCCGGAAGCCCCTGTAGTGAAGCTGAGATAGGTCACGTTCCCTTCTATATTATAGTCCCTTTCGACGGGATCGTAATCGTAATCGGTGCCCACGATCCTCGTCCCGGTGATCCTGTCCGTGGTGATGGCATTCTCGCTGTTGTCAAAAGTTCCGTTGAAGAGGTAGACCTGTGCAGCCTGCTTCTCCTTTAGAAAATAAGAATCGGTCTTCAGGAACAATTCATGTGAGGAAAGCAAGGTTGTCAGCACGAGCAGAAGAAAAATCCGTCCTGTAGAATAAAATGTTTCTTTCATAGGGGGAATGAATCTGGGTGATCGAATACTTTTTAAATCATTGACCGTCTAAATATACGGAATAAAAAATTCAAAAATAAGCCGTAACTTTAAGGTAAATCTCGCGCTATGAAGTTTATAGAGGAACTCAAGCGAAGGAATGTAATCAAGGCGACCATGGCCTACATCGTCGTCGCATGGGTGCTGATCCAGGTGATGACGAACATACTGCCCGTGTTCCAGGCTCCCCCCTGGGTCCTCAAGATCTTAATGATCCTCCTGGCCATAGGCCTCCCGATCTGGATGGTCTTTTCCTGGGTCTACGACGTCACCCCGGAAGGCATCAGGAAAACCGAGGACGTGCCTGCCGACGGGACGGTCACTGCCACTACCAACAAGCGTCTCAACATCCTTATCGTCATCCTGCTGGTCATAGCCATTGGGTTGAACTTCATCGATTCGGGCCCAAAGGAAATCAAGGATTCAGCCGTGACAGCCTCAACATCTGATGTCCGGGAAAATTCGATCGCAGTTCTTCCCTTTCTGGACATGAGCCCACTCAAGGACCAGGAGCACTACAGCGACGGCATCGCCATCGAGATCCTGAACGCCCTTTGCAAGTTCAACAAGCTCAAAGTGGTGGGAAGAACCTCCTCCTTTGCCTTCAAGAACAAGGAGGAAGACATCAAGAGCATCGGTCAGAAGCTCCACGTCAACAACATTCTCGAAGGCAGCGTGCAGAAACAGGATGAGCGAATCCGGATCTCGGTGCGCCTGACGGACGCCTCCAACGGATATACGCTGTTTTCAGAATCCTACACCGACGAGGTTCAAAACATCTTCGACCTGCAAACGAAAATTGCCACAGACATCGCGGAGAAGATCGAATCCAAATTGAATCTCGCAGAAAACGAGCTGCATCCCAGAAAAAAGATCGATCCCCTGGCCTATGAGACCTTTTTGAAGGGAAAACTTCAGTTCCTCAACGGGCCCCTGGACATGAAACGAAGCGAGGTGTTCAAGGCAAAAAAATACTTTGAGCGTGCTGTGGAGCTGGATTCCAGTTTTGTGGAGGCGAATGCCTATCTCGCACTCGCCTATTTCAACCTTTCCGACTGGGCGATCGCCGGGAAGGACCAAAAACAAAGGCAGATCGCTCTGGATTCGGCCAAACTCCTTGCCCGAAGGGCCCATGCACTCGACTCCCTGAGCTCAGGGGCTCATCTCGCAATGGGAAGCTATTACTTTCACGAATACAACTGGGAGCAGGCAGAGATAGAGAAGCGCGAAGCGGTGAGGCTCAACCCCGGGGGGGCGGAAGAAAAGTTCATTCTCGCCTCCTTTCTGAGCCAGTTCGGACAGCCCGAGGAGGCCATAGCGATTTCTGAAGAAGCCCTCAAACTGAATCCGCTGGATCCGGGATCAGAGCTCAAACACATTAAGACCTTGTTCTTTTCCAGGAAGTTCCAGGAAGGTGCGGACCGGTCCATTCGCATGATCGAGCAGGGGCAGATGGTACCAGGTGCCTATCAGTTCCTGAGTCTTTGCTACATGGGGCTGGGACGATTTGACGAGGCAGGCCAGGCCTTTGGAGAGCAGTTGAAGAGTATCGGGCAGGAACGGGAAGCCCGCGTATTCTTTGAAAATGACTTTCAGACAGCCTGCAGGAAGCTCCTTGAGATCGATGAGAAAGAGAATCTGCCCGTACTCGACAGGAACATATACAAGGCTTCCTTCCATGCCAATGCAAGGGATGGCAAAAACGCGATCAAATACCTGTACGCGGTCTATGAAAACCGGGAGCCCGAGATTGCCTGGATGAAACTGCCCAGGTTCGATTTTCTGAGAAATGACCCGGAATACCTGGATCTATACGAAAAGGCGGGCTTGCAAGCCTATGACGAGCAGTTGAGAAAGAGAAAGGCGCTTGCCGTGCGTTGATAAACTGCTTTTACTAATAACCCAATTCGATCTCATCCAGTTCCAGGGTGCTTCCGATCGCACCGTTGAAGAAGTCCCCCTCGAAGCTGGAGGTGGCAAGAACCGTGATGTGCGTCACGGCTTCGGTGCCATCGCCCCAAACCTCGCCGTCGGCGGGCTGGGCGTAACTGAACCATGGATCCGAGGCCTCCAGGGGGCCGTATTTGATCTCGATGGTCTCTGTGGTCCATTCGGTGACGGTTTCACCACTCCTGAACCAGGCCGTGCCCACTCGTTTCACATCAGGACCATCCCTGTTCTCCAGGAACAGGTAGATGTCGCATTGATCCCCATAGGCAAGCGGCTGCCCTTTCGAATCCTCATTGCTGGGACCGGGCTGATAGGTGTAGTCGAAGGAAAATGACAGGGGCCGCCCGACAAATGGCGTTCCCAGGGTGAGGTTGGACCTGGGATCGGTGACGCTCGGGAATCCGTCGGTGAACTTGCCCGTGAAAATAGTGGCCGCCGCGATCCGCACGAATGCCGGGGCCTTTACCGATTCCATCCGGGCATAATTCGAACTGCCTCTCGACTGTTTGCTCGTGTTCCCGGGAGCACCTCCCAGGGCCAGCCCCCGGTTGGCCGTTCCCCAGATCGTCGTGTTCTTGTCGACCCCGGGCTGTTCAACACTCGATAATCCGACCGATTCGGTATACCAGTCCTCGAAAGAGGAATTCTCCAGCTGGGGCTGGGAGCCTCCCCGCTCCACCTGGACCGTGTAAATGCTGACCGTCCCATCCTCCGCGGTCACAAAGTACTGGACCGGTACGCTGAAATCCTGGACCTCACCCACTGAGGGCGTGATCGTGGCAAAATTGGAGATCGTTATCTGGGAAGGTGCGAACTCGAAGTCGATCGTGGTGTCAGGGACCGTCACCACTATGGTCAGCTCCTCGTTGTCGATCACGGCGTTGCCAACCTGACCCGGGATCACAAAGGTTTTGATCACGGCGCGATCCGATTTGCCGAAATGATCCTCTTCCACGCAACCCAGGACCAGCAAGGTCAGCATCAAATGTCGCATCATCGTTCTCATTTGGCAGGAAAATAAAAGGTTATCCCCAGGAAAAGACTCAGCAGGTCGATCTCGAAGCTCACCTCGTTGTTCCAGGTGTAGCCCTCATTGTCCTCGTCTCCGTTGACCTTGGTGGTGGAGTATTTGCTGCTCAGCCCCAAAACCGAGGTTCCCACCTCCACCGAGACGAGATCGTTGATAAACGCAGCTATGCCGGGCTGTATGCCCAGCTTGAGCATATAAGAGTTGCCTGAGGTTCGGTTGATGTCATTGGCATCTTCGACCTGGCGCACGTCGCTTCCGTAGGTGAATTCGAGGTTGGTCTCATTGAACAGGGCGAAGGAGCCCTTGCCCAAAGGCAGGTAGTTCCGAATGAAGGGAGCGATGCTGTAGGACCGTTCCAGGGACTCGTCCAGCACCTCACCGGTGTCATTGGTGTAGTTGAGCCGGTCGAGTTTGTTCGAATACTTGAAATAGCCCCCTACGGCGAAGTTGTCCTTTATGAAATATCCCGAGCGCAAGGTGATGTTCCAGTTCAGCCGGTATGAATCATCCAGGCTCTGCAAAAGACGGGTCTCGTTCTCGCTCTCCGAATGCTTGACAGAAAAGGTCGTTGAGACGAAGACATTACCCTTCACGGTAGAGCTCATGTTGAGGGGAATGTCCTGACTGTCCGGTTCCCCATCCTGGGCCGAAGCGATCAGAGAGCCTAAAAGAAGCAAGGCCAAAATCAAATCGCGCCTTTGCAGCGGCCAATGTGTTTTCCCCATAGTCTTAGTTTGTTTTCGGATCAAGGCGTTGAAAGCGGATTTCCGTGATCGAGCTAAATTATTAAAATTAGCCGAAAACAGGAGCAGATAAGAATGATTTCTGATCCGGCCCCTTGTTTTGATTTGCTATATTTACTCTTTGACAAACTGCTTCCATGAAACTAGACTTAAACTTCGTCCGTTCCCAGTTTCCCGCTTTTTCAGAGCCTACCCTGGAAGGCTGGGCCTTTTTTGAGAACGCAGGTGGCTCCTATCCCTGCAGGCAGGTGATACAGAGGCTCTCCGACTTTTACCTGAAGAACAAGCTGCAGCCCGGCTACCCTTTTCCGGCGTCGACCCGGGCGGCCGAACTGATGGAGGAGTCCTACCGGCGAATGGCCGGTTACCTCAACGTCGAAGCCTCGGAGATCCATTTTGGGCCCTCGACCAGCCAGAATGTCTATGTGCTGGCCAATGCCATGCGGCCCATGTGGGAGGACGGGGATGAGATCATCGTCTCCTGCCAGGATCACGAGGCCAATGCCGGAGCCTGGAGACGACTCGCCAAACGCGGGATCAAAGTCATCGAATGGCACGTGGACAGGGAGACAGGTCTACTCAGCCTTGAGCAATTGAAACCTTTGTTCTCGGCAAGGACCAAGATGGTGGCCTTTCCCCATTGCTCCAATGTGATCGGGCAGATCAACCCGGTCAGGGAGATCACCACCTTGGCCCATCACCACGGTGCCCTTTCTGTGGTGGACGGTGTAGGCTGGGCGCCCCACGGCTTCCCGGACCTCAAGGAGCTCAACACCGACATATACATGTTCTCCCTCTACAAGACCTTTGGTCCCCACCTGGGTCTGATGCACGTGAAAAATGAGCTTACCCTGAAGATGGAGAATCAATCCCACTTCTTCAAGGAAGGAATCACGCGCAACATGCTGACGCCCGCCGGACCCGATCACGCCCAGGTGGCTGCGGCCAGTGGCATCCTGGACTATTTCGACGTGATCTACGAGCACCATTTCAAGGAAAAGGCGGCACCTCATGAGCGCAACCACGCCCTGAACCGGCTGTTCCGGGCCCATGAGAAAGCACTCCTGGAGCGCCTGCTCGAATTCTTGAGGACACGCGATGACTTAAGGGTCCTGGGTACGGATCATGCGGACGGCAGGGCTCCCATCGTTTCCATCCTGCCGCTCAAGAAGAACATCAAACGAGTCTATGCAGAGCTGATCAAACAGAAGCTTATGCTGGGCCTGGGAGACTTTTATGCGGCCCGCCCGCTCATGGACATGGAAATTGCTCGTGATCCGGGGGTGATCCGGATCTCGTTCATCCATTACACCAGCCCG
>CAZAZM010000024.1:29171-45315 GCA_964489625.1 uncultured Flavobacteriaceae bacterium
GGTTTTGGGAACCCCTTTTTTTGTTCCGGTTGGCAAAGAACTCTTGCTTTTTCCTGTTCTTCTCCTTTTCGAATTCCTTCTTCTCCGAAGTAGTCATCGGGTTATCTGTCTGAGGAAACGGGTTGTCTTTGACCACCTCGATCTTCTGGTTGATGAGATTTTCGATATCTCTTATGTAGGCGTTCTCTTCCGGTTCACAGATCGATATGGCGACCCCTTCTTCACCGGCCCGCCCACAACGTCCTATTCTATGCACATAAGTTTCGGATTCATTGGGTACGTCATAATTTATGACATATCCCAACTTGTCTATGTCTATGCCCCGGGCTGCAATGTCTGTGGCCACCAATACCCTGATAACACCTTCCTTGAACTGTTGCAGTGCCTTTTGGCGTTGGTTTTGGCTCTTGTCACCATGAATGGCAGCACATTCAATTCTCTTCTTTCGAAGATTCCGCACGATTCGATCTGAACCGTGTTTGCTTCTTGAAAAGACAAGAACCTGCTCCGGCTCAAGTTTCTTCAGGATGTGAAAAAGCAGTTCCTTTTTGTCCGATTTGTTGGTAGGGTACAGGTATTGCTGTATTTTCTCAGCCGTCGAGGCCACAGGGTTCACCGCGACCTTCTTCGGATTCCTCAGGATCTGATGTGACAGGTCGAGAATATTCTTCGGCATGGTTGCCGAAAAGAACAAAGATTGTCTTTCTTTCGGCAATTGTGCGATGATCTTCTTGATGTCATGGATAAAACCCATGTCTAGCATGCGATCGGCCTCATCCAACACGAAGTATTCAACGTCCTGCAAGGAGACATATCCCTGGTCCATCAAATCCAACAGACGTCCGGGCGTGGCGATCAACACGTCAACACCCCGCCGCAGAGCGTTGGTTTGCGATCCCTGAGAGACTCCCCCAAAAATCACGGCATTCTTAACGTGGGTATATTTTGCATAGGCATTGAAGCTCTCCCCGATCTGTATTGCCAGCTCGCGCGTCGGCGTGACGACAAGAGCTGAAACCGTCCTTCTCCCATCAGGGTTATGCCCGTCCCCGACCAAATGCTGTATGATGGGCACGGCAAAAGCCGCTGTTTTTCCCGTTCCGGTCTGTGCATTACCCAAAATATCCTCTCCCTGAAGGATCAGCGGTATTGATTTTTCCTGAATCGTTGTGGGTGATTGGTAGTTTTGGTCTCTTAAGGCCCTGAGTATAGGCGGTATTATCTCTAAGTCTTCGAACTTCATTTTCTGTCCTGGGGGTTTTAAAGCAAACAGAATGTCATTTGCAGGGCACAAACATACCACTACTTTCCTGAATAACGTCTAAAAAGAACAATTGAAAGTTGGTCTCATCAAAAGGCCCGAACCTTGTAGACATATTTCTCAGGACCCAGGAAGGAGGAATCCTGGTATTTGTATTTACGCCAATTCTCAGTGGCATAGGCGTCAAAAGGGCTCATTTCTGAAATGTTCCACTCCAGTTCGACTGCCTTCTCATCGGCGTAGTCCTCCATGCCCCGGAGCTCGTCCACAAGTCCGATGAAACCGGTGGGCGAGGTCTGGTAGATCTTGGCCCAACCCTGGTCAGCGACCTGCTCAAAGCCCAAAACCTCTTCATAGAATCCCTGCATGGTCAGGAGGTCTTTGTGATAGGTCCATGTGATCGATCCATAGAAGCTCAGGTCTTTGATGCCGGTTCTGATCGTGTCGGCCTGTGCGAGAGTAGCCATGAGCAGCTCGTTCTCGGGATGCTGCCTGAACTGTTCGAACTCCAACAGGTATCCCCCCGGGTCAATCACCACGAACCCGTCGTGGGGCCCTCCCTCACGAGCTTTGTAAGGGTATTTCACTGGAACACCCTGTTCCTGGAGATGGGCATACCATTCGGGCAACTGATCTGTCAACAGGGCGATAGCCGTGGATTTGGGCTGCTCCCTGGTATGCACTTCATTAAATCCATGCAGTTGAACGAAGGCATCGGAGCTGATCTGAAATAAGCTGGAGTCCGTTTGTCTCAGGCCCAGTGTTTGCCTGTAGAACTCCCTGGCCTGATCCAGGTGCTCATAATACAAGTGAGTCACTTGTTGTTGGACTTTGAAAAAGGAGAGATTGCGGTACGTCGAATTTCTTTCCAACAGGCGGTTCGTTCCCTGAGGGCTGTAGCCAAGCAAACGTCCCATGCGCCTGGCCAGGGCTTCCTGCTGCACCCTATTATCGACTCCGGGTTTTTCATCGAGCTCTGAAGCCATTATGTCCGATCTCAACTGAAGGTATTGCTCAAGTCGATTCTCTTTGTAAATGATCACCACGGTCTTGCCCTCGGTATCCTCGGGGGGAAAGAGCAGGGTGTGCGGAAATTCATCTTCCCTGTACAACTTCACGCCGTACTCGCCCGCCGTCTCTTGAAACTGCACCCAAAGCCGATCCACCTTTGCCGGTTCCAGGGGGTAGTTCAGGGCAATGGGCTTTGCATCGTTGGCAACCATCTCGCAAAAGACATGGAAGGCCGACATCGTTCGTTGGTCCTGTTCGGAGCAGGACAAGCCTATTAGCACCATGAACAGTATCGGGATAAGTGTTTTTTTCATACCCCCAAGATAGGGGATAAACTATTTGCCTCCAAGCTTCTCGATCAGGGTCGAGCAGCCTCCGTCGCGGATGAAGGTGGAGTGATCCTCTATAGTTTCGAATTCCTGCCCGGAAATCTCAGAGCAGAGCATGCAATCGCCTGCAACGTCCTCAAAGTCCTTCAGGGCACCTTCGGCATTCGGGTTCTTGAATGAGGTCTTGGCATCTTGCTCGCGGCACCAGGCCAGGGATCGCATCCAGATGGCCGCAGCCAGTGCGCCGCAGGCGTTTCCACTCAATCCGAGGCCTCCGGCGAATCCGGCCACCATGACCTGTTCCTCCTCGCTGGCCCCCAGTCTGCGGGCCACTTCCGAGGCGCAGTTGATCGTCACATGATTTGATCTGCTGGGTTCCCCAGCATGTTCCTGCCCGGCCGAAAGACTTTCAAGCGCCGCCTCGATGGCTTCGGGTGCCCATTGCTCTGCCAGGTCGAAACAGTGCAGGAACCTTCCCGAGAAAAAATACTTTGCAAAACTCAGCCTGCTGGAAAAATCACAGCGGGTGATCTCCCTGCAATTCACTGTTTCTTCGCGGGCTTCAAAAGAATTCATCAGGTTCTGCGTTGCCCGGATGGCCACCCTCATGGCCAGGTCCCGATCGTCAAATCTTCTATGGGCTTCCGCCCCGGCAGCCAGGGAAGCTCCCCAGAGCATCCCGCATTGATAGCCCTTCTGCATGACCCCTCCTGCAAGAGAATCCGAGGCGCGTTCCCGTGCTTCGTCAATGTGGCCGAATTCGCGATTCAGGATGTGGAACAAAGTATGGGAACAGGTGCCAAGGCGCCGAAAGAGCTTTTTGGCATCGCGGGTGGACGAAGAGGCTTCTTTTTCGATCAGATCAGAGTTTTGAAAGTTTGCCATTGCTCCCGATTTTGAAGTTAGAACAGGGAAATTACGATGCAATAGGGAGCCCTGCAATGACCGTCGTCAATTTGATCCGCCCTTGTGATGCTTCTCCTCGCGCCTCTTCTGTCTCTGCTCCTTTCGGGATTCCTTGTCCACGCCCATGATCCTCTGGACGATGGTTCCCGGAACGATATGCATCATCCCATCCGCCAGGCTGTGCGTCATGAAATTGAAGGGGCTGCGATAGGGGTTGCGGGTGGAGACATAGTCCGCAGTGAGGTACTTTCCGTAATCAGGCTTGTTGTGGTTGCGCAAGGCAGAATTCGCGATGGCCGAGAAAAGGCCGTGCTTTTTGAATTCGTGGTCCCCGGTTTCCTTCAATACTCCTACCTTGAGGTTCTCATACTCGAATTCCATCCTGTTGTGCGCCGTGTGTTCTGAAGCCTGCATGTCAAAGTGGATATGATCGACGTCTCCCGAGACGATATCGACCCCGGCCATAGGCTTCAGGGTCTCGTTGAGCCGGGTGAGGTCGAAGCTTCCTATGTCCGCAATGACATGGAAGGCCTCACGGTCGTAGGGCACGGTGAGCCTGAAGTCAACATCGGCCAGACCGTTGAGCCTGGCTTTAAAATGCGCTCCAAAATCCTTGTAGACCGCCTGCTCGGCGGGAAGGGTGGTCAGTCGGGTCACCGTTCCGTTGATCTCCTTGAACACGATGGAACCGCTGTCGGTCTTGCCCGCACCCAACTCGGTGTAGACCACCTCAGCATTGTCCAAAAGAAGGGTGTCTACCTTCAGGGTGATCGGAATGGCATCCACCATCCCTTTGAACATGGGCTTGGCGACGTCGGGCGGCCTCTCCATGTTCTTGTCCCTGTGGTCTTTGAACACCAGCCCTCGGATCACTATCTTCTGTGTCTCTATGTCCAGGTCGGAATAGAAGCTGCTCTTGGCCTCCAGATGATCGAAGGTCAGCTCCTCCAGACTCACCTCGATCAGGTCGGTCTGCTTGCCGACCTTGCGGCTCACTTCCTTCCAGTCTTCAGTATAGACCATCTGCAGATCATTCAGGGTCAGGGTGCTTTTTTCCTTGACATAGGACAGCTTGCCAGCGCTCAGGTGTGTGTATTCGTTCAGCTCATAGGACAGACTGTCTATTGACGCCTCAAAACTGCCCAACTCGAAGGGGATCATGTGATTCAGGATCACGGAATCGGTCTCGATCTCGTTGGCCTTCAGGTTGAGGTTGGTCAACCTGCCCCTGATCTTCTCGTCGAGGGGCTCCATCAGGATGACGGACCCCTGGTCGATCTCAAAGCGATTGAGCCGGGCCCGCGACAGTATGTCTCCAAAGAGGGTTTGCATCCCGGTACCCGAGGTCTTTTTCTTATGGTCGGCACTCAGGGTGATCTTGAATGTGGGTCGGTGAAAAACGATACCATCAATATCCAACTGCCTTGCAAAGAGGAGCTCGTACCAGACCATTCCTTCCAGTTGGGCATACTCCACGGTTCCCCGGATCACCGAACCGCTGTCTATGGCCACGGGCACGATGCCAACCTTCCTCAGGGTTACCCCTTTGAAGAAGGTGTGCAGGTCAAAGTCCTCGTATTGAATGTCATAGGCCCTGTCAGGCTTGCGGTTGATGATGGATTGGAAGCGGAACTCGACCCACCATTCCAGGCCTTTGGATATCAGGAAAATGATCCCGAAGAGTATCAATATGCGTTTAACCCATTTGTTCATGACAAGCTAGATAATGATGATTCAATGTAATGAATTTTCCGATCAAAAGCGAGGGGAAACTCAAATATTGAGCTGGTAGGTGAAGATGCCGCCAAAGAACATCATGTCGCAGTTCAACCCGTTGGCCACCGAAAGATCCAGGCAGAAGGACTCACCTAAATTGAAGCCCAGGCCCGCATTGATGCAATGGGTCATGGGTTCATTGAAGCTCGTGCTGCCGAAAAGCTCGACAAAGGAATGCACCCGCTCTGAGACCTCCCAGGACAAATTGGCGATGTAGTAGCCCGAATTCTCTGCTTCATGTATCCATCCCAGGTTGTAATTCAGGCGCAGTGATTCCGTGATCGGGTTGGACAGGTTCAGGGACAGGACGGACCCGATCTCGCTCGTGTCGAACTCATAAACAGGAATCAGGGCCCTGGCCATCAGCGCGGCCTCGGGCAACCAGCCACTCCCCTGCCACAAGTTGACAGCCATTCCTACCTGCACCTTGTCCAAGAAGGTCCGTGAACTGACCATGTGCTCTTCCTTGTAGGTGGCCTCCCTCAATAGCGGAACATTGAACTGTAACTCAACGGCACTGCTGAGTCCGTAACGCGTCAGTACGCTGGGAATGGACCAGGAGCTGACCTCTTCGGTTCTCTCCCGCTCAACGAGATACAGGGACTCGAACTCCAATTGAAGCGTCCTGTGGTCTACACCTGCAGAGGGCTCAACGGTTTGGGAATGGACATTGCAGCAAAGGAACAGGGCGGTGAAGGCAGTGGTCAGGAGTTTCATGACTTACAATCAAGTGTACAAGTTTATTTAGATTTAGACTAAATAAAAATGATTTAAGTCATGTTTTGGTCTAGTGTTCAACTATAGTTACTCAATAAGTGCCGAATGATTCAACAAACCCCTGATATACTGAAAATTGTAATAAAGGTCCTCCGAAGTTTTACGGGAATTTCTTATTTTAGGGCTCATTAAAAATAAAATTAACCCCTTAAAACCCCCTTAATTCTATGAAAACAAAATTTCTCTTTTTGCTGTCCATGGTAGTAGTGCTCTTTGCCTGTGACTCAAATTCATTTGAAGATGTAACACTTATGGAAGAAAGCACAGACCTGAACAAAAGCAGCTCGGGCAACAATTCGTACATCCTGATGGCAGCGTCCAATAAGTTGCCCGGAAACCTGGGTAAGTCGGTAGCAGCCGCTAAAGGTTCGATCACTAACACGATCCCCGAGATCGGCATTGCGGTTGTTTCTTCCGACGACCCGGAGTTTGCGAGCAAAGCCTCGAAAATCCAGGGGATTCAATCCGTTGTACCCGATTTTGAGGTTCAGGGAAGAGATCCGGATATGAAAGTCGTAATCTATGATGCAGGTTCGATGGACGCAGGAAATCCCCCCAACAGCGGTGACGATGATTTCTTCTTTGACCTGCAATGGGGCCATGATGCCGTAGACGCCCCTGAGGCATGGAATGCAGGTTATCGGGGTGCTGGTGTCAGCGTCTTTGTCCTGGATGAAGGAATAGATGCGGAACATCCGGACATCGCGCCCAACCTCAACACTGCTCTGAGCGCCTCCTTTGTGCCGGATGAGGATTGGAACGTACAACCAGGTTTCTATTTCAATCACGGAACCCATGTGGCAGGAACCATAGCAGCCGCTGACAACGGTTTTGGAATTATCGGTGTTGCACCTGAAGCCGAAATCGTGGCCGTCAAGGTATTGTCTGAATACACCGGTAGCGGGGCGTTCAGCTGGATCATCAATGGAGTCATTTATGCCGCCAACAACAACGCGGACATCATCAACATGAGCCTGGGCGGATTTTTAGTTAAAGCGGCTGGAAACGAGGTGGCTCTTTTGAAAAATGCCATGAACCGGGCGACCACCTATGCTTACCAGAAAGGATCAACGGTGATCGTAGCAGCAGGAAACGATGGTTTTGACAGAGACCATATGACTCAGCAATTTGGCCCTGGCGCTAGCAGCCTTACCGTCTTGCCGGCCGACGGACCCAATGTGATCCAGATCTCAGCGACAGCTCCCTTCGGCTGGGCCCTGGATCCTGAGAATACCTTCCTCGACAATCCAACCTACTACACCAATTACGGCCAATCAGCCATCGATTTTGCGGCTCCTGGAGGAACGGTTGAATATCCTGGAAACGAGATTTGTGGCCCAATTGCAGGCATTGGTCCCGCACCTTGCTGGGTATATGATCTTGTTTGGAGTACTATAAGTAATGGCTGGGGCTTTGCACAAGGTACCAGCATGGCTGCGCCACATGCAGCAGGTGTTGCCGCCCTCATCATCGGCAAAAATGGAGGTTCCATGAAACCTGCCCATGTGATCTCTGCTTTAAAACGTTCAGCGGATGACCTTGGCAAACCCGGAAAAGACGATTATTATGGTAACGGACGAGTGAATGCTTACAAGGCAGTGACCCAATAATCTCAAAAAAGAATAAATGAAAGATCCCGCCCGGTGCGGGATTTTTTTATGAATTGAACCTTAGCTATCTTTATTCAGAAACCAGAAGAACCCATGAAAGCAGCCGTCTACAAGAAATTCCAGGGACCCATCCGGATCGAGAATGTGCCGGATCCCGAGCCGAGGAGCCACGGTGTCGTGGTCCGGGTGAAGGCGACCGGGCTGTGCAGGAGCGACTGGCATGGCTGGATGGGACATGATCCGGACATTGTGCTGCCCCACGTGCCGGGACATGAGCTGGCGGGGACCATAGCAGCCGTGGGAAAAGATGTTAAGAACTTCAAAGTGGGAGAACGCGTCACGGTGCCCTTTGTCTGCGGCTGCGGAACGTGCAGGGAGTGCCGCTCTGGAAACCAGCAGGTCTGCGACCGGCAGTCCCAGCCGGGCTTTACCCACTGGGGATCCTTTGCCGAATACGTGGCACTGGACTATGCAGACACCAACCTGGTCCACCTCCCGGAGGAGATCGACGATGTGTCGGCAGCCTCGCTGGGCTGTCGGTTCATCACTTCCTTCCGGGCGATCGTAGAGCAGGGAAAAGTGAGGGAAGGTCAATTCGTTGCCGTCCATGGCTGCGGCGGGGTCGGGCTTTCGGCCATCATGATCGCCCACGCCCTGGGAGCCCGGGTGATCGCCATAGACATCAACGAGGAGGTCCTGGACCTGGCAAGTGAGCTTGGGGCTGCAGCAACGATCAATGCGGCAAAGACCCCGGAACTTGTCGAAGCCGTCAGGTCCCTGAGCAACGGCGGTGTGCATGTTTCTTTGGACGCCCTGGGCAGCCAGGAGACCTGCTTCAATTCGATCTCCAACCTGAGAAAGAGAGGTAAACACATACAGGTCGGGCTGATGACCGGGAACCACCGCCACCCGGAGGTCCCCATGGACCTGGTGATCGCCAAAGAGCTCGAGATCCTGGGCAGTCACGGAATGCAGGCGCACAAGTACCCTGAAATGCTAAAGATGATCCTGGAGGGGAAACTGCAACCCCAGAAGCTGGTGGACAGGACCATCACGCTGGAGGAGGCCACTACCGCCCTGCCTCAAATGGATCAATTCGGCAACAGAGGCGTCCTGGTCATCAATTCCTTTTAATCGATCAGTCCTCGCATTTGAAAGAAGTGTGCAGGAGCTGTAACCTCCCGGTTTCCTTGCAGACTATAACCTGGTAGACCCGGTTGTAGATGCTCTCGTCCATGGCCTCCAGCTGCTGACCCGTTAAAAGGGCGGCAAGGGCTGGGGTTGAATTGCTGTGACCCACAACCAGGGCGTCTTCCTTACGATCGAGCAGCATCCGGGCAAAATCCTCGAGCTTTTTGGAGTCATAAAGACGTGTTTCCAGTCCCTTGTTTCGGGCCACGGGCTCCGCAGTGCCGCGGGTTCGAAGATAGTCCGTGCTATAGACCGCGTCCAGGTTCACTTCGGCAAGTAATACTTCAAGACTCGCTGCGCGTTGCTCCCCGCAAGGCGTAAGAGGCGGATTTTTCGGGTCCTCCGACTCGAGCTCCTTTTCGGCATGTCTCACCAGGTACAGGGTGAACAGCTCTTCGCTGTCCTGGCCAAAGGCCATCATCGCTGGCAACGCGAGCAGAACAAACGTAATAATGATTCTAAAGTTCTTCATGATCTGAGTTTTTAATATTCGGTTTTCATCCACCGGTCCCAAAAGGTGAAATAGAGCCCAAAGTTCTTCTTGGAGTTTCGGTGATGGATGTCGTGGTGGGTGGCCCCGATAAGGTATTTGTGCAACCAACCGGACATTTCATCCCCGGGATAGATCTCCACGCCAGCGTGGTTGATGATGGCCGAAACGGTCATGATCAGCAAGACGAGCAAGATCGCGATCGGGTGCATGGGCACTAGCAAGAGTATGACGGGAATGATGATGGCCTGGAAAAAGGATTCCACGGGATGAAAGGAGAAGGAGGTCAAAACGGTGGTATCGACACTCCTGTGATGGGCCAGGTGATAGGGCTGTATCCATTTCACCTCATGCATCCACTTGTGCAACCAGTAGTAATAGGTATCGTGCAACAGCAGGAACAACAGGACGCTGATCGGAACATACCAGAGCGGGTAGCTAGTGATCGGATCATAGATCTGCGTGTATCCGTTCTGCCATAGCCAAAGCAGGCCGATGGTGACCCCGGCGAAGACAAAGGAGCTGTACACCGACAACCTTACTTCCCGGATGATCTGCTTGCGCGTAGGTAATTTGCGGGTCAGGATCCTCTTCTCATAGCGCTCCCGAAGGGCCACCAGGAAAACCAAATAGTAGGCTCCCGACAACAGGACATAACGCACCATGAGAATGAAAAAGATCCCCAGGAACAGCCCGAGGATAACCCTGGGGTCGGTCAGGTCGAGATGCATCAGCGTATCCATGCGGGGCAGTTCTTATGGGTTCAATTCCTTTTCGATCAGTTCCAGGATCCTGTCCAGCTCCTCGAGCAGCGGGTCATAATGGGCCTCACCGGTGGCATAGGTCGTGGCGATGAAGATGAGCATGTTGTTCTCAAAGGCGCGGGATTCCAGTATCCCGAGGTTGCCCGGGCTGCCGTTGCCTTGAGCAATATCCAGTTCCTTACTGGCACCGGCGAGGTCAAACACGGTTTTCAGGCTGTAGTCACCCGACCGAAACAGATCGACCACCTTTTCCCGGTTCATGGCCAGGTTCTCCTCCTGCTTTGCAATGTCATCGAGGGTCGAGATCCAATTGGTCAGGCGAATGCGCAACTCGTCGCTGGATATCCCCTTGAGGCTCCCCGAATTGATCATCTCTTGCAGCAGGGAGTTGTTCGGATTGAAGGCGACGTCAAGCGATAACGCCGAATACAGCAATTCGGAGACCTGCTGTTCGGTGGGCTGCGCCTCGGGATCCGTCATGTATTCCATGATCTTTTTGGCTCCCTCCAGGTTCTGGCGATTGACCGTGATCAACTCCTGCAGCTTGACCCTGCTGAACCTGAACTCCTGCCTGAGCCCGGCAAGGTACACTTGTTCCCGTTCCCGGTCTATGCGATCCTGGTTGCTGTTGTTTATGGCCAAAGCGATGAGTATGCCTATCACCACCAGGATGATCTCCCCGACGGCATAGGCCAGGTAGTTTCCGAATTTGCGGTCCCCGAGCAGGCGACTGCGTATTTTTCTGAAGAATTTCATATTGGCTTCCGAATTTAAAAAATATAATCCGAAAGCTCCGCGAAAAATTCAGTGGGGCTATTTGCTGATGGTCATCACGCGCTCGTAGATGATCCTGCGCTCAAAACCGTTGGGAGTAAGCTCGTCCATCTTGGTCTTGTCCAACACGTCGTTCCATGCAGCCGCATTGGGCGAGTTGTCGGATGTCTCCGTGAAACGAAGATAGTCAAGGGCGTCGTTGAGCGACTTGAAGCCATCGACGGTCATCACGGAAAAACGGTCCTGGTTTCCTGTGGGATAGATCACCGAGTGCATGCCCCAGTAGGTCATCGTGTTGAGTACATTGTCTATGTATCCCTGGTGCAGCGGTTTCCAAAGGGTCTTGTTCTCCTGGATGAAGGCCGTCAGGTCGGTGGGTTTGGCGTAGTTCACCAGGGCGAACTTGTAATCCCCCGGGATCTGGGCCTCAGACTGCACGAAGTAGTCAAAGGTGGTTGTGGTAAAGGAACCTGTCTCTATGTCCTCGGGCTTCACGTCTCCAAGGGCGTCCATGTTGTCGGACCAGACCTTGTCCAGGTCCATGTTGTCCAGGTTCTCAAAGGTGTTCACAAAGACGTAGTTCGGGGTGGACTCGTTGTTGCTGGTGATCCCCACCTTCTTCCAGAGGGACCAGGATACCATCTGACCCTTATTGATCGCGGAACGAGCCACTTTGGACCAATGTTTTGTTTCACGCTCCAGGAACTTCGCTTCCTGGTCGGCAGGAACATGGCGGTATTGCAAATAGCTGATCTGTCCCAACATGGAGGCGGATAGGAGCGTCGCTAGGAAAAATAAACACAGATTTTTCATGATAAAGGGTTGATTACGGTTAATAAATTCTCTTAAAGTTACACAATTTTTGACTTATGTCACCCATGTATCCAAAAGTCCACAAAAAGAAGCCTACATTGCACTCAACTGATGAGTAATTGCTTCAATCCCCTTCGGGCCCGATGGGCTCGAGGGGGATTTTTTTGGATTCGCCCAATCCAAGTTGATCCCGGTCAACATTTTCATTGACCCCGGTTATTGCTCTCAATGCCGGGATGGATTAATTTTATTTGATTCCCTGGTCCCGCGCTTGCGGAAGAAGAAAACCCGGGATCCAAATAGAGTTAAACCATAAAGCTTTGCATCATGAAAAAAGAATTGATCTTCAACACCGACCTGCACTTCGAACACGAGAACTGGAGCAGGGAACTCAGATTCTGGGAAGACGAGTTGCGCTCCTTCCAGAACCGTTTGGATGAGCTGGTCACCCGATGGACCGACAAGGAGGTCCTGGCCCAGATCGAAAAATTCCAGAACAAGTTCATGATCCAAAATGAGGCCTTCAATTCCATCGAGAACCAGATCGAGATGCACGAGACCAATATGGCGGATCATTACATGAGAAACCAGGAGGCAATGAACAAGGACCTGGTCAAGAAGCACCTGGCCATGAGGGATCGCATGGAAGAGCAGCGCAACCTGTTCAACGGGATCAAAAAGGACTTTTTCAAGTTTCTGACTCGCTACATGTGAACTGAGTGCGAAAAGGGATCATTTTTCACTATCTTTAAATGATCAACCCAAGCCAATGATCCCTTTTTTCAGAAAGATCAGAAAGCAGCTCGCCGATGACAACCAGTTCCTGAAATATTCAAGGTACGCGGTTGGCGAGATCGTATTGGTCGTGATCGGCATCCTGATCGCCCTTCAGATCAACAACTGGAATGAAGACAAGAAGACACGGAAAAAGGAGCTGGTCTATCTCGAGAACATCAAGACAGACCTCTTGCTCAACATAGACGAGCTGAACAGATTCATAGAGGCGCGGAAATCTTGCGTCGCTTCCTGCCAGGCAACGCTGAGATACTACAGCAGCGATGTTGAACTGGACATAGACGATTTCAACCGTCATTCAATCAACATCATGATCTGGTTTCCCTTCACCCAGCACGACAACACCTACCAGGAGCTTCTCAATTCAGGCAACCTCGCCATCATCAAGGAAAAAAGGATCAAGAACGGCTTGCAGAACATGCAGGTCGGTTTCAGCAACATTGCCTTCATAGAAGGCGAAATGCAGCAGGACTATGAGAGCTACCTTTATGAGAGCTATTTTACCACAGTCGACCTCGAAACCAATCTGAGTCACTTTGAAGCTGCCCCTCCCCCATCGGGATCCGAGACACTGTCACCCATATCGAGAACAGAGATCGATCGCCTTCTGCAGGACAAGCGATTCAAGAATGGCATTTCCCTGTCCAAATACAACAGTGACCTGCTGATCTCCGAATACGGGTCCATGATAAAAACGATCCAGGAGCTGATAGGCCTCATAGACCATGAGCTCGGCATTGATACCACAACCAATTGAATGAATTATGAACACACAAGACCAACCCTCAGGCATGAACCGACGTCGATTTATGAAGAATAGCGCTTCAGCGGCAGCTTCCACCCTTTTGCTTTCAATGGCCGGACAAGACCTGTTCGGCGCGCCCTCCCTGTGGAGCACCGAACCCACGATCCCAACGGTGTCCCTGAACAACGGGATCAAGATGCCCATGCTCGGGTTTGGAACGAATACGCTCCGGGGTGAAGACGGGGCCCGATACGTGCAGGAGGCCATCTCGGTCGGCTACCGCCTGATCGACACCGCGACCATCTATGGCAACGAGGAGTTCGTGGGCAAGGGGATCAAAAGCAGCGGAATCGAGCGCAAGGAGCTCTTTGTGACCTCCAAGCTCTGGGTGGACGATTCGGGCTATGAAAATGCGAAGAAGGCCTTTGAAACCTCTTTGGGCAAACTCGGCACGGACTACCTCGACCTGTACCTCATCCACCGCCCCCGCGGAGACGTAAAGGGTTCCTGGAAGGCCATGGAAGAGCTCTACGAGGCCGGCAGGATCAAGGCCATCGGAGTGAGCAATTTCGAGCCCGCCCAACTGGCCGACCTGCTGAAGGAGGCCAAAGTCAGGCCTGCCGTGAACCAGATCGAGACCCACGTATTCTTCCAGCAGAAACAGGCGCAAGAATTCTTAAAGGATCAGGGCGTGCAGATGGAGGCCTGGTCTCCCTTCGCCGCGGGCCGCAACAATATCTTCACCAATCCTGTATTGGCCGGGATCGGCAAGAAATACGGAAAAACAAATGCGCAGGTTTGCCTGAGGTGGCTCAATCAAAGGGGCATCGTGGCCATCCCGCGATCCTCGAGCAAGGCACACATGATCGAAAACCTGGACATCTTCGACTTCTCGTTAGATGCCTCGGACATGATGGCCATAGCGAAACTTGACCTCAACCGGACTCAGTTCCCCGAATGGGGATAATAGGCCTCCTTGATCTGCCTCCAGGTGACCAGCTTGACGTTCTCCTTTTCCAGCGCTTCCTTACAAGCTTTGCTGGTGAAGAAGTCAAAATCCTTCTGTCTCCACTCGTTGCCCCAGTCGGGATGATCGACGTTCATGCCTTTCATCTCCTCGTTGTCATAGGCGGTGTGGATCAACAAGGTTGACACCCCGGGCTTCAGGTTGCTGATGGCATCCAGGTAATACTTTTCGGGCCCGGCGGCGTACTGTTCGGGCATGATGGTCAGCGCTTCGGTAAGCAAGGCCCTGGTCTCGTATTTTTCGAGCAGCTCTGCAGGGAATTCAGAAGTTGCAAGAACGGGCAATCCGTATTCCTGGCCCAGCTTCAAATAGACCTCCATAAATTCCGGAGACTGGAAGAGGCATCCCATGTGACTGTCGAGGTGGGTCGGCACCAGTCCCATGGAATAGGCTCGGTCGATCTGGGCCTTTAGCTCGATCTCCACTTCAGCCAGGTTGACCTCTGTGGAGCAGTCCGCCTTGAAATAACCGTGCTCATTGACCAGGCTGGGCACTTTGTCAAGCGAGCTCACCGGTCCCCACCTGTAGTTCTTCCATTCCGAGGTCAGCACCAGGTGCAAACCGAAATCATGGGTATCGGGATGCGCTTTGGCATAGTTGGCCACCTCCAGCACCCAGGGCGTGGGCATCATCACACTGGCCGAGTTCACCGAGCCGTTCTCAATTGCCTCGAACGAGGCGATGTTCTCGGAATGCGAGACTCCCAGGTCATCCGAATGGATGATCAGCAGCCTGGCGTCAGCCTCGTAGCCCAATTTGCTTGCGATGTTCTCCTGAGCGAAAAGGCCAACAGACATCAGTAGCGTTACAACGATAAAAGCAGGAATCGTCAATTTGATTTTCATCTGGATACTTTTGAAGAATTTGATTTTCATTACAAGACTCTCAGCCTCTGAGAAGCTGCAGCAGGTTCACAAAGAAATCCATTTCCCGGGTGTTGACCTCACCATCCGCCTCGGTCATCTCATCGACCATGATAAGCAGGGCCTCTTTCTTCTCTTTCGACATCCCTCTCAGTGTGTCTGCCGCATCCCCCGAAGCCAGGTTCCTGGCCTCCTGAACGAATTTAGCATCGAAGTCCAGTGATTTCATCAACTGATCGAGATAGACGAGCTCCCCTACCCGATATTGATCATCCAAATGAATCGTTTCTGATATGGCCTTGACAACGGCCAGCTTTTCCTCTCGGTTGAATTTCATGCTTCCTTAGATAAACGGATTAATATCTTTCGAAATTAACCAATTATTCAGAAAGATGAAGCTGGTGAGGTAAAATAAATAGACATCCCACCGGCGTATCAATACTGGTGAGATCAATGAAAGTCAGCACGATATTAATGCGAAGTTCTCAGTATATGTAAACCAGGCATGACATGGCCGCGATTGCGGCGAGAATTGAGACAAACAGCTCTATCCTCAGTTTCCTGATTTCCTTTTCTACAATTTTCATAGCGAGTATTTTATGGAATTATAACGCAGCAAAAGTGAAAATATTTGACTGATTGCCTAATTATCACTAACTTAAGGATGCCATGGACAGTTTTGTAAAACAGGGATCAATAGTCAGGAAAATCTGGGGTCGTAGCGACGTCATCCTATTCATCTTCGCCGGGGCCTCGGCCGAGTTCGCTCTGAACAAGGCCGTCGACTGGCTGTATTTTACGGGCAAGCTGCCCTCCGACCCCCTTGGAAGGCTGTTCTCAACGGTGAGCTATGCCCGAGGCATCGTATTCTCCTCCCGGAAGGAGGCCCATGCCACCATCGACAGGATCCGGGACATACATCATTCCGTCGAACAGGCTCGTGGAGATCTGATCCCCGACTGGGCCTATCGCGACGTGCTTTTCATGCTCATCTATTATTCCATCGCTGCTT
>CAZAZM010000025.1:0-45278 GCA_964489625.1 uncultured Flavobacteriaceae bacterium
GCGAGGCAATCCTGCCCCAATCAATTTCTTTTCCATTATTTGACCTTATATATAAAGGTCACCGAGTACTTTTTATATATTAGACCTTTCTTAAACCAACTCTCCGGATCTTCTTATGAGTGAATACGGCTTCCTATCTGTACTCCCCCCCGTCATCGCGATCATCCTGGCACTGAGAACCAAGCAAGTGTATGTCGCCCTGATTTTCGGGATCTGGTTCTCCTGGCTGATCATGAGCGACTGGAACCTCCTCACGGGAAGCCTGGCCACGGTTGAAGGGATGGTTGACGTGTTCAAATCGGAGGGAAACACGCGGACCATCATGTTCAGCGCCCTGGTCGGGGCCCTGCTCCTGTTCATTCAGTATTCAAGGGGCGTGGAAGGGTTCATCAACAGGCTAAACGTCCTGATCCGCTACTTCGAGGAGAAGCAATCCGGCTACAGCCGGGTCATGGTCCAGTTGCTGGCCATGTTCACCGGCATACTGCTCTTCGTGGAGACCAGCATCAGTTCCCTTACCGTCGGTACCCTCTACAGACCGGTTTTCGACAAATTGCGCATACCCCGCGAGAAGCTGGCCTACATTGCCGACTCGAGTTCGGCTCCGACCTCCATCCTGATTCCCTTCAACGCATGGGGAGCCTTTATCATGGGGCTCCTGCTGACACAGAACATAGACAATCCCTTTTCCATGCTCCTGTCTTCGATCGCCTACAACTTCTACCCCTTCCTGGCACTTATCATTTTGACCCTCGTCATTGTCAGCGGCAGGGACATAGGGCCCATGGCCAAAGCGGAGCGCAGAACGAGGGAAACCGGGAAGCTAATGAATGACGGCTCCAAGCCCATGATATCCGAGACCATAACCTCCTACGAACCCAAAGAGGGGGTTCCGGCAAGGGCCTACAACATGGTGGTACCCCTGTTGACCATGGTTCTGATGATGCCCGTGAACCTGGCATATACCGGGTGGGACAAGGTGGAGAGCTACTCCTCCTTTGCAGACCACGTGTCCAAGGCCATCGGACAGGGTTCCGGGTCTTCCTCCGTGCTCTATGCCGTGCTGGCTTCGATTCTCGTGGCCATGATCATGTACCGCATACAGGGAATAATGAAACTGAGGGAAATGGTCGATCTCACCTTGAAAGGGATCAGCGAGCTCATGCCCCTGGCCCTTCTCATGCTCCTGGCCTTCGCGATCGGCGACGCCTGCAACCAGCTGGGCACGGGAGCTTATGTGGCCAACTGGTCGAAAGAATGGCTCTCGCCCCAGTACCTCCCGGCGATCGTATTCGTGATCAGCTCCTTCATCGCCTTTTCCACGGGCACCTCCTGGGGCACCTTCGCGATCATGCTCGCCATATCCATACCCATGGCGGAAGTGCACCAGGCAGAGCTCACCCTGGTCGTCGCAGCAACCCTGGGCGGGGGTATCTTCGGAGACCACTGCTCCCCGATCTCGGACACCTCGATCATCTCGTCCATGGCTTCGGCCAGCGATCACATAGACCACGTCCAGACCCAGCTGCCCTATGCCCTGTTGGGCGGTGCGATCACCACGCTTCTCTACCTGGTCCTGGGCATCGCCATGAGCTGAAAACCGGAGAAAGGTCTTACCTTTGAAGAAAAATCCAGGTTATGGCCCACAAAGCAGGATTCGTAAACATCATCGGCAACCCCAACGTGGGAAAGTCGACCCTCATGAATGCCCTGGTCGGGGAACGTCTTTCGATCATCACCTCGAAAGCGCAGACCACCCGGCACCGCATCCTGGGCATCGTGAACGAGGAAGACTACCAGATCGTGTTCTCCGACACCCCGGGCATCATCAAACCCGCCTACGAGCTGCAGGCCTCCATGATGGATTTTGTCAAGACGGCCTTCGAGGATGCTGACATACTCATATATATGGTGGAGATCGGAGAAAAAGAGCTCAAGGACGAGACCTTCTTCGAGAAGATCAGGAATATAGAGATACCGGTGATCCTGCTCCTGAACAAGATCGACCGGTCAGACCAGGCAACGGTGGAAGCGGAATTGAGATTCTGGAGTGAAAAAGTGCCCAATGCGCTCATCTATCCCATTTCTGCCCTGGAGAATTTCAACGTGATCGAGTTGAAGGACAAGATCGTCGAGCTGCTGCCCGAATGCCCGCCCTACTTCCCCAAGGATCAGCTCACGGACAAGCCGGAACGCTTCTTTGTCAATGAGACCATACGGGAGAAAATCCTGATGCTCTACAAGAAAGAGATCCCCTATGCCGTCGAGGTCGAGACCGAATCCTTCAAGGAAGAAGAGGATATCATCAGGATACGTTCCGTCATCATGGTGGAGCGGGACACTCAAAAGGGCATCATCATCGGCCACAAAGGTTCCTCGCTGAAAAAAGTGGGTACCGAGGCACGCAAGGACCTGGAAAAGTTCTTTGACAAGAAGATCTTCCTGGACCTGTACGTTAAGGTGAACAAGAACTGGAGAAGCAGCAACCGTGAGCTTCGAAGGTTCGGCTATAAAGAATGAGCGGATTGCCGCAGCTACAGCAATTCCTTCACTTCGTCAAAATCAAGACCCCCGTAGTTCCCCGAGCTCATCAAAAGCAGCACCTTGCCGCTCAGGTCCTGGGAGAACAAATAGTCCTTGAATGAGGCAGGATCCGTATAGATCAACAGGTCATCCCGCTGAAAGGCCTCGGCGATCTGCTCCTCGCTCACTTCCTTGAGACGTTTGATCTGAACGGCATGGGGCGAATAGAAGACAACGGCCTCGTCGGCCATTTCAAGGGCACCCCGGTATTCCTTCAAAAAGGTCTCATTCAGGCTGCTGTAGGTGTGCAGCTCCAGGCAGGCGAGCAGGGTCCTGTCAGGGTACTGTTCTTTGACCGCGCGTGTGGTCGCCTCCACCTTCGAGGGGGAGTGGGCAAAATCCTTGTAGATCACCTTGTCCTTGCTTTCCCCGATCTTCTCGAGTCTCTTGCTCGCGCCCCTGAAATCTGCGATCGCCTCGTAGAAATCCTCTTCGCCTACACCCAGGTGGAAGCAAATGCTCCTGGCCCCCTCCAGGTTCTGGAGGTTGTGCTGCCCGAATACCTCCAGGGGAATCTCACCTTCGGAGGTCTCTAGCAGGGTAAGCCCTTCCTCGATCCTGTAGGCAGGGGTCCCGTAGGGATATTTCTTGACCTGGTTCTGGCTCTCCTCCACCACCTTTCTGACCTCCTCGTCCTCCCGGTTGTAGATGATCGTGCCTCCTTTTATGATGCTGTCGACAAAGATCCTAAACTGGTCCACGTAATTCTCATAGGTCGGGAACACGTTTATATGGTCCCAGGCGATCCCGCTGATCAGGGCGATGTTGGCCTGGTACAGGTGAAACTTCGGTCGCAGGTCGATTGGAGAAGAGAGGTACTCGTCCCCCTCCAGCACGATGATCTCGTTCTCTTCGGTCAGGTGCACCATCCTGTCGAAGCCTTCCAGCTGGGCTCCGACCATGAAATCCACCTCGATCCCATGGTATTTCAGAACATGCAGGATCATTGAGGTGATGGTCGTCTTGCCATGGGAGCCTCCGATCACGACCCGTGTCTTGTTCTTCGCATGCTCGTAGAGGAACTCCGGGTAGGAATAGATCTTGAGGCCCAGCTCCTGTGCCTTGAGCAATTCGGGGTTGTCCGCCTTTGCGTGCATCCCCAGGATGATGGCATCCAAACCCGGGTGTATCTTTTCCGGAAACCATCCCATTTCATCAGGCAAAAGCCCCTTGTCCCTGAGCCTCGATCGGGAAGGTTCAAAAATGGCGTCGTCGCTTCCCGTGATCAGGTCTCCCTTGGATTGGAGCGCAAGGGCCAGGTTGTGCATGGCACTGCCTCCTATGGAAATGAAATGGATGTTCATCGGCACTTTTTTGATGGGTTTAAAATTACAAATATATTTCCGCCCCGGGAGCTCACAGGCTTCTTTTTAGCGGGCGAGTCAGGCAGGTCGGTCCGCCGCCTCCGAACAGGCTGATGTGCCGTCCTTTGTATAGCTGTACCCGGCAACCTGCCTCGATCAGCCTTTCCTGCACAACCGGGTTCCCTTCCACCATCAGGCAATTGCCAGGCCCCATGGCGAGCACATTGCAGCCCATGGTCTCGAACTCCTCGTCAGGCACCTCGACCAGCTCGAATCCCCTCTTCAACAGCTCCTCGCGAAAGGCTATGGGCATCAGGGGGGAATAGACCACCGCCAGTCTTTCATCCACCGGGCTCAGGATCGACATCAGGTGAAAGACATCCTCCTTCCCCTTGTAGTGCGGCAGATCGGCGACCAGGACCTCTATCCCCCTGGGTTCAAGCATGCCCTTGAGCTGTTCTATGCCTGCCTCATTCGTCCTGTAGGTCCGGCCCACGGCCAGGGTGTTCAGGTCAAGCCAGGCCACGTCCCCGCCTTCCAGGGTTCCCGGGGCCTCTATCTGACCGAGTATGGGAATTCCCATTTTCTCGTACTGCGCTCTTTGAGCCGCAGGTTCCTCCCTTCGGCCCTCCTTGCCCATCCGGCAGATGATCATCCCGAAATCGGTGGAGATCGAAGCGTCCCTGCAATACAGTGAATCCAGGGACAATCCGTCGGCTGCGGGAAAGCCTCTCAGCTCCCCTGCGCTTTCGTTCAGCAGTCCGAGGAACTGCCTGTACTCTGACAGGGCCTGCTCATAGTCAGGAGCGTCCAGGTAGTTCAGGTCCCGCCATTCCTGGTCGATCTTATCCTGCGAGACGAATGCCTTATCCACGGTTTTCACCATGACCGAATGCAGGGGGAGGTACTCGGAGTGATGGGTGTAGCTCATTTTTCCTTCTTTTGATTATACTTCATCAGCACGTAAAAGGGCATTCCCGCCAGCAAGAGCAGAAAGCCGTAAAATACCGTCTCATCTCCCGATCCGTAGATCGTCCAGAGAGAATAGGCGAATCCAAGTCCCGCCAGCAACATGTTTCTCGCAAAACCGGGCAGGTCGATCCTTTTCTCGATCAGCACCAGGGCGTAGGAGGCCGCGGTGAACAGGTAGGGAACCAGGGCGGTCAGGGTCGACAGCAGGATCATCAGCTCGAATTGCTCCACCAGGGACTCCGAGTAGTTCATCAGCATGACCAGGCTCGCAAGCAGGCTTCCGATGACGATCCCAATGGACGGGACCTCTCTTTTGTTCTCCACCTTGAAGACTCTCGGAAACAGTTTGTCCCGGGCCGCAGCCATGGGGATCTGACCCGATATGAGTATCCATCCGTTGAGGGCTCCCAGGCCTGCCACGGCTGCTCCCGCGGCAACGATGTAGCCTGAGTAGGCGCCCCCCGCTATGTTGGAGGCCTCGGCGAAGGGCGAGGGAGAGCTCTTCAGTGCCTCCACGGGGACCAGGCCGAAGAGAACCACCGTCGCCGAAACGTAGATCAGGGTGGTCAGGATGGTCCCAAGCATGGTCGCCCTGGGAACGGTCTTCTCGGGATCCTTGATGTTCTCCGAGGGGATGGTCGCGCATTCGATTCCCAGGAAGGCGTACAGGGTAAGGGTCGCGACCGCGGCAACGGTCTTCAGGTCGCTCTCCCCGGTCAGGTTGAACTCCGGGAAATTCCCCGGATCGAAGTAAAAGGCTCCCAGCACGACAAATCCCAGCAGGGGCAATATCTTGAAAAGGGTGGTGATTACCTGTATCCTGCCGGAGGTCTTGACCCCTCGCGAGTTGACCCAGGTGAAGAACCAAATGAGGGCCAGCCCGGTCAAAACGGAATACAAGGAGTTCGATTCCAGCACCGGGATGAAAAAGCTCAAAGCGCTAACCACGGCAATGGCGATCGCGGCATTGGCCACCCAGATCGAGATCCAGTAGCCCCAGGCCACGAGGAAAGCGGAAAAGTCACCCAGTCCCGCCTTGGTGTAGACATAGGGCCCGCCGCTCTTGTTCGCTATGATCTTGCTGAAGTTGCCGAAGACCCGGGCCAGGACGATCGAGCCCAGTGCCGTCAGCACCCAGGCCAGGATGCTGATGCTCCCGTAACCCGCCAGGGCGGCCGGCAACACGTAGATCCCGGCACCGATCATGTTCCCCACGACGAGCGAAGTCGCCGTGATCAGGCCCACCTGCTGTTTGCGTGGCTTCATCCCGTTTTATGATTCAGAAAGAGAGAAAATTCATACATTTAAACACAATTATACGACAATTTTACAAGGTCCCTGCCCATGCCTGACAATTTCCACATAGAACCTGACATCAGAAAGGCGGAAACGCTTCCCGCCGAGTTTTACAAGGACTCCGAGGTCTTCGAACGCCTGAAGGAAAAAGTGTTTTTGCGTTCCTGGCAGTTCATCGGAGACGACAGCGCGGTCAAGATCCAGAACTCTGTCTTCCCCTTTGTCCTGCTCGACAACTACCTCACCGAACCCATGCTCCTCACCCGGGACGACCAGGGAGAGGTGCACTGCCTGAGCAATGTGTGCACGCACCGAGCCAACCTGGTCTGCCTGGGCGCTGGTAAGGCACGGAAGCTCAAGTGCATGTATCACGGGCGCAGGTTCAACCTGGACGGATCCTACGAAAGCATGCCGGAATTCGAGGAGGCCGAGAACTTTCCCAGGCCCTGCGACGATCTTTACCGGTTTCCGTTGCGTAGCTGGGGGCCGCTCCTCTTCGCGGGCCTGAACCCATCCTTTGACTTCCAGGAGGTGATAGACCTCATGAAGCAGCGGGTGGGCTTCCTGCCAATGGATGAGTTCACCTATGACGAATCCCTGTCCAAAGACTACCTGGTGCACGCGCACTGGGCCCTGTATTGCGACAATTACCTGGAAGGCTTTCACGTGCCCTTTGTCCATGAAGGCCTCAACAAGGTCCTGGATTACGGTAGCTATACCACCGAGCTTTACGAGCATTGCAACCTGCAGATCGGCTACGCCGATGACGACACGGAGGTCTTCGACCTCCCCGAGGGGCACCCGGACCAGGGCCGCAAGGTCGCCGCCTACTACTACTGGGTCTTTCCCAACATGATGTTCAATTTCTATCCCTGGGGCCTTTCGATCAACGTGGTCAAACCCATAGAGCTCAACCGCACCAAGGTCTCCTTCCTGAGTTACGTCTATGATCCAAAAAAACTGGGCAAGGGCGCGGGAACGGAATTGGAGAAAGTGGAGCGCGAGGACGAATTCGTCGTCGAGAACGTTCAGAAGGGCATCCGTTCCTCCTTTTACAAGGCAGGGAGATTCTCACCGGAACGGGAGCAGGGCGTTCATCATTTTCACCGGCTTTTGGCCTCTTTCCTCAAATAGGCCAGAATCCCGTAGAAGATTCGGCCCCTCAGTTGAGCTTGAAGCTGCAGTGATTCTCCTGCAGTTCTTCCAGGAACTCCTTTGAGATGTTGACCTTAGCCGTTCTACTGGGCATGGTCAGCCTGAGATTCTCCTCCTTGTCGAAGATGGTGAAGTTCAGGTGCTGGTTGCCTTTGTGCTTCCTGAACACCTTCTCTATGCTTTGAACCTTCTCCTTGTCGATCTGCTCGATAGGCAGCTGTATGGTGATCTTCTTCGCCATCTTGCCCAGCACGTCCTGGAGCTGTTGCATGTTCGTGACCTGCACCCGGACGTCTCCGTTCTGCCAGGCCCTCCTCAGCACGGTCTTCAGGTAGAGGAAGGTGCTCGGGATCAGGAAATGCCTGAATTTCAGGTAATCCTCGTTGAAGAGCCTGAACTCATAGGCCTCGCTGTAGTCCTCAAAGGTGAAAGTGCCCCAGGGCTTTCCGTTCTTGCTCACCTTGTGCTGCACGTCCGTGATGATGCCCGCAAAGGAAAGCTCCCTGCCTTCCAATGCCTCCAGGTTCTTGAGCATTTCGACCTGGGCATTGCAGAAATACTTGATCTCGGTCTTGTAGTCGTCCAGCGGGTGTCCGGAGATGTAGATGCCGATCATCTCCTTTTCCTTCGAGAGCTCCTCCATGACGTTCCAGGGCTCGCATTTTGGGATCAGGGGCTCTTCCAGCTGCACCTCCGACTGGTCCCCGAACAGGGAGACCTGTGCCGAATTCTTGCTTTCCTGGTATTTGTTTCCGTAACGGATGGCCTTCTCCAGGAAGCTGACCCCCCTCTCGTCCGGCTCGAAATACTGCGCCCTGCAGGCGTCACCAAAGGAGTCAAAGGCACCTGCCAGGACAAGACATTCAAAGGCCCTCTTGTTGGCAGCCCTCAGGTCCACGCGCTTGGCCACGTCGAATATGGACCTGTACGTGCCGTTCTTCTTGCGCTCCTCTACGATGGCCCGGACTGCTCCTTCCCCGACCCCTCTGATGGCGCCCATGCCGAAGCGCACGGCGCCTTCCTTGTTGACCGAGAACTTGTAGTAGGATTCGTTGATGTCGGGTCCAAGCACCTGGATGCCAGCTCTCTTGCACTCCTCCATGAAAAAGGAGACCTGCTTGATGTCATTCATGTTGTTACTCAGCACCGAGGCCATGTATTCCGCGGGGTAGTGGGCCTTCAGGTAGGCCGTCTGGTAGGCGATGAAGGCGTAGCAGGTGGAATGCGACTTGTTGAAGGCGTAGGCCGCAAAGGCCTCCCAGTCCTTCCAGATCTTCTCCAGCACCTCCTCGGGGTGCTCGTTCTTCTTCCCTCCCTCGATGAAGAGCGGCTTGAGCTTCTCAAGCAGGGCGAAGATCTTCTTTCCCATGGCCTTCCTCAGCATGTCGGCCTGGCCCTTGGTGAAATTGGCCAGCTTCTGGGAGAGCAGCATGACCTGCTCCTGGTACACGGTGATGCCATAGGTCTCCCGGAGGTATTCCTCCATCTCCGGCAGGTCATAGGAGATCTCCTCCTTGCCGTGCTTCCTGTCGATAAAGGAGGGTATGTATTCCATGGGGCCCGGGCGGTAGAGAGCGTTCATGGCTATCAGGTCCGCAAATTCGGTGGGCTTCAGCGCCTTCATGTGCTTTTGCATGCCCGGGGATTCGTACTGGAAGATGCCGATGGTCTCGCCCCTCTGAAAGAGCTCATAGGTCTTTTCGTCGTCGAGGGGGAATTCGTCGGGCACCAGCTCTATTCCGTGAAGGGCCTTTACGATCTTGACCGTGTCCTTGATCAGGGTGAGGGTCTTCAGGCCCAGGAAATCCATTTTGAGCAGACCGGCGCTCTCCACCACCCCGTTGTCGAACTGGGTGACGTACATGTCAGCTCCCTTGGCTGTTGCCACCGGGATCAGGTTGGTGATGTCTTCCGGCGTGATGATCACCCCGCAGGCATGCGTGCCCGTGTTTCTCACCGAGCCTTCCAGCAACAGGGCCTGCTTTATGGTCTCTGCCTCGGTGCCCTCTCCCTCCGAGATCGACCTCAAGGCTTCCACGTTGGCCATTTCCTCTCCGCGCAGGGCTTTGACCTTGGCGACGCTTTTCTCGTCGCTGCCGAAGATGTTGCCCAACTTCAGTCCCGGGATCAGCTTGGCGATCCTGTCCGCATCCGAAAGCGGGAGGTCGAGCACCCTAGCCGTGTCCCGGATGGACGATTTTGCGGCCATGGTTCCGTAGGTGATGATCTGAGCCACCTGGCTTGAGCCGTACTTGCCGATCACATAGTCGATGACCTTCTGTCTTCCCTCGTCGTCGAAGTCGATGTCGATGTCCGGCAGGGACACCCGGTCGGGGTTGAGGAACCGCTCAAAGAGCAGGTCGTATTTGATCGGGTCTATATTGGTGATGCCCAGGCAGTAGGCCACGGCCGAACCGGCTGCGGAGCCCCTTCCGGGACCCACTGAGACCCCCATTTTCCGGGCCTCCTTGATGAAGTCCTCCACGATGAGAAAATAACCCGGGTAGCCGGTGTTCTCGATGATGGACAGCTCGAAGTCGAGACGCTCGCGTATGTCCTCGTCCAGATCGGGGTATCGCTCCCTGGCACCCTCATAGGTCAGAAAGCGCAGATAGGCATTTTCGCCCCTTTTGCCTCCGTCCTCCTCGTCCCGGGGATCATGGAACTCCGCGGGCATGTCGAATTTCGGAAGCAGCACGTCCCTGGCCAGGTCGTAGATCTCGATCTTGTCCACGATCTCCTCCACGTTCAGGATGGCTTCCGGAATATGGGCAAAGAGCTCTTTCATCTCCTTCTGGCCCTTGAAGTAGTATTCGCTGTTCGGAAGGCCGTACCTGAAGCCCCTGCCCCTTCCCTTGGGCGTCGCGAGCTTCTCCCCGTCCTTTACGCAAAGTAGGATGTCGTGGGCAACGGAGTCCTCCTCCTTCAGGTAGAAGCTGTTATTGGTGGCCACCACCTTGACCCCGTGCCTTTTCGAGAAGTCCAAAAGGACCTCATTGATGTGCCTTTCGTTTTCCTGCCGGTGGTCGTTGAGCTCCAGGTAGAAGTCCTCCCCGAACTCCTCCTTCCACCAGAGCAAGGCCTCCTCGGCCTGCTTTTCCCCCACATTGAGGATCTTGTGCGGGATCTCCCCGTACACCCCTCCGCTCAGGACCACGATGTCCTCCTTGTACTGCCTGATCAGCTCACGATCGATCCTGGGTACGTAGTAAAACCCCTCGATATAGGCCAGGGAAGCCATCTTGGCCAGGTTGTGGTACCCCCTTTTGTTTTTCGCCAGGAATACGACCTGGTACCCGTTGTCCTTGACCGATCGGTCCCTCATGTTCTCACAGACGTGGAACTCGCAGCCCACTATGGGCTTGATCTGGTGCTCGTTGTTCTTGTTGTGGCCCAGTATCTCCCGGACGAAGACAAAGGCGCCCATCATGTTCCCGGTGTCGGTAAGCGCCACGGCAGGCATCTTCTCCTCTGCGGCCGCCCGGACCAGGTCCGTCACGTCCGTGGTGGACTGAAGTATGGAGTACTGGCTGTGATTGTGCAGGTGTGAGAAGGCAGCCTGTTCCAGGTCGCGCTTCAATTCCCCTGAGATCTTTACCCTGCCTTCGTCCTTTTGCCCGGAAAGCTCCTTCAGCTTCCTGCTTTCCTCCTTGAGGTTGCTGTGGCGGATGCCGGCAGGCCTGAACCTCGATGGGTTTGATCTCTTGAAGTCGTCGAGATACCCGGGTTCCGCGTCCAGCTCATTGGCCGAAAAATTTCCGATGCGGATTAGCTCCAGGAAGCAGCGGGCAGTGGCCTCGACGTCGGCTGTCGCATTGTGTGCCTCCTCAAAGGGTTCTTCAAAGAGCTTCTCGTGAAGCTCGGTCAGCGTCGGCAGCTTGAACTTCCCGTACCTTCCTCCCGGGATCTGGCACAGTTCGGCCGTGTTCTCCGTGCAGGTGTCCAATACCGGAATGGCCCCAAGCGGGGTCTCGATCCCCGAGCGGTAGAACTCGCAACCCATGATGTTGAGGTCAAAGCCCAGGTTCTGGCCCACCAGGTGGGTGGATCGGGAAAGTGCCTCGTTGAAGCGACCCAGCACGTACTCCAGGTCCTGCCCTTCCTCAGTGGCCAGTTCCGTGGAGATCCCATGAACCTGCTCCGCGTCATAGGGAATGTTGAATCCCTTCGGTCGAATGAGATAATCCTCGTGCTCGATGAGCTTGCCCGTGCGGTCGTGCAATTGCCAGGCGATCTGAACACACCTCGGCCAGTTCTCAACGTCGGTGATCGGCGCATTCCAATTCTTGGGTAATCCCGTGGTTTCAGTGTCGAAGATCAAATACATCTGGGCTCTTTTTCGGAAAGTGGATTGAAAGCCTAAAAATAGATATTTAAGTCAAATGGAATCGAGCCGGGAGATCAATTTTTATCAACAGTCACATTGTTTCCGCTTAATGCGTTGGAATTCAAAAATAATCACTACTTTTGCGGCCTACTTCGAGAAAGTGGAAATTTGAATTAATAACCTAGGTCGAGTACCTTAAAATTTAAACAGAATGCCAGTAAAGATCAGATTGCAAAGACATGGTAAGAAAGGCAAGCCCTATTTCTGGGTGGTTGCTGCAGACTCACGCTCCAAGAGAGACGGGAGATCATTGGAAAAATTGGGAACCTACAACCCGAACACGAACCCTGCGACTATCGAGCTCGATATCGACGCAGCCGTGAAGTGGTTGCAGAACGGTGCCCAGCCAACTGACACTGCCCGTGCCATCCTTTCGTACAAAGGAGCGCTGCTCAAGAACCACCTTGCCGGTGGAGTGAAGAAAGGAGCTCTCACCGAAGAGCAGGCGGAAGCCAAGTTCCAGTCCTGGTTGGACGAGAAGAACTCCAAGATCTCTGCGAAGTCAGTGAGGGTTGCCAAGGAGAAGGAAGATGCGGCAGCGAAGCAGCTGGAAGCCGAGAAGGAGATCAATGCCGCTAGACAGGCTGCAGCAGAAGAAGCTGAAAACGAAGCCATAAGGGCCGAGGCGGACGCAAAAGCGGCTGCTGAAGCTGAGGCAAAAGCAGAAGAAGCAGTTGAGGAAAAAGGTCCGCAGACCATTGACGAGGCCGCTGAAGAGGCTAAAGCCGAAGGAGCCAATGTAGAAGAAGCTGCTGAGGAAGTCGCGGAAGAAGCAAAGGAAGAAGAAGCAAAGGAGGAAGAGAAGTAATTCGGCAAATCCTTTGACAACAGAAGAAACCCGATATTTACGTATCGGGTTTTTTATTTTAATTTTGTCATTAATACCCTTGTGCTCATGGATAAATCAGACTGCTTTTACCTGGGTCGGATCACCAAGAAATTCAGCTTTCGGGGAGAGGTGATCCTCAAGCTGGACACGGACGAACCGGACATCTACGAGAACCTCGACGCGGTCTTCATAGAGATGGGCAAGGACCTGCTTCCCTTTTTCATCGAGTCGAGTTCCTTCCAGAGGGGAAATGAGCTCAGGGTGAGATTCGAAGACGTCAAAACGGAGGAAGATGCCGAGGCCCTCTTGAAGAAGGAGGTCTACCTTCCCCTGGAGTTTCTTCCCAAGCTTGAAGGAAAGCAATTCTACTTTCACGAAGTGATCGGGTTCACCCTGACCGATGTGAAGCAGGGGGTCATCGGAACCATAGAATCGATCAACGACAGCACGGCACAGGCCCTGTTCATCGTGGAGGGAAAGGACGGGCAGGTGCTGATCCCGATGGTGGACGACTTCATCCGGAAGATAGACCGCGAAAAGAAGCAGGTCCTCGTTGAAACCCCGGAGGGCCTCATAGACATGAACAGATCCCTCGTTTGATCCCCATGGGCGGCCATCGATTTCACTTCAAGGAATTCAGCGTATCACAGGAGAACTGTGCCATGAAAGTGGGAACGGACGGCGTCCTGCTGGGGGCCTGGACGAAGATTCCGACGGAGGCGGAATCCATCCTCGACATCGGCACGGGAACCGGCCTGATCGCCCTGCAGTTGGCACAGCGGTCGGATTGCCCGGTGATAGACGCCTTGGAGATCGAGGACGGGGCCTTTGAGCAGGCCGTGGAGAACTTTGAGGACAGTCCCTGGTCGGACCGCCTGTTCTGCTATCATGCCTCCCTGGAAGAATTCTACAGGGAGATCGGGGAGAGCTATGACCTGATCGTTTCCAACCCACCCTATTTCGACAGCCATGAGGCAGCCATGGACCCAAGGAGAAAAATGGCGCGACAGAGAGAAGAATTGAACTATGAGTCGTTGCTGGGCTCCGTATCCGGTCTCCTAACGCCCCAGGGGAGCTGTGCCTTCATCATTCCCTTCGAGGATGAAGGAGAATTCAGGGAGCTGGCCCGGCAGTTCGGCCTTTACCCGGCTCGGATCACAAGGGTCAGGGGAACAGAGAGCAGCCCGTTGAAGAGAAGCCTGCTTCAATTGGACCGATCCGCGCAGAGCCCCGTGGAGCAAGAGCTCGTCATTGAGCTGAGCAGGCACGTCTACACCGCGGAATACATTGACCTGGTCAGGGATTTCTACCTGAAAATGTAGGCTCAGGCGCCCAGGTTGTAAGGATTGTAGCCCAGGTATTCCACCTCCTTCTCGATGAACCTGATCCCGTGCGACTCCAGCTCGTGCAGGATGCTTCCGTATACCTCTTCCTTGAGTGGTATCTGGACCCCGGGGGTCCTGATCTTTCCGTTGAGGATCTGTAAGCTTGCCATGGCCACGGGCAGTCCCACGGTCTTGGCCATGGCCGTATAGGTCTGATCTTCGCCGACCACGACCATGCTCGATTCGATCTGCTTCTTCTTGCCTTCTTTTTCGTAGCCGAACTTGTGGTACATGACGATCATGTCCTTGTCCTCCTCCTTCAGCGTCCAGCTGTCCATCAGGATCTTCTGCAAGATCTGCGCCGGGGTCGCATCCTTCAGCCCAACTTTCTTCTGATCGTTGAACAGGTCGAGCTCGAGCAGCTTGTCCCAGATCACGTCATCCTGGTCGATCTTGAGGTAGTGCCTGAGCTTGAGCTCTACGGAGTCATGGGGCTTATAGGTGAGGAAGGAATTGGTGAAATCCCTGTAGGTCATGTCCTCGGATCCCTGCATGACATAGCTGTCATCGGTCATCCCAAGCTGAACGAAGATGTTCCAGGCCCTTGAAAAGCCCACTCTCCTGATCGTTCCCCGATACAGGGTAAGGGCGTCTTCAAGCCCGTAGGCTTTGCGATAGTTCAATGAATCCCTGTTGGCATAGGCCTCGAATTTCCCGTAGCCCTCTATGGACAGGAACTCGGTCCTGCGAAAGAGCTTGTGGTAGGGAATGTACTTGTACTTGCCCTCCTGTATGAATTTGGCGATCCCTCCCTGCCCGGCCAGTACTACGTTGCGCGGGTTCCAGGTGAACTTGTAGTTCCAGAGGTTGTCATCGCTCTCGGGAGCCACCAATCCCCCGGTAAAGGACTCGAACAGGAGCATTCTGGCTCCGCTTCGCTTGATCCTGTCAATGACCTGCATAGCACTCATGTGATCGATCCCCGGGTCCAGGCCGATCTCGTTCATGAAGACCAGTCCCTTTTTTCGGACCTCCCCGTCCAGCTCGTTCAGCTCTTTGGACACATAGGAGGCGGTAACGAGGTTCTTGCCCAGCTCTAGGCAATCACGGGCCACCTCGAGATGAAACCTCGCCGGGAGCATGGAGATCACGATGTCCGATTCCTTCACAGCCGCCTTGCGCCTATCCACGTCGAAAATGTCAAGCTCGATGACCCTGCCACCCGGATGGCCCCCGACCAGCTTTTCGGCGTTTTGCACATTGATGTCGGCAATGACTATCTCGAGTTGCTCTTCCCCGGATTTTTGCAGCAGGTATCGAACGAGAGCAGAGGCAGAACGCCCCGCCCCGACTATTAGGATTCGTCTCATAGAACAGAAAATAAATGATCCCAAATTTAATCAAACGGGCAGACTATTCTGAGGAAAGAGGCAATTTCTTCTCCACATTTTGCCATCCTGAGAACTAGGCTTACCTTTGTGGGAAATAACCCCCGAAAAACCATTCAATTGAGAAATCTGATCCTCGCTTCGATACTGGGCTGCCTGTCCGTTCTGCTCGGAGCCTTCGGCGCGCATGCCCTCAAGGAGCTGCTGTCTGCAGAGGCACTCGAAAGCTATGAGACCGGCGTCAGGTACATGATGATTCATTCCGTGGTGGTCCTGTTCCTGAATGTCGTCCCGGGGCTGGAAAGCAGGACGATCAATTTCCTCAGCAAGGTCTTCTTTGCCGGGATCCTTCTTTTCTCAGGATCCATATTTGCCATCAGCACGGGATTGGTCGAGGCGCGAAGCATCTGGTTCGTCACGCCCCTGGGAGGGCTCCTGCTGGTCACTGGCTGGCTTGGCATGGCCGTGGCCTTTTTCAAAAAGGCGAACGAAGAGAAACCCTGGAAATAAAACCATAAAACCTTGTCACACTTGCGAAATCTTTCTATTTTTAAATGCCCCTCCCCAATGGGATTTAGTACGAAAACGTATTCGTAGATTGACTGTCGACACTGACATTTATCATGAAAACCAGGGCAGGTTAATCCGTAAATTTGTGTCAGGATTCAAAAGCATTTAACCCCAAAAATTTGACTTATGGAAGTTCTAACAAAATCAGTTATCAGTTCGCTACATGAATTAGGAATCAAGGACCCCAAGGAGATCATTTACAATCCATCCTACGAAGAATTATACAAATTCGAGCTGTCCCCGGAGCTGGAAGGTTATGAGAAGGGATACGAGACAGAGCTGGGAGCCATCAATGTGATGACCGGCAAATTCACGGGGCGCTCTCCCAAGGACAAATACATCGTCATGGATGACGTGACACGCGATACGATCTGGTGGACTTCCGACAAGGCACCCAACGACAACAAGCCCATTACCCAGGAGGTTTGGAATGACCTGAAGGAACTTGTCGTAAAAGAGCTTTCCGGTAAGAAACTCTACGTGGTGGACACCTTCTGCGGAGCCAATGAGGACACCCGCCTCAAAGTCCGCTTTGTGGTCGAGGTGCCCTGGCAGGCACATTTCGTCAAGAACATGTTCATCCGACCGACCGCAGAGGAACTTGAAACCTATGGAGATCCGGATTTTGTGGTACTCAATGGCTCCGAGACCGTCAATCACAAATGGAAGGAGCACGGTCTGAATTCCGAAGTCTTCACCGTGTTCAACCTGACTGAAAAAATGCAGGTGATCGGCGGAACCTGGTATGGCGGGGAAATGAAAAAAGGAATGTTCGCGATGATGAACTACTATCTCCCCATGCGAGGAATGGCCTCAATGCACTGTTCTGCCAACGTGGGTGAGGACGGAGACACTGCCATCTTCTTCGGGCTTTCCGGAACGGGCAAGACCACACTTTCCACAGACCCTGCGAGAAAACTCATCGGGGATGACGAGCACGGTTGGGACGACGAGGGAATCTTCAATTTCGAGGGAGGATGCTACGCGAAGACCATCGACCTGGACCCGGAAGCGGAGCCCGACATCTACAACGCGATCAAAAGAGACGCCCTGCTCGAGAACGTAACGGTGGACGAGAACGGCAAGATCGACTTTACTGACGGATCGGTCACCCCGAACACCAGGGTCTCCTACCCGATCTACCACATCGAAAACATTGTGAAGCCCGTATCGAAAGCGGGACACGCGAACAAGGTCATATTTTTGACGGCGGACGCCTTTGGGGTAATGCCCCCGGTCTCCAAATTGACCCCGGAGCAGACCAAATATCACTTCCTCTCCGGATTTACGGCCAAGCTGGCAGGCACCGAGCGTGGCGTCACCGAACCGAGACCCACTTTCTCAGCTTGTTACGGAGCGGCCTTCCTGACGCTGCACCCAACGAAGTACGGTGAGGAGCTCGTCAAGAAAATGGAAGAGCACAATGCAACGGCCTACCTGGTGAACACGGGCTGGAACGGAACCGGCAAGCGCATCTCCATCCAGGACACAAGGGGAATCATCCACAGGATCCTGGACGGTTCGATCGACCGGGCAGAGACCAAGGTGATCCCGATCTTCAACCTGGAGGTGCCCACCTCTCTCAAGGAGGTGCACGACGACATCCTCGACCCCAGGGACACCTACAAGGACCCTGAAGAGTGGAACAAAAGAGCGAGGAAACTGGCCGGCCTGTTCATTGACAACTTTGAGAAATACACCGATAATGAAGAAGGAAAAGCACTTGTCGCTGCCGGACCTAAACTAGATTAATTATTTGCTTTAATTAGGATAAAGGTGCGCGTTCTGCAAGGGACCGCACCTTTGCTTTTTCCCTTATTTCCCATCTCACAATCAGAATTCGAATCTGAGCTGCACGTCCACCACCCTTCCTTCCTCCCTGGGATGGTTGTCCAGGTTGGATACCGATATGCCGAGCAAGCGCACTGATTCCTTGACCTTTTCCTGGTAGAGCAGCTCTCTTACAGTCTCCAAAAGCGTTTCCCTGTCCTTGACATAGTTCTGCAAGGTACGGCTTCGTGTCTGCTGGCTGAAGTCGCTGTATTTGATCTTCAGGGTGATGGTCTTGCCCCCGATGTCCGAACGCTCCAGCCTTTTCTCCAGTTCCCCCGCTATCGATTCCAGCCTTTCCATCATATAGACCTCCGAGGTCAGATTGGTGCTGAAGGTATGCTCTGCCGCCACAGACTTCTGTATCCTGTTCGGGCGCACCTCGCTGTTCTGTATTCCCCTGACGATCCTGTAATAGTTCTCTCCGGAGCTTTTGAAGTGCTCCTTGAGAAAGTCCAGGGACTTTTCCTTGAGGTCCCTGCCGGTGAAGATGCCCAGGGCGAACATCCGGGATGCGGTCACCTTCCCTATCCCGAAGAACCTTTCTACGGGCAGCTCTTCCAGGAAGCCGAGAACCTCCTCGGGCGGAATGGTCTTCTGCCCATTGGGCTTATTTATGTCGGAAGCGATCTTGGCCATGAACTTACTGTTCGATATTCCCGCTGAGGCCGTAAGACCCGTTTCCCTGTGGATGCGCTCTCGAATCTCCCTGGCGATGAGGGTGGCAGAAGGATGGTTCTTCTTGTTTCTCGTCACATCCAGGTAGGCTTCGTCGAGCGAAAGGGGCTCCACCAGGTCCGTGTATTCGTGAAAGATCTCCCGGATCTGCTGCGAGACTTCCTTGTACCGTGAGAACCTGGGCTTGACAAAGATCAACTCCGGGCAGTTCCTTCTGGCCTGCACCCCGCTCATTGCGGACCTGACTCCAAACGCACGCGCCTCGTAGCTCGCAGCAGCAACCACGCCGCGCTCCCCGCCTCCTCCGACGGCCAGGGGCTTCCCCCTGAGATGCGGGTTGTCAAGCTGCTCCACCGAAGCGTAAAAGGCATCCATGTCCACATGGATGATCTTCCTGTCGGGAGTGGCTTGCGCCTGGGGTTCATGAGCATGCATTGCCATTGTTCTCGCTGGGTTTGCTGCCGGGTTCGAAATGAGGTTCCAAACCCGGAAAAGGCCTTTATCCCAAGGCCCCTGACTCACAAAAATAAACTACTTTTGCTCCATGTCAAGAAAAAAGAAATCGCAGCTATTCGAGCAAGTGGAGGTCCTGGATGCGGGAGCCCGGGGAAAAGCCATCGCCAAATCCCCGGATGGAAGGGTGATCTTCCTGAGCAACGCCGTGCCGGGAGACGTCGTGGATGTGCGCACGGGGCGCAAGCGCAAGTCCTATTACGAGGGACGTGCCGTCAGGTTTCACAGGCTTTCAGACAAGAGAACGGACCCGGTTTGCGAGCATTTCGGGATCTGCGGGGGCTGCAAGTGGCAGAACATGAGGTACGAGGACCAGCTGCACTACAAAGAAAAAGAAGTGATCAACAACCTGGTCCGGATCGGTCACCTGGAGATCGGGGAGACCCTGCCGATCGCGGGAAGTGAAAAACAATATTTCTACAGGAACAAAATGGAGTTCTCCTTTTCCGATTCCAGGTGGCTGACCGAAGAGGAGCTGAAAAGCGACGCCCAATTCGAGGACCGAAATGCCTGTGGTTTCCACATCCCCGGCATGTGGGACAAGATCCTGGACATAAAGACCTGCCACCTCCAGGAAGACCCCTCCAACGCCATACGGAACACGGTTCGGGCCTTTGCCCTGGAGAACAGCATGGAATTCTACAGCCCCAGGGAAAGAAAAGGACTCTTGAGGAACCTGATGATCCGCACCAGCTCCACGGGTGAGATCATGGTGGTCATCCAGTTTTTCAGGGACGAGCCAAAGAAAAGGGAGCTACTCCTGGAACACCTTGCCGCCACCTTTCCCGAAGTGACCTCCCTGCAGTACATCATCAATGAAAAGGGCAATGACTCCATTTACGACCAGGAAGTCATGCTTTACAAGGGCCGGGACCATATCATGGAGGAAATGGAAGGGCTGAAGTTCAAGATCAACGCCAAGTCCTTCTACCAGACCAATTCCGGTCAGGCGCACGTCCTGTATCGCATCGGCAGGGATTTTGCCGGCCTGACGGGAAAGGAGATCGTATATGACCTGTACACGGGTACCGGTACCATAGCCCAGTTCGTGGCCTCCGGGGCAAAGAAAGTGATCGGGGTGGAAGCGGTTCCGGAAGCGATAGAGGACGCAAAGGAAAACGCCAGGATGAACGACATTCAGAACGTGGAGTTCTTCGTAGGAGACATGGCCAAGGTGTTCACCGAAGATTTCATCGGAGAGCACGGAGCCCCGGATGTGATCATAACCGATCCCCCGAGGGACGGCATGCACAGGAAGGTGGTGGAGCAGATCCTGCAGGTGCTCCCGGAAAAAATCGTGTACATAAGTTGCAATTCAGCCACCCAGGCCCGAGATTTGTCATTGATGAAGGAGCATTACCGGGTTGTGAAAAGCCAGGCGGTGGATATGTTCCCGCAGACCCACCACGTGGAGAATGTGGTTCTGCTTCAAAGAAAAGAAGGCCTATGAGATCCTTTGCAAGATACCTGATCCTTGTCGTGGCAGCATGTGCCATCCTGTCCTGTGAGCGCGATGACATCTGCGTGGATCCGATCACGCCCAAGCTCATCCTGCGCTTCTATGACAGCGAGAACCCGGAGCTCTTCAAACAGGTGGTCAACCTGAAGGTCAATATCGTCGGGACGGATGGGGAGTATGAGAATGAAACCATAGGTGCCCTCACCGACTCGATCGCGCTTCCGGTAAATGTCAACGGGAATCTCACCCGATACGAACTGACCCTGCAGGGCAGTGAAGCCCAGGGAACCGAGGACAATACGGACATCTTCCAGATCACCTATGTGCAGGAAGACCTGTTCGTTTCAAGGCCCTGCGGCTACAAGGCCGTATTCAACGAGGTGGAACCCGGACTGGAAACGGACGAGAACAACTGGATCGAGGAGGTCATACCGGTTTCATCCCCCCTGGAGGTCAACAACGAAAATGCAGCCCATGTTAAGATTTATCATTAATACAGGCTTTATTCTCCTGTGCCTGACGGCCACTGCCCAGCGTTTGGGCAAGGAAAAGGACACCACGGCCTACAAGGACCGCTACGGGGTCCGTGTCGGGATCGATGTGGTCCGCCCCATCTATTCTTTCTTCGATGAAAACGACAAGGGCTTCGAGATCGTCGGCGACTACCGCCTGACCAAAAGGTTCTTTTTGGCGGCGGAGCTGGGCTACCGGGACCACATGCGTCAGGAGGATTTCTATAATTTCAGCACCTCGGGCCAGTACATCAAGGCAGGGGTCGACTACAATGCCTACAAGAACTGGCTGGGAATGGAGAACATGATCGTCACCGGGCTGAGATACGGCTTCAGCACCTTCAACACGACCCTGAATGAATACACGGTGAATTCGGATCCTTTTCTTTCGGAGCGGACCGTGGGTGAATCGGTCGACTTCGACAGTCTGAACGCTAGCTGGGCCGAGCTGGTTTTGGGGATCAAGGTGGAAGTGCTGCACAACGTGTTCCTCGGCTTCTCCTTCAGGGGCAACGTCCTGATCACCTCCAATGAGCCCGACAACTTCAAGAACCTGTACGTGCCGGGCTTCGAAAGGGTGTACGTGAACGATTTCGGTTTCAGCTTCAACTATACCATCTCCTACCTGATCCCCTTCTACAGAAAATGAGCATGACATGAACAGCCGCCTGATCTCCCTTTTCACCTTCGGAATACTTCTCATCCTTATCGGGGCGATCGGCAGCTTCTTTGACTGGTCACAGTCCAAATTGTTCATCGGAATGGGGCTGACCATGGAATCCCTGGCCCTGGTGCTATTCGCCTGGAACAGGCTCCGGAACAGATAAGCCCTCAATTTGCTTATCTTTGAAACCTAAATTCACATTCGTCCAAGCATGGGAAAAAAGAAACTGAACAGTTTGTCTGACCTCGGCGGATTCGTCTTCTCCACCAACAGAGATGAGGACTTCTCACATCTGCAGGAAGAAGAGGCCCGCTCCCTGTTGCCGGAGGAGCAGGAGCTCGAAGCGCACTTTTCAAACAAGGGAAGAGGTGGCAAGACCGTTACGGTGGTCAAAGGCTTTGAAGGGACCGAGGAGGAGCTCAGGTCCCTGGCCAAATTGCTCAAGACCCGATGTGGAGTTGGAGGCTCTGTCAAGGACGGGGAGATCATCATCCAGGGAAAGTTCAGGGACAAGGTCATGGACATCCTGAGATCGGAAGGCTACAAGGTGAAAAGAATTGGCGGATAGGGCATAAAAGACCAGGTCATGAATCGAATTGGAAGCTCAGAGCTCATACTGAATCCCGACGGCAGCGTTTACCACATCAACCTGAAACCGGAGCACGTCGCTCCGAATGTAATCTTCGTCGGTGATCCCGCAAGGGTGGACAGGATCGGCAGGCATTTTGACCATACGGAGTTCAGCACCCAGAAAAGGGAGTTCCGGAGCCTGGTCGGCAGCTACAGGGGGGAGCGATTTACCGTGATCTCCACGGGAATCGGGCCGGACAACATCGACATCGTGCTCAACGAGCTCGACGCGCTGGTCAACATCGACCTGGAGGCACGAAGGGTGAAAGAAAAGCTTCAGGGCCTGAACATAGTCAGGATAGGCACTTCCGGGTCGCTGCAGGAGGAGATCCCAGTGGACTCCATGGTCCTCGGCCGATACGGCCTGGGATTTGACGGGCTCCTGCATTTCTACGAGGCAGACCACATTTTCGAGAAGGAGATCGAGCAGGCCTTCATCGAATACACGAAGTACCCCGAAAGCAGGTCAAGGCCCTATGTGGTGAAGAACGACTCCAGGCTCGAAGCCAGGCTGCTGTCGAAGGAGACCTTTTCAGGGATAACCGCTACGGCAGGAGGTTTTTACGGGCCTCAGGGCAGGGTTTTACGGCTTGGCCTGCAGGATCCCGGAATGAACGAGCGCATCGAGGGTTTCAGGTACCGGGACCTCTGGATCAGCAACCTGGAAATGGAGACTTCCGCGATCTACGGCCTGTCACGCCTGTTGGGCCACAGGGCGGTCTCGATGAACGCCATCATAGCCAACCGGGTCAACCTGACCTTCAGCAAGGACCCCTATGCTGCAGTCGACAGGCTGATCGAATACACCCTCGACAAATTGACGTCTTAGCCCTGATTTTGCAACACTTCTGCAAAACTTAACAAAGGGCATACTAAAGGGCAATATTTTACGTTATATATACAATTCTCCCTGCTATGTTATTAACTTAAAATGTCGACCTATGAAAAAGATAGTCTATTTACTCGTAATCGTTTTTGCTTCGGCAAGTTTTGCTTCCTGCGGGGGATCAAGCGCAAGTTGCGTGGATTCGGACAAGTACATCATCAAGAACATGAAGTTTGAGAAAAAGTTTAAAAGCAATGATGAGATCATCAACTAAGACCGGTTGAAATCCTTATATGAGGGAAGGTCGCTGTGCTATGACAGCGATCTTTTTTTTGCCCGGAATCTTGCCAGTGAGATCAGACTTTGTAATTTTGCACAAACCTGATCACGATGCCTAATACAAAGTACATTTTCGTAACAGGAGGGGTTAGCTCCTCTCTTGGAAAAGGAATCATTGCCGCCTCACTCGCCAAACTACTTCAATCCAGCGGTTTTTCCGTTACCATCCAAAAGCTGGACCCCTACATCAACGTAGACCCCGGAACGCTGAATCCCTATGAGCACGGGGAGTGCTTCGTGACCAATGACGGGGCTGAGACCGACCTGGACCTGGGGCATTACGAACGGTTTTTGAACATCCCAACCTCTCAGGCGAACAATGTGACCACCGGCCGGATCTACCAGACCGTGATCAACAAGGAGCGCAGAGGCGACTACCTGGGCAAGACGGTTCAGATCATCCCCCACATCACCAACGAAATCAAAAGACGGATTCAGATCCTGGGCGAGACAGGCGACTACGACATCGTGATCACGGAGATCGGGGGCACTGTAGGGGACATCGAATCCCTCCCTTACATAGAAGCCGTCCGGCAGCTCAAGTGGGACCTTGGCAGAGAGAATGCCATCGTGGTCCACCTCACCCTCATCCCCTACCTGGCCGCCGCCAAGGAGCTCAAGACCAAACCCACGCAGCATTCGGTGAAGGAGCTCATGGAAAGCGGGGTGAGCCCGGACATCCTGGTCTGTCGCACGGAGCACCACATCGGGGAGGACATCAAGAGGAAGCTGGCCCTGTTCTGCAACGTGGACAAGGAGGCGATCATCGAATCCATTGACGCCGAGACCATCTATGACGTTCCGAACCTGATGATGCAGGAAGGCCTGCACACGGTAGTATTGAAGAAATTGGGCCTGGAGACCGAGGAAAAACCCATCCTGACGGCCTGGAACAAATTCCTTCACAACTACAAGAACCCGGAGAGCACCGTCGAGATCGGCCTGGTGGGTAAATACATCGAGCTGCAGGATGCCTACAAGTCCATTTTGGAGGCCCTGGAACACGCGGGTGCTCACAACAAGCTCAAGGTCAATATTCACCCCATACACTCTGAAGGGCTGAACAAGAAGAACGTGGATGAGAAGCTGAAAGGACTCCAGGGACTCGTTGTTGCACCGGGCTTTGGCGATCGGGGGATCGAAGGCAAGATCCTTGCCGTGCGCTATGTTCGGGAAAAGGGGATTCCCTTCCTGGGGATCTGCCTGGGCATGCAAATGGCCGTGATCGAGTACGCCCGGAACGTGCTGCAGCTGGAAGGCGCGAACTCCACGGAAATGAGCAGGGGGACCGCACACCCCGTGATCGATATCATGGAGGATCAGAAGATGGTCACCGAAAAAGGAGGGACGATGCGTCTAGGAGCCTGGGATTGCAGGCTAGACCACAATTCAAAGGCCTATGAGATCTACGGGCAGGACGTCATAAGCGAGAGGCACAGGCATCGCTATGAATTCAACAACGACTACCTCCAGATCCTGAAGGAAGCCGGGCTTCGACCCACCGGTTTCAACCCAAAGACGGGACTGGTGGAGATCATCGAGATCGACGATCATCCCTGGTTCATCGGAGTGCAATACCACCCCGAATACAAGAGCACGGTTTTGAATCCACACCCCTTGTTCATGGCCTTTGTCAAGGCCGCGTCAGAGCACAAATAGTCGTATCCTCAGCGGCCTTTCAGGCATTCTGATCGCCGGTGAATCAGTCTTCGGACCCTTCTTCGGCTTCCGCTTCAGCAGGTTTTACTTCGGCAAGCTTCATCTTGCATTCGGGGCAGTTTCCGGCCTCTGAATAGGTCTTCTCCCCTTCGCACTTCATCGGGCACTGGTAAACGGCGGTCGCCATGTCCCCTGAATGTTCGTGCGTGGTGGCTTCCATGTCATGACCTTTGTGCTCCTCGTGCATTTCGGAATCGCTCTGGGCTTCTGACCCTTCCTTTTTCGATCCCTGGCAGGAGGTGATGAACAGGCCCATGGTGAGGCACAATATACTTGCAATTGCTATTCTTCTCATTTTCTGAAATTTAGATTAAACATTCTATGGATTAAATTTTTGAATTTCTCAGTCGCAAGGAGTTCGCGATCACGGACACCGAGCTGAAGCTCATTGCTGCCGCAGCGATCATGGGAGACAGCAAAAGCCCGAAAACGGGGTAAAGGACCCCGGCCGCCACCGATACGCCGATGACATTGTAGACAAAGGCAAAGAACAGGTTTTGGCGTATGTTCTCAATCATGGCCCGGCTCAGCCGCTCCGCTTTGACGATCCCCTGCAGGTCCCCTTTCACAAGGGTGATCTGGGCATTTTCCATGGCCACGTCCGTACCGGTTCCCATGGCGATCCCAACGTCTGCCTGTGCCAGGGCGGGGGCGTCATTTATGCCGTCCCCGGCCATCCCGACCCTTTTGCCCTGTCCCTGAAGCTCACGGATCAACTCCATTTTGGCCTGGGGGCTGCACTGGGCATGATATTCTGTGATCCCAAGCTCGCGGGCCACTGAGCCTGAGGTGTACTGGTTGTCTCCTGTGGCCATGATCAACTGGATTCCCATGTCTTTCAGCTCCTTCAGGGCACCGGGTGTCGATTCCTTTACCGGGTCCGAAATGCAGAGGTAGGACGCAACCTTCCCATCCACCGCCACATAGGACACGGTCTTTCCCGCTCTTTGTTCCTGCAGCACAGACTCGGCCTCGATCTCGCCTATGCTCACTCCCTCTCTCAGCATCAGGCTCTCATTTCCCACCAGGATCCTTTTCCCGTCAACCACTCCCATCACACCCATCCCGGCGAGGGTCCTGTAGTTTTCCACCGGCCGCAGTTTCACCTGTCTCGATTTCCCGTATCGAACAATGGCCCGGGCGATGGGATGCTCGCTGTGCTGGTTCAGGGAACAGATCCATTCCAGTATGTCATCTGCCTCAAAGCCTTCCAGCACATTAGGATCTTCAAGGGTTGGACGCCCTTCGGTCAGGGTGCCCGTCTTGTCCGTGATCAACACGTCGATCTTGCTCAGGTTCTCCAGCCCTTCGGCATTCCTGATCAGTATTCCGTTCTGCGCGCCCTTGCCCACCGCTACCATGACCGACATGGGCGTGGCCAGGCCCAGGGCGCAGGGGCAGGCGATGATCAGCACCGCGATAGCATTGACAAAGGCATAGGCAAGAGAGGGCTCCGGGCCCCAGAGGCTCCAGACCACAAAGGTCAGGACCGCAATGATCACCACCGCCGGGACAAAATACTTTGAAACGCGATCTGCCATGTTCTGCATGGGTGACCTTGAGCGACTGGCCTTGTTCACCATTTCGACTATCTGTGCAAGCATTGTCTCCGAACCGATCTTTTCAGCTCTCATTTCAAAGGAGCCCGATCCGTTCAAAGTTCCCGCACTCACGTGATCTCCCACCACCTTGTCGACGGGTATGGGCTCCCCCGTGATCATGGATTCGTCCACGTCACTGATCCCGGACAGGATGCTTCCGTCTACTGGGATCTTCTCCCCCGGCTTGATCCTGAGCAGGTCGTTCTTTTTTATGTCCTGAACCGCTATCCTCGTCTCGTTCCCCTGGCCGTCCAGTCGATTGGCCTCCGCAGGCGCCAGGTTCATCAGGCTCCTGAGCGCGTCGCTGGTCTTGCTGTGGGCCCGGGCCTCCATGACCTGTCCCAACAATACCAGGGTGAGTATTACGGTGACCGCTTCAAAATACACGTGCACGACTCCAGAATCCGACTTGAACTCGTCCGGGAACACCTCGGGTGCCAAAAGGGCGAAAACGCTGAAGAGAAAGGCCACGCCTGCGCCGATTCCGATCAGGGTGAACATGTTCAGGTTCCACGAGAGAATTGATCGCCACGCCCGCTCAAAGAACATCCATGCCGAGTAGAACACCACCGGCAGGGACAGCAGGAACTGCACCCAGTTCCAGGCATAGGGGGAGAGCCACTGGTGCAGGGGGTTTCCGGGAAGCATGTCGCTCATGGCGATCAGGAACACGGGAACCGTGAAGAGCACGGCCACCTTGAGCTTCCTGACCAGCTTCCTGTACCCCGAGAGCTCCGACTCCTCGCTTGCGGCGACCGCGACCAGGTCCATGCCGCATACCGGGCAGTCCCCGGGCTCCTTGTACACCTTGTCTCCCTCGCAGTGCATGGGGCAATAGTAATCCCCGGGCTCCGCCCCAGAGGGCGCCATTTCCTTCGAAGAATGATGCATCGCATGATGCCCGTGGTGATCCGGGTTCTCGTCCTCGGATCCCTGGGGCATCAGGGTATAGTGAAGGCCTGCCTCATCCATGACCTCCTGAAGCTCCTCGATGGAGTGGGCCTGGTCTGAGCGAAGACGCACCTCGGCAGCATTCAGGTCGGCATAGACCTCGCTGACATCCGGAATCCCGGACAAGGTTCGCTCCACATTGGCCTTGCATCCGTTGCAGGACATTCCCCTTATGCTGTATATCTGTTCCATGTACTTGTCAATTATGGCTGCAAAATTATGCAATTAGGCCGGAAATTCACCTCGTGATCGCTCTGACCACCTCACCGCATTGCAGCATCTCCTCACCAAAATAGGGATTTCTGATCTCCTTGTCGTAACTCAGCCAGTACCCGCCCTGGTCCTGGTCCGCCATGGGACAGTAATCCAGGTAGAGGCTGTCGCGTTCTTCGGAGGCCCAGCCATACTGCTCGACCACCTTGCTCAAGCTGTTGCTCAGCTTCTTGAATTCCTTTCGTTGGTCTGCCAGGTCTTCCCCTGCTGCTATCCCCTTGAGCGATGCTTCCATCTCCTGTTGCCTGGATTTCCATCCTTCGGCAGCCTTGCCCTTCAAAAGCCCTTCATCTACGGAGGCCAGGGCTTCCATCAGCTTTAGCGCGGCCTTGCTCGAACCCTCCCCGTTTCCTTGCACCAGTTCATCCTTCATGACCATATAAGAATCCAAAGCGCTTCCGAGCTGTTTCCTGAACGCTCCATCTACCTCAAGGCGCTCCTGGCCCCTGCCCTCGGATCCCTTGCCCGAGTTCATCATGCTCGGTTTGCCAGACAGCTGGGCCGAGGCATCGATCCTGAAGACTCCGTTGGTGGCGATTTCCTCGCCTTCCTCCAGGCCCGACAACACGACGTAGAAGTCACCCAGGTCGGCTCCAAGCTCCACCTCCCTGTAGCTGAAGGCATGCACCTGGGACCCCGGCGTTTTCACGTAAACAATGCCACGCTTCCCGGTCCACAGAACGGCGGACTTTGGAATGACGATGGCATCCGAATCCAATGCCATGCTGGACCTGACCACTCCGTTCACATACATCTCCGGAAGCAGCCTGCCATCGCTGTTCTGTACCTCCACCCTGAGCTTGGTCACCCTTGAATTCCGTGTAACAAAAGGGTCGATATAGGTGATTTTGCCCCTGAACTCCCTTCCGGGAATTGCCCTGACCTGGAACTCCACCTCATCACCGGCTTTGATCCAGGGCAGGTCTGACTCATAAGCGTCAAACATCACCCAGACCCTTTCCAAATTTGCGATCTCATATAGATTCATGCCCTGCATCACATGATCGCCCACCTCGACATTCCTCTTCATCACGTAACCACTGTGGTCTGCCAGGATATCGATCTGTTCCTGCACTTGTCCTGAGGCAATGATATCCTCTATCTGTCGGTCAGAGATCTTCCAAAGCTTGAGCTTGTTTCGCGAAGCTTCGTATAGCTTGGGATAAACGTCCTTTGATTTGATGGCTTCCAGCAGCTCTTTTTGAGCAGAGATCAGTTCCGGAGAATATAGCCTGACGATGCGCTGGCCCTTTCGGATGTATTCACCTGTGAAGCTGACATAGAGCCGTTCGATCCTTCCCGGCAAGTGGGAAACCTGGGAGTAGAGCCTGCCCTCATCCGGTTTGACCGTACCCAGCAGGCGGATCTCCCGCTCCACTCCTGATCGGCCGACCACGCTGGTCTGCACATTGGCCAATTGCATGGCCTCTTCGCTCATGACGATCTCGCTGGATGCCCCCGCGGTCATCCCTCCCGCGTCAACCGGGATCAGGTCCATCCCACAGATCGGGCATTTACCGGGTTCCGAGGAGCGTATCTGGGGGTGCATCGAACAGGTCCATACCTCCTCTTGTTTCGAATGAGCCTCTGCAGCATGATCCCCATCGGAAGCTTCTCCGCCGGTTGACAAAAGGCTGCCAACAAAGATGCCGAGCAGTAGGAGACCTGCTCCGATCATGTAATTCCTGTATTTTTCCAATTTTTCCATCTTATGTGCTGTTCTATGCTATTTCTGTTTTCTTTCTTGTGTTCAATTCCCCAGCAGGTAATCCATGAAGGCGACCGACACGTTCTTGTCGATCAAGGCCCGTTCTTTGGCCAGCCTGTAGCCCAGAAGCTGGCGCTCGATCCGCAGCACCTCTTCAAAGTCCTTTGAATTGGTCGAATAGGATGTGATCAGCAGATCCAGTACCTTGGTCGCCAGTTCGGACTGCTTCCGGTTCAGGGCGATGCGCCTGCCGCCGTCCCTGAAATCCTTCATGTTCTGGGCAAACAGGGTGTTCAGGCTGTTTCGCTTAGCTTCCTTTTCCATCACCACCGCTTCCTGGAGATATTCTGCCTCGCGGATCATGGCTTTGTACTTCTTCCGGTAAATGGGAATGCTAAGGCCGACCGAGGGGAAAAGGATGGCATCCTTTCCATTGTCGGGATTCACAGAGCCCTCCATCTCACCGACGACTATGTAGTTAAATCCTATATTGAACTCGGGCAGCCCCATCTTTTCAGCCGCTTCTTCCTGCCGGACAAAAGACTGCAGCTTGTGATCCAGGGCGCGAAGCTCCCTGTTGGATCCCATGACCGAATCAAGCAGTTTCAGGGAGTCGTAGGGCGGCTCTTCTTCCGCAAGCTCCTGAGGAACTTCCACCTGTTCAGCATCGTCCCGGTTGAGAAGATTGTTGAAACGCGTCCTGAGCACATCCCTCGAATCGATGAAAAGCGCCAGTTGATTCTCCAGGTCATTGAGCTCCAGCTCCACTCTCAGCTCATCAGACAGCGATGCGCTTCCCGCCTCTATCTTGACCAGGGAAAGATTCCTGAAGATGTTGAGTATCTCAATGTTCTCACGCGTGATCTCGATCGCCTTTTCCATGAAGTAGTAATTGTAATAGGCTGTCTTCACCTCAAAGAACAGATTGGCCCTCTGGTTTTCGAAGAGCTCATAGCGCGCTTTGGCAGCTTCACTCGCAGCATCCTTCCTGGAGGCCAAAGTGCCAAACCAGGGGAAGGCCTGGCTGAGGCCGAAGGTTGCTCTCTGCGGGCCCAGCCTTGTCTCCACCGGGCTGATGAAATAACCAAAGGCAAACCTGGGATCAGGAAGGGACCCAACCTGTGGAACCTTTTCCATTGCAGCCATGTATTCATTGAAACTTGCCTTGAGGCCCGGGTTGTTCTCAGCCGCGATCACGAGATACTCGTTGAGGGGTTTGCCCGCTGGCTCCTGAGCTTTGAGTTGAATCTGAGAGCATCCCAGAATCAACCAGAATATGATTTTAAATCGTGGCTTCATGAGTTCTGCGTTTTTGAATTCGAAAGATCTTTTTTAAGCTGCCATTCTTTCCAGATGCAATAGAGTACAGGAACGACGAACATGGTCATGACCTGGAGCAGCATTCCTCCAAAGGTGGGAATGGCCATGGGAATCACCACATCGGCTCCTTTTCCCGTTGCCGTGAGGACCGGGATCAGGGCAATGATGGCCGTGGCAGCCGTCATCATCGCGGGTCTCACGCGCTTGCTACCGGCCTGCAGCACGGATTCCTTTATCGCCTCCGGGCTTCCCGGATTCTCTTTTTCAAAAACTTGTGTGAGATAGGTGCCCATGATCACGCCATCGTCCGTTGCGATTCCGAAGAGGGCAATGAAGCCTACCCAGACCGCAACGCTCAAATTGACAGGATGCAACTGGAAGAGGTCTCTCATGCTGCGACCGGCGAAGTCGAAGTTCAGAAACCAGTCCTGGCCATAGAGCCAGATCATGATGAAACCTCCGGAAAAAGCGACGAAAATGCCTGAAAACACCATCAGGGCCGGCAAAACGTTTCGAAATTGAAGGTATAGAATGAGAAATACCAGCACCAGTGAGACCGGGACCACGATCATCAACCTTTTCGAAGCCCTCACCTGGTTCTCGTAGTTTCCGGTGAATTTATAGGTCACCCCGTCAGCGATACCGTATTCACCCGACTGCAGGGCTTCCTTCACACGGGCCTGGGCCTCCTCCACCACATCCGTCTCGGCGAAGCCTTCCTTCTTGTCAAAGATGACATAGGAGGTCAAAAAGGAATCCTCGCTGCGGATCATCTGCGGTCCCCTCACATACTGGATCTCTGCCAGTTCTCCAAGAGGTACCTGCACTCCGGCGGGAGTCGGGATCAATATCTTCTTGAGATCATCCGGATTGTCCCTGAATTCGCGGGCATATCGTACCCTCACCGGAAAGCGCTCCCGGCCTTCAACGGTAGAGGTGAGCTGTTTGCCTCCGATCGCCACCGTAAGCTGATCCTGCATGTCCTGAACCGTCATTCCATATCTCGACATGTTCAACCGGTTCAGGGCAATTTCCAGATAAGGCTTGCCTACCACCCTGTCGGCAAAAACCGTGCTCGGTTCAATGCTCGGCACCTCCTTCAGGATCTCCTCAAAGACCATCCCGGCCTCTTCGATGGCCTCCAGAGAGGGGCCATAGACCTTGACGCCCATGGGCGCCCTCATCCCCGTTGAAAGCATGACCAGGCGGGTCTGTATGGGCTGAAGCTTAGGGGCGGAAGTGAGTCCGGGGAATCGGGAGTTCCTTACCACTTCCTGCCAGATGTCATCCTCGTTTTGTATCTCGGGCCGCCACTGCCTGAAATACTCACCGTCTTCGTCCGGGATCAGTTCTTCCTGCCTGATCCTTCGGAAGGGATCCTCCCCGTAATGGTAGAAGGAACCGTCATTCAGCTCAAAAGCCCCTTCTCTATTCGTTCTGAACCTGAGCTTTCTTCCATCCTCATCGAGAATGTATTCGGGCCTGTAATTGATCACGTTCTCGTACATGGAGGTCGGGGCCGGATCCAGTGCCGAATTCACCCTTCCCCATTTTCCCACGGCCAGGTCGATCTCCGGGATGGAGGTCAGCTGACGGTCGATCGTTGCAATGATCTCCGTGTTCTCCTCCACGCCGGAATGGGGCATGGTTGTGGGCATGAGCAGGAAAGATCCCTCATCCAGTGCCGGCATGAACTCCTTGCCCAGACCGGGGAAGGCCCTCTCAAAACCTTTCCATATCCTATTTTCCTGCGTCCATTGCGGCAGGAACCCATAGACTCTTCCAAAGCCCAGCCAGATCGTGATTCCCATAAGGATCAGGACCACGGGCATCGCGAGAAACCTCTTCTTGTTGTTCAGGCACCAGAGAAGAATCCTTGGGTAGTAGTGTACGATGGCCAGCAGCCCCCCCAGCACCAGGGTGACAATGATCATGACGAACAGCAGATTGACAAAGGTTGAGATTCCTGCGCCCAGCGGCATCCATTCCACGGCCAGGAAATAGACCACCACCAGAATGGTGATCAGGATGTTGATCCGGTTGGCGAGCGCCTCCCCATAGGGAAATCTCAGCCTCCCGCTCCAGAGGTCAAAGGGCTTGCACAGGGTAAGATAGCGGTTGAGCCCGAAACCGATCAATGCCAGGGCGATCCAGCTTCCGTAGAACAGTATGAACCCAATTCCCAGGGCAATGCAGGCCAGGCTGAAAAACAATCCCGTCCTTCTTTTGTCCAGTCGGATGGAGAACAGCTGGTATGCCAGGGAGGGGATGAAGAGAATGCCGATCATAAGAGCAGAGAACAAGGCAAAGGTCTTGGTCCAGGCCAGGGGCCCGAACAATTTGCCTTCGGAGGCCTGCATGGCGAAAACCGGAAGGAAGCTGACGATGGTCGTCGCCACTGCGGTCAGCACTGCGGTCGCCACCTCGCTTGTGGCCTCGTAAATGACCTCCAGCATCCGTTTTCCCCTGACCCCCTTGTTCTCATCCAGCTCAAGGTGCCGGATCATGTTTTCCGTGAACACGATCCCCACGTCCACCATGACCCCAATGGCGATGGCGATTCCTGACAGGGCGACGATATTGGCGTCAATTGCGAAGAATTTCATCAAAATGAAGGTCATCAGCACTCCAATGGGTAGCAGGCTCGAGATCAGGAAGGAGGCTCTCAGGTTCATAACGAGCACGATCACCACCAGGATGCTGATCAAAATCTCATGGGACAGGGCAGATTCCAGCGTGCCCAGCGTCTCCCGGATGAGCCCGGATCGATCGTAAAAGGGCACGATGGTCACCCGCGACTCGGTCCCGTCCTCCAGGACCTTGACGGGAAGGCCTTCAGCTATCTCACCGATCCGCTTCTTGACATTGTCGATGGTCTCCATCGGGTTGGACCCATAGCGGGCAACCACCACGCCGCCGACGGCCTCTACCCCGCTCTTGTCCAGCCCACCCCTGCGGGTCGCAGGACCGAATCGGACACTGGCGACGTCTTTCAGCCGAATGGGGGTATTGTCATTCACGGCAACCACGCTCTCCTCGAGATCGCTAAGGGACTTGACATAGCCCAGGCCCCGGACAAGGTATTCGGCCTTGTTGAACTCAATCGTCTGGGCCCCGACATCCTTGTTGGAATTCCGGACCGCGTTCATGATCTTCCTGATGTCAACCCCATGGGACTTCATGGCGTCGGGATCGATATCCACCTGGTATTCCTTTACAAAACCGCCGATGGAAGACACTTCCGAAACTCCCCTGGCCGAGGTCAGGTGATAGCGAACATAGAAATCCTGTATGGTCCTCAGCTCATGGGGATCCCATCCCCCCGTAGGCTTGCCCGTTTTGACGTCCCTTCCCTCGAGGGTGTACCAGAACACCTGGCCCAATGCGGTTGCATCCGGCCCCAGTGACGGACTGACATTCTCTGGAAGGGTCCCGGGAGGCAGGGAATTGAGCTTTTCCAGTATGCGCGTCCGGCTCCAGTAGAACTCGACGTCCTCCTCGAAGATTACGTAAATGCTCGAAAGGCCGAAAATGGAGCTCGACCGTATGGTCTTCACTCCAGGGATTCCCTGCAGGGAGGTCGTGAGCGGATAGGTGATCTGGTCTTCCACGTCCTGGGGCGATTGCCCCATCCACTCGGTGAAGATGATCTGCTGATTCTCCCCGATGTCGGGAATGGCGTCAACGGGCACGGGATCCCTCTCCAACCAGGAAAGGTTCCAGTTGAAGGGAGCCGTCGCGATCCCTCCCAGGATGACGGACGAGAGAACTATGTAGGTGATGAGCCGGTTCTCCAGGAAATAACGGATGATCTTGTTAGTCATGTTGCTTGATTATTGGTTTATTGCCCGGGTATGGGGCATAACGAAACATGGCCCTGTGCGTTGCATAGGACCTAAGATCAAACCAATAAATCAAATGAGGAAGGTCTGGTAGAGCGCCTGTATGTCTCTCTCCACCAGGGGCGGGTCAGGCCCGTATTCAGTGAGATTTACTTCTTCTATCTGCTCGTATTCAGACAAGTAAGTAGAAATATAACTCACTATATAGTCAAAGTCCTGGATTTCCAGGCCTTGAATGGCCTGTTGCTCTGCCGGGTCGCCCGGGATCAATTCCTGCAGGGTGTCGCAGCAGTTCTGCCTTTTGGCCAGGTCATGATCGGTTTCGGTGTCACCGCATTCCGATTTCTCCATGCCACAGGACTCCACCTTGTCAAAGTAGGACACATCCGTAACCTCACCCATGCACACGTGCTTTTCCACTGTAAATGACAGGGTGCTGAACAACACCGCCAGGGCGAGTATCAACGCGAGGATCTTATGCAGAATCTGTAACATCACAACAAATGTAACACAAAAAGCGTCCGTTTATTTTAAATTATTGTTAAATAATTTTGTTAGAATTCAGCTGTTTATAGTAAAAAGCCGGCAACAGGAGCAAGACGAAAAGCGGGTGGATCAAAAATCTTCGGATGTAGAACGCAAACAGGTATCCGTGCGCCAGCTCACCCTTCAGAATGATCATGAACGTGATCATGAGTACAAAATAGGCCAGGAGGTAGAACTTGACCGAGAAGATCGTGAAATCCCGGTTCTGAAAGGCCACGTGAATCGCCAACAGAGAGATTAGGCTGTTCAGTGCGTAGCGAAAGCTCATGCTGACGAGCAGTTTGGATCCGCTGAAAGCCGGGATGGGGGCATGCAGGAAATCATCCTCGAAATACTGGATGAAGGGATCGTAAAACAAGGTCTGCTCAAAGGCGCGCACCATTACGAGGGCCAGGAACAGCAGCAGGATCAGCCCAATCCGGTATTTCCTTTCCATCTTCATTCGGTCCCTTTGTTGAGGTTCGAGAAGAACTTTACCCAGGTCACCCACAGCATGAAGGTCAGGCCATAGATGATCGCCGGGAAGAACAGGTCATGGAGTATGTCCTGGTATTTCGGAAAGCGATGATACAGAATGGTGATCGCTATGATCCTGAGCACGTTGACCGAGTAGATCAGCACCGCTCCGAAGATTCCGAAGAGCACCGTGTGCTTCAGGCTTCCCGAAAAGGCGATGATGAAGGACAGGAAGAGTATGATCACGCTCACCGAATTGCAACCCTCAATGATCCTGGAGGTGTAGTTGTCGCCGATGATGAGCTGAATGGACAATTCATCCCTGCTCTGCAGGGTTACGGCCTCGTATCCCAGCAGCCTGGAGACCTTCTCCACGTGATTCGCCACCGTCCGGGTCACGGGTGCGCAGCTGAAGACATCACCCTTTTGCTGGGTTCGGGAAAGGTAAAAGGAATAAATGCCAAAAAGCACGAAATAGGTAACAAAGAATTTTGCTAAAAAAATGACTATGGCTTTATTCTTCTGCAAAGAAATAAATATTTTTACGACCCAACTGGATACGAAAGTAGAGCAAAAAATGGAAATCAGAAATAAAATAGATCGAATTCTGGGCGGTACCGATTCGACGAGAAACAAACTCAGGCAGGTCTGCGAGCTCCTGAAGGAATCGATTCCGTACTATCACTGGGTGGGTTTCTACTTTGTCAACGGAAGCAAAAAGGAGCTCAAACTTTCCGAGTTCGCGGGCAAGCCGACCGAGCACACCATCATTCCCTTCGGGCGCGGAATCTGTGGCCAGGTCGCCCTGAGCAACCAGAATTTTGTCGTGCAGGATGTCACGGAGCAGGACAACTACATTTCCTGCGGGATCGAGGTCAAATCCGAGATCGTCATCCCCATCTTTGTCGAGGGACGAAACGTGGGTCAGATCGACATCGACTCCCACGATCGGGCACCCTTCACGGATGAGGACGAGAGACTGCTGGAGCACGTCTGCGCCGAAGTGGCCAAGCTCGACCTCAGCCCCGTTCTGCAGGTCTCTCCATCCGAAACTGAATGATCAGGGAGGAAAAAATGGTAAGCAGGGCAATTGCCCAAAGCGAAGACATGATCCCGAACAGATCGGCAAGCAGACCGGTCAGAAAGGCCCCTATGGCATAACCCAGATCTCTCCACAGCCGGAAGACCCCGATGCTTTCAGCCCTTTGCCTGGGGATGGAATACTCTGCGATTCCCGCCAGAAAGGTGGGATAGACCAGGGCCGTACCCACCCCAAGGCCTGTGCACAGCACGATGTATTGGTAGAATCCCCCGGCGGGGATCATTAGAAGCAGGCAGAGACCCTGGAGCATCATGCCCCATACGAGAAGCCCCTTTTTCGGCAGGAGATCTGCCAGTCTCCCGGTGATCAGCTGGCCCAGTCCCCATACCGCCGGGTACACCGCGGCAACGATCCCAATCTCGCCAAGTGTCAGGCCTATGCCCGCGAGCAAAATGGGAAGCAAGCCCCAGATCATCCCGTCATTCAGGTTGTTGACGAGCCCCGCCTGGGTGATGGAACCCAGGTTCGGATCCTTCCAGGTGGTTTCCCAGAAGACGTTCTTCAGCCCTTTGCCCTCGCTCGAGGCGGATTCAAGGGCCACGTGATGTACGGTATCCCGGATCAGGAATACCGAAAAGAGCAAACCCAAAAGGGAAATGACTATGCCCAGGTAAAAAGGATAGGGAATCAAACCGTGCTCGGAAGCGATCCAGCCCGTCAGAAATGCCGTGGCACCCACCGACAGATAACCCGCCGATTCATTGAGTCCCATTGCCAAGCCGCGGTCCTTCTGCCCCACAAGGTCTATCTTCATCACCACCGTGCTGGACCAGGTCAGACCCTGGTTGATCCCCAGCAGCAGGTTGGCGAAAACCACCCAGCCCCAGGAGCCGGCATTGATCAGCAGGAAGGGGATCGGCAGGGCGATGAGCCAACCCGCGATCAGAAGCCGCCTTCTGCCGAACCGGTCGGCAAAGGCCCCTGTGAAGTAGTTTGTCACCGCCTTGCTGATTCCGAAGATGATGATGAAGGAGAAGATCGCGGTTTTGGCCTCCAGCCCGAACCGCGTCTCTGCCAGCTCGGGCAAAATGCTCCGTTCAAGGCCCACCATCCCGCCGACAAAGGCGTTTACAATGACCAGCAGGGTGAACTGCTTCCAGTTGCGCCGAAGTCCTAGCCCGATCTCTTGATGCATAAAAGGTGATTTTTGACCATTTGGCCGAACCAAAGTTAGGAATTCTGCCTGTGCCCGAATACGCTTTCTTATTTCTTTTTTATGTTGCCAGACATGCCTCGTTTTCCTATTTTTGCGATGAATTTCACACGATCAAAAAGAGCATCACATGAGCACGACCAAAAAAGTAAAATCAGCCCTGGTTTCCGTCTTTCACAAAGATGGACTGGAACCTCTTGTCAAACAGCTCAACGACCTGGGCGTGACCCTGTATTCAACCGGAGGAACCGAAAAGTTCATCCGCGAGCTGGGAATCGACGTCGTGCCGGTGGAGGACCTCACCTCCTACCCCTCTATACTGGGCGGGCGGGTCAAGACCCTGCACCCCAAAGTGTTCGGGGGAATACTTGGAAGAAGGGAGAACGAGGGTGACCTGGAACAGCTGAAAGCCTATGAAATACCTGAGATAGACGTGGTTATCGTCGATCTGTATCCCTTCGAGAAAACGGTGGCCAGCGGGGCCGGAGAACAGGACATCATCGAAAAGATCGACATAGGCGGCATCTCGCTGATCCGTGCGGCGGCCAAGAATTTCAAGGACGTGCTCTGCATTTCCCACATGGACCAGTACGCGGAATTCCTCGAGCTGCTGAGGGAAAAGGACGGGGCCCTGAGCCTTGAGGACAGGAAAAGGTTTGCAGCCAGGGCCTTCGCGGTCTCAAGTCACTATGACACGGCCATATTCAAATATCTCAACCGCGAGACGGGCGAGGTCAGGTTCAGGGAGAGCTTCGACCAGGCAAGCGAGCTGCGCTACGGGGAAAACCCGCATCAGAAGGGCTATTTCTTTGGAGCCCTGGAGGACCTCTTCGACAAGCTCCACGGCAAGGAACTGTCGTATAACAACCTGCTCGACGTGGATGCCGCGGTCAACCTCATGCAGGAGTTCAAGGGCGAAAAACCGACCTTCGCCATCCTCAAGCACAACAACGCCTGTGGCCTTGCCCAGCGCAAGAGCATGAAAGAGGCCTACCTCGACGCACTTGCCGGCGACCCGGTCTCTGCCTTCGGAGGCATACTCATCGCAAACGGAACCATTGACGCTGCAACGGCCGAGGAGATCCACAAGCTCTTCTGCGAGGTGGTGATCGCTCCAGCTTATGAGGAGCAGGCCCTGGAGATCCTGAAGGGAAAGAAGAACAGGATCATCCTGGTGCAGAAGGACCTGGCCCTGCCGCGTTACAATTTCAGAACAGCCCTCAACGGGGTGCTTTACCAGGACAAGGACGCCATCACCGACAGCCGGAAACACCTGGACCAGGCCACGGTGCTGCATCCCTCGGAAGAAGAAGTGGCAGACCTGCTCTTCGCCTCCAAGATCTGCAAGCACACCAAGTCGAATACCATCGTCCTGGCCAAGAACAGGCAGCTCTGTGCGAGCGGTACCGGGCAGACCTCCCGGGTGGACGCGCTGAACCAGGCCATAGCCAAGGCGGGTCACTTCGATTTCGACCTCAATGGAGCCGTGATGGCCAGTGATGCCTTCTTCCCCTTCCCGGATTGCGTGGAGATCGCTGACAGGGCCGGGATCAAGTCGGTGATCCAGCCGGGCGGGTCGATCAAGGACCAGCTTTCGGTGGATTATTGCAATGAGCACGGGATGTCGATGGTCTTCACCGGAACCCGTCATTTCAAGCACTGAAACAGAGGCGCATTAGCTCCCTCGGCAGCGCCCGAACACCTTGAGAAATCATGGAAACAAATTTGTTTCCCGGCTTTTTCAATTGGCTAATTTTATTACATTTGTGACATTCGCATTACATACAAACTAACAAGGGAGCATTTTATGGGGTTTTTTGACTTTATGACCGAAGATATTGCAATCGATTTGGGGACTGCAAATACTTTAATCATACACAAAGGAAAGGTCGTCATCGACAGCCCTTCTATCGTGGCCATGGATCGGAGTACCAAAAAGATCATAGCCATTGGGAAGAAGGCGAACATGATGCAGGGAAAGACCCATGAGAACATCAAGACCATCCGTCCGCTGAAGGATGGGGTAATCGCTGATTTTGAGGCTTCTGAACAGATGATCAGGGAATTCATCAAGAGCATTCCCACCATCAAGAAACGCTTTTTCAGGCCCTCGCTGCGGATGGTGATCTGCATCCCTTCAGGGATCACGGAAGTCGAGAAGAGGGCGGTGCGGGACTCTGCCGAGCAGATGAACGCCAAGGACATCTACCTCATATACGAACCGATGGCTGCCGCGATCGGTATAGGCATCGACATCATGCAGCCCAAAGGCAACATGATCATCGACATCGGGGGAGGAACCACCGAGATCGCGGTGATCGCCCTGAGCGGGATCGTCTGCGACAAGTCGGTAAAGGTGGCCGGTGACGTGTTCACCAGCGACATCGCCATGTACATGAGGACACAGCACAACCTGTATATCGGGGAGACCACGGCCGAGAAGATCAAGATACAGATCGGGGCCGCCACCGAAGAGCTGGACACCCCTCCGGACGACATGTCGATCCAGGGTCGCGACTTGTTGAGCGGGAAGCCCAAGCAGATCGAACTGTCCTACCGCGAGATCGCCAAGGCTTTAGAAAAATCCATCCTGAGGATCGAGGATGCCGTCATGGAGACCCTTTCCCAGACCCCTCCCGAGCTGGCAGCGGACATCTACAACACGGGGATCTACCTTGCCGGTGGAGGATCCATGCTGCGCGGACTGGACAGGAGGCTGTCACGCAAGACCGACCTGCCGGTATACGTCGCCGAGGACCCCTTGAGAGCGGTAGTGCGCGGAACCGGAACAGCATTGAAAGACCTAGAGAAATACAAAAGCGTTTTAATGAAATAGGGGATTAGGGAAATAACATGCAACAAATCATTTCATTTCTTTATAAGAATAAATTATTCATACTGTTTTTGTTGCTCGAAACTCTCGCCGTAGTCTTCACGATTCAAAGCCACTCCTTTCACAAAAGCAAATTTGTCAATTCGGCCAATTTCATAAGTGGGGGCATCTACGACCGGGTCAACAATTTCAAGGAATTCCTGCTGCTCAAGAAGGAGAACAAGCGCCTTTCGGAAGAGAATGCCTATCTCAGGAACCTGATGGAGCTCAGGGAAAAGGATTCGGTCGTGACCGACCTTGTGCTCGCGGACACGACCCGGTACATGCAGAAATACCAGTACACTTCTGCCAAGGTGATCAACAACAACTACAGGAAGAACAACAACTACCTCACCATAGACAGGGGGAGCTCGAGCGGGATCGAGCCCGACCTGGGCGTGATCAACAGCAAGGGCATCGTCGGGATCACCAAGAGCGTGAGCAAGAACTACGCAACCGTGCTCTCCGTGCTCAACGTCAATTCGAGGATCAATGCCAAGCTTTTGAACAGCGACCACTTCGGAAGCCTGAGCTGGGACAACGAGGATTTCAACGTGGTGCAGCTGCAGGACCTGCCTGTGCAGGCGACCATCTATGTTGGCGACACGGTCGTGACCGGCGGGAAGTCGACCATCTTCCCTGAAGGGATTCCCATCGGGACCATCAGGGACTTCAGAACACGGAACAACCGGTATGAATACATCAACATAGCCCTGTTCAATGACATGAGCTCGATCGGCTACGTCCAGGTGGTCAAGAATTTCGACAAACTCGAGATCCTGAATCTCGAAGAAAAATCTACGAATGAATAGGGAGAACATAAACAGTGCATTGCTTTTCATAGGGCTGATCTTGCTCCAGGTCATCGTGCTGAACAATGTCAACTTCCTGGGCTACATCAACCCCTTTTTCTACATCTGGTTCGTCTTCCTCTACCCCATCCGAAAGGATGACGCCTCGATACTTGTATTGAGCTTCCTACTCGGCCTGATCATTGACATGTTCGCCGATTCGGGCGGGATCAATGCCGCGGCGACGCTTTTCATCGCCTTTATCAGGATCCCTGTGCTGCAGAGCGTTTTGGGCAAGAGAGAGATCGACTATGCCTCGATGAACATCTTCAAGCTTCCCTTTCAGAAGCTCCTGGCCTATGTGGTGATCCTTACCGTGATCCATCACTTCCTGGTTTTCGGCCTGGAATACTTCAAATGGAGCAAATTCGGAACCATTATGCTGAACACCGTGCTGACAAGCATTTTTACAATAATTCTAACCCTGATCAGTTTTACCTTTGTAATGCGAAAACGATAGACGATGCCGAGAAAATCCTTTTTGTACTTTCTGATACTCAGCGTGGGAGCCATTTTCGTGGGCAGGCTTTTCTTCCTGCAGGTCATCGACACGACGCACCGGCAGAACCCGCTGAACAATTCGGCCGTGACGATCAAGTACGCCTATCCTGACCGCGGATTCATCTACGACCGCAACGGCAAGCTTCTCGTGGCCAATGAGGTCTCCTATGACATCATGATCATCCCAAGGGACGTCGAGCCCCTTGACACCCTTGAGTTCTGCAACTTGCTGAAGATCACCAAAGAGGACTTCCTCAAGAGGTTTGAACGCACCAACAACTACTCTCCGAGGATCCCCTCGATCTTTCTCGGCCAGCTTTCCAAGGAGGATTACGCCTACCTCCAGGAGAAGATGTACCGGTACAAGGGATTCTTCATCCAAAAGAGATTCCTCAGGAAATATCCCAACAGCACGAGCGCCAACGTATTGGGATACATCAGCGAGGTCAATGAGCGAATGCTTCGAAACAACCCGGATTACCAGCTGGGCGAGTTGGTGGGCTATCACGGGGTTGAAAAGCAGTACGAAGACCTGCTGAAGGGCCGCAAAGGGGTCAACTTCATTCAGAAGAACCGGTTCAACAAAGAAATAGGGCCATACAAGGACGGGATCTACGACACCCTTCCCCTGCCCGGAGAAGACATCACCCTCACCCTTGACCGGGACCTGCAGATGTACGCGGAGCAGCTCATGGTCAACAAGAGAGGGGGCATCGTGGCGATCGAGCCCTCCTCGGGCGAGATCCTATCGCTGGTCTCCACGCCCAGCTACGACCCCAACATGCTCGTGGGCCGGAAGAGATCGAGAAACTCCTTCCTGCTTTTCAATGACACGATCAGCAAGCCCATGCTCGACAGGGGGCTGCAGGCCCAGTATCCGCCGGGGTCCCCATTCAAGATCATAAATGCCCTGGTGGGGCTGCAGGAAGAGGTGATCACCCCGCAAACCTCCTTCTACTGCTACCACGGCTACAAGTACGGCCGGGGAGGATTCATGAAGTGCCACTGCGGCATCGTAGGAGCCCCGATCAGCATGAACACCGGGATCTACCGTTCCTGCAATGCCTATTTCGCCAACGTCTACAAGAGGTCCATCGAGAAATACGAGGATCCGAAGGAAGGCATGGACGTGTGGAGCAACCACGTGAAGAGCTTCGGCCTGGGGAATTACCTGGGCTACGATCTTCCGTCCGGGCAGAAGGGGCTGATACCTGATTCCGAACTGTACAACAGGTACTATCCCAACCACCAATGGAAGGCCATCACCACCATCTCGAATGCCATTGGGCAGGGAGAGGTTCTGACCACCCCGATCCAGCTGGCCAACATGACCGCAGCGATAGCGAACCGGGGTTACTATTACACGCCGCACATCCTGAAGAAAGTAGGTGACAGCGCCATTCAGGACAAGAAATTCACAAGTCCCAAATACACCACCATCGATCCCCGTCATTTCGAACCCGTCATCGATGGCATGTTCAACGTGTTCGAGGTGGGAACCGCAAGAGGCTCCAAAATTGACGGCATCGAGATCTGCGGCAAGACCGGAACAGCGGAGAACTTCAAGAGGATCAACGGGGAGAAAGTGCAGTTCACCGACCATTCCATCTTCATCGCCTTCGCCCCCAAGGACGATCCCAAGATCGCGATCGCGGTCTTTGTCGAGAATGGGTACTGGGGATCGCGCTGGGCCGCACCCATCGCCAGCCTGATGATCGAGAAGTACATCAGGGGCAGCATTTCAAGGGACTGGCTGGAAAAGAGAATGCTGGAAGGCAGCCTGGAGGAAGAATACAGCAAACAACTGGAAATAGAATCATACGTTGCGCAAAAGGAAGAGTAATATATTCAGGGGAGTGGACTGGTTGCTGATCGCCATGTACCTGCTCTTTGTGTTCCTCGGCTGGCTGAGCATCTATGCCGCCACCTATTCCGACACCGAATACGAGATCTTCGACCTTTCCACCAAGTACGGAAAGCAAATGATCTGGATCCTGCTGAGTTTCGCGCTTGTCATCGTCATCCTGGCCATCGACAAGAAATTCTACGAGCAGTTCTCGGGGATCTTCTACCTGCTTTCCATAGCCTCCCTGCTGGGTCTTTTCATCTTTGGGACCAACATCAACGGGGCCACCTCCTGGTACAGCTTCGGATCTTTCGGAATCCAGCCTTCCGAGTTTGCCAAGGCCGCAACCGCCCTGGCCATCGCCAATTACCTGAATGAGCGAAGCCAGGACCTGAGAAAGCTCTCAAACCAGCTCAAGGCATTCGCCATCATCTTTCTGCCGGCCTTCCTGATCACCCTGCAACCCGACCCGGGATCCGCACTGGTCTACCTGTCCCTGATCCTCGTGCTGTACCGGTTCGGACTGCCACCCTACTACATGGTCATCGGGTTCCTGGCCCTGTTGCTCTTTGTGATCACCCTCTACTTCGGGTCCTGGATCACGGTGGGGATCGCCGTGGCGGCAATTACCCTGTTTTTCGGATATCTCTCCTACAAGAACCGGAACTACTTCCGGCACAACTGGATGCGCTTTGCCCTGATCTATCTTTTCACAGGTCTTTTCATCGTAAGCGTCGACTATGTTTTCAACAATGTCTTCGAGCAGAGACACCGTGACCGGTTCAACATTTTACTGGGCAAGGACGTGGATACGCAGGGAATAGGATACAATACGGCCCAGTCGGTGATCACCATCGGATCCGGCGGGATGACGGGCAAGGGATTCCTGCAGGGGGACCGCACCCAGGGTGACTTTGTGCCCGAGCAGCAGACGGACTACATCTTCAGTACCGTGGGTGAGGAATGGGGCTTTTTGGGCAGTAGCTTCGTGATCTTCCTGTTCGTGGCCTTCCTCATTCGCCTGCTCTATATCGCAGACCGGCAGAAGTCGGTGTTCAGCCAGGTTTTCGCCTATGCCACCGTGGCCATCTTCTTTTTCCACTTCACGATCAACATCGGCATGGTGATCGGAATTCTACCCACCATTGGGATCCCGCTGCCCTTTTTCAGCTATGGAGGATCCTCCCTTTGGGGATTCACGGTGCTGCTCTTCATCATGATCAGGCTCGACGCCGACCGGATCTACGAGTGGTAGGCTTCCGCGAGTGACAGGCTTC
>CAZAZM010000026.1:0-27477 GCA_964489625.1 uncultured Flavobacteriaceae bacterium
GGATGGTGATCTCCATGTCCTCTTTAACCTTCACCTGGCAGCCCAGGCGTGCGCCAGAGGCAAGTTCCTTTCTCGTGAAATTGGGAACCTCGGTGGGAAGGGGCTCTCCCCCGCCCTTTAGGACGTGGCATTCACACTGAAGGCAGGTTCCCCCACCCCCGCAGGCCGATGGAAGGAAGATCTTCTCATTTCCCAGCGTTGACAGCAGTGTTCCCCCTGTCTCAACCTCTATTTCCTTCTGCCCGTTGATGAGTATCTTTACCTTTCCCGACGGAAGCAACTTGGCTTTGGCCACCAAGAGTACCGTTACGAGGACCAGGATAAGTATCAACGAAAATATGATGCTTGCTACGATTGGATTCATTATCTCTTTCTTCTAAGGTAAATAACTTATAATTTGATTCCTGAAAAGCTCATGAAGGCGATGGCCATCAATCCGGTTATTATAAAGGTGATGCCCAGGCCCTTCAAGGGTTTCGGCACGTTGGAATAGGCGATCTTCTCACGGATGGAGGCGATGGCCACGATGGCCAGGAACCAGCCTATCCCCGAGCCCAGGCCATAGATGGCCGACTCGGTCACGGTGACGAAATTCTTCTGCTGCATGAACAGCGAACCTCCCAGGATCGCACAGTTCACCGCGATCAGCGGAAGGAAAATACCCAACGCCCCATAAAGGGCAGGGGCAAAGCGCTCCACGATCATCTCAACGAGCTGCACCATGGAGGCGATCACCGCGATGAACATGATGAAACTCAAAAAACTCAGGTCGATGCTCGCGTACTCCGGGCCCAGCCAGGCCAGGGCGCCATCCCTGAGAATATAGGTGTCGAGCAGGTAGTTGACAGGCACCGTGATGGTCAGTACAAAGATCACCGCTGCACCCAGTCCCACTGCCGTCTTCACGGTCTTGGACACCGCGAGGTAGGAACACATGCCAAAAAAGTAGGCAAATACCATATTCTCGATGAATATGCTGCGAACAAATAAACTTCCTAATGCTTCCATATGCTAGTTGTTGTTGACGAACCTTGCTTGCCGGACCGTCATTGATTTTTACTCTTCGATTAGTTTTCTGTTTTTAGACCTCTGCAGCCAGATCAGCACCCCCACCGTGATCAGCGCCATCGGCGAGAGCAGCATGAACCCGTTGTTCTCGTATCCGAAGTGATAAAGACCCGTTGATTCGGCGATGGTCTTACCCTTGTGACCGAGAATCTCATAGCCCATGAGCTTCCCTGATCCCAGCAATTCCCTGAAGAAGGCGACGATGATCAAAATGATCCCGTAGCCCAGGGTGTTCCCGATACCGTCAAGTATGGCCTTCCAGGGCCCGTTGCCGAGTGCGAAAGCCTCAAAACGACCCATGATGATGCAGTTGGTGATGATCAATCCCACGAAAACCGACAATTGCTTGCTCACGTCATAGGCATAGGCCTTAAGGACCTGGTCCACGAGGATAACAAGTGACGCGACGATGAGCAGCTGGACGATGATCCGGATCCTGTTGGGTATCATGTTCCTCAGCAGGGATACAATGAGGTTTCCGAATACCAGCACGAACATCACCGCTAGTGACATCACGATCGCCGTTTTAAGCTGCACCGTAATGGCCAGCGCCGAGCAGATCCCAAGTACCTGAACCGTGATCGGGTTGTCGTCATTGAGCGGATCTGTAAGTAATTTCCTGTTCTTCTGAGAGAAGAGTGCCTCTTTTTCTCCTGCCATAATCAGTTGTTTTTTAAGTAGGGTAAGTAGTTTTTCAATCGCTCATCAAGCATCTTGTTGACTCCTTCTGAGGTGATGGTCCCTCCCGAGATCGCGTCAACCGCGTGCTTATCGTTCGGGTCTGCGCCACCTTTGATCGCATTCACCGAAACGAAGTTGCCCTGATCGTCCAGGATGGTCTTTCCGATGTACTGGTCCTCATACCAGGACTGGTTGATCTCGGCTCCCAGTCCGGGAGTCTCCCCGGCGTGGTCGAAAGAAGCTCCGATGATGGTGTTCTTATCCTGGTCAAGGGCCACATAGCCCCAGATCTCCTTCCAAAGACCCGCACCCCAAAGGGGCACCACGTAATAGGTCTTGCCCTCCTTGTCGGCTACGTACAAGGGGAAGGCCTGCTCGGAAGCCGGCTTCTTGGTCTCTTTCATCAGGTCGATGCCAAAGGCATTCACTTCTGTGTTGACCGTGCCGTCGGCGTTCAACGCGATCTCCTCCTTGACGTAGTCCTTGAAGAGGTCACCGGCCTCATTTCGATCAACATTGACGCCGATCGTGGACAAAATGCTCTGCATTTTCTCCTTTCTTACATTCTCTGCCTGCAGGGGTTTCAGGGTCGTAGCCGTGAACGCGAGTCCGGCTGCAACCACGATGACCATGACAATGGCGAAAATAAACGTGTAAAGGTTACTGTTCCTGTCCATATCTTAAGCGCTAACTTTTTGCAATCTCTTTTTTCTCCTCTTAATGTTGCCCTCGATCACATAGTGGTCGATGGTCGGTGCGAAGACGTTCATCAGGAGAATGGCCATCATCATGCCTTCCGGCAGCGTTGGGTTCACCACTCGGATCATGATGGCGAACACGCCGATCAGGAAGCCGTAGATCCATTTTCCTTTTGTCGTCTGGGCCGCGGATACGGGATCAGTGGCCATGAAGACCAGACCGAAGGCAAAGCCGCCCACCAGCAGGTGCTGCCACCAGGGGAAGTTGAGCAACTCGTTCGTCTCGCTGCCAATGGCATTGAATACAAGTCCCATAAGGGCTGCACCCAGCAGGGTCGATAACATGATCCTCCAGCTGGCGATTCCCGTAAGCAGCAGGAAAGCCGCACCGATGAGGATCATGAGCACTGAAGTCTCCCCCACCGATCCGGGTATGAATCCCATGAACATGTCGTAGACGCTCGTGTCCGGAATGGTTCCTGCGTAAAGCGCTCCAAGAACCGTCTCCCCGGAAACGCCGTCCGCAACGGAGTCTGCCACCCAGACCTCGTTTCCCGACATGTAGGGAGCGTAGGCGAACAGGGCAAAAGCCCTGGCGACGAGCGCAGGGTTCAGGATGTTCATCCCGGTTCCCCCGAAGGCCTCCTTACCGATGATCACCGCGAAGAAAACAGAAACCGCCAGCATCCACAGCGGGAAGTCGATCGGCATGATCAGCGGGATCAACAGACCGGTAACAAGGTATCCCTCATTGACCTCGTGCCCCCTAAAGATGGCATATGCGAATTCGATTCCAAGCCCCACCGCGTAGGAAACCACAACCATGGGAAGGAAGCGCACGGCTCCAAAACTGAAGTACTCCCAGAAACTGTGACCGTCGCCCATGTTCTGGTAACCGACGTTCCAGATGCCGAAGATCATGGCCGGGAGCATGGCGATCACCACGGTGATCATCACGCGTTTGAGGTCGACTCCGTCCCTGATGTGGGCACCACGCTTCGTAGTGTGATTGGGCACGAACAGAAAGGTGTCGATCCCACTGAAGGCCGGGCCGTACTTCTCGTACTTGCCTCCTTCTTCGAACAGAGGCTTGATCTTGTCTAATTGCTTTCTTAAAAAATTCATCTAACCTACTTCTTTAATCATTAAATCCAATCCTTTGCGAATGATATCCTGGGCTTCGATCTTTGAGCTGCTGATAAAGTCGATCAGGGCAAAATCTTCAGGGGCCACCTCGTAGATCCCGAGGTTCTCCATCTTCTCTATGTCTCCCACCATGGTCGCCTTGAGCAACTGCATGGGGTAGATGTCAATGGGCATGACCTTTTCCATCTCACCCGTGATCACAAAGGCTCTTTCCTCGCCGTTGAGATTGGTGTCCAGCTCGTATTCCCTGTTCGGGGCAAGCCAGGACAGGAAGGTCCTGCTCACGCTGAACTTGTTGTTCCCTGTGAACGGCACCCATCCGAAGAAGGTATAGTGATCTCCTTCCGGGAGCACGGTGATCGAATCGTGGTAGAAGCCAAGAGGGTCTTTGCGCCCCACCCGGGTTCCCGTCAGCGGGTCGCCGCTGATTATCCTGTTCTTTCCTTCTTTCAGCTTTCCAACCACCAGGTCCTCGATCATGGCGCCACGGATCACATTGTAGTACTCAGGGCTCTCCACCTGGCTGCCCGCAAGCGCGATGACTCGTGTCGGATCGAATTTCCCATGCAGGAAGAGGCTTCCGATGGAGGCCACGTCCTGGGGATGAACCGTCCAGACCTTCTCTCCCGAATTGATCGGGTCGACCTTGGATATCTGGACCCCGACATTTCCTGCCGGATGCTTCCCGGTGACCTTGTGCACCACGGCGCCCTTCACCTCATTGAGGAAGGAGCCTGCAATGCCCTGTACGGAAAGGTGAACCTTTCCTTCGGTCAGCTTGGCCAGCGCGTCTATCCCGGCCTGGAAGTCCTTCTCTCTTCCCTGCAGTGCGAATTCGTGGGATGCGGCAAGGGGAGCCGTTGAAACGGCCGAGATGAATATGGCCTTGGGCGAATCCGAAGGGTTCGCGATGACGTCATAGGGACGTTGACGGATCATGGGCCAGCAACCGCTCTCCAAAAGCGCTTCTTTGACCTGGGGCCCCGCAAGGTTCCCCGGGGTTCTCTTGCCAAAATCCTTGAAGGCATCCTTGGCATCGGCGGTAATCCTGACAGACAGTATGCGTCTTTTGGCACCCCTGACGATCTCCTTGATCTCACCGCTGACCGGAGAGACGAACTTGATCTCTTCGTTGGCCTTGTCGTAGAACACGGCGTCACCCACCTTGACCTTGTCACCCACTTTGACTGACATCTTGGGCATGATTCCGTGAAAATCGGGTGGATTAAGGGCGAAGATCTTGGAGCGTACCGATGCGGACAACTGAAGTGCGGCAACTCCCTTGAGCTTGATGCTCAAGCCCTTTTTGATTCTAATGTCTGTTGACATGTGTTGCGAATTAAAATTCTATTTCCCCACAGGTGTGAGCCTTTTTAAAAAAGGAAATAATCATTGTTTCTTAATCGAGTGCAAATTTAATAATTAATATTTTATAGATTAGCATTTAGATAACATTTATTTAGATCAATTTAACAGGCACTTCTATGGCTGATCGCCAATGTTCACAGGGGTTTTCAGGTTTTCTCAATTTCGTTGAAGAGATTTTGAACGCCCTTGGCCCCAGGACGAAAAATGCCAGAGCAGTGCTGATCATAACGACCTCGCTGTGGGCTGTAAGCGGCAGCGCCCAGTACCCGAATCTGGTGGCCCCGCCCCCGCACATCAAAACGGTGGTCCTGAAACCTGCCGATCCCGAGGCCTATGCCCCCATCGTTCAGATGGGAGAGAAACTCATCCTGAGCTTCGACGACCTTTCTTCTGACAGGCAGTTCTACTCCTACCGGATCGAGCACTGCGACTACAACTGGCAGCTTTCCAACCTGGCCTCGACCGAATACATGACAGGCTATTCCTCCGACAGGATCCGGGATTTCCAGAACTCCTTCAACACCCTGCAGTACTATACCCACTATGAGCTTGAGATTCCCAACGAGACGAACAGGCTGAAGATAAGCGGAAACTACCTTCTCTCTGTGCTCGACAGCTCCGGCAGGGTTCTCTTCACCAGAAGGTTCATTTACTATCAGCCCCTGGTCAACGTCTCGGTCACGGCCCACCGAAGCACCAATGCTGCAACCATCAACGAAAAGCACAGCGTGCAGTTTTCCATCAACCACCAGAACCTTCGCCTGAACGATCCTGCCCAGGAGATCAAGGTGGACGTCTACCAGAACCACGACTGGAATTCGGTGATCAAAGGAATCAGGCCCAAGTATATACGAGGAACACAGCTCCTGTACAATTATGTCGACGAGATCTCGTACTGGGCAGGCAACGAGTACCTCTATTTCGACACGAAGGAGATCCGGAATGCCACCAACAACATCTTTCAGACCCGGCTTGACGACATCTTCAACACCTACCTGTACGCCACCGAGGCAAGGGCGGGGCGGCCCTACTCCTTTTATCCCGACATCAACGGAAACTTCGTCCTGAGAACCCTTGACGCGGAGGACGTATCTCTCGAGGGAGATTATTCAAGGGTGCACTTTTCACTGGATTGCGGGATGGAGCTTCCCGGTGAGGACATCTACCTGTACGGCAGTTTCAATGACTGGCAGATCAACGAGGAAAACCGAATGAAATACAATCCCCAGAGCGGGCTCTACGAGGCTCAGCTGCTGTTCAAGCAGGGCTTCTACAACTACACCTATGTTTCAGTGGGTGACGGCGGAGGCATAAACACCCACAGTATAGAGGGTTCCTTCTACCAGACGGAGAATGACTATACTGTGATCGTCTACTACCGAAAGTTCGGAGATCGCTATGACCAGGTCATCGGAATTGGGGAGACCAATTCCGAGCGGCTGCAGAACTGAATCCATCAGAACCGAAATATATTGTAAAGACCATGTCATGAGCAAGACCAAAGGAAAAACCGGACCCCTGTTCGCGGAATTCCCCCCCGTGAGCAAAGCCCAGTGGGTCGAAAAGGCGAAAGCAGACCTGAAAGGGGCGGATTTCGATAATAGACTGGTCTGGAAAAACCTGAACGACATAGAGGTACAGCCATTCTACACCCTCGAGGACAGGAAGAAGACCCTGGCAGACTGCGGAAGGAAAAATGCCGAGGTCATCAATTACAGGAGAATCCAAAGGGAAAGCAGGAACAAGAACGAGCTTGCGTTGCAGGCCGTCTCCGAAGGCATCGACGGAATCCTGTTCGAAGTAGGCGTTGCGGATGGGCCCGAAGACCTCCTGAAAGGTCTGGACCCGGAACAGACCGCCCTCTCGTTCGACCTGGAAACCGGAAACGAGGCTTTCTCAGATCGACTTCTGGAATACTACTCAGATCTGAATTTGAACAGGAAAAAAGTGAGGGGCTTCCTTGAGACCTCCTTTATACATGAGTTCCTCACCCGGGGGATCCGTTCGGAACAGGGACTCGACTTCCTCGCCGGAGCTACACAGTCCTATGCCGATTATCCCCGGTTCAGGACCCTGGCGGTGAGCGGAAGAGAATACCCGGAGTCAGGGGCCAACCAGGTCCAGGAGATCGCCTTCACCCTGAATGCTGTGGTTTACCTGGCGGAAGAGATGACTCGTCGAAACCTGGGCGAAAAGCTGGTATTCGACAAGCTCAACATCATTCTGGCCACCGGCGCCGAGTACTTCGTGGAGATAGCCAAATTAAGGGCATTCAGAAGCCTGCTGCATCGGGTAGCCGGGAAATACGGGGTAATGGAACCGGACTTCAGCCTCGTATCGAGGTCTTCGGTCTGGAACAGGTCGGTGCTGGACCCCCATACCAACATGCTGCGGGCGACCACGGAGGCCATGTCGGCGATCCTGGGCAACGCGGATGCACTGGAAATTGACCCTTACGACAGTGAAACCGGTGCTACGAGGGAGCTTTCCAGGAGGATCGCGGGAAACATAGCCATCATCCTGAGAGAGGAATCCTATTTTGGCAAGGTGTCGAACCCGGTGGACGGTTCCTACTACCTGGAGGAACTCACGCTTTCACTCGCCGAGAAGGCCCTGGACCTGTTCAAGGAAATCGAAACGTGCGGTGGATTTGTCAGGGGGATCGAAGAAGAGGTAATACAGAATAAGATCGCCCTGGTGCGCACCACCAGGCTCAAGCTCCTGGCAAGACGCAGGCGCACTCTTGTTGGGGTGAACAAGTATCCCAATCTCATGGAAGAAGTTTCGAAGGAGGTCCTGTGCTCTGAAATCCCTTCCTCCGAATCGAAATTCCTCAGACCGAGAAGAGCGAGCCTTGAGTTCGAGGTCATCCGGTCGAAGATGGAACAATGGGTAGAAGAAAAGGGGCGTAGGCCGGTGGTCGAATTCGCTGCTTACGGGGACCTGGCGATGAGAAAGGCACGCGCGGGGTTCGCCTATGATTTTCTAGGTGTCGGCGGATTTGAGATGGAAGAGGAACGATCCTATCCCAACTACAGCGAGGCCGCCGAAAGTAGCGCCCGATCCGGGTCTGATCTTGTTGTCATATGCAGCTCGGACGAGGAGTACAGGGACACCGCCCTGAGGTTTGTCCGGGAATTCCGGAACCTGAACCGGTCCAAGGTACTGGTTCTGGCAGGAAACCCGGCCGAGATTGCGGATAGCCTGAAACAGGCCGGGCTGGACGCATTCATTTTTCTAGGCTCGGATGTGATAGACGGTCTGAGCCTGATTCACAAAAAGATGGAGAGAATGCTTAAACCAGACAAGAAATGAGACCCGATTTTTCAGACCTTAAGCTCAAGACCAGCAGTACCCGAACCAGGGGGCAAGAAGAAGACCGGGAAGCCTGGATCACCCCGGAGGGGATCCCCGTCAGGAAAGAATTCTCCGAAGAAGACCTCCGGGAGGCCGAACACCTTGAATTCGTTGCAGGTCTGCCACCCTTCACCCGCGGACCCTACAGCACCATGTATGTGTCGCGTCCCTGGACCATCCGCCAATACGCCGGCTTCTCCACCGCAGAGGAATCAAATGCCTTTTACCGGAGGAACCTGGCAGCGGGTCAGAAGGGACTCTCCGTGGCCTTCGACCTGGCCACCCACCGGGGCTATGACTCCGATCATCCCAGGGTGACCGGGGACGTGGGCAAGGCAGGGGTGGCGATCGATTCCTTGCTTGACATGGAGATCCTGTTTGACCGGATCCCGTTGGACAAGATGTCGGTATCCATGACCATGAACGGGGCCGTGATACCGATCATGGCCTTCTACATTGCGGCCGCGAAAAAGCAGGGTGTTTCATTGGAACAGTTGAGCGGGACCATCCAGAATGACATCCTCAAGGAGTTCATGGTGCGCAACACCTACATCTACCCGCCCCTGCCTTCCATGAGGATCATCGGGGACATCTTCGAGTACACGACCAGGCACATGCCCAAGTTCAACTCCATCTCGATCAGCGGCTACCACATGCAGGAAGCCGGGGCCACGGCCGACATCGAGCTCGCCTATACCCTGGCAGATGGTTTGGAATACATCCGAACCGGTTTGAAATCCGGGTTGAAGATCGATGATTTCGCTCCCCGCATCTCTTTCTTCTGGGCCGTGGGGATGAACCATTTCATGGAGATCGCCAAAATGCGGGCAGCGCGCATGCTTTGGGCCAAGATCATCAAGCAGTTCAATCCAAAGAACCTCAAGTCGATGGCGCTGAGGACGCACAGCCAGACCTCGGGATGGAGTCTTAGCGAACAGGATCCCTTCAACAACGTGGCGCGCACCTGCATCGAAGCCATGGCAGCGGGTCTGGGAGGAACGCAATCGCTGCACACCAATGCCCTGGATGAGGCCATCGCACTTCCTACGGACTTTTCCGCCAGGATCGCAAGGAACACCCAGATCTATCTCCAGGAAGAGACCCAGATCACCAGGTCCGTGGATCCCTGGGCCGGGTCCTATTACGTGGAATACCTGACCCAGGAGATCGCGAAGAAGGCCTGGAAGCTCATCGAAGAGGTGGAAGAACTGGGCGGAATGGCCAAGGCGATCGAAACCGGGGTTCCCAAAATGAGAATAGAGGAGGCTTCGGCACGGAAACAGGCCCGTCTCGATTCGGGCCAGGACATCCTGGTCGGGGTCAACAAGTATAAAACCCGTGAGTCTTCGGATATCGAGATCCTCGAGGTGGACAATACCGCGGTGCGTGAATCCCAGGTCGCCAGGTTGAACAAGCTCAGGTCGGAACGCGATGCCTCTGCCGTGGCAGAGAAGCTCAGGGCCATAGAGGAGTGCGCACGAACCGGAGAAGGAAATCTGCTCGAGCTGGCCGTGGATGCTGCGGAGCACCTGGCCACACTGGGAGAGATCTCGGATGCCATGGAGAAGCATTTCGGAAGGCACAAGGCGGAAACCAGGCTGATCACCGGGGTCTACAGCAAGGAGGTGAAAGAAGACAGCTCCTTTGAGAAGGCCCGGCAGCTGGCGGACAAGTTCGCAGAGACAGAAGGAAGGCGACCCCGTGTGATGATCGCCAAAATGGGGCAGGACGGACACGACCGGGGAGCCAAGGTGGTGGCTTCCAGCTTTGCCGACCTCGGGTTTGACGTGGACATGGGACCCCTGTTCCAGACCCCAGAGGAAGTGGCGCGGCAGGCCATTGAGAATGACGTGCATTTCATCGGTGCCTCAAGCCTGGCCGCAGGGCATAAGACCCTTATCCCAAAATTGGTGGAAGAACTGGATCGATTGGGACGACCCGACATCATGGTCTTTGCCGGAGGGGTCATTCCCGCGCAGGACTATGACTATCTGCTGGAAAGGAAAGTCGCTGCCATCTTCGGTCCTGGAAGCGTCATCGCGGAATCCGCGATCCGCATCATGGAGATGTACCTCAGAAGCTGATAGGATTGAACGGGATCCCGGTGGTATCAGAGGTTTCCCTTGAACTTTGAAATGATCTTTTCGGCCGCCTTGACCGGGGAGATCCTGGATTCCACGATCTGCTCTTCCAGGAGCTTCAGGCTCTTTTTCACAGCCGGATCGGAGTAGAACAACTGCTTCAGCTCTTCGTGGATGTTGTTGTACATCCACTCGACCTGCTGCTGCTTCCTGTTGCGCTCGAAGTAACCATTCTCTTCGACCATCTCCTTGAAGCGGGTCATGGTTTCCCATATCTCAACGATGCCTTTGTTCTCGTAGGAGGAGGCCGTGGTCACGACAGGAGTCCAGCCCGATTCCGAGGGCGGGAACAGGTGGAGGGCATTGGAATATTGTCTTTTGGCCAGCTCGCTGAGTTTGACATTGTCGCCATCAGCCTTGTGGATGACCAGCATGTCGGCCATCTCCATGATCCCCTTTTTGATTCCCTGCAGCTCGTCGCCGGCTCCCGAGAGCATGAGCAGCAGGAAGAAGTCCGTCATTCCGTGGACCGCGGTCTCAGACTGACCTACCCCGACCGTCTCGATCAGGATGATGTCGTATCCGGCCGCCTCGCAGAGCAGCATGGCTTCCCCGGTCTTGTTTGCAACGCCTCCGAGGGTGTCTCCCGAGGCCGAGGGGCGAATGTAGGCCGCTTCCATGTTGGCCAGCTCCTCCATTCTTGTCTTGTCGCCAAGGATGCTTCCCCGGGTCCTTTGGCTGCTGGGATCGATCGACAGGACCGCCACCTTGTGGCCCAGACCGATCAGGTGCTTGCCGAAGACCTCGATGAAGGTGCTCTTGCCCACCCCGGGTACTCCCGTGATCCCGATGCGGAAAGACCGGCCTGAATGCGGCAGTATGGCCTGGACGATCTCCTTGGCCAGTGCCTTGTCGCTGTCGAGATTGCTCTCCACGATCGTGATGGCCCTCGAGAGAATGACCCGGTCGCCCTCCAGTATACCTTTGATGTACTGTTGGGCACTGAGTCTTCTTTTCGGCGTGTAGGCTGTCATCTGCGCTTATTTCCTGTCCCCCAGAATTCGAAGCAGGAAGAGGAACATGTTGATGAAATCAAGATAGAGCGTCAGGGCACCCATGATGGCCATCTTCTCCATGCTCTCCTCGTTGGAGAATCCCTCGCTGCCAATTCGTTTCAGCTTCTGCGTGTCATAGGCCGTCAAGCCTACAAACACCGCAACACCAAGGTAGCTGATGATCCAGTACATCATTTCGCTTTTCAGGAAGAAATTGACCACCGAAGCGATTATGATCCCGATCAGGGCCATGAAAGCCATGTTCCCGATACTGGTCAGGTCCCTTTTGGTGGTGTATCCGTAGAGACTCATAGCCGCGAAGGTCCCTGCCGTCACGAAAAAGGTCGTCGAGATCGAAGCCGAGGTGTAGACCAGGAAGATCACCGACAGGGTGAGCCCATTCAGCACGGAGTAGATCAGGAACACCGCCATAGCAGTGGTCTGGCTCAGGCGCCGGATGGCACTCGTGAGATACACCACGAGCAGAAGCTCCCCGATGAGCATGCCGTAGAACAGGAGTTTGGAACCGACGATCGTCCCGATCATTCCCGGTGTCGTGGCAGTGATGTAGGCCACTACCCCGGTGATGAAGAGGGCAAGGGCCATCCAGTTGTACACCTTGGTCATGTAAAGGGCCTGGTAGCTTTTGATGCCCACGTGCTCCCTGGTGCTTTCCGATAATTGATTTTCCATGCTTCGATTTTTCTTGCTCAAAGATATTAAAATCAAACTGAGCGCCATTGCCCTCTTTTTGCTATTTTGCAGAAAAATAAGCCTCATGATTCGGATCCAAAGGTTAATCCAGGTGGTTCAGTTCACGGTCCTGATCTTTCTGGTCATGCAGCCGGGCACCCTGCTTGCCCAGCAAAGAATACCGCCCCTGACCCGGATCGACCAGGAAAACGCTGCGGCGACCTACAGGCAATACTGCGCCCTTTGCCATGGACAGGAGCGCGAAGGTGGTGCAGCCGACTATGCCCCTTCACTGAGATCCAGGTCACTGATGTCGACCATGCCCCTGAATTTCCTGGCCAGCTCCATCGGATTTGGAAGGCCGGGAACGGCCATGGCACCCTATCTCGATGAGATGGGAGGGCCCCTTTCGATGCGGCAGATCTTCACCCTTTCGGTCTGGCTGAAGCAGCAGTCCGGGCACGAAGCGATCGACCTCAGCCTGGAGCCGATTGAGGGAGACCTGGCCGGCGGACAGAGGCTTTTCATCGAGAAATGCGCCGAGTGCCATGGTGAAAAGGGAGAAGGAGTAACGGCTCCCGCCTTGTCAAACCCGGCATTTTTGGCCTTTGCAACCGACGCCTACATTCACTACGCCATCAGCAACGGAAGGGAGGACACAGAAATGAAGGCCTTCAAGCGACAGCTTTCGGAAGAGCAGCGAAACGACCTGACCCACTACATCAGGAGCCTTGCCTCGGGATGGAGCCCGGAACCCAGGGAATTGGCTCCCTATCCTGCTGAAAAGGATTATGTGGTCAACCCGGGAGGACAACAGCCAAAATTCGAGCTCCGCGAAGGCAGGTACGTTCCCATGGACCAGGTCCTCAAGGCCCTGAAGGACAAGAACCGCCTCGTGCTGCTCGACACCCGAACCTCCTCGGAATGGCACAATGCGCATATTCCCGGGGCCATCCCCATCCCCTACTACATCTCGGAGGAGGAAGCCGGAAAAGGCCTGCCCAAAGACGGAACCTGGATCATTGCCTACTGCTCCTGCCCGCATGCTGCCTCCGACAAGGTCATCGACATGTTGCGCAAGAAAGGCTTCAAAAACACTGCGGTGATCGATGAAGGCTTCTTCAAATGGCTGAACGCAGGCTATCCGGTAACCGGGGGCAAGATGCGCTAGAAATCCTTTTTCCTGAGCTTCAGACGCATTCGCCACACCGGCAATGCGACCCAGAGGGCAATTGCCAGAAAAGACAGAAGAAATCCAACCCGCGTTCCGAAAAAGGTCTTGAAGACGGCTCCCGTGTATCCGAGCAAGGCCGATATATCCAGTTCCAGAAGTATCAGTATCCTGGAAAGGTCGATGGGATTGAACAGGGTAGCGAAAAGGGCCAGCTTGTCCAGCGGGTACTCATTGAACACCACCAGGGAGATCAGGAAGAGACCATCGTAGATCACCGCCAGAAAGAGCCATAGCAGGATTGCATAGCCAAACCCTTTGATCTTGTTCTCGTTGGACAGGGCGATGTTGAAGGCCAGGGCCACGAAAATGAAATTCAGCAGGCTGCCCACCAGAAGCAAGAGGGAAAAATCGAATACGGCTGCCGACTGAAACAGACCATAGAGCACAAAGGGAATTCCCAGGCCCAGCACAAGACTCAGCGTCAAAGACAGGGAGATGCCCAGGTACTGACCCATGAAGATCGTGCTTCTTTTGATGGGCTGTGCGAGGAGCAATTCGGTGAACTCCTTGGAATTGTAATAATACATGACCCCGAAAACCGTCCCGATCAGGGGAGTCAGCACAATGATGATGTTCATGAGGGTGATGATGGCCTTGTTGACGTCATTGTTCAAAAAGAGCAGGACAAAGCCCAGGGAAAGGTAAAAAGCGAAATAGACATAGCTCCACCGGCTCCTCATCAGGTCATAAAAGCTGTATTTCAGGATTTTGATCATCTGTTTTTCTGCTCTTTGGAATTCGTTCTTGTCATCAGGGCGGCTATGGCGTGTTCGAGATCGGGCTCCGTGGTCTGATCCTTGAGGTCCGAAGCGCTTCCCTTGAAATAGATCCTGCCGTCGAGCAGGAAGACGATCTCATCGGCCATTTCCTCGACGAAACTCATGATATGCGTCGTGATCAGTATGGTCTTCCCCTTTCTCTTCTCCTCCAGGATGATCGCCTTAAGGTGAATCAGGGAAACGGGATCCAGGCCGGTGGTGGGCTCATCGAGAACGATCATTTCACTGTCGAACATGAAGGTCAGGACAATATTCACCTTCTGCTTGGTTCCCCCGGACAGGTTCCCCAGCTTCTTTTCCAAATGCTCCTCCAGGCCGAAAATCCTTACCAGGTCGCTGTCGTTCGCCTCTTTCGGCCTCAGGTTCTTGACCATGGAAAACAACTCTTTCACCGTCAGGTTGGAAGGAAAATTCGCGATCTGTGGCAGGTAATTGATCTCATTCCTGTAATCGGACTTCCCCAAAACGCTTTCCCCCTTCAAGCGGATGTCACCGCGATCGGGAATCACCATGCCCAAAATGCTCTTGATCAGGGTGGTCTTTCCTGAGCCGTTCGGGCCCAGCACGGCGAAGATCCCGCCCTTGTCAATCTCGAGATCGAGGCCGTCAAGCACCGTAAGCTTGCCAAATCGTTTATGCAGGTCTGCGATGCTAATCATCTGATCTTTTCATTAGAGGATTGTTGTCCAAAAGGTTGTCCGGCGTGAATACGGGAGAAACCTTTTCCGAGAAGTTGATGATGTCGACGAAAAGACTGCGCAACAGGATGATGGTCTCGGGCGTGTTGTGGACAATATACGAAAACAGCTTCACCGGACGATAGGGAACGTCACCGATCCCGTTTCGGTCCAGGTCATAGCCGGAATATTCGCTCCAGTAGTTGTTGTCGAAGCGATTGGAGTTGATCTTGCTGTTATAGGACAGGTCGAGGGCATTGTTCAGGAAGTTGTTTCTCGAGAACAGGTTGTCATAACAGGCACCTATGATCTTTACCGCCCAGCCATTCCTTACAAAGTCATTGTTCCTGTAGTTTATGCGGGTGGAGCCATCGACACTGATCCCAATGGTATTCTGCTCGAACAAGTTGTCCTCGATCTCAGCGTCGTAGATCTCCTTCAATAGCAGTCCGTATGAGGCCGATCCCCAATTGTGGACAAACCTGTTCCGGTACATTTCCACGAACTTGGAGAACATGATCGCCACTCCTGCCCCGTTGCTCCTGAACTCGTTGTCGAAATATGCATTGTTGTTTGAGAACATGAAATGAAGGCCGTATCTCAGGTTGTCGTGACTCTTGTTGTCGCTCACCTTGCTCTCCTTCACGAATTCAAAATAGATCCCGTCGCGCAGACCGCTCAGCTCATTCGAATGTATGTTCATCTCTGAGCAGTGCCAGAGGTGAATGCCATTGCCCGAGCTTGCCTGGCTCACCGAATTGCTGCGCACCTGGTTGTTGCGAACCGTCCCGCCCGAGGATTTTTCAATCAATACCCCAAAGAAGACCTGCTCGAGAACGTTGCCCTCAATGACAAAATCTTTGGAGCCGTTGACCAAAATGCCTGCAAAATCCTTGGTGTAGCTCTGCCCCACGTTGATGATCCTCAGGCCCCGGATTCCAAAACCATCCGCATGAACCGAAAGCACTGTCCCCTGGTTCTCCCCGTCGATCACGGCATTTTCTTCTCCGACAAGTTCCAATGACTTGTCGATTTGAATATCGTGCTCCAGGTAAATTCCTTCCCTGATGAGCACGGTATCCCCCGAAGCTGCCCGGTTGATCCCCTCCTGTATCGAACTCACAGGGCAGGTGGGACAGACCTCGATCTGGCGGCCGGTGGCGACAAAGGTGTTGAACAAGACGAAAAGGGTCAGAAGAAGAAGTCTCATTCAGTCACCTGATATTTGGTCAGCATTTCACTCCAGTCAAATAATTCTCCCCCGTGCACGCCAAGCGTTTCCTCAGCGTCGGAAAGTTTGGAAAAGGCACTGAGGTTCGCACCCATGGGGCTTTTGATCTGAGGGCTGATGAGATAGGATGCCCTGGTGGCATCGGTCATCTGTCCCGGTTGGGTGTAATCACAGACCAACAGGATCTCCAAATCCGCCATGCCCGTCTCGGAAAGCTGGTTCAGCATGCACTCCACGGCGTCAAACTTGAATTGCTTGCCCTTTTTGGTCACGTACTGCGCCGCGTGCTGTTGGTCCACAATGGTCATCCTGCAAAAATGACAGGCCTCCGTTCCGTAATTGATCGGCTCCGGGCTTACCTCACAAGAGACCAGAAGCGCTCCTGCAAACAGCAGGGCGACTGTAGCTAAGGTTTTCATTTCTTTAGTCAGTATATCTTCTATTCAGGGACCTGGGCCTTGACCGCCCGGTCCTCCTTTCTTGCCATAAAAAAGGCAATCAAAGTTAACAACATTCCCGAGAACATCATGTAGGCCCCGGTCCTGGGATAGGAATGGGCGATGAAATTGAGGATGTGCTTGGTTCCTAGCAGGGGAGGCTGAAATCCCATGGGGGTTCCGTCCGGGTTCGTGAAGCTCATGATGGCCTTGGGGTCCAGGTTATGGCCGTAATCGTATTCCCAAAGATAGAAATCATAGATGCCGGCGATGCCCAGGATGGTCATGAGCACAAACCAGGCCAGGTACCACTTCTTGTTTGCCCTGAGTCCGATCAGTACACCCAGCAAGACCATGACGATGATCACCACGGGAAAGATCTTGAACTCCGGAATGGTCTCCGGGATGTACTTCATCCCGACGTAATGATTCATCAGGTTGATGTTCTTGATGTCGAACTCATGAACATCCGTGAACTTGTTGATGTGTATGTTCATTCCCAGTGGTATGGGATACTGGGGCGCTTCAAGGGTAATGTTCCACAAGGGAAAGGCGAACAGGCCGAGCATGAGCAAAGGCCCCGCGATCATAAGAATTCTTGACTTTTTCATGTGCTATGCCAATTGTAAGGATTGTCCTTTTCGTCTGAAGAAAAGAAAACGGACAGAAAATACCCACCCTGCCCGTTTTCAACAACAATTAACTTAACCTTAATCTTGTTTCTATTCAACGTCAACGGGATCCCCGTCAAGCGTATAAGAGATCGGAACGTTCGATCCGCGTGGCGACACCCTGACGTATCCCTGCATCTCCTGGTGGAGGGCCGAGCAGAAATCCGTGCAGTAGAAAGGCCATACACCCTCCTGCTTGGGTTCCCAGACAAATGATTCCGTCTGTCCTGGCATGATCAGGAGTTCAGAGGTATTGGCGCCGATCATAGACACACCGTGTGGTACGTCATAGTCCTGCTCCAGGTTGGTGAAATGGAAGTACACCTTGTCCCCCACCCTGATTCCTTCAATGTTGTCAGGAGCAAAATGGGATCGGATCATGGTCATGTACACGTGCACCTCGTTGCCGTCTCTGACCACTTTGGCCTCTGCCTCGCTCTTGACCGCATAGGGGTGCTTATTTTCTTCAAGCTTGAAGATCTTCCTGGAGTTCTTGGCTACGATGTCTGCTGCGATGCCGGCCGCATAATGGGGCTCACCCACGGTCGGGAAGTCGAGCAGCAGCTCCATCTTCTCGCCGGAGATGTCATAGAGCTGAGCAGACTGGGTCACCTCAGGCCCTGTAGGCAGGTAACGGTCCTTGGTGATCTTGTTCATGGCCACTACGTACTGGCCGAAGGGCTTTCTCGAGTTTCCTCCCGGGATCATCAGGTGACCCACCGAGTAATAGGTCGGCTTGCGATCCAGCACCTCCCAGGTGCCCAATTTCCATTTGACCACTTCTGATGAGATGAAGAAAGTGGTGTAGGCGTTTCCTTTTCCGTCGAACTCAGTGTGAAGAGGTCCGAGTCCGGGTTGCTTGACCGAACCGGCCAGGGTTGCTTCGTAGGAAAGAATCGGGATGCCATAGGCGTCACCGTCAAAATTCTTCTCTTCGATCGCCTTGATCATCTTGCTGAAGGAATGAACCGTCAGTTCAGCCGCGAGTTTTCCGCTGCCCACGATGTACTCACCGCTCGGGTCCACGTCACAGCCATGAGGAGATTTCGGGGTTGGCATGAAATAGATGGCGCCCGGAACCTCAAGAGGATCCACGACCAGCACCTCCTCCTTCATGGTTGAAGTCGCCATATGCGTGGTTTCGTCATAGACGTTGTGCGCGTACCTGGCAGGGACTTTCTTTCCTCCGCCCTCGTTGACGTAGGCTTCGATCTTCTTCCAGTTGACCGCCGCGATGAAATCCTTGTCATTCTGAGATGCGTTCACTTCCAAAAGCGAATTCGCCTCTTCGGTGTTGTAGGTGGAGAAGAAGAACCATCCGTGAGAATCTCCTCTTCCAGGATGCGACAGGTCATAGTCAAAACCGGGCATCATGATCTGGAACTTGAGATCCATCCTTCCGTCTTCCGGATTCACGGAAATGAAGGAGAGGGCTCCCTTGAAGTTCCCCTTGTATTCGGCGATAGGCATGTCACGTTGCGGGAAGGGCACGCTGAACCTTGTTCCTGCAACCACGTATTCCGTGTTCTCGGTAACGAAAGCCGAGCTGTGGTTCCCTGCGGAGTTCGGCACCTCGATGATCTCGGTGGTTTCGAAGGTGGTCAAGTCTATCCGAGCGATCCTGGGCGTGTTGTTTCCGTTTATGAACACCCAGCGTCCGTCGAGCTCCCCTGCCGTCTGTGAGACGTCGGGGTGGTGGGAGTCGTCCCAGGGAATGAAACCATGCGAGGTATTCAGCATGGGCTTGGTCTCCTCGTTGAAGCCCCAGGCCTTCTCGGCGTCCACGGAGAATACGGGAATCACCTTGAAAAGCCTTCCCGAAGGCAGCCCGTAAACGGCCAGCTGACCGCTGAATCCGCCCGATATGAAGGCGTAGTATTCATCGTGTTCGCCGGGAGCGACATATACGCGCTCCGCAGCATTGCCCGACAAGGCTCCCTGTTTGGACGACTTGCCGGAATTCATGTCGCCACAGGATTGTGTCCAAAAGGATACAACCAAAAGGGCGAGTGCGTTATAAAGGATTCTTTTCATAATGGTATAGATTAAGTCTGTGTTATGAGATTTGGTGAATGATTATTCTGTTTTGGTCCTGAAATACTCGAGTATCGACCGAGCCTCTTCCTCCGTCAGATTCTGATTGGCCATTGGCGCGCCGTTGTATTCAACCAGCAATTTCTGCGCAATGGGATCGTTGAGGACCATTTCCTCCGGATTGAGAATCATGTTCATGATCCATTCGGGCGACCGCCTTTGCGTCACCCCCTGAAGTGCCGGACCGATGTGTCTCTTGCTGATCTTGTGACAAGCCGTGCACTTTGCCTTGAATTCGGCTTCGCCCTTGACGGCGAGGTCCGGATCGATCTCACCCAGGCTCACTGAGCTGATCGGTCCTAAACCTTTGTTCGCCATCGGATCGGCTTCTGCAGCCTCGCTTTTCTTTTCTTCGCCTACCGCCTCCGTGTTGGTCTTAGACGGTGAGTCTTTGGGTTTTTGATCACCGCAGCTCACCCAGCCCAGGGCGAGGAAAAGGATTACAATCAATTTAAATTTCATGTCTTGAGTTCTGATTAATGTTTAGTCTGCCGGAACGATTACATCATCGATGACGTGTATCCATCCATTGCTGACCGATACTGTCTTTAGGATCTTGGTACCGCCCACGTAAATGTCCCCATCCCTGTCCTCGACATCCAGGTATTTCCCGGAGGCCATGTACAGCTTCCTACCCTTGGCAGCTTCCTTGGTAAGCTGTTTGATAGGGAAATTGGCCGGTGCGACGTGATTGGTCAGGATGTAGGCCAGCTGGCTTTTGTTCTCGGGCTTCAAGAGGCTCTCTACGGTACCCTCCGGGAGCTTGTCAAAGGCCGAGTTCAATGGGGCAAAAATGGTCAAGGGACCAGCGTTCACCACAGCGTCTTCCACTCCGGCGGCTTCAATGGCCACTACCAGCGTTTTGAAATCATCCAGGGATTTGGCAACCTGGAGCGCATTGGCTTCGGAGACGTTGTCTTCCACTGCTGCCTGACCCTGGTGTTCCACGGTTTTGTTCGTTGCTGCAGTACCCGGAGTATCTTCCGCTTTACCCTCGGTCTTGCAGGATGTCAATGCAATGACTAACATCGCTGACAGCAAAAAAATGTATTTTTTCATTTCAGTTTAATTAAGTTAGTTTTGTTTTGAAGGTATTGTCGAACAAAAGTATGTAACCGATGTTGCATAACACATGATAAAAATCATAAAAAAGACTTTTTTATCCTTTATTTTTGTTTAATGATTTTCAAACGATTACCCCCGTATGCTAAGCAAGGAAAGCAAATATGCGATCCGAGGTGTCCTGTACCTTGCGATCCATGCAAGCGAGAAGAATAAGATAGGCTCCGCCCAGATCGGTGAAGAAGCAAATATCCCAAAGCCATTCCTGGCCAAGATCTTCCAGAAACTTAGCAGGGAAAAGCTGATCCTGTCCACCAAGGGCCCGAAGGGTGGATTCTATCTGTCCGAGAAGGAGCTCTCCAACAGCCTGCTCGACATCATAGAAAGCATAGACGGCCTCGGATCCTTCAACACCTGCTTTATAGGCCTGCCCCGGTGCAGTGATGAAAACCCCTGCGCCATCCACAGGATCGCCGCCCCCTGGAGAGACGAGCTGGTGGCAGAGCTCAAGGTCAGGACCATTGCAGAAATGGCGGAAGACGCCAAAATGGGCAACTCCCGGATCTTTTAAAATAAATCGTATCTTTGTAGGGTGAAATTCTGGTTTTTCAAACTATGATTCAGCAAGTTACAAAGGGCATTAAAATATCGATCACGACGAATTACGAGGGCGACCGCTATCAGAATTCGAAGGTCTACTATGTCTTCAGCTACAGCATCACCATTGAAAACCAAAGCTCGGACACGGTACAGCTCCTTAACCGGCACTGGAACATCCACGATTCCCTCAACAACACGGAAGTCGTTGAAGGCGAGGGTGTGGTAGGGAAGAAACCGATCCTGAAGCCCAAGGACACCTATACCTATTCCTCCTATTGCTTCCTCCTCTCTCCCATCGGTTCTATGAACGGCTTTTACCAGATGATCAATTTTTCAACCTCTGAGAAGTTCGAGGTCAGCATTCCCACTTTTCAGCTGATGATACCGGCCACACTGAACTAGGAATGAAGTCGATCACCCGTTTTACCAAGAATCTTCACGGGAAAAAATGCCTGAATTGTGAGCGCGAACTGTCCGTAGAGGACAATTTCTGCCCTCGATGCGGCCAGGTCAATGATACGAACCGACTCAGCATCAAACAATACTTTTCCGAATACCTCTCCGGCTTCTTCGAGTTCGACAACCGGTTTCTGAGAACGGTGATCCCCCTGCTGATCAAGCCGGGAACCGTAAGCAAGAACTACGTCAACGGAAGGAGGATCTATTATGCCAATCCCTTCCAGCTCTACCTGCACATCACCATCCTCTTCTTCCTGCTTGTCGGGGTGTTCAAAACCATTGACAGCTTCAAACCCGGTGCCCAGGGAAACCAGAATCTGCCGGGCGTCATGGATTCCGAAAACAGGGGGAAGGTCATCAACTCGATCAAACAAGAAACCCTGAACGAATTGCAGAATTCGGAGGTGGAGATCGATTCTGCAACTTTGGCAGCCATCGACCTGGGCGTCAACCAGATCGCGGCTAACAGAAACAAAACGGACAGCGCCGCTCTCCCTTCCGGGGAAAAGAAGATCTGGGTACGTCAGCTGGCGGACTCCCTGATGAGTGATGAGGAGAAGGTCACAGTCCTTGTCGGAGACGGGTACAGCTCCAGGGAAAAGGACTCAGTGGCTGAAATTCTCATGGCACAGGTCGACGAGAGAACCGCCCTGATTGCCAATCACAACGATGATGCTGTGATCACCGAATTGAGCCAGATCACGGATCAATGGCAGACCTTCAGCGAAAAGTCGGAACTGAACCGCGAAGCCGCCGCCCGAATCGAGGAGATCCTGGTGGAAAGAGGTTCTTCGTACAGGATCCCGACAAGGCTGGTCAATCCCGACGACGTGAAAATGCCGAACAACGAATTGGGAAGAGTGGTCAAAAAAGTGAAGCTTTTCATGGACTACGACAAGGCGCATCCGGATACGAATGTTTTGGTTGCCCTCGACGACTTGGGCATTGAGCAAAGCTACTGGAACGTTTTCTACTACAATAAGGCCCGTGACTGGAATGAGGCCCTCAGCGACTCGGAATACTGGAAATCCTGGGTCGACAGGGTTCTTTCCCGGGTCTCCGTGGCCCTTTTCTTCCTGCTTCCCGTCTTCACCCTGATCGTGTCACTGCTCTATATCCGCCACAGGTACAACTATACAGAGAACCTGGTCTTCGTGTTCCACGTGCAAACCGTGTTCTTCCTGCTTTTGATGATCTTCATGATCATCGGGAGATTCTCCAACAGCGATTGGGTCAACGGCATCTTCGTAGCGCTCTTCCTCTTCTACCTCTACAAGGCCATGCGGACCTTCTATGAGCAGGGCAGGTTCAAGACCCTTGTCAAGTTCCTGCTGCTGAACACCTCATTCATGATCCTGGCGGCCATCGGAGCCGTGATCGTCTCCTTCCTGGCCTTCCTGGTCTGAAACAAGAGACTCGTAATGAACACTGAGCCCTTCCCGGTTGACGAACTGGGTGATGCTCACCGTCCCGACCTGTTTCCTTTTGAGCACCACGCCCACCTCGTCGTCTCCTGAACCGGCCTCCCTGTGAAATCGCAACATGGCCTCAGGGGCGAGGCCCTCGCTCCTCTTCCAGGACTCGAACCAGCCTCTTCGCATTTGCCTCATGGTCCTGTCGAACAGGGTCGAAGAAGACCATATCCTTGGAACCAGTGGCAGGGACCTGTGATGCTTCTCATCCCCATCCCAGACGAATTCCCCGAGATCAAGGTCCCGTGCCCATTCCACGAGGACCAGGGTAAAGGGCTCAATGCCCGACAGGTCTATGGACCTGAGACTTTCGGAAAGGTCCTCTGCAGCAAGTAGTTCCGTGACGATCAATCCCCGGCTCTTTCTGTATTCCGGTTGCCTGCGGTGGTTTTCGAAGCCCCCGTTGAGCAGGCAGATCAGCCTGTTGTCGCGGCTGCTCCCAATCCAGGTCCCTCCCGCCTTGCCGTCCTTGGGATACAGGAGGCCAACGCCGTGATCCAGGTGTATGGCAGGGGGCGAGGCCTGGGGCCGCGCATAGGATACGTCTCGATTCGATGTCAGCGCGAATTCGCGACCTCCGAGGGGGATAAAGGTAACCGTGCACATGTATGTTTATGAAAGATTGAAAATATTCCGGGGCTTAAGTTACAAACTTAACATTTACCTCCCGCCCTGCGCAGAGAATCTTACAATATTCGTACATTTGTGGTCTCTTAGACAAGATGTAAAACCTCTAAATCAAGATCGATGTCAAACGGATTTTTCAAGGTGCCCAAGGCGGTCAACGAGCCGGTCAGGGCCTATGCCCCGGGAACTCAGGAACACAAGGACCTGATCGATACCTATAACAAAATGTTCAATGAGAAAGTAGACATCCCGATCTACATAGGATCAGAGGAGATCCGAACCGGGAACACCTCGGAGATCAACCCTCCCCACGACCACAGGCACAGCGTGGGAAAATACCACAAGGCTGAGAAGAAACATATCGAAATGGCGGTTCAAGCGGCCGCAGAGGCCCGCAAGAAATGGGCCAAGACCTCCTGGGAAGACCGGGCTGCCATCTTTTTGAAAGCGGCCGACCTCCTGGCCGGGCCCTTCCGCAACAAGATGAACGCAGCCACCATGATCGCCCAGTCCAAGAACGTGATGCAGGCCGAGATCGACTCTGCCTGCGAGCTGATCGACTTCCTGCGCTTCAATGTACAGTTCATGACCGACATCTACACCAACCAGCCGGAATCGGCCCGGGGCATGTGGAACCGAATGCAGTACAGGCCCCTGGAAGGGTTCGTCTACGCGATCACTCCCTTCAACTTCACCGCGATCGCCGGCAACCTTCCGGCTTCGCCGGCCATGATGGGGAACGTGGTGATCTGGAAGCCTGCCCGCTCGCAGGTGTATTCGGCACAGGTCATCATGGAGCTCTTCAAAACGGCAGGACTGCCTGACGGGGTGATCAACATGGTCACCGGAAGCTCCTCGACCATCACGGACGTGCTCCTGAACCACAGGGATTTTGCGGGAGTGCACTTCACAGGCTCCACCCCGGTCTTCAACAGCTTCTGGGAAACCATCGGAAAGAACGTCGGTCTCTATCGCTCCTACCCGCGCATCGTGGGGGAGACTGGCGGCAAGGACTTCATCTGGGCACACCCATCGGCTGACCCTCAAGAGGTGGCCACGGCGATATCCAGGGGCGCCTTCGAATACCAGGGCCAGAAATGCTCCGCTGCTTCAAGGGCCTATCTGCCCAAGAGCCTTTGGGGGGATATCCGCGAGGCCGTGATCAGGGACATCCGATCCTTCAAGATGGGCAGCCCCGGGGACAGCGGCAACTTCATCAACGCGGTCATCGATGACCGCGCCTTCAAGAAGCTGTCGGGCTACCTAGACCAGGCAAAGAAAGACTCTGACGCCGAGATCATCGTGGGAGGAGGATACGACGATTCCGTGGGCTACTTCATAGAACCCACCGTGATCCTCACGACCAACCCGAAATACGAGACCATGTGCACCGAGCTCTTCGGGCCCATTTTGACCGTCTATGTTTATGAGGACGACCAGTGGGAGGAAGTGCTGGACCTGGTGGACCAAACCGGGGAATACGCCCTGACGGGAGCCATATTCAGCCGTGACCGCTACGTGATCGGGATCGCCACCGATAAGCTCGAGAATGCGGCTGGGAATTTCTACATCAATGACAAGCCGACCGGCGCCGTTGTGGGGCAGCAGCCCTTCGGAGGGGCCAGGGGCTCGGGAACCAATGACAAGGCGGGATCCGTCTGGAACCTGCTGCGCTGGGTCTCGAACAGGACGATCAAGGAGACCTTCGTGCCGCCGACCGATTACCGTTATCCCTTCCTGGGAGAGTAATTCTTTTCCCGTAAACAGGAGTAAAAACCAGGATTATAAACAATATAGGGGGCATTAGCCCCCTTTTTTCTTTTCCCTGACGGTTCGTATCTTCTCAAAGACATTGCTTCAGGAGATCGACAAAGCGAAAGACCTCTTCGAAGCTGTTGTACATGGGAGTTGGGGAGACCCGGATCACGTCCGGCTCCCTCCAGTCGGTGATGACGCCCTTCGCGCGCAAGGCGTGAAACAGTCCCTTGTCGCTTCCTATGACCCTCACGGAAAGCTGGCATCCCCGCTGGGCGGGGTCAGAAGGGGTGATGATGTCGATCTTGTCGGTATGGATCCCTGAGACCAGGAACTCCAAAAAGCCCGTGAGCGCCACCGACTTCTTCCTCAATGCCTCCATCCCGACCTCGTCAAAGATCTCGAGGGATGCCCTCAGCGAGGCCTCGAGCAATATGGGACCGCAGCTCAGCTGCCATCCTTCCGCAGTGGGAATGGGCACAAAATGCTCGTCCATCAGGAAGCGCTCCTCCTTGTCATGACCCCACCAGCCTGCAAAACGGGGCAGTTCCCCGTTGCGGTGGTGACGCTGGTGAACAAAGGCTCCGGCAATGCCTCCCGGGCCTGAGTTCAAATACTTGTAGGTGCACCAGACCGCAAAATCCACCTCCCAGTCGTGCAGCTCCAGGGGAACGTTCCCCACGGCATGGGCCAGGTCAAAGCCGACCAGGCAGCCCTTTGCTCTCCCGGCTGCCGCAATTCTTCTCATGTCATACACCTGGCCCGTGTAATAGTTCAGCCCTCCCATCATGACAAGGGCGATCTGATCTCCCTCCTCCTCGATCTTCTGCAGGATGTCCTCGGTTCTCAGGGTCGATTCACCCTTTCTCGGACCGATCTCGATCAGGCTTTCTTCCACCTCGAAGCCATGAAAGCGGATCTGGGATTTCACCGCGTACTGGTCCGAGGGAAAGGCGTTCTTTTCGATCAGGATCTTATGCCTGCCCGCAACCGGCCGGTAGAAGGTGACCATCATCAGGTGCAGGTTCACGGTGAGGCTGTTCATCAGCACTACCTCATCCTCTCTCGCACCGACGATGCGAGACATGGCGGGGGCCAAAAGCTCGTGGTAAGGCACCCAGGGCTCATCCCCCTCGAAATGACCTTCTACCGCACGGGTCTCCCAGTCCTTCATAATGCGCTCCACCCGGGAACGGGCCGAGGTGGGCTGCAGTCCCAAAGAGTTTCCGCAGAAGTAGATGCAATCCGCTCCGTCGGGGGTCCTGGGGTGGTGAAACCTCCTTTTGTACTCCCGCAAAGGATCTTTGCGATCGAGCTCCTTTGCAAAATCCAGTGAATTCAAATATTCCATGCTTTCTTTTTTCGATTGTTAGACCTGTATCCCTTCACGGGCGCTTTCTTTTCGAATAGTTGAAATCGAGCTTGTCGCGAAGCTCCGGCGGAAGCTCCGGCAGTTCCGATCTCGGGATAAGCAAGGTGGAGATGTGATGCAGGTCGTAAAAGATGCGATGTCTGTCGGCCGTTGACTTCAGGTAATCATAGCCCGAGGAACCCCCGGTCCCGATCTTGCGTCCCAGGGTCCTCAGCACCATCTGGGCATGCCGGTTCCGCCAGGTGGTGAAGAGCTCATCCATGTCGATGAGCTTCTGGAGGAACATGAAGGGCTGCCTGAGCAGGGGCTCGTCTCGGTACAGGTTGATCAGCAGGGCGCTGATGGTCGCCTTGTGCGAGAATTTGAGCTGTCCCTCTTCCATCTTCTTCCCGTGCTCCCCTTCGTCGAAAATGGAGCTGAAATAGGTATTGGTCTCGCCGAGCATCCTCTTGCGCAGTGACTTTTCCTGATCCGAGATGTAGTTGGCCTCGTCGATAGCCCTGCCTTCCTTCGCGATCATGTTGCTCACGGCCTTTCTGTACTCTTCAATGAAATCAAAGCTGTCCATCCGAAGAAAGGGTATTCGTTCCAGCCATTTCTCCACCAGGTTCAGCATGGAATCCCCCTGCTCGAGTCCTTCCAGGACCTGCTGTTCGGATTCCGAAAAGACTCCCGAATAGGCGCATTGGGTGTAGGAGATGCGATTGTCCCTCTTCAGGCCGAGCATTACCTCCAGCTTCCTGAACTGAAAGCTTTGAAACCCGGAAGCGGGCAGCAGGTAATGCCTGAAATCGAGAAAATCCAAAGGGGTCATGGTCTCCAGCACGTCGATCTGGTCGACGAGGATCTTCTGGATCCGG
>CAZAZM010000026.1:27577-42349 GCA_964489625.1 uncultured Flavobacteriaceae bacterium
CGCAAATCATCATTAACCCAGAATCCAACGTCATGAAAAGAATCCTCAACTATCTCATCCAGGGGCTGGTTTACATTGCCCCCCTTGGCATCACCGCCTACCTGGTGTATACCTCCTTCACCCTGATCGACGGGTTTTCCCAAAAGCTCCTTGCGCGTTTCTTCGACATCAGGATTCCGGGGCTCGGGCTGCTGTCGCTTCTCGTCTTTCTGATCTTCGTCGGTTTCCTGGGGCGCACGATCATCGCAGATCCCCTGAAAAGGATCTTCAATGGCATCATCGACCGCATCCCGCTTTTGAATTTCATCTATTCGGCCTTCAACGATCTCTTCTCGGCCTTTGCAGGAAAGGAGAAGAAATTCAATCGCCCGGTGATCGTGAGGATCAACCTGCATTCCGAGCTGGAGAAGTTGGGATTTGTCACGGAAGAGAACCTCGACCTCATCGGCGAGCAAGACAAAGTGGCGGTCTATTTCCCCCACTCCTACAACTTCTCCGGGGAGCTGTTCATCGTGCCCAGGTCACAGATAAGGACCCTGGACGTGAACTCGGGTGAAATGATGAAATTCATCGTTTCGGCGGGACTGGCCGGTTGGGACAAGGATCATTGATCTGAAGGATCAGCTCAGGGGCAGGTGAACCACCTTCTTCGTCTCAAAGAAATCCTCTTCGAAGTGATCGGACAGGTGAAAGACGCGTGCCTTCGGGAAGGGGCTCAGCTCCTCCTCCAGGTCTCCCCCCTTCAGGTACAGGATCCCGTTCTGGAGCTCGTGCCTGCTTGTGGGTGAGACCTTGTTGCGTGTCCATTTGACGAATTCCGACATGCGGGTCACCGCCCGGCTCACAATGAAGTCGAACTGTCCTTTCTGCTTCTCTGCCCGTCCGTGAACCGCCTGAACGTTTTCCAGGCCCAGGGAGTCCGCGACGGCCTGAACCACCTTGATCTTCTTCCCTATGGAATCGACCAGGACAAACTCGGTCTCGGGAAACAGAATGGCCAGGGGAATGCCGGGGAAGCCTCCCCCGGTCCCGATGTCCAGTATGCGGGACCCCGGCAGAAAGGGCTGTACCCTGGCGATGCCCAACGAGTGGAGCACGTGTTTCACGTAGAGCTCGTCTATGTCCTTCCTCGAGATCACGTTTATGCTTTGGTTCCAGTGGGCATAGAGCGGTCCGAGTCGGGCAAATTGCTCCCGCTGCTTTTGGTCAAGTCCCGGAAAATAGGCGAGGATGTGGTCCATTCAGCTATTTTTGGCAAAAATACAATTAATCCCGGAAGGGCTTAAAAAGATTGACAAAAAGGTCCAAATGAGTTCAAAATTCAACAGGAAATTTGTTAAAAATATTCTGCTTCCTTTTAAAAAACCCTTAGCTTTGCAGACATGTGACATCCAAAACAAATTAAATCAAGAAGATGCAAGGGATCAAGTTCATCACGAGAGACAAAACCAACTTCATAAGAACCTTAAACAAGCGAGTAAACAACTATTTCAAAGAGAATGACCTCAGAAAGACGGGCAACTGGAAACTCTACCTCAAGGCGATTTTCATGTTCGCTTTGTTCCTGGCGCCACTGGTGGTCCTCCTGACCGTTCCGCTGCCTACCTGGGCCATGGTGCTCATGACCGTGCTGATCGGAATCGGAATGGCCGGCGTGGGGATGAACGTTATGCACGACGCCAACCACGAATCCTTCTCCAGCCGCAAATGGGTCAACTCGCTCATGGGAAGCAGCATTTACATCCTGGCGGGCAACGTCTACAACTGGAAGGTGCAGCACAATGTGCTCCATCATACCTACACCAACATTCAGGGACTTGACGAGGACATTGACGCCGGGAGGATCATCCGTTTCTCCAAGCATGCCAAGTGGCTCAAGATCCATAAATTCCAGAAGTACTACTCCATCTTCCTCTATGGCCTGCTAACGCTCAACTGGGCGATCACGACGGACTTCAAGCAGATGAGGAGCTACCTGGGTCGCAAGCTGTCCTATGGGAAGTTCCCCAACCCGGCGAAGGAATGGTCGGTGCTGGTTGTGACGAAAATAATCTACTACGCGCTGTGGATCGTGCTGCCCATCCTGGTAATGGACATTCCCTGGTGGCAGGTGCTGATCGGCTTCCTGATCATGCACTACACGGCAGGCATGATCCTGAGCGTGATCTTCCAGCTGGCCCACGTCATGCCGAACACCGAAATGCCCCAGCCGGACAAGGACGGGGTGATGCAGCATACCTGGGCGATCCACCAGCTGTACACCACATCGAATTTTGCCATCAACAACAAGTTCGTGAACTTCTTCACCGGGGGACTGAACCACCAGGTGGAGCACCATATCTTCCCGCACATCTCCCACATCCATTACAAGAAGATCTCGGAGATCGTCAGAAATACGGCGCGGGAGTTCAACCTGCCCTATAATGAGTACAAGACCATGATCGGGGCCCTGGTAGACCATTTCAAACAGCTCGACACGCTCGGCAAACACCCTGAATTCGCTTAATTCCAAAATACACATCAATGCAAGCAACAATGCCACAGGTACTATCCGACAGAATCAACAACCTGCCCGTATCGCAGACCCTTGCGATGGCGGCCAAGGCTAGGGAACTCAGGGAACAGGGCAAGGACATCATCAGCCTGAGCCTGGGCGAACCGGACTTCAACACCCCGGACTTCATCAAGGAGGCGGCCATTCAGGCGATCAACGAGAACTACAATTCCTATACCCCGGTGAACGGGTACGCTGAGCTGCGAGAAGCCATATGCAGGAAGTTCAAGCGCGACAACAACCTGGACTACAACATCAACCAGATCGTCGTTTCGACCGGTGCCAAGCAATCGATCGCAAACGTGGCCATGGTGCTGCTGAATCCGGGGGACGAGGTGATCCTTCCGGCTCCCTACTGGGTGAGCTATTCGGCCATCGCCACCCTGGCGGAGGCGAAGTATGTGGAGATCCCCACGACCATTGACACGGATTTCAAGATCACCCCGGCCCAGCTGGAGGAAGCGATCACCCCCAGGACAAAGATGATCTTCTTCAACTCGCCGAACAACCCGAGCGGCACGGTGTACACAGAAGCCGAATACCGCGCCCTGGCCGAGGTGCTGGAAAGGCATCCGGGAATCTACATCCTGTCGGACGAGATCTACGAGCACATCAACTATGGCGTGCCGAATTTCAGCTTTGCAGCCATCGAGAGCATGTATGACCGCACCATCACCGTGAACGGGGTGGCCAAGGCCTTCGCCATGACGGGCTGGAGGATCGGTTACATCGGGGCACCCGAATGGATCGCCAAGGCCTGCACCAAAATGCAGGGACAGATCACCTCCGGGGCGAACTGCATCGCCCAGAGGGCAACCATCACTGCGCTCGACGCACCGGTATCGAAGATCCAATACATGGTCGACGAGTTCCACAAGCGGAGGGACCTGGTCCTGGGCCTGCTAGGGGAGATCGAGGGGATCAAGACCAACGTGGCCGAGGGGGCCTTTTATGTGTTCCCCGACGTGTCACACTATTTCGGGAAGACAATTGACGGACAGAAAGTGGAGAATGCCTCCGACTTTGCCATGCTGCTGCTGGAGAAGGCCAACGTGGCGACAGTGACCGGGGACGCCTTTGGCGCGCCGAATTGCATCCGCATCAGCTATGCGGCCTCCCAGGAGGAGCTCAAGGAGGCGATGAGAAGGATCGCGGAATTGCTGTCCTGACATCTGCCCATGAGCTTCAAAGTTGGATTTACGAGCAGGTGGGCCGATTTCGACCCCAACAACCACATGCGGCACAGCGCTTACAATGACTATGCCGCCGAGGCAAGGGTGAGGATGTTCAACGCCTATGGCCTGTCCCTGATCGAATTCAACAAGCTGAACATCGGGCCCGTGCTCTTTCGCGAAGAGACCAACTTCAAAAAGGAGATCCGGCTGAGCGAGGACATCACGGTAGAGGTCTTCCTCAAGGGCATGTCGGAAAATGGAGAGCGCTTCCGGTTCTACCACAAGATCTACAAGGAAGATGGCCGGCTTGCCGCAGAGATCGAGATCTACGGGGCCTGGCTCGACCTTAAAGAGAGAAAGCTCACCCGGCCTCCCGAGATCGTGCTTCAAACCCTCAGAGACATCGAACGCACCGAGGATTTCGAGCTAATCCCAATGAAAAAATAGGCTACAGGTTGTCCAGGCTGTAGAAGGCTCCTTTGTTTTCCTTTCGGCTCATGGATTGCTTGACCACCAGGTAGGCCACCGCGTTCAGGTTCCTCAGCTCGCAGATCTGCGGGGAGAGCTTGGACTTTTCGTAGGCCTTTTCGGTATCCTGGTACAGGTAGTTCAGATGGTCCAGGGCCTTTTCAAGTCGCTCGTCGGATCGGACGATGGCCACCAGGTCGCTCATGATGTACTGTATGGTCCTTCGGTTGTGGGAGATGAGCACCTTCTCTTTCGGTACCGTCGTTCCTTCTTCGTCCCATTCCGGGATGTGCAGGCCTTCGTCAAAGAGCAGGTCGCTGCGGTTCGCAATGATCTCATCTGCGATCCTGTTTCCGAACACCAGTGCCTCGAGCAGGGAGTTCGAAGCCAGCCTGTTCGCCCCGTGCAGGCCGGTGCACGAGCATTCCCCGCAGGCGAAGAGGTTGGAAATCGAGCTATAGCCCCGCGTATCGACCTCGATCCCTCCCATGAGGTAATGCATGGCGGGCACGACAGGGATGTACTGGGTCGCCGGATCGATTCCCAGGCTCAGGCATTTGTCCCGGATATTGGGGAAGTGCCTGTTGAATTCTTCTTTGTCCAGGTGGGTGCAGTCAAGGAACACATGGCTGTCGCCGGACCGGATCAATTCCGAGTTGATGGCGCGGGCCACGATGTCCCGAGGCGCGAGCTCGGCCCGGTCGTCTACCTTGAGCATGAACCGCTCTCCCTTTCTGTTCCTCAGGTAGGCCCCGAAACCCCGAACGGCCTCCGAGATTAGGAAGGAAGGGCTCTCCCCGGGCTGGTACAGCGAGGTCGGGTGAAACTGCACGAACTCCATGTCCCTGATGCGGGCCTTGGCCCTGTAGGCCATAGCAATCCCATCGCCCGTCGCGACCATGGGATTGGTGGTTGCCGCATAGACCTGTCCGATCCCGCCGGTGGCCAGCACCACCGAGGTGGCCAGGTAGGTGTCGATGCTGTTCGTCTTCTGATCCAGGATGTAGGCTCCGAAGCAGGAGATCCCGTCCTGTCGCTCCTCTTCGGGCAGGTGGTGGTCCGTGATCAGGTCAATCGCGAAGTGGTAAGGCAATACGATGATGTTCGAGAGGGACTCCACCTGTTCCAGCAAGGTCTTCTCGATCTCAAATCCGGTGATGTCCTTGTAGTGCAATATCCTGTGCGCAGAATGACCGCCCTCCTTGCCCAGGTCGATCTCTCCCATCTGGTTCTTGTCGAAGTCCGCACCCCAGCTCATCAGCTGGCGCATGCAGTCCGGCGCCTTCTCGACCACCATCCGCACCACCTCCCGGTCACTCAGGTGATCCCCGGCGACCATGGTGTCCTCGATGTGGTCCTCAAAGGAGTCCAGCTGGTCCCAGACGGCTGCAATGCCTCCCTGGGCGTACTTGGTGTTTGATTCGCTCTCGTCAGCCTTGGTGGCCACGATGATCTTCTTTTCCGGCAGGGCCCTTGCGGCCTTGATGGCTACTGTCAAACCGGCGACGCCGGAACCCAGCACCAGTATGTCGGTCCTTATCTTTCCCATCTACCTGGAGGAGATTTCCAGCATCCGCTCGATGGGAACCAGGGCCTTCCTCTGGATGTCCTCAGGCACGTGGATCTCGGGAAGCTCGTACTTCATGCAGAGATAGAGCTTCTTCATCGTGTTCATCTTCATGTAGGGGCACTCGCTGCAGGCACAGGTGTTGTCCTCTACCGCAGGCGCAGGGTAGAGCGACTTCCCCGGAACCTCCTTCTGCATCTCGTGAAGGATTCCTGCTTCGGTGGCCACGATGAATTCGTTGGCAGGGTTGGTCTTCACGTAATTGATCAGCCCGGAGGTAGACCCGATGTATTCCGCCGTCTTGAGGATGTGGGCCTCAGACTCCGGATGGGCGATGATCTTGGCCTTGGGATGCTTCTTGTGGGTGTTGATCAGCTTGTCTATCGAAAAGGCCTCGTGAACGATGCAGGCCCCCTCCCACAGGAGCATGTTCCTTCCGGTCTCCTTGTTGATGTACGCACCGAGGTTCTTGTCGGGGGCGAATATGATGGGTTGGTCTTCCGGAATGGAATCGATGATCTTCTTGGCGTTGGAGGAAGTGCAGCATATGTCGCTGATGGCCTTGACTTCCGCAGAGGTGTTCACATAGGTCACCACCAGGTGATCGGGGTGGGCATCCTTGAAGGCCTGCAGATCCTTGGCTTCACAAGCCTCTGCCAGGGAACATCCCGCGTTGAGGTCGGGCAAGACGACTTTTTTTGTCGGGTTGAGGATCTTAGCCGTCTCCGCCATGAAATGGACTCCTGCGAACACGATCAGGTCGGCATCCACTTCCTTCGCCTTATAGGACAGTTGCAGGCTGTCTCCCACGAAATCGGCTATGTCCTGAATCGCCGGCTCCTGGTAGTAATGGGCCAGGATCACCGCATTCTTCTCCTTTTTCAGCTTCTTGATCTCCGCGGCAAAGTCCATCCCTGCCGGAGTTTCCACCTTGAGAAACCCTACTTGGTCCAATTCTTTTTTTGCTATTTCCAGGTTCATTTGGGTGCGTGTTTTGTCGAAACCCAAAAATACGACTTTTTGATTGAAACCCCTTCCGTTGACCGGGCTTGATAATCTTTTTCGGGGAGAAGTAGATGCCAAAGCCTTTCTTTTCTTGCCCATATCCGAAAATATCCCTATATTCGACTCATTCTGAATCCCTTATAAATCAACTATGAATTCCTTGCCAAATCTAGTAGCCATTGTGGCCAGCTTCGTGCTGATCTTTTTCCTGAACTACCTGTTCTACGGTGTGGTTGCCGCAGAGTTCTTTGAGAATCACATGGGTTCTGCAACCGGTGTCCAAAAACAGGAAGTCGACATGATGTTCATTGCTCTCGGGACCTTTGTGCAGGCCTTTGCGCTCACGCTTCTGTACGCCAAATGGTCAAATGGGATTCACAATGCCGGAAACGGTTTTCGCTTTGGAGCCCTCGCAGGCTTGTTTGCGGGCTTCGGAATGACCTTTATCATGTACGGCACCTCCAATCTCTATGACATGACAGGGCTTCTCGCAGACGGGGCCTGGTATGTTCTGCTCTATGGAATCTGTGGGGCGGTAATTGCATTGGTCATGGCAAGGGTAGGAGCCAAATCGGGCTGACCTTGTTCCGGCAAAGGCCGGAATCAAGCTAATTTTTTAATATTCATTTTTTTATGGAATCCCCCTGTAAAATTTTGATTGTGGAAGACGAGATGATCATTGGAGCGAACATTTCGCTGCAATTGTCCAAGCTCGGCTATGAGGTCACGGGCATCATCTCCAAAGGAGAGGAAGCCCTGTCGCACGTCAGGCAAAACCACCCTGACATCATCATCATGGACATCCAGCTCAAGGGAAGGATGGACGGAGTGGACACGGCCAAACAGATCCGAAGGGAGTTCAAGATCCCGATCATCTATCTCACCGCGAACGTGGATGAAGAATGCTTCAACCGGGCAAAAGAGACCCAACCGTCTGCATTCATATCAAAACCCTTCAAGAAACTGGACCTGCAGCATGCGATCGAACTCACCATAGACCGCATGGACAAGAACGGGCAGGAGGCGCCTGCAATCGACGAATGCGAATCTCCCTATGTGCAGAGCGACAGCATCTTCGTCAGGAAGAATGAGCGCATGATCAAGATCATGATCGCAGACATCCTCTACTTCGAAGCAGATCGAAACTATTGCAAGATCTATGCGAAGAACAAGGAATGCCTCCTGGTCATGACCCTGAAGGAGATCGATGAGAAGCTTCCCAGGGAAAACTTCCTGAGAATCCACCGGTCCTACATAGTGAACCTGTCCCACGTGGATGAGGTCGCGGGAAGCCATGTGGTAATCGGGAAAAAGGCCATACCCATGAGCAAGAACCTCAGGAGTGAGCTGCTCAACAGGCTCCAGACCTTTTAATCGAGATCGAATTCGATGACGACGGATGTTCCCTGGTCGGTGTGTCGCTCCATTTTCGCGTCCAGCTGTTGCACCAGAAGACCGATCAACTTGGTTCCAAAGCCGCCTCTTTCTTCCTTTTTCTCCAGTATCCGGTGAATTCCGATTCCGTTGTCTGACACCTCGAGGCGCAGTGTATTGTCATCCAACTTGCGAAAACTCATGTCCACCCTTCCTTTTCTGTCCTTGGGGAAGGCATGCTTGAGTGCATTGGTCACGAGCTCGTTGACGATCAGACCCAGGGGGATTGCCGTATCGACATCCAGCTCGATCTCTTCCAGCTTGAAATGGAACTCGATGCGATTCTTGAGGCCGAAGGAATCCAGGATGTGATCACAGAGCTCGATAAAGTAGTCCTTCATCTCAATGGCCGAGAGATTCTTGCCCTTGTATAGTTTCTGATGGATCATGCTCATTGAATAGACGCGGTTCTGGCTTTCCTGGATCGCCTCGACCACATTGGGGTCCCTCATCTCTGCGGACTGAAGGTCCAGCAGGCTGGAGACTATGCCCAGGTTGTTCTTGACCCGGTGATGGATCTCCTTGAGCAAAAATTCCTTCTCGCTGTTCTGCTGTTCCAGAAGCTGATTCTTTCGCTTGTTGTTCTGGTAGGTGACATACAGGACCAGGAGCAGCAGGGACAGCAACACCGCGATCACGGTGATCAGGTTCTGGCTGGTCTTCTGCTTTCTGAGCCGCTCCTCCTGGTCGAGTATGGTGTCGTCCCTTTTTGCCACCTCGAACTGGGTCTGAACCGAAGATATCTTCTGCTCCGCCTCTTCGGTGTACAGCTCGTCCTTCAAACGATCGTACTCAGAAAAGGCCTCAATGGCCTCCTTGTACATGTGATTCCCGGCATAGGCCCTGGCCAGGTTCTCGTAAAGCTGACTCAAAAAGAACTTGTCCCCGAACTCGGCAGTGGCAATCTCCAGGCTCTGGCTCAGGCTCTGGATCGCTGCGCCAAATCTGCCCTGGAGATTCTGCATTCTGCCCAGGGAAAGATAGGATCTCATCAAGAGGAAATTATTGTCGATCCTTTTGGCCAGCTCGATCGCCCTCTCCCCGTCCTCGATGGCATTGTCAAAATCTCCCTGCTCTGCATGCGTGTCGATCAGTGAGATATAGGCATCACTCAGGTTGTTGTAGAAGCCGTATCTCTCCCCCATGGCGATGCTGTGATTGTAATAATTCAATGCATTCTCAAGCTGTCCCAGGTCGCGATAGTTGTTCCCGACCACATAGAGCGTGAAGTCATAGTCCATGTCGTTGAGCCCCCTCGATTCAAATAACTCGATGGATTTCAGGCCCAGCTCAAGGCCTTCCTCGAACCGGGAGTGCTTCCACATGAGGTTGCTCAGATCGCTGTAGGCCACGGCCAAACCCCTTTTGTCATCGATTCGCTCGCTCAGCCTCAAGGCCTCGTAGGCCAGGTCCGTCGCACGGTTGAGGTCTCCCTTGCGCTCGAAGACATAGCCTTCCTGGGTGATCAGGTGAGGCAGGTCGGCCTCTGAAACTTTCTTGCGCGCAGACTGGAGCACGGCATAGGCCGAATCCAGCCTTTCCATTCTCAACAAGGCGGCTCCCTGGGTGATCTGGAACCTTCCTTCCCACAGGAGGTTCCCGTCAGCCCTGCACATGCTGAGTCCCTGCCTGGCAAATTCCAGGGATCTTTTTAGGTTTCGCGTGTGCCAGTAATAGGCCAGGTCGTTCAAGATGGCGTACCTGATGGTGTCGGTCTCCACTCTTTCAAGTGCCGATTCAAGTGAATCCAGGTAGGAGGCTCCGAAATTATCTGTATCCACAAACACCCTTCTGTAGATAGGAACGCGATCGGGATCGACGAGCCAGGAGTCCCGGTCTTTGGATCCAACCTGGGCACTGACCAGCGACGCAAAATGAAGCATCAACAGTGCCACCAGGATATGTAAGGTTTGGCGATACCCCATGTACGAGAAGTTTGTAAGTCTCTGATCAGAAAGTTACAAATATTTTGGTCAAATCCATTCGGATAAATAAAAGAGGGTATTCGGACAAAAATACGATCTGTTAGTCCTATTCAGTTCCGGTCTCCTTTGAAGCTTCCTTAATTTTGTTATGACAATACGATGTGGAAATGCCCAGAACCTTTATCAAAATCCTGTTTCTTTTATTCCTGCTTTTCTCCTGCGCGAATCAGAGCGAAAGTGAGAAACCGATTGCTGCAGAAGAAACTAATAAGAAGGTTGTCAGTGTTTTGATCGATTCGGTGTGGAACAGGAAAGACCTGAAGGCCATAGACAACTATTTTCACAACACTTTCACCAGGAGAGTCAACAGCGTCAACCTGGCTTCCAGCAAAAACGAGCTGACCGCGAACCTTCAAATCTATTTTACAGGATTTCCGGACATAAGAATCCAGGCAGACAACATGGTTTCAAAGGGAAACCAGGTGTATATGAGCTGGACCCTGACTGGAACGAATACGGGAGTATACGGGGAATTGCAACCAACGGGCAAAAAGGTGCGCATCAGTGGCATCACTCGATTCGAATTCGATGAATCCGGAAAGATCATCCACGAGGACGTGTTCTACAACGAGCTCTCCCTGCTGCAGCAAATGGGACACACCCTGAATCCACCGGTACTGGAATGACAATGAATTTAATCAAACTTTAATATTAACACTAACCCTAGAAAAATGAAACATCTAAAGAATTTTATCCCGTTGATCCTATTGATCGCCGCTCCCTTCCTGGGCCTGGCGCAAAGCAGTGGCCACCAGGCCTACTGGGTCCATGAGGACCGGGTCAAACCTGCCATGTCAGACAAGTACGAAACCATAACCAAGGACCTGGTGGCCGCCTGCAAGGAGCACAACATCCAGGATGCACAGTGGATCACCTTAAGAATGAACGACAACACCTATCTGTACGTCAGTCCCGTTTCCGGCATGGCCGATCTTGACAAGAACGGTTTTGAGACCCTGGGAGAAAAGATGGGCGCCGACAAAATGGGCGCACTCTTCGCTCGTTACAACGATACCTACAGCAAACACGGAGACTATATCATCTACCTGAACAAAGATCTTTCGTACCAGCCCGGCGGAGTCTCCCAGACCGTGGAGGGGGAGAATTACCGGCTGATGTATTACAACTACGTTTCTCCCGAGCATGACAAGGGATTCGCAGACACCATGAAGAAGATCAAATCGGCCTTTGAAAAACACAATTCAAAGATCAGCTACCGGGTCTACAAATCAGGATTCGGGGTGATGGGAACCTTCTACATGATCGCCGTTGCCGCCGAGAATGCAGCGCAGGAGGCCCAAAGAGGAGACGAGAACTGGGAGTTGATGAAGGATGACTTCGGACCACTCCTCAATGAGCTGAACCAGCACACGATGAAAATGGAGGAGAAAAGAGGATGGATGCGACCTGACCTCGCCTATCAACCGGCCAAGTGACACAACTAACCAAACCTTATTAAATCAAATATCATTATGAAAAAATTAGCCTTGCTATTTCTGGCAGCCGCGGTACTGTTCGCCTGCCAGGAGAAACAACCAGTGCGATTCACGACATCGTCTGCAGAGATCAGCGCGTACAAAAAAGGAGTGGAGGCCTACGAGAAGGCCGACTGGGCCACCTGGACCTCCATGTTCTCCGACACCGTCAAGGTCTATCACAACACCTGGGACAATCCCTCGACCCTGGCTGAAACCCAGAAACGGCACGAGGACATGATCGCTTTGCTATCCAGTTACGGATTTGACAAGGAACAGATGGTCGTAGAACAGAACCTGGATGACGACGGGGAAACCTGGGTCAATTTCTGGAGCCTTTGGACAGGCACCCTAAAGGCAAACGGAAAGCAGATCAAAATACCCGTACACCTTACCGCTCAATTTGTCGACGGGAAGATCGTTCAGGAGTACGGATTTTGGGACATGTCCGGCTTCATGGCCGAGATGCAGGCCCTTGAAGCTGCGGCCGCTGCCGAGGAGGAAGATGCCGAAGAAGCTGAATAAAACTTGGGGCCTGAAGCATAGGACAGGCCCTTATTTGGGCAAAAGCACGTATATGATCGAATGTAAAAAGGGGAAAAGTGTTCATTATACGTGTTTTGCCTATTTTTATGATCTCTAATCAAACCATCTTACATGAATCTTAAAAAATCTCTCCTGCTGGCCCTGGTGTTCGGCATCGCAGCACTCGGCGCCTGGGAGTTCTATTGGCGGGGCCAGGGATACGGTCCCGGACTGGAGGACAACAAGGCACTTTGGGCAGTACAGCGCTCAAGGGCAAACTATGCAACAGAAAATGACGTCATCCTGCTGGGTGATTCCCGCATGCTGTTTGACATACAGCTCGATGCCTTCGAAAAGGAGACAGGGGTCCGGCCCATACAGCTCGCCTCGGCCGGCACCACTCCGCTTCCGGCATTTCACGATATCGTGGAGAACACAGACTTCAAGGGAACCGTCCTGATCTCGGTGCATCCGATAATCTTCTTCTTTTCGACGGAGGAGACCGATTTTCTTTGGCGCCGCATAAAGGCCCGGATCGATCATTACCAGGACCGGACCTATGCCCAGCGGCTCAATCACATCCTGGACATACCCCTGCAGTACACCTTCACCTTCTTGCGGGCGGACGACGAGGACTGGACCGACGACCTGGACCTCAAGACGCTCCTGAGCAATGTAAGGGTCGGCACGAGAGCGCTCTCTCCGTACCCTCCTTTCTACAGGTTCCAGGACATCGCGCTGGACCGGAACGTAACAATGTTCGATAAGGTAGTCCAGGATACGGCCTTCGCCAACTCCATCATCAAGGCCTGGACCTTCGAGGGTCCCGAGCCCATGCCTGCACCGGACAAAGAGGGAACCATGGCCTTCTTTCTCGCCGACCTGGACAAGTTCAGGGAACGGGGCGGAAAGGTCGTACTGATCCGTTTCCCCTCCAGCGGAGGACTGCTGGGCTTTGAGAAAGAGATGTTCTCCAGGGAGAATTTTTATGAGGTCATAGTCGAGAAAGCAGGGGTTCCCTCCTATCACTTTGAAGACTACGAGGCGCTCAATCAATTCTACTGTCCGGAATGGTCCCACCTGAGCGCGGCGGATGCCAGCACCTTCACCACCGAGCTGGCGCGCATTTTAAAGAAAGACAAAGTCATCAACAACTAAACCCGGATCCATGCTATTCAACTCACTCAGCTTTGTACTCTTCCTCATCATCGTACTCCTGCTGTACTATTCGCCCGTGCTCAGCTGGGTCAACAAGAAGCGGATGTTGCTTCTATCCAGCTACGTTTTCTACGGGATGTGGAACCCTCCGCTTGTGATACTGCTCTGGATCTCCACCATGGTAGACTGGACTGCGGGCAATCAGCTCAGCCGCGAAGAAAAACCCGCGGTGCGAAAGATGTGGTTAATGCTCAGCCTCACGGTGAACCTGGGCTTCCTGGCCTTCTTCAAATACGGCGATTTCCTGCTGGAGAACTTCATCACCCTGGCCAATGCGATCGGTTTCGACTACCAACCCTACAAGATGGACATCATCCTTCCCATGGGCATTTCCTTCTATACCTTTCAGACCATGTCCTATACGATTGACATCTACCAGCGGAAGATCAAACCCGCAAGGACCTTCCTGGACTTTGCCCTCTACGTGACCTTTTTCCCGCAGCTGGTCGCGGGGCCGATCGTCAGGGCCAAAGATCTCATCACACAGTTCTACGAGCCCAAGAAAGCGACGATCAACCAGTTCATTTGGGGCCTCTTTCTGCTTACCCTGGGCCTGTTTCAGAAGGTGGTCCTTGCGGACGTATTGCTTTCAGGAGTTTCGGATTCGGCCTTCAGGCCGGGTCAGACCCTCGGCTTTATCGATGCCTGGACCGGGACCCTTGCCTTTTCCGGCCAGATATTCTTTGACTTTGCCGGATACTCCACCTGTGCCATCGGGATCTCCCTGATGCTCGGGATCATCCTTCCGGACAACTTCATGTATCCCTATGCCTCCCTGGGCTTCTCTGACCTTTGGAAGAGATGGCACATCTCCCTTTCTTCCTGGCTGAAGGATTACCTGTACATTCCTTTGGGAGGCAACCGGCACGGCATTACCAGGATGTATGCTGCCCTTATGATCACCATGCTGCTCGGTGGGCTCTGGCACGGAGCGGCCTGGACCTTCATCGTCTGGGGAGGACTGCACGGGTTCTACCTGATCCTGGAGCGTCTGCAGAGACAGTACCTGCCATTCAAGATCACCGCCCGCAACGGGATCTTCCTGGCATTCACAACCTTCACCTGCGTGAACATCACCTGGGTGTTTTTCCGTGCGCGGGAGTTCGAGACCGCCTGGAGCATGATCAAGTCCATGTTCTACCTGAACCCGGACGGGGCTCAGATCCTGACCAACTTCGAGATCATTAAGGTCCTGACCCTCATATCTGTGCTTTTCATCACCCACTGGCTGATGCGAAACACGTCGGTAAAGGAAGTGGCCTCGAAGATGTCTCCGGCCTTGCTTGGGGTGGCCTGGGCGGTCATGATCTTCCTGATCTGCATAGCACAGGGCACGGGAGAGCAGTTCATCTACTTCCAGTTCTAG
>CAZAZM010000027.1:0-1771 GCA_964489625.1 uncultured Flavobacteriaceae bacterium
TTTTATCATATACATATACATACGTTTATATTCTGACTTAGATCGAACCGGTTTTTGCCCTTCATTCTCCATTATTTTCTATCTTCGGTATCGTTAAAACCCAATGCATCATGAACAAATTGATCCTGACATTTCTGCTTCTGTCTAGCAGCGTGCTGTCTTTCGGACAGACCAAGAACTTCCTCGACCAGCCCTACCTGGAGACCACGGCCAAGGTCGACACCCTGGTGAATCCAGACCTGATCTATCTCGACATCCTGATCAGCGAAAAAGATGAGCGAAACAAGGTGTCGACGGAAGAGATGGAGTCCAGGATGATAAGCAAGCTGGAGTCCCTGGGCATTGACGTCGGGAAGCAGCTGACCCTGTCCGACCTGGCCAGCAACTACAAGAAGTACTTTTTGAGGCAGAAGGACATATTGAAAGACAAGGCCTACCGGCTCGAGATCCATGACTCCCAAACCGCCGGAAAGGTGCTGGTGGAGCTGGAAGAGATCGGCATTTCCAACGTAAGCCTGTACAAGACGGACTATTCCAAAATGGAGGACCTGAAGCTCGAGCTAAAAACCAGGGCTGTTGTCAAGGCCAGGAAGCAGGCCGAGCACCTGGTCGGGCCCCTCAGCCAGAGGATCACGCGTGCCCTGCACATCAGTGACACCTACTATGACCGGTTCAGCGCCGAGGCCAGCCTGGATGAAGTCGTGATCGTGGGCTACGCGGCCAAGTCAAAAGAAGAATACAAGCCCCCCTCTATCGAATTCAAGCCCATCAAGGTGGAAAGCCAGGTGGCGATCAAATTCGGGCTGGAATGAGATTTTTGATCCCCTTGATCTTGATGTTCCCGTCACTCCAATCGGAAGGCAATGACCGAGAAGCAGCCGTCGATTATCGGGATTATCACGAACAGGTGATCCAGGCCGAAATGCGGATTGGGCGTGGTGACTTTCGCCAGGCCCTGGACCTGTACGAGGATCTTTTCGAGTCCTATGATTTTGTTTTCCTAAGGGAGTACAAGGTTGCCGCCCAAATCGCCTTGCACCTGGAGGACAAGGAAAGAGCCTTCCAACTCATTAGGATGGGACTGACCGCAGGCTGGGAGATGAAGGGCCTGAAAAAGGAAGGCTACCTCACACGACTGCAAAAGGAGCCCGAATGGAAGCACCTGGAGGATGAATATCCCGAACTTCGAGATTCATACCTCAAAGGACTGGACCTCGACACTCGTTCGAAGGTTCAGGAAATGTTCAACAAGGACCAGAAAAAAGCGATGGGCGCACTCTTCAGATTGGGTCCAAAAGCACAGGAAAGATACGCCCTGGAACGATTCGCGCCACACAGTGAACAGCAGGTGAAGAAGCTGATCGGGATCCTGGAAACCCTGGGCTATCCGGGGGAGAAGCTCATCGGCAACGACTTCTGGGCCTCGACCCTCCTGAGTCACCACAACTCGATCAGCCAGGACTATGCCCACAAAGATACGCTGTATCCTTATCTCAGGCCTCTCCTTTTGAACTCCATCGATCACGGCGAGATGTCTCCCTATGAATTCGCCCTGGTGGACGACTGGCAGATAGCAGTGTCCTCTGGCCGAAGCATGCCCGGCTATGGCTTTCTGGATCCACCCGTGCAAGAGACTTTGGAGGCCACAAATCAACTGCGCAACAAAATTGGTTTGAGATCGGTAGAGCTGAGAAACGAATTGATCGACATAGAAAGCCAGACCGGTATGGATTTCCATTTGCCCGACTGGATCGAAGGCAAGATCGAAATA
>CAZAZM010000027.1:1871-40117 GCA_964489625.1 uncultured Flavobacteriaceae bacterium
CTTTAGGTTTCCTAACTCCCCAAACCAGCAGGTAGACGCAAAAGGTGACCTCGGCCAGCACCGCGGCAAAGAACATCACGATTTCACTCAGCTCCACCAGTGTAGGGGCCACGAAGTTCGCCATACTGTTGAAAAGGTATCCCAGCCCGGCAGCAAACAGCAACAGCCCGAGGAATTTCGGGAAATCCAGGGAGTGAAAAAGGAGGATCCCCATGAGCAGGCAGTTGATCCCGAAGAACACCCCTGAGATGAGGTAGCCATGATCGAAGACCTGCAACTGGGTCAGAACCTGCTCCGCCAAAACGGACAGCTGCTCAGCTGACAGCTCCTGAGCCCCTCGGATCATCAGCACCGGCTCAAACAGATTGATCAGGTTCGCCCCGAGAATGGCGGACTGCATCAAACGGAAGACTGCTGCAAAGACGGCCAGGCCCCGGTGCACCTCCTTGAGCAGGAAGTAGAACAGGACCGACACGACCACGTCCGAGATCACCATGATGAGGTCTCCCAGGAAGCCCAGCCTGTACAAGTACTCATTATCGACCAGGTTGTGCAGGGTCACATTCGCATCCGACGGATCGATCAGGGCTTCTCTTACGAAGATTCCGCTCATCAATCCGCAGACAATGATCAGCAGGTAGAAGAACCCTGTGGTCCTGGCCAGTTTTCTTTTCGAAAGGTATAGTTCGTTTACAGTCATGGTAAGGTTTTCAAAGTTGTTTACCGCAAATGTACCCCAATCGGAACTGGATTTTATTAACTTTGGTCGAGAAAGATCATTTGAGATGAATTTGAACCAGATCACCGTGCCTTCCCTGGACCTGTCGCGATCCGTTCCGTTCTATGAGACCCTGGGGCTGAAATTGATCGTGGCCGCCCTGCCTCATTACGCCAGGTTCGTGTGCCCGGATGGCGATTCCACCTTTTCGATTCACAAGGCGGATAAACTGCCTGAAGGAGATGGGATATACGTGTATTTCGAGTGCGAGCAGGTGGATAGGAAGGTCGAGCAGCTCCTGGAACAGGGAATTGAATTTGAGATGCTCCCGACCGATCAGAACTGGTTATGGAGGGAAGCCAGATTAAAGGATCCCGACGGAAACCAACTTATTTTGTACCATGCAGGAGAAAACCGGTTGAACCCTCCCTGGAGGATCAATGCTTAGGCGAATTGAAACCGAAGCCCATGTGCACATTCGATTGAAACTATGAAACACTCCTTTTACACCTTCTGGACCCTGCTGGTTCTTTTGAATGCGGGATGCAGCACTTCACCCGACAAGTTCAAGACCGAAGAAGGCATCGCCATTCGGAAGAAAGTGGATGATGCAGTTGTGCTACTCGACACTGCCATTTCACGGTTCGAGCCCATACTGAGGATCGACCATTCCCGCCTTGCCGAGGCGGAAGGGATATACACACCTCCCTCCGTCGTTACCCTTTTCTCAAACCCCGAAGTCAATAGCATGCTGATCTCAAAGAACCAACTGGTGGCCATTGACCTGCCTTACAGACTGCTTTGTTATTCAGAACCGGAGCTGAAAGAAGCCAGCCTTGCCTACACCTCCCCGGAGTTCATTCAGCGTCGGCACGGCCTGACCCAAAACGATGTTGCAGTTTTTTCCCGGGAAATCGACGGGGTCCTTGCTGCCTTCCCCAAAGAAAAGATCTCAGGTACGGATTTATCCGGGATGCAGAAGGATTTTGGACTCATCGTCAAAGCCTCTGCTTTCGATTTCGCCACAACGATCAACAATTTGAAGGAGGGGATACAGGGACAGGGAGACACCGAGATCTTTGGAGAGATCGACTTTCAAAGGGAGGCAAAGGCCTTTGGCAAAGAGCTCGATCCCACCACCTTGATTCTCTTCGGAGCACCCAAACCCGGGGGACAGGCCATGCACGAATGCCCGAAGATCGGGCTCGACGCGTTCTGCCAAAAGCTCCTGGTGTTTGAGAAGAATAAGGAAGTTTTCATCGCCTACAACGACATCGTGGAGTTCTCCGAATTATATTATCAGAAGTGGACCCTCCCTCAAAGAGTAGTGAACTACCGATTGAGCAAGGTATACGGAAAGGCCATCGGAGAATGATTTGGGTCAACATGTCCGAAATTGCCGTAAGAAAAGAACTCCGTAAATTGCGTGGATGAAAGGACCCGACAAAGACTCCGTGTTTCCAATAGAGAACTACGACAAGCTCTGTTTTCTGAAGAACATCATAAAAAGTCCCAACATCATTGTTGGCGACTACACCTATTACGACGATTTTGAGGACGTTCACAATTTCGAGAGAAATGTGAGATACCATTTCGACTTTACGGGGGACAAGCTGATCATCGGTAAGTTCTGCATGATCGCGTCCGGGGTCAAGTTCGTCATGAACGGGGCCAACCACCTGACCGACAGCCTGTCGGCCTATCCCTTCGCCATATTCGGAAAGGGCTGGGAAAAGGCCATGGAAGGCAAGTCCTATCCCGTGAAAGGAGACACGATCATCGGAAACGACGTCTGGATCGGGCACAATGCCACCCTCATGCCGGGCATAAAGATCGGGGACGGAGCCATAATCGCCACGAATTCAACCGTGGTTAAGGACGTGGAACCCTACTCGGTCGTGGGAGGAAATCCAGCCAGGGAGATCAAGAAGCGCTTCCCCAAAGAGACCATTGACAAATTGCTCAAGCTGAAATGGTGGGACTGGAGCCCCGAGAAGATCAGCGCCAACCTGCAGCACCTGACAGACAATAAGATAGATCGGCTCTGAGGGCAAGGCAGCTTCAGAGATGATCATCCGCAAAAGATGAAGAAAATGAAAAAAGCAGAAGAACTGGCCAACCGGCTCAGGGAAGTGATCCTCAGCGGGACCTGGATCGCCAACACTAATTTCAAGAGGCAACTTGAGAACCTGGACTGGAAGATGGCGGTGACAAAGGTCCAGTCGTTCAATACCATCGCACTCCTCGCTCAGCACGTCCACTACTACATCCAGGGGATCAACCATTTGTATGAAACGGGAAAACTCGAGATCCGGGACAAATACAGCTTTGACTTCCCTCCCATCGAGTCGGCAGAGCAGTGGGAGGCCTTTTTGGAGCGGTTCTGGACAGATGCCGAACAACTGGCGCAACACGTTGAGAAGATGTCGGACGAGGAACTGCTGGGGGATTTCGTGGATGCAAAATACGGAACCTACCAGAGGAACATCGACGGAATGATCGAGCACAGCTACTACCACCTGGGCCAGATCTCCCTGGTGAAAAAAGCGATCCTCAACCTCTAACAGACTGTCACCAAACCGAAAGACTTGATGAAATTACTACGAATCATTCTCAAGGGAACCCTGATCTTGATCGGGCTCCTGTTCATGGCTGTACTCATTATTCTGGGAGCGGACAGCCTCAGGACCAACTACCTGGAGCCCACAAAAATGGAGAACGGAAGCCGGAAGTCCTACCTGATCGAAAACGTAAACGTCATCCCGATGACGCAAGACACGGTGCTGCGCGACAAAAGGGTATATATCCGGGACGGGAGGATCGAGGCCATAGATGAAAACATCCAGGCTCCGCCGGGCATGGAGGTGATCGACGCCGGGAACGGATACCTGATCCCGGGACTCATCGACATGCACGTGCACGTATGGGACAGGTACGAGCTCGGACTCTACCTGGCCAATGGCGTGACATCGATTAGAAACGTATGGGGCATGCCCATGCACCTGAGGATGAAGGAGGAGATCAGCAAAGGCGAGCTGCTTGCTCCCCAGTTCCTGACCACCGGCCCCAAGCTGACCGGGCCTGAGTTCATCGGGGATGACAATCTTCAATTGACCAGCCCTGAGATGGCCAGGGAAAAGGTGAAGGAATACAAGGACCGGGGATACGACTACATCAAGACCTACTATGGACTGACCCCTGAGCTCTTCGATGCGGTCCTGGAGCAGGCCCGGGAATCGGAGATGGACATCGTCGCACATCCTTCGCAAAAAGTACCTTATTCCTATCATTTCAATCCACAGATCGCTTCCATCGAGCACGCGGAGGACATCGTCCAGCAGCCCCTGGAGTACAAACTGGACAGCCTGAAAATGCAAGAGGTCGTTGCAGATCTGGCAAAAGCAGGGCACACCTCTTTCTGTCCCACGCTCATGGCCTTCTTCAACATCTACAACATGCTACTCGATGAAGACGTCCTGGCCTCGAAACCCGTTGAGCTGATGAATCCGTCCATTCGGATGATCGACAGCAAGGCCCAGTTCGAGCGCTGGCAGTCCACAAAGACCCAGGATCCTGCTGTTGTGGACCGGATCAGGGAGCAGCACGAGTTCCATCTCCTGATCATCAAAGAGCTGAATGAGGCCGGGGTGAACCTCGTCTCCGGAACAGATGCCGGCATCGGCATAACAGTACCCGGGGTTTCGATCCACCAGGAGCTGGCCCTTTACCGGGAGGCGGGACTCTCGAATTACGAGGCCCTGAGAACTGCCACGATCAACGCCTCCCGCGTCCACAGGGAGCTGAATCATACCGGGAGCATTGAGCCGGGCAAGATCGCCAACCTGGTGCTTACGCGCGAAAATCCCCTTGCAGACCTGTCCGCCCTTGAGCACCCGGAAGCCGTCTTCATCAATGGGATCCAACTGGACGCTAAGACCCTGGGTCAATTCGAGGAAAAGGCCAGAGACAGAAACAACCTGCTTGCCTCGATCCTGCGCTACGCGGAGAACCTGTTGAAAGAAAAATAAAGCGCCGGGCTGATTTTCGTCACATCTCAAAAATTCCTAAATTTAGGCTCTGCAGTCCAGTTAAAAATGCTGCATGCCTTGAAAAAAGAATATGCGAATCGACAAAGACATACTTTCATTCTTGCAACCCGAGCTGCGCAACAGGATAGCAGACGGAGCCATTGTCAAAGAATTCCCCAGGGGAACGGAGATCCTGCGGGAGGAGCAATACGTCAAGGTGCTACCGATCGTGATCAATGGTCTGGTCAAGGTCTACTCCAGGTTTGCCGACAAGGAATTGCTGCTCTATTACATCAAACCCACGCAGAGTTGCGTGATGACCTTCTACGCCGCGCTGAAGAACACCCCGAGCAAAGTTTACGCGAAGATCGAGGAGGATTCGGAGATCCTGCTCATTCCGGTCCAGCAGCTCCCGGCATTGCTCAAGGAATTCCCACAGTTGAACGAGCTGTTCTACAATGAGTTCAATTTGCGATATTCGGAGCTCCTAGACACGATCGGCCAGCTTTTGCTCGACAGGATGGACAAGAGGCTCTACGACCATTTGAAGAAGAAGTCGACCCTGATCTCGGGTGATGCGATCAAGATGAGCCACAGCCAGATCGCCAACGAGCTCGGTACGGCTCGGGAAGTCGTCACCCGGGTACTGAAGAAGCTGGAAACCGATGAAAAGATCGTGCAGGACTCCGACGGAATCAAGATAATCGCCGACTGGTGACTGCGGTCACTGCGTGGCAGAATAGCATTTCCCATCTTTGGACTGCAATAGTGCCTAGAACAATTAATAACTAAGAAAATGAAAAAAAACATGGGTTCGGGAGATCGGGTCATCCGGTTTGCCATCGCTGCTCTGATCGCAGTGCTTTATTTTACGGGGACCATTTCGGGTACCCTGGGTATCGTGTTGCTCGTGCTTGCGGGCGTGTTCGTACTGACCAGCCTGGTCAGCTTCTGTCCTCTTTATGCCCCCTTCGGTATCAGCACCTGTGCAATCAAAAAAAACCAATGATCATGAAAAAGAACAAAGTAAATTTTTGGAGGCTGGCAATCCTGTTCCTGGCGATCTCATTCGCAGCCTGTACCAGCGACGATGACGATGAGGGCGCCAGGACGGTTCAGGACACCATCGAGAACAACGTGGAGAAAGGCACCTGGAGGATCAGCAAATTCATCGATTCAGGCGAGGACGAGACCAACGATTTCGCCGGCTATGACTTCACCTTCGAGGCTTCCGGCGTTCTGAATGCCACCAACGGGGTCAACAACTACAATGGGACCTGGAGCATCACGGACAGCAACAGCAATGACGACAGCAAGGATGACCTGGATTTCAACATCAACTTCAACCTGATGAATGAATTCGAGGACCTGAACGACGACTGGGACATCATTTCGCAGTCCTCGACCAAGATCGAGCTGATCGATGTCAGCGGAGGCAACGGGGGCACCGATTATTTAACATTCGTGAAGAACTAAGGATCAAATATTGCAGCAGGAGGAGAAAGCGATCAGGACCACATATTTCAGCATAATTGGGAACACCAGTTTAGCTTTGATAAAAGGACTTGCGGGGTTCTTCGGCAATTCCTATGCCCTGATCGCCGATGCCATCGAATCGACCACGGACATCTTTTCGTCCCTCCTGGTGCTTTTTGGATTGAAGTACGCCAAGAAGCCGGCGGACGAGAATCACCCTTATGGTCATGGCAAGATCGAGCCTCTGATCACCTTCATCGTGGTGGCCTTCCTCGTGACCTCCGCCACCATCATTGCCTACGAGAGCATACAGAACATCCGGACCCCGCACAAGATGCCCAGACCCTGGACCCTGATCGTGCTTGGTGGCATCATCCTCTGGAAGGAAGTGTCCTACCAGGTCGTGATCCGAAGAAGCAGGGAGACGAACAGCTCCTCGCTAAAGGCTGATGCCTGGCACCATAGAAGCGACGCCATCACTTCAGTCATGGCCTTCATCGGCATCTCCATCGCCGTCATCTTCGGAGAAGGGTACGAAACGGCTGACGACTGGGCGGCACTGTTCGCTTCTGGATTCATCCTATACAACAGCTACCTGATCTTCAGGCCCGCGCTGGGCGAGATCATGGACGAGCACACCTACGACGACCTGCAGGAGGAGATCCGTAACAGGTCACTTGAGGTCGGGGGCGTGCTCGGCACCGAAAAGTGCTTTATCCGCAAAGCTGGAATGAGATACCACGTCGACCTGCACCTTATCGTCGACGGGGAAGCAACCGTGCGGGAGGGCCACCACATCGCCCACGAGCTCAAAGATCACTTGAGGGCAGAGATCCCCAGCCTGGGGCACGTCCTGATCCATGTCGAGCCGCATGAAAGGAAAGACAACTTCAAATGACCAATCCATGAAAACAACAGCTTTTTGCATCCTTCTGCTGCTGGCCATGACAATTGCATCCTGTGAAGCACCTGAGAAGCCGGGCCTCAGTTTCTCGGAGAACGCACTGCTGATCCGGGATCTCAATGTCATAGACGTTCGGGACGGAAGCATTCTCGAGAACAGGTCCATACTCATTGACAGCATGAACATCCTGTGGGTGGGCAAATACTCCGACCTGAAGGCGCCGGCCGAGGCCTTGAACCAGGTTGACGCCAGGGGCAAGTATGCCATTCCCGGCCTCTGGGACCTGCATGTGCATTTTGAAGGCGAGGACCTCGTGGAGGACAACCTGGCCCTCTTTCCCGTGTACATCGCGCATGGAATCACCACGGTTCGGGACATGGCGAGTGACCTGGGCGAACAGGTCCTGCAATGGAGGGAGGAGATCGAGCAGGGAAAGATGCTCGGGCCCCAGATCTTCACTGCGGGAAGAAAGCTGGAAGGCGTCAATTCGATCTGGAAAGGAGATCTGGAAATCGCCAATGAAAAAGAGCTGGAGCTTATGCTTGACAAACTGGAGGGCTACCGGGTAGACCTGGTAAAGATCACCGAGAACACCCTGTCGGGGCCCCTGTTCTTGAAAAGCGTCCGGGAGGCGAACAAGAGGGGTTTCATGGTTTCCGGACACGTACCATTGGACCTGAGGATAAGTGAATTGATCGATGCCGGATTTTCAAGTGTCGAACACGCCAGTTACTTGTTGAGACTGGGGGCAGACGAGGCGGACATAGTGGAGGGTTTGAGATCCGGGGAACTGAGCAAGGAGGAGGCCCTTGCACACTATGCTTCACATTTTGATCAGGACAAGGCAATCGAGGCATACCGGGAACTCGGAAAAACGGAAATAGCGATCACTCCCACCCTGATCGGAGGCAGACAGCTTGCCTTCCTCGACGCTGAGGATCATCAGGACGATGCCTTTCTCGACTATCTGACCCAGAGGTTCACCTCCAAGTACCAGTGGAGAATCAACAGGATGGCAGGCGAAACCCCAGACCAAAAGAAGGCAAGGAAGGAGAAGTACAACCTGATTGCAAGCCAGCTGCCTCATCTCCAGGAGGCAGGCATCATGATCCTCGCCGGTAGCGATGCAGCGGCCCTGAACACCTATGTGTACCCGGCCCTGTCCCTGCATGAGGAGCTGGCCCTGTTCCAGGATGCCGGGCTAAGCCCCCTGACCATCTTGCAAACCGCAACCATAAACGGTGCGAGATTCATGGGGAATTCTAGCACCCTGGGAACGGTTGAGGCCGGAAAACAAGCTGATCTGGTCATTCTGAACAGCAACCCCCTGGACGACATCAGGTCAACCCAGGACATATTCGCAGTAGTCAACAATGGCAACTTTCTGGACAGGACGAAACTTGATGGCCTCCTCGAGCAGGCGAGAGAAAAGAAGAAAGCGCTTGACCAGCAACGCAAAACAGCTGAACCAGCAGATGAATGAATCGAGACGTCCTGCAGGAGAGATCTATTGTGTCCCCAAAGGGGATCCTCAAAAGAGGTTCGTCATCGGCATCCCAGGCAAGAGAAACCTGCTCTGCATCGGCCTGAACCCAAATACCGCAGACGCCAACCGTCTGGACGGGACCTCGCGCAACTTCATGCGCATCGCAAAGGACAACGGCTATGACGGCTGGCTTTTGGTCAACCTCTATCCTGCCCGCAATCCGAAGGCGGGGAATCTGAGCCAGGGGTCGGATGACCTGCTGTTCCGGGAGAACCTGGAACAGATCGAGGCCTGCGCCTCTTCTCCTGAGTTCGGCATAGAGGAAGTCCTTCTGGGCTGGGGAAACGACGTAGAACGTCGCGCCTACCTCAGGGAGGCCGTCTTTCAGATTCATCAGCGGCTGAAAGCGTACCCGTTCAATTACCATTCGTTCCGTGTGAACCGCACCGGGCATCCCGGTCATCCCTCCCCGATGACCCTCAACACCCGGTACAAACCAGGTGCGATCATCCCCATGAACCCCTTTGACTTCGACGGCTACATAAAGGATCTGGCGGAGACAGATAAACCAGGATGAGGCATGTCTGAAAAGATTTGACCGGATACCACAATTTATTCTTATTTTTAGGATCGTTGAATCCGGATTATTCCAAACCATAAAACCAATAACCTATGATCCTCAAGAAACTTATGTTCGCATGTCTGGCAATCCTCCTGCTCACGGCATGCTCTGAAAGCAAAAAAGAAGCAAGCGAATCCGTGAACCAGACCCTCTATTTCGGGGGCGACATCCTGACCATGGCCGGGGAGACCCCGACCTATGCGGAAGCCATCCTGGTGGAAGATGACAAGATCGCTTACGTGGGAAGCCTTGCAGAAGCAAGAAAGATGGGCAACAAGGCTGCAAATGAGATCGATCTTCAGGGCAAGACCCTGATCCCTGGTTTGATTGACGGTCATTGCCATTTTGCGAATTACGGAGTGCAGGCCGTCGGGGCACAGCTTCTGGCCTCCCCGGACGCCAATGTGGACAACATCGATACCCTCATAGAGGTGCTCAGGGAATGGAACACCCCCGAAAACAGGGAATTTACCGGGTGGATCTTTGGGACAGGCTTTGACGATTCGGTGCTAGAAGAAAGACGTTTCCCGACCCGGCACGACCTGGACAAGGTGAGTACCGAGTTTCCCATCATGATCATGCACATCTCTGGTCACTTCTGCGTTGTCAACACCAAAGGCCTGGAGCTACTGGGGATTGACGCTCAAACCCAGGATCCCGTGGGGGGCATCATCCGGCGGGAGAAAGGGAGCCAGGAACCCAATGGCGTTCTGGAAGAGCTGGCCGCGATCCCGAACATGATGCAGGCCATGGCCCCGAAAACAGAGGAAGGGGCGCTCAAGTTCTTTGAAGCGGGTCAGGACATGGCCCTGAGCTACGGCTATACCACCGCCCAGGAAGGACGAACCATGCAGAACCATGAGATGATGGCTGCCATGGCCGAAGCGGGCAAACTGAAGATCGACGTCGTGAGCTACATCGACTACCTCTTCGTGGACAAGTACATGGACAGCAAGTGGAACAGCAGGTCTTACACCGACAACTATCGCATCGGTGGAATGAAGGTCACCCTGGACGGCTCACCGCAGGGAAGAACGGCCTGGAGGACCATACCCTACCTGCTTCCCCCGGACGGCATGCCTGCAGATTACAAAGGATACCCGGCCATACCCGAGGATGACACCCTGTCGGCGATCTATGAGAAGGCCTTTGTCAACAAATGGCAGATCCTGAGCCACACCAACGGAGACGCGGCAGTGGACCAGCTGATCAGGACTTTGAAACCCCTCAAGGAGAAATACGGCAATGAAGGCCGGCGCGATGTGATCATTCACGGACAGTACATCCGGGACGACCAGCTCGACGCGGCCAAAGACATGGAGATGATCGCCTCGCTCTTCCCCATGCACACCTTCTACTGGGGTGACTGGCACAAGGAGATCATCGGCGATTCCCTCGGCAACAGGATCAGCCCTGTGAGGACGGCCCTGAACAAGGGCGTAAAGATCACCATCCACACCGATGCCCCGGTGGCGCTGCCCAACCTGATGCGGGTACTTTGGACCGCGGTGAACAGGACCTCGCGCTCAGGAGTGATCATCGGCGAAGGAGAGCGACTAACTCCCTACGAGGCCCTGAAGGCCATAACCGAATGGAGCGCCTACCAGCACTATGAGGAATCCACCAAAGGAACCCTGGAGGCAGGCAAGCTCTCGGACCTCGTGATCCTGGACAGGAATCCGCTCAAGGTGGAACCGGACCAGATAAAGGACATAGAAGTGCTGGAAACCATCAAGGAGGGAGTGACCGTCTTCAGGAAATAACCCGGGCCCGGGGAGCCTGTAAAACGCATGGTCAATTCCATTCTAAACAAGGCCTTTGAGCAAGCGAAGAAAGTAAAGCTCCCAAGGGATGCGAAGCTCATCTTCTTCAGTGACCTTCACAAGGGAGACAACAGCTATGCCGATGATTTTCGCTTCAACATGAAGATCTACGAGCATGCCCTGAACGAATATTTTGAGGAGGACTTCACCTATATAGAGCTGGGAGACGGGATCGAGCTCTGGGAGAACACCTCGTTCAAACCCATCTACGAAAGCTACAGGTCCACTTTCGAGCTCATGAAGAGGTTCAAGGACGAGAACCGGCTCTACCTTGTCTGGGGGAATCACGACATGGAATTCCGCGACCCCATCGTGCTCGAAAAGGTCCTGCGCACCTTCTTCATACCCAAGAACATATCCGACAAGGCCACCTATTTCGACCTGAAGTACCACGAGAGCCTGCTGCTGGAGTTCGAGAATGAGAGCAGGTCGATATTTGCCATCCACGGCCACCAGGCCGATTACATGAACTACAAGCACTGGAAGTTCAACCGCTTCTTTGTCCGCTATTTCTGGAAGTACCTCCAAAGGTGGTTCGGCATCAGCGACCCCACGAGTCCTGCCAAGAATTACAAGGGACTGATCAAGGTCGAGCGCAAACTGAACCAGTGGATCGTCAACAACAACCAGCAGATGGTCATTTGCGGCCATACCCACCGGCCCCGTTTCCCAAGCCCCGGGGACATTCCCCTGTTCAATGACGGAAGCTGCGTGCATCCCGAGTCGATCATCGGCATCGAGATCCGGGATTTCAAGATCTCCCTGGTCAAATGGCATGAGCATACCGATGAGAGCGGAGAGGCGCGAATTGTGAAGTCGGTGCTCGAAGGCCCTGAGCCCCTGGACAAATACCTATAACCGCCATATTGTAGTCACTAGCCAAACCTCCCTCCATGAAAAGATTTCCCAATGCCTTTGTGATCATCATTGCCACCATAGTCTTTGGATGGATCCTCACCTATGTCGTGCCCCAGGGATCCTACGAAAGACTGGTCGAGCAGGAAACCGGGAAAACAAGTGTAGTCCCCGGCTCCTACAGTCAGTTGGACGTTGATCATCTCTCCCTCTTTGACATGCTGGTTGCCATACCCAGGGGCATCATCGGACAGGGAGAAACCATTATCCTGATCCTTCTGCTGGGAGGATGCTTCTACGTGATCGAAAAGACCGGGGCGCTTACCCAGGGGCTCAATCAGCTGGTGAGCCTATTGGACGGTCGCGAAATCCTGGGCCTGGTGTTCATATCACTCCTCTTCATGTCGGGAGGCGTCATGATCGGGATGCAGGAGGAGGTGATCGCCATGACCCCGGTTCTGCTCCTGTTCGGAAGGAACCTGGGATACAACGCCCTGACCGTCGTCTATATCAGCTATGGATCCACGGTGGTCGGCAGCGCCTTCAGCCCCTTCAATCCCTTTGCGGTCATCATTGCCCAGAAGGAGGCGGACCTGCAGCTCCTTTCCGGTTCCTCCCTGCGGGTCATCGCCCTGCTGATCGCGGCAATTGCCTGGATCGCATTCATCATACGCTATGCGAACCGAAACAAGATCGAAAGGGTCGTTGAGGCCGAAGCCATGGAAATGCTGAACGGCAGGAGCAAGATCATTGTCGTCCTGCTCGTCTCCACCTTCCTTGTCGTGACCTACGGGCTGCTCCAACTTGATTGGGGGTTCAATGAGATATCGGCCTCGTTTTTCGGGCTGGGGATCATAGCCGGCTGGATCGGCGGTCTGGGGATCAACAAGACCACGGAACATTATATAGACGGATTCAAGGAGATGATCTTTGCGGCCATGATCGTCGGACTGGCCAACAGCATCTCTCTGATCCTGACGGAGGGCAGGATCATCGACACGATCGTTCACGGGCTGTTCGGCCCCTTGGAGAACCTTCCACCGGCAGCCTCGGGGGTTTTGATGATGATCGCCCATTCGGTATTGCATTTTCCGATCCCGAGCTATTCGGGCCAGGTGGTCCTGACCATGCCCGTGCTGGTCCCCCTGTCAGACCTGATCGGTCTCTCCAGGCAGGTCTGCGTGCTCGCCTATCAGTACGGAGCGGTCATGATGGACATGATCGTTCCCACCAATGGCGCTCTGATGGCGGTGCTTGCCATTAGTGGCATCCCCTATGACAAGTGGCTCAGGTTCATCGCCATGGCGACGCTCCTGATCATGGTCATTGCGGGAATTACTGTCATTATTGCCGTGGCCATTGGCTACCAGTGAAAATTCGTAATTTAACGCTTCAAAAATTGGTTCTTCCATGGATTACTACACCATAGCCTCCATACTCGTGGTGCTTTCCGCAGCCTTCGGATACATCAACGTTCGCTTCCTTAAGCTGCCCATCACCATAGGCCTGATGATAATCACCATCGTCTTTACGGTCGTCGTTCTCATAATCGGCCAGTTCGACGACACCCTCCTGCTGAGGGAGAAGGCCCTGATCACCGGGATCGACTTCGAGACGGTGCTCCTCGACATCATGCTGAGCTTTCTGCTTTTCGCGGGAGCCCTGCACACCAACTTCAGCCAACTGAGGGTGCAGCGCGGGCCCATTCTGGCCTTTGCCACCTTCGGGGTGCTGGTATCCACCTTCCTGGTGGGCACAGGCATGTACTACCTGCTCCACTGGATCGGGTTCGAGGTCTCCTTTGTGAACTGCCTCCTGTTCGGTGCCCTGATCTCTCCCACCGACCCCATCGCGGTGCTCGGAATCCTCAAAAAGGCCGGAGCCCCAAAAAAGCTGGAGACCAAGATCGTCGGGGAGTCCCTGTTCAACGATGGCGTCGGCGTGGTTGTGTTTCTGACCATCTTTGCCATTGCCAGGGATCCCAATGCCCCGGTTGACTTTTCAGACATTGCCACGCTTTTCGGGAAGGAGGTCATCGGGGGTGTCGCCCTGGGCCTGCTCCTGGGATGGGTAACCTTTCAACTCATGAAATCCATAGACAACTACGAGATAGAGGTCATACTCACCCTGGCTGCCGTCATGGGAGGGACACTGGTGGCGAACAGGCTTCATTTGTCTGCTCCCCTGGCCATGGTCACGGCAGGTCTGATCGTCGGGAACGATACCGTTAGAGACAGCGCCATGTCGGAGGTCACCGAAACCTACGTGGACAAGTTCTGGGAGCTCATGGACGTGCTTTTGAACACCTTGCTCTTCGTGATGATCGGCATGGAGATGTTGGTGCTCACACTCGAGAAGAACTATCTCTACGCCGGACTGCTGGCCATCCCCCTGCTCCTGCTCTGCCGGTACCTTTCGCTGTGGCTTCCCATCAAGTTCTTTGCCAGGCGACTCGATTTCGTGCCCAGGACCAACCTGATCATGACCTGGGGAGGGCTGCGGGGAGGCATCTCGATCGCGCTGGCCCTGAGCCTGACCCAGGACATGCACCGAGAGCTGTTCCTGGTGATCACCTACGTGGTGGTGGTGGCCTCCATCGTGGTCCAGGGACTGACCGTGGAACCCGTCATCAAAAGGCTGACCGGAGGACTGGCCGAAGTTTCACCAGAATCGAATGAATCATGAGATACAACAAATACACTCCCAGCACACCACGGGTATCTGAAATAGGCCTGGGCGCCTGGCAGCTTGGTGAGAACACGGGCTGGAGGGGCATGTCGGAAGAGGAGGCCATCGAGATGGTTGGCGAAGCCCTGGACCTGGGGATCAATTTCTTTGACACGGCCCCGAACTACGGTCTTGGCACCAGTGAATCCAGGCTGGGCAAAGCCCTGCAGGGAGTGGACCGCGACAGGATCGTGATCAACACCAAGTTCGGTCATACCGTAAAGGGGACCAACGACTATCGCTCCGAGTCCATCCGGGCCTCCCTGGAAGGCAGCCTGAAACGGCTCAAGGTGGACTACGTCGATTCGCTGATCATACACAATCCTCCCTTCGAGACCCTTGACGGGAACAAGAACGATCACTATGAGATCCTGGAGCAACTGAAGGCCGAAGGAAAGATCAAAGCCTACGGCGCCTCCCTGGACACCTACCCCGAGATGAAGCTGCTCATGGAGACCACAGGCAGCGAGGTGATCGAGGCCTTCTTCAACATCCTCCACCAGGACGTTGCCAGGGCCTTTGACAGGGCTCAGGAGAAGGGCGTGGCCATCATTGCCAAGATCCCCTTGGATTCGGGGTGGCTGTCGGGCAACTACAACGCGAAAAGCAGCTTCACCGACATCCGCAGTCGATGGTCCGACAGCGACATAGAGACTCGCGCGGCTTTGGTGGAAAGGGTCAGGGAGATATCAGGCAAGGACCGTGCCCTGGCGCAAACCGCGATCTCCTTCTGCCTGGCCTATGAAGCTGTGTCGACGGTGATCCCCGGCAACTCGACCTTGCAACAACTCCGGAGCAATGTGGAAAGCACAGAGCATCCCCTTTCGGCAGAGCTGGTCAAAGGGCTGGAAGATTTTTACAGAAATGAGGTGCGGGACCTGAAACTCCCCTGGTGAGTCAATTGAGAATGAGCACAGGCAGGTCACATATCTTGAGAAGCAAAGAGCTGGAGGTCCGGGTCGATCTCCCGGGCGACAATTACAATTTCTCACGGTTCGACTGGACGGGCCTGATCAGCGAGGTGAAGTTCCGGGGCATACCTTTTTCGGCAACGGAACGACCAGATGGCGGCAACGTCAATCTTTACGGCCGGGGCTTCTGCAATGAGTTCGGCATCGACTCGGCCCTCGGTTTTGAGGATGCCGAAATCGGCGGCTGGTTCCACAAGATCGGCGTGGGCCTGCTGAAAAAGACGGAAGGGCCTTACCAGTTTCACAAGGCCTATGAGATCCTTCCCGCCCGCTTCGACTGCAGGACCGGGCCAGACAAGATGATCATGACCTGCAACCCGGAATCCGTCCGGGGCTATTGCTATTCGCTCCGCAAGGAGATCGCGATCCGGGACAAGGGTTTCACGATCCGATACAGGCTGGAGAACACGGGGAACAAAGCGATCCGGACCGACGAGTACGTTCACAATTTCATAGCGATCAAGGGCGACCCCATGGGAACTGACTACAGGCTCCGTTTCCCCTTTGACCTGAGGCCTGAGCGGTTTGGAGAAACCGTCAACCCCGGTCAGAAGATAGACCTCGGCCTTCGCGAGGTCGGCCTCAATGGCGAACCCACCGAGCAGTTCTTCTTCAGCAACCTGTCTGGAGGTAAAAGGGTCCGGGCAGAGTGGGAGCTGATCAATTCGAGCGTGGGGCTGGGAATCCGGGAATCAGGAAATTTTCAGACCGACAAGATCAACCTGTGGGGCTGGGGACACGTCATCAGCCCGGAGCTCTTTTTGAAAATAGACCTGGAACCCGGGCAATACATGGAATGGGAACGGAACTACACCCTCTTTGACCTCTCAGGCAAAACCTTTGAGACGGACAGGCTGCTTCTCAGGCCCACAACCGAGGACGATGCCGCCTTCATACTCGAGCTGTTGAACAGTCCCAAATGGTTGAGATACATAGGGGATCGAAATGTCGATACCGTTGAAGACGCCAGGGAATATATCCGGGAACGGATGCTGCCCCAGCTCGAAAGGCTCGGGTATTCCAACTACACCGTCCTTAGGAAGTCGGATGGAATGAAGATGGGGACCTGCGGACTCTACGACCGGGAAAGCCTGGAAGGAATAGACCTGGGCTACGCCTTTCTGCCCGCTTTTGAAGGAAAGGGATACGCCCTCGAAGCGGCCAGGGAAGTGACCCGTGCGGCATTCGGGGAATTCGGGATCAAAGAGCTCTTCGCCATAACCACCGAAGAGAATCACGCTTCGAGGCACCTGTTGGAAAAACTGGGAATGCGTCTAACGGGCCCGATCTCGATCCCCGGGGATGAGGAAGAGCTCCTGCTTTACAGGCTGAAACACAGAGAAGGTGAAACCGGGCAAATACCGAGGCCAGGGGAATGATGTTTTTTTGTCCAAAATCGCTATCTTGCTTCATCCGGGTTGAGCAGCCGCCCAGGTTCAACCATTTTACTTGACACGACATGACCGCACAAAACCAAAGACTTTCAATCATAATGCTGGCTGCTTCAATGGTCTTGCTTCTGCCCCTTGTCGCCATGCAGTTCACCTCCGAAGTGCAATGGTCGGCCCTGGATTTCGTCGTTGCCGGGATTCTCCTTTTCGGGACCGGGCTGCTGATCGAAATGGTCCTGAGAAAAACGAAAAAGGGAGTTTTGCGGGTCCTGGCGGTGCTCGGGGTCCTGCTCCTTTTGCTACTGACCTGGCTGGAGCTTGCCGTGGGAATCTTCGGAAGCCCCTGGGCCGGAACCTGAAACAAGTGACATGACAGACGAAATGAAACCTTGCCCGCACTGCCACTCTCCCTACGGATACTCCATGGGACAGGAACTGTACGCCTGCCCTGAGTGTGGCCATGAATGGAATCCTCTGGAACAGAAAGCGAAGGCAGAAGTAGAAAACCAACTCCAGGTAAAGGATTCGAACGGGAACCTTCTTGCTGATGGTGACAGCGTCATCGTGATCAAGGACCTGCCCGTCAAGGGAGCACCCAAGCCCATCAAGGCGGGAACAAAAGTGAAGAACATCCGACTTGCAGAGGGTGATCACAACATTGACTGCAAGATTCCCGGCTTCGGATCGATGGGCTTGAAATCCGAGTTTGTGAAGAAAGTATAATGATAATGCGGCACCAACCCGTTCAAAGTCATAGAATATGAAACCCCAGGACAATTGCATCGACTATATCGAATTCCAGGCCAGGGACCTGGAAAAGATTAAGGAATTCTACAGCACCTGCTTCGAATGGACCTTCACGGATTACGGCCCGGAGTACACTTCCTTTGAGGACGGCAGACTGGCAGGCGGTTTCAGGAAAACAGAGACAGAGATCTGCAACGGGGTACTGATCGTCCTATACCGTGCCGATCTGGAAGGGAGCAAAAGCAGGGTCGAGGCCTCGGGGGGAAGCATCACCAAAGACATTTTCTCCTTCCCCGGGGGACAAAGATTTCACTTCAAGGATCCTTCAGGGAACGAGCTTGCCGTCTGGTCGGATCAATAGCGACATCGAGGTCAAAACTAACCGCATTTTTTTTCGTCCCACGCTAAACTTTTGCCCATAAGCCGGGTCTAACTGATAAAAAAAGGGAAGTCTTGAAATCAGAAGCGGACCTTGTTGGAAGACTAAAGAACCCCAGGCACAAAGAAGAAGCCTTCCGGGAGCTGCTGGACCTGTACCAGGAGCGACTCTACTGGCTGATCCGCAAGATAGTGGTCCGGCACGAAGACGCCGATGACGTGCTTCAGAACACTTTCCTGCGAATCTTCTCGGGAATCGAAGGCTTCAGGGAAAAAAGCAGCCTGCACACCTGGATGTACCGGATCGCCTACAACGAGTCGATCCGCTTTCTCGAACAGAGCAAACGCAACGACGGATCGGGACTGGATCCCGCGGAATACATGCAGGCCATTGCCGAGGATGCCCATTTCGACGGGGATGAGATCAAAGAGAAGCTTCACCGGGTGATCTCCGAGCTGCCGCGAAAGCAACAGCGAATTTTCCAGATGAAGTATTTCGACGACCTGAGCTTCAGGCAGATCGGGGAATTGCTTGATGTCAATGAAAACACCCTGAAATCTTCCTATTACAGCGCGGTAAAGACAATCGAGGAGAAAATGGTCTCGCAACTGGTATGAGTTCCTATTCCAAAACCTTATAAACTGATTCAAAGCACAGTTCAAAACAGCATCATGAAAAGATCAGAGACAAACAGAGAAAAAGAAAACAAAAGTCTTGGCAAAAAGCACAAGGAGCAACTGGGCATGGGCGTCCCGGAAGGGTATTTTTCCAGCTCCAGGCAGAGCATACTCGATCAATTGAGCACACAAACTCATCAAAGAAAGAATGAGGGAATGATTTTCGGGTTGAGAAAGAACTGGGCCTATCCGTTGGCGGCATCCCTCCTCCTGCTGGTGTCATTGTCCATATGGTTCTCCAGGGAAGGCAGGACCAACGGGGAGAAGTCGATTGAGGCACCCGTCGCCCGTTCCGTCTATGTCCTGGAAGAAAGCCCGGATGTCTTGCTGACCTCCCTGCTCATCGAAGAAGACGAGATCGGATCCTTCATGGACGAGGTGGTGATCAATGAGATCGTGGTGAAGGCCGAGCTGTCGGAGCAGGAGTTGGAGAACATCTTTCTCAATTCACTCATCGAAGAGGATTCCTCGGCAGATACTTACCTCGAGGAGAGCCTGATCAAGGAGATCGTCCTGTAAAAACAAACTAATCCATGTTTAAAGGTTCTAAGAAATAAAACAGATTTTAAAAACCTAAAACACCCAGTCATGAAAACAATAAAAGCGAGAACGATCGGGGCACTGCTGAGCCTGGCACTGTTCCTCACCGCAGGAAGCCTGCTGCAGGCCCAGGAGACGGAACTGGAACCCATCATGAACCAGCTGTCTCAGCAACAACAGGAAATGCTGCAGACCCAGCGGCAGCTGATGCTCAGAAACCGCCAGCAGCTCAGGGCCTCTCTTAGCGAAGACCAGCTCGCCATCCTGCAGGACAAGACCCAGACCAGGGAACAGATCCGAAACCGGCTGAGGGAATCCTTCACCGAGGAGCAAATGCAAATGGTGCAGAACCAGGAAGGTCAGCTTCGCCAGGTCAGAGAGCAGTTCAGGAGATCCCTGACCCAGGAACAGAGGCAAATGCTGAAAGAACGCGTCAGGGAGACCCGGGAAGGCCGCGACCAGGGCGAGATGAGAAACAGGAAAGGATTCGGTGGCGGCGGTGAACGACCGGATCGCGGAGGGCCCGGCAACGGGAACGGAAGACATGGAAACGGAAACTGAATTGAAAACTGAACTTTCCCCCTGAACGATGAGGAACAAGGGCCGCATAATGAACGAACTGGCCATGAGAGGATGGTTGCTGCTGATCACAGTGGCAACCTCCTTTGCCTTGTCGGCACAGGTCCCTGACAAGGGCGATGAGTTCGACATGCTGCTCGACGAGCTCTTCTTCAACGAGCAACAGTTCATCGACGAGATCCTCGATTCCTTCATCACGCACAATTTCATATACACCAACCTCTCCTTCGAGAGCAACACCTTCTTCACGGGCCGGGACTCCGGGGTCGACCAGTTCAACCTCGTCCCCCAGGTCTCCTACTACCATTCATCGGGCTTCAACGCCAGCCTCTCGGGGATCTACTACGAGGTCTACGAGCCCCATTGGGATTTCACAAACGTCTATGTAGGGTACTACAATACGATCGGCAAGAAACAGCTCTTCAGCTATGATTTCGGCTACACCCGCTATTTCTATTCGGATGGCTGGGACGTCTTCACCAACACCCTGAGCGCCGGCCTGGGCCTGCGCAACAAGAACAGGACCCTGGGCACCAAGCTTTCAGGCTCCTTTTTGTTCGGCAGTGACCAGTCCTTTCAGCTGATCTCAAGAACCTATGCCCGGGTCACGCTTCTCAGGGAGAAGAATTTCGTGCTCAAGTTCAGGCCCCAGGTCAATTTCGTCCTGGCCCAGCAGACCCTGGAACTGGAGCAGATCAATCCCGATCCCGGACAGGGGGAGGACGTCTTCTACAATGACGTCTTCGCACTTCTCAACACCCAGATCAATCTTCCGATCACCCTCTCCACCCGCTCCTGGGACTTCGAGACCGGCTACAACATCAACCTTCCCAACCCGGTGGAAACGGAGCCCAGCCTGGATCCGACGGGATTTTTCCACGTGAGCATCGGATATTTCATAGACCTCGACAAATAATCCGCTAAATTCTTATCTTAGGCTTTGAACCAAAACCTGAGTCATGATAAGAAGATTTCTCCTACTCGGCCTTTGCCTGCTGTTTGCCTTTGGCACGCGATCCCAGGAAAAACTTGACCTTTTGAAAGAAGAGGTCCGGCAAAAGATAGACGGCAACGCCAAAATGGCCCAGGTCATGGTGGACAAGGTCTTCAGCTTCGCCGAGCTGGGCTTCCAGGAGGTCGAGACCTCAAAGTACATCACCGGCATCCTGAAGGAGAACGGTTTTAAAGTCGAATACGGGATCTCGGGGATTCCGACTGCCTGGTGGGCCACCTGGGGTTCCGGAAAGCCCGTGATCGCCATCGGAAGCGACCTGGACTGCATCCCCAAGGCCTCGCAGAAACCCGGGGTTGCCTACCATGACCCCATCGTTGAAGGAGCGCCCGGCCATGGGGAAGGCCATAATTCCGGGGTGCCTTTGAATGTACTATCGGTTCTGGCGGTCAAGGAGATCATGGAACGGGAAAAGATCCCGGGAACCCTTATCCTTTGGCCGGGAGTGGCGGAAGAGCTGGTTGCGGCCAAGGCCTGGTACACCAGGGACGGGTATTTCGACGACGTGGACCTCTGCCTCTTCACCCACGTTTCTAGCAACATGAGCGTATCCTACGGGCAGGCCCGGGGGACCGGGCTGATCTCGGTGGAGTACACCTTTGAAGGGGAGTCCGCCCACTCTGCCGGAGCACCCTGGAGGGGTCGAAGCGCGGCAGATGCCGTGGAGCTGATGAACATAGGCTGGCAGTATGCCCGGGAGCACATGCATCCCCTGGGAAGGTCCCATTCCATAATAAACTACGGGGGGGACCAGCCCAACGTGGTCCCCTCTAAGGCCTCGATCTGGTACTATTTCAGGGAGATCACCTACCCCAAGATCATGGAAGCCTACGAGCGCGGGAACGAGATCGCGGAAGGAGCCGCCCTGATGACCCGCACCAAAATGACCCGGCGGATCCTGGGCACCGCCTGGCCCCGCCACTTCAACAAGGTCATTGCGGAGACCATGTACGAGAACATCAAGACGGTCGGGCTCCCCAAGTGGAGCGAGGAGGACCAGCTGCTGGCCCGGGCCGTGCAGGCAGAGATGAGATCACCGAAGGATTCCACGGGGCTGAAGACCGAGCTGGACACCCTGGGATTGCCTCTGAAGGAACCCGTAAGCGGGGGCTCGGATGACATCGGCGACATCAGCTGGAAGGTTCCCACGGTAACCCTGAGATTCCCGTCCAACATCCCCGGGTTGCAGGGACACCATTGGTCAAATGCCATTGCCATGGCGACCCCGATCGCACACAAAGGCATTGTGGCAGGGGCCAAGGTCGAGGCCATGACCTTGCTCGACCTGCTCCTTCGACCCGAGCTGGTGGAGCAGGCCTGGGACTATTTCAGGGATGAGCAGTCTTCAAAGCAGAAGTACCTTCCCATGATCAGCGAGTCGGACCAGCCTCCGACCTACCTCAACGAAGACATCATGAAGCAGTACAGACCGGAGCTGCAGCAGTTCTATTACGATGAAACAAAATACGACAGTTACCTGGAGCAACTGGGGATCACCTACCCGACGCTGCGAGCCGATCAGATCGAACGGGTGAAAGCCGGTAACAAGACCCGTTGATTCGAAATGAGGCAATGATACTGTGGCTATTCATCCTGCTCCTTGTCTTCGCCATCTTCCTGATCGCGCTGTCTTTGATTGCTGCCGCACGATTCCGAAAGAAAGTTGAAAAGGAGAGGCAGGCCCTGCTTTCCGGGGCTTTGCCCCCAATCGGTAAGGTGCTTACCGAGACCATGGTCCAGGACCTTCCGATGCCCGTCAGGAAATGGCTTCGCGCGAGCGGTGCCTTGGGCAGGGAGATTCCCCGAAGCATCTGCCTCGAGCAGCAAGCCCAGATGAGACTCAAGCCAGATCAGACCCGGTGGTTCCAGGCAAGCGCCGACCAGGTATTCACCCTCAACCCTCCCGCTTTCAACTGGTCGGTTTCGGTCGATATGGGATTCGGAATCAAAGCGCTGGGCCGGGATGAGTTTGCCGACGGGCGCGGAAAGATGAAGATACTGCTGCTGGGGTTGATCCCGGTCGCGAATGCCAAAGACGACGAAAGAACCGATCAGGCCTCCCTGCAGCGTTTTTTGGCAGAAATGGTCTGGTTTCCACAAGCCGCCGCAAGTCCCTACATCAAGTGGAGGGAAATCGACCCGCGCACGGCTGAGGCGACCATGACCTGGGGCAAGACCCGGGGATCCGGGACCTTTTTCTTCGATGAGAACGGGAATTTCGGTTCCTTCAAGGCCCTGCGTTATAAAGACGTAAGCGATGAAGAGCCCAGTGAGTGGATCGTGTCATGCCTTCGGACAAAGCTCATGGATGGAATCCAAATACCTTCCGGATGCGAGGTCAGGTGGAAGACAAGAGACCAGGATTGGACCTGGTTGAATCTGGAAGTGACCAATCTCGTCTATACCTAAGACTCATGAAGACCCTGTTTGAAACACCCCGCCTGCTGTTGCGTGAGTTCGATGTGTCGGACGCACGGGCGCTTTACGAACTGAATTCCGACCCGGAGGTGATGAGATACACGGGAGACAAGCCCTTCTCTTCGATCGCCGAGGCCGAGACTTTCGTACAGGATTATGATGCCTATAAAAAACAGGGCTTCGGGCGATGGGCGGTGATCTCGAAGGCTTCCGGGCAGCTTATCGGCTGGTGCGGCCTCAAACGCAACGAAAAGGACCTGGTGGACATCGGTTTCCGTTTCTTTCGCGACCAATGGGGAAAAGGATATGCCACCGAAGCGGCCAAGGCCACACTCGACTATGGATTTGAGGTTCTGGGCCTGGAGCAAATCATCGGGCGGGCAGCCCGGGAGAACGCTGCCTCCCTGAGGGTCCTGGAAAAGCTGGGGATGGTGTATTGGAAGGAGGATACCTGCATGGGAATAGACAATTCACTGTATTACAAGATCGACAGGGAGCAATACGAAGACGAGGCCGGAAGGGTTCCTGGCAGCATAGATGATCCCAATTTTTAGTAATTTTATTCTTCCTCAAATCTGAAGAGCAACTATGTACACGGGCAGAGTTTACCGGTTATTCGATATGGCGAGATGGACTCGATTTGAGACCATGGGGTTCGCAGCCCTCATTATCGCCTGGGTTTCATGCTATTATTTCCTCGATCTGGGGTGGCTCCGCATTCCCTGGACGCCCATCGCCATGATCGGAACGGCGGTTGCCTTTATCATAGGGTTCCAGAACAATGCTGTCTACGGGAGGATCTGGGAAGCCAGGAAGATCTGGGGAGGGATCGTGAACAGCTCCAGGACCTTCGGAGCCTGGGTTCAGGACATGTGCACCTCCGAATACAGCAAAGAGAAAATCAGCGGGGAAGAGATCAAGAATGAGGTGAAAACCCTCACCTACCGCCATATTGCATGGATGACGGCCTTGAGGCACGCCATGCGGGATCAAAGGAATTGGGAGACCACCAGCAGGACAAGGACCAACCGGGAATGGGGTATTCGGCCTCCTGAACAACTGTCTGCGTTAGATGAGGATCTGAAGCCTTACCTGTCCAGGGAGGAGCTTGAATCCGTGATGAGCAAAGACAACCGTCAAACGGCCCTGCTTTACCTGCAGTCCCACCACCTGAGGAGGCTTAAGGAAAGAGGACTCATATGGGAGTTCTCCTTTCTCGAGTTGGAAGGGATCATACAGGACCTCTTTACACTTCAGGGCCAAACCGAGCGAATAAAGAATTTTCCCTATCCCAGACAATATGCCACGCTCAACCACTATTTCATGTGGTTGCTCATCTTGTTGCTGCCCATGGCCCTGATCCCACAATTCATGGACATAGGCCTTGATATCTCAGGGGATCACCCCGTGCTGGGGGATCTATTCATCTGGTTGTCCGTTCCCATCTACCTGGCTGTGGCATGGATGTTCCATACGATGGAGAGAATCGGAAGAACCGGTGAGAATCCCTTTGAAGGAACCTCCAATGACGTCCCGATTTCGACCATCTCCCGGGGGATAGAAATCGACCTCAGGCAGAACCTCGGTGAAGACAAAGGAAGCATCCCTGCGCAGTTCCCTGCGGACCTGGGAGTTCAGTACTGATGAAACAAGGCAATGTACAATGAAGAAGAGAATCGCAAAGATCCTACTCTCCCTGCTCCTGGCAATTGGCCTGGCCTTGTTTGCCGCAGCCTTGTTCTTCGGGCATAGGGACATCCCCGCGCAGGAACTGACAGATAAATATGCAACTGCGCCTTCCTCCTTTGCCCGGGTTGGCGGAATGCCTGTGCATTTCAGGGACGAGGGAAACCCGGCCGATTCGATCCCCCTGGTCCTGCTGCACGGAACGGGGTCGAGCCTGCACACCTTTGATCCCTGGGTCGAGTCTTTGAAAAAGGACCGTAGGGTCGTCAGAATGGACCTTCCGGGATTCGGCCTGACCGGCCCCTTTCCGGATCGCAACTATTCCACGGATCACTATGTGGAATTCCTCGAGGAGTTCTTGACGCACATGAAGATCCGGACCTGCATGCTCGGGGGCAATTCCCTGGGCGGGCAGATCGCCTGGCGCTTTGCGGCCGCGCACCCGAACCGGGTTGAGAAGCTCATTTTGATCGACGCTGCCGGATATCCCAGGAACATCAAAAGCGAGCCCATCGCCTTCAAGATCGCAGGCATTCCCCTTTTGAACAGGATCCTGACCTACGTCACCCCCAGAAGCCTGGTGAGGTCCAGCGTAGAGAATGTCTACGCGGACAAGTCAAAGGTAGATGACGCCCTGGTCGATCGCTATTATGAGCTGAGCCTGAGGGAAGGCAATCGGCAGGCCCTGGTGGACCGGATCAGGACTTTCCGCGACCCCGAGCCCACCCGGCTGATCAAGGACATCCGGCAGCCCACCCTGGTGCTATGGGGCGCGGAGGACCTGCTGATCCCGGTCGAAACCGCCCGGCTATTTCATGAGGACCTGCCGAATGACACCCTGGTGATCCTGCCGGGAACGGGGCACGTGCCCATGGAAGAGAGCCCCGGGGAAAGCCTGGCTCCCCTGCTCCATTTTCTGGAACAGCCGTAGATCCTTAGCCTGAATTTGCGTATCTTGAACGAAACCGAGAACCATGAGTGACCTTTTTGAGCCCCTGAGCTTTCGCTCCGGCCACGTGATGAAGAATCGATTCATGCTGGCCCCCATGACCAACACCCAAAGCCATGAGGACGGCACCCTTTCGGAGGAAGAGTTCCACTGGCTGACCATGAGGGCGAAGGGCGGCTTCGGGCTGACCATGACCTGTGCCAGCCATGTTCAGGCCAACGGAAGAGGGTTTCCGGGTCAGCTGGGAATCTTCAACGACAGACATATACAGGGACACACAAAATTGGCCGGGGCGATCCGCGCATCCGGAAGCCTGGCTGTCGTACAGCTTCACCACGCGGGCATACGCTCTCCCCGCGAACTGATCGAAGGGAAACCCGTCGGTCCCTCGGCCCATGAGAAATCAGGCAGCAGGGCCCTCACCCTTGAAGAGGTGAAGCAGCTGCGGGATGATTTCATCGCAGCGGGCAAAAGGGCCCGAGATAGTGGCTATGACGGGGTCGAGATCCACGGGGCACATGGCTACATACTCTGCCAGTTCCTCAGCTCCAAATACAACCGGAGAACGGATGAATACGGGGGTTCCCTGGAAAATCGCTCCCGCCTGCTGCTGGAGATCACCGAAGGTGTCCGGCGGGCCTGCGGGGAACATTTCCTGCTAGGGGTCCGGCTCTCTCCCGAGCGATTCGGCATGCGGCTGAAAGAGGTCAAAACCCTGTGCGCGTGGCTGAGAGACCAGGGAAACACGGACTTCCTGGACATCTCCCTCTGGGATTGCTTCAAGGAGCCCGAGGAACCAGAGCATCAGGGCAGAACCCTGCTCGAGCATTTCACGGCTCTGGACTATGGAACCATGCGACTGACGGTTGCCGGAAACATTCGAACCGCTGCCGACTGCAGGGCCATCATGGAGGCAAGTGTGGATTTTGTCAGCATAGGACGGGCAGCCATCCTGCACCACGATTTTCCCGAACGGGTCCGCCAGGAAACCGGCTTCACACCCACCCCCCTTCCGGTAAGCAGGGCCTATCTCAACAAGGAAGGGCTTAGCGAACGATTTATCGAATACATGAAGCGCTGGCCCGGATTCGTCAGTGAATAGACAAGGATCAACTCAAACCAGACCCATGAAAACAAGAATTCTGATTATCCTGATCACCCTTTTAACCATAGGCTTTTCCTGCCAGGCACAGAAAAGCGAGACGGGAATGGCCTCCTTCTATGGGGATGCCTTTGAAGGCAAGCCAACGGCGAGCGGAGAGCCCTACCGGGCTTCCAGGCTGACCGCCGCCCACCGCACTCTGCCCTTCGGCACACGGGTCCGGGTTACCAATCTATCCAATGACCGCTCCGTGATCGTAAAGGTCAACGACCGGGGTCCCTTTGCCAAAGAAAGGATCATAGACCTGTCTCGGGCGGCGGCGGTCAAACTGGACTACATCGACAAAGGAGTGACAAGGGTGAGGATCGAGGTGCTGAAGAAACCCTGATCATGCCTACAAAAAAAGCGGCCCGAAACCGGGCCGCCTTACAATCAATTAATCTCTGATCCTTTTAGGCTGGAATCAGTTCAGGTCAAACCTGTCGGCGTTCATCACTTTTGCCCACGCATTCACGAAGTCATTGACGAACTTCTTCTTGCTGTCATCCTGTGCGTAGACCTCCGCGTAGGCGCGCAAGATCGAGTTGGAACCGAAGACCAGGTCTATTCGGGTTGCCGTCCATTTCACCGCGCCGGTCTTCCTGTCGATGATCTCATAGGTTCCCTTTGATGCAGGCTTCCACTTGTAGGCCATGTCGGTCAGGTTCACGAAGAAGTCATTGGTCAGAGAACCCACCTTGTCGGTGAACACCCCGTGCCCGGTTCCCCCGTGATTGGTTCCCATGACGCGCATTCCTCCGACCAGCACGGTCATTTCCGGCGCGGTCAGACCCATCAATTGGGTACGATCCAGCATGAGTTCCTCGGCACTTACCGTGTAGTCCTTCTTCAGCCAGTTTCGGTAGCCGTCAGCGATGGGCTCAAGAGGCTCGAACGACTCGGCATCCGTCATCTCGGCAGTGGCGTCTCCGCGTCCCGGGGAAAATGGAACGCTGACATCGAAGCCCGCGTTCTTCGCGGCCTTTTCTACTCCAACGTTACCGGCCAGGACGATGGTGTCTGCCAGGCTGATGCCGAATTCGGCAGCGATCGGCCTAAGTGCCGACAATACTTTTTGAAGTCGGGCAGGCTCGTTTCCTTCCCAGTCTTTCTGAGGTGCCAGCTGAATGCGGGCTCCGTTGGCGCCGCCGCGCATGTCCGAACCCCTGAAGGTCCTGGCGCTGTCCCAGGCAGTGGATACCATCTCGCCGATGCTCAACCCGGAGGAGGCGATCCTGGCCTTTACTGCTTTCACGTCGTAGTCCTTCTTACCTGCCGGTACAGGATCCTGCCAGATCAGGTCCTCTTTGGGCACGTCAGGCCCGAAATATCTTGACTTGGGTCCCATGTCCCTGTGGGTCAGCTTGAACCAGGCGCGGGCAAAGGCATCCGAGAAGGCGTCGAAGTCGTTCATGTACCTCAGCGAGATCTCCCTGTAGGCGGGATCCACCTTCATCGCCATGTCGGCGTCCGTCATCATGGGGTTGTGCCGGATCGAAGGATCCTCCACGTCCACGGGTTTGTCCTCTTCCTTGATGTCAACCGGCTCCCACTGCCAGGCACCTGCCGGGCTCTTGCGGGACTCCCACTCGTGGTTGAAAAGCATTTCGAAATAGCCGTTGTCCCATTGGGTCGGGTGCTTGGTCCAGGCCCCTTCCAGGCCACTGGTCACGGTATAGCGACCCGTTCCGGTCTTGTGGGGGTTGTGCCATCCGAATCCCTGTTCTTCCAGGGGAGCGGCCTCAGGCTCGGGTCCCAGTTTGGAGGCATCTCCGTTTCCGTGGGTCTTGCCCACGGTGTGTCCTCCTGCGGTCAGGGCCACGGTCTCTTCGTCGTTCATGGCCATCCTCCTGAAGGTCTCCCTCACCTGCGCTGCCGTCTTGAGCGGGTCGGGATTCCCGTTCACCCCTTCCGGGTTCACGTAGATCAGACCCATCTGAACCGCTGCCAGGGGGTTTTCCATCGTGGACGGATTTGCCACATTCTCATATCGCTCGTCGCTCGGAGCCAGCCATTCTTTCTCGGCGCCCCAGTAGGTGTCCTTTTCCGGGCCCCAGATGTCCTCTCGCCCGAAGGAGAATCCAAAGGTCTTAAGCCCCATGCTCTCGTAGGCTATGTTTCCGGCGAGGATGATCAAGTCCGCCCAGCTCACTTTGTTCCCGTATTTCTTCTTGACGGGCCAGAGCAGCCTTCTCGCCTTGTCCAGGCTCACGTTGTCCGGCCAGGAGTTGAGCGGCGCAAAGCGCTGGTTGCCCGTTCCTCCGCCACCGCGCCCGTCAGATATCCTGTACGAGCCCGCAGCGTGCCAGGCCATGCGGATCATCAGTCCCCCATAGTGACCCCAGTCGGCGGGCCACCATTCCTGGCTGTCTGTCATCAGGTCGTGAAGATCCTTTTTCAAAGCTTCCACATCCAGCTTTTTCAGCTCTTCGCGGTAGTTAAACTCTTTTCCCAGGGGGTCGGTTTTGGTGTCGTGCTGATGAAGTATGTCCAAATTCAACGCATTTGGCCACCAGTTCATGACATCGTTGTGAATTTCAGTGTTCGCCCCGTGCATCACCGGACATTTACCTTTTTTTGAAGCTTCCATGTTGTTATTAGTATTTATGATTTAAGTATTGGTTGCGATGAAAATGAGCCTCCCTCGGGCCCGGCGGAATCAGTCCCCCTAATTTACGACAATCCGGCCGAAATCCCCAGTCCAACAGCATCTAAAATTCTTATATTTCAATAGGAAAAATTGATGCTCCGGGATTTTGACCCGTGATTTGCCTATGTTAGAACATGTGGATCAGGGACAGGTAGAGGGGCATGCCGAGGGTGATGTTCAGGGGAAAGGTGATTGCCAGCGCCATGGGAATGTAAAGCCCGGGGTTGGCCTTGGGAACGGCAAGCTTCATGGCTGCGGGAACCGCAATGTAGGAGGCGCTGGCCGCCAGGATGGAAAACAAGAGCCGGTTTCCTTCCGATTCGGTGAGAAAGCGGCTCACTATGGCGACTAACGTTCCATTGACCAGGGGAACCACCAGGGCAAAGATCAGGGGAAACCATCCTTCCTCGAGAAAGGAGTTCAGCTTCTTCCCGCTGGTAATGCCCATATCCAGGAGAAACACCGCCAAAAAGCCCTTGAAGATGTCGGTTGTGAAGGGCTTGATCCCCTCGGCCTGGGCCTCGCTCGCCAGGAAACCAATGGCAAGGCTTCCCAGGATCAGGATCACGCTGCCATTGGTGATGGCATGCCTCAGCAGGGAAGTGCAGCTCGCCTGCGGCTCACCCCGGTTCTTTCCGAACATGGAGATCAGCAGCACCCCGATGACGATCGATGGCGCTTCCATAAGCGCCATGACCGCCACCATGTGTCCTCCGAAGGGAATTTTGTGCATCTCCAAAAAGGAGACGGCAGTCACAAAGGTCACCGCACTGACCGAACCATAGGCTGCCGCGATCGCCCCGGCATTGAATACCCCCAGCTTGGGCTTCAACAGGAAAAAGGAATACAAGGGAACGATCAGGGCCAGGAAGACCCCGAAGAGCAGCGCCCACAGGATCTCGGCGTCCAGGTTGGAATGGGAAAGTTCCTGGCCCCCCTTGAATCCAATGGAGAACAACAGATATAGAGATATGAACTTGGAGGAGTTGGATGGGATCTCAAGATCACTCTTCAAACGTACCGCCAACAGGCCCAGAAAGAAGAAGAGCAGGGCCGGATTGGTCAGGTTGTCGATCAGCAGCTGTATCTCCATACGAAAATCGCGGGTTAAGAAGTGACCTCAGCCCTATTTGGACAGCCTGAGGTCAACAAAGCTCTCGATGTTCACCCTGGTTCCATTGGCATCCGCCTGGCGTATCGAATCCTCCAGCTCGGATTTGAGCGACTTGAGCCTTCCGATCTTTCTGTCGATCTCCCGGGAGTCGAATTCGTGGTCCGCTTCCCAGAGCCGCATGTATTCATGCCTGTAGTGCCTGAGATAAGGATCAATCATAGAGGCTATGATCTCCCTGGCCTCGGTTGTGGAGAAACTCTCCCTGAACATTTGAATTTTCTGAATGGGTTCTTGAACTAACATGCTAATGAATTTTAAATTGAACTTCTTGTTGGAATCTTGCCCCTTGCCGATCCCCTGTGAAAAAGCAGGCAGGTGATGATGAAACTGGACACCAGGGCCTCTTTCAGGAAAAGTGAATCGCTGACCGCACTCGCCGTGATCCAAGCTGCCAGAACGAACAGCGTCACGATCGGGAACAGGATGGACCTGCTTTCGGATTCGTCCCGTGGATTCAATCTGACGACTTTCGGATCGCGGCCTTCGCTCCCTGCTCGATTGGTGGATTGCCCCGATGGGTTTAGGACATTTTGCATTTTTTTAATTTTTCTGGGTGCAAAGTAGGGGCTTTTAATTCATATATTTTTATTTATATTTACAATGCCATACATAATTATTTTTTATGAACTACACCTTGCATCAACTGATGATCTTCTTGGAGGTCGTGAAACAAAGGAGCATCACCAAGGCGGCAGCTGCCATGTACATGACCCAGCCCGCCCTGTCCATACAGCTCAAGAATTTTCAGAACCAGTTCGACATTCCGCTCATCGAGGTGATCGGCAAGAAGCTGTACGTGACCGATTTCGGGCTGTCCATTGCCGGGATCGCGGAGAATGTGATCCAGGAGGCGGACTCGATCAAGTACAAGACCAAGGAATACAGCGATCTCATCGCGGGCAAGCTCAGGATCTCCTCTGCCTCCACCGGCAAGTACGTCATTCCCTATTTCCTCAGTGGATTTCAGAAAAGATACCCGGGGATCGACCTTATCCTCGATGTCTCCAACAAGACCACGGTGGTTCAGAACCTGAAAGACAACGAGATCGATTTTGCCCTGGTGTCCGTGCTTCCGAAGGACATGGACATCGAGGAGGAATTGCTGCTCGAGAACAAGATCTTCCTGGTGGGGAACTCCCCGAAGAGACAGAAGAGCAGCCCGTTGATCTACAGGGAGGATGGTTCCGCCACCCGCATGGCGATGGACCAGTACTATAAGAACGTGAAGGAGCGCAAGAGCATCAAGCTCACTTCGAATGAGGCGGTCAAGCAGGCCGTGATAGCGGGCCTGGGCAACTCCATCATTCCCCTGATCGGGATCAAGAACGAGCTGTCGAACGGGGAGCTGCACATCATTCCCTCCAAAGGGCTGCCCATTGTTACGAACTGGAGGCTGATCTGGCTGAAGAACAAGAAGCTCTCCCCCATCGCCCGGACCTACCTGGACTTCCTGAAAGAGAACAAGCAGGACATCATCAAAAACAAATTTGAATGGTACCTGGATTTCAAACCATGAGAATTCCACTATCTTAGAGCGATAGAATTTCAAATCCATGATAAAGAACATAGAGAACATCGAACTGCATTTCCTGACCCTGGATGATTACCAGGAGCTGAAGGAGGCCATGATCGCAGCCTACCCCGACATGCCTGACGCCTATTGGAAGCACGCCCATATAAAATCCCTCATAGAAAAATTCCCTGAGGGGCAGGTCGTCATAAAGATCAACGGGGAGTTGGCCGGCTGTGCCCTTTCGATCGTAGTGGACTATGACAGTTTCGAGGACCATCATACCTACAGGGAGATCACCGGGGACTACACCTTCAACACCCACGATCCGGAAGGCGACGTCCTGTACGGCATCGACATCTTCATCAAAAAAGAGTACCGGGGGCTGAGACTGGGGAGAAGACTCTACGACTACCGCAAGGAGCTGACGGAGAAGCTGAACCTGAGGGGGATCGCCTTCGGGGGCAGGATACCGAATTACCACAAATACGCGGACAGCATGTCCCCGAAAGAATACATTGAAAAGGTTCGGCGCAAAGAGATCAACGACCCAGTGCTCAACTTCCAGATCTCGAACGACTTCCACCCATCAAAGATCCTGAAGGGCTACCTCGAAGGTGATGAGGCTTCAGGAGAGTTTGCGGTGCTCCTGGAATGGGACAACATCTATTATCAGAAGAGGACCAAAAAGGCAGCGATCAAGAAGAAGATCGTTAGGCTGGGCCTGATACAATGGCAGATGAGACTGTATCGAAATCTCACAGAGCTCATGCAGCAGGCCGAATATTTTGTGGACGCCGTGTCTGCCTATCGCTCGGATTTTGCCCTTTTTCCGGAGTTCTTCAACGCGCCCCTGATGGCAGACGACAATCACCTCCCGGAATCACAGGCCATCCGCAAACTGGCACAGTACACGCCCGAGGTCGTTCAGAAATTCTCGGAACTGGCCATTTCCTACAACATAAACATCATCACCGGGAGCATGCCCGAGATCAGGGATGACCTCCTGTACAATGCAGGCTATATCTGCAAACGGGACGGGAGCACGGAGCGATACGAAAAAATGCATGTGACACCTGACGAGGCGAAGGTGTGGGGCATGCAGGGAGGCAAGGAGATCAAGACCTTCGACACCGATTGCGGCAAAATAGGCGTGCTGATCTGCTATGACTCGGAATTCCCCGAGCTCAGTCGCCTGCTTGCGGACGAGGGCATGGACATACTCTTTGTTCCCTTCCTCACGGATACCCAGAACGGGTATTCGAGGGTGCGACACTGCGCACAGGCCAGGGCGATAGAGAATGAATGCTACGTGGCGATCGCGGGAAGCGTGGGAAATCTCCCGAAGGTGCACAATATGGACATACAATTCGCCCAATCCATGGTCTTCACCCCCTGTGACTTCTCCTTCCCGGCCAATGGGATCAAGGCTGAAGCCACCACGAACACGGAAATGATATTGATCGCCGACGTTGACATCGACCTGCTCAGGGAACTGAACCAGTTCGGCAGCGTCAGGAACATGAGGGACCGCAGAAAGGATATCTATCAGCTGAGAAGAACACCAAGGAAGTAAAACCCAACATACTCGACTCTTTTCATGAACATCCATGTCGAAACAGACCGATTTATCCTGAGGGACCTGGAGGAATCAGATCGGGACGGCATCTTTGCCCTCGACTCAGACCCCGAAGTACACAAATATCTTGGCACTCAGCCCATCACGAGCCCGGACCAGGCCCTGGACATCATCCGTTACATCCGCAGGCAATATGCTGAGAACGGAATAGGCCGCTGGGCCGTCGTCGACAAGGAATCGAATGACTTCGTGGGATGGACGGGCCTGAAATACGAGCAGCAGGTCCGGGCGGAATTCGACTACTACGACATCGGCTACCGGCTGAGAAGGAAGTACTGGGGGCGTGGAATCGCCACGGAAACTGCCCTGGAAAGCCTGAAATACGGCTTTGAAACGATGAAACTGGACGAGATCTGCGGCGCGGCCGATGTCGCGCACCTGGCCTCCAACCACATCCTGCAGAAGGTCGGGTTGAAATTCTCGGAGCAGTTCGAATTTGAGGGTGTCCTTGCCAACTTTTACAAAATCGACCTCGGACAATGGAACGAGAAACAGTTGTGATCATAGGGGGTGGTCTTTCGGGCCTGCTGACAGCATATCGCCTGAAGAAAGCCAGGATCCCATTCAAGGTCCTGGAGGCCAGGAGCCGGCCAGGAGGCAGGATCCATACCGTCAAAGGAGCCAACCAGACCCCTGTTGAAATGGGCGCCACCTGGTTCCACCACGAGCACCGTCACCTCATTGAGCTGCTCAGGGAACTGGGTCTTTCCTTCTATGAACAATACATGACGGGGCAATCCTACTTCCAGGCCCGTCCCGGAGTTCCCGCGGAGGCCTTTGTCATGCCGGAACAGGCCCCCAGCTACAGGATCACGGGAGGGTCGGAAAGCCTGATCCTAAAATTGCTTGAAAGCCTCGACCCGGAAGATGTCCTGCTCAATCAACCCGTCTCGTCGATCGACTTCTCGGACAGGGAAGTCTCCATCCGGGCCAGGAACACCTTCAAAGCGAACAGGGTGGTCATGGCCCTCCCGCCAAAGCTTTGGGAGCAACTGATCACCTTCCGTCCTGCCTTGTCCGAGCTCATGGCAGAAACGGCCCGCAAAACACAGACCTGGATGGAAGAGACCATGAAAATGGCATTGATCTATGAGAGGCCCTTCTGGAGGGAGAGCAACCGGTCCGGAACCCTGTTCAGCAATGTCGGCCCTGTAACAGAGCTCTACGATCACTGCGACCAGGAGCTTTCCCGGTATGCCCTTTGCGGTTTTCTGCACTCCGGTTACAGGGACATGGAGCCCTCCCTCAGGCAGCAGCTGGTCGTGAAGCAACTCGTTGACGTATTTGGAGACGAAGTCAATTCACTCATCGATTACCAGGAACTGGACTGGGGTCAGGAGGTCTATACCGGAGCCCCCGGCCTTCCCCTGTTCCCGCATCACAACAACGGAAACCTGCTTTACCAGAATGCGGCCTACGGCGACAGGCTCTTCTTTTCGGGCACAGAGACCTCTCCTCATCACGGCGGCTACATGGAAGGGGCGGTCTTTGCGTCAAACCAGGTATACGCACAACTTTTAAGATAAGACACATATGAGTACTAAGAATTCAAACAGGTTTCACAGCTGGTTACAGGGCCTTGCCTCGAGAAAAGGGATCCTGATCTTGTTCCTTTTAGCTCACGGGGTATTGTTTGCGATGATGACGCTGACTTTCCCGAGAATCAACTCACAAATGGGAACCAAGGCCTTCGACCTTCAGACTTTTGGCTATTCTCACGAGGAAGCTGTGGCTATGCTCGGCAACCTGGATCAAACCACGAAGGATCTTTATGTCTTTCCTCAGCTGCTTCTGCTTGACGTACTGTATCCTGTTCTGCTGGCGCTCCTCTTGAGCGCACTGATCATCCGGTTGGTGAAGCTCATGGGCCTGTCAGCCCGTTTTCCCTATTCCCAACTCTATCTGCTTCCTTTTCTGGCAATGCTCTTCGACTACATCGAAAATTCCCTTATCCTTTATATGCTCTCTCACCAGGACGACATCTCAGAGCTCCTGGTCACGGTTGCGAGCGGCGCGACACTTTTAAAGGGTGTTTGTACACTGTTGAGCTGGATCCTGGTTCTTGTCCTCTTCCTTTCATGGGTCCTCTCAAAACGTAAAACTCAAAAATCGACTTAGGATGAAAAAAATATTCATTTTAGCCCTCCTTCTGAGCATGCCAACCATCCATACCTTACATTCACAACACAAGATCATGTCACTGAACATCCGTTTCGACAACCCTGCAGACGGGCCGGACCGCTGGGAGGAAAGAAAGGAGGAGCTTTGCGGGATGCTTCTTGAGCACCATCCCGATTTCATAGGGATACAGGAGTCCATGCCGGGGCAGGTCGCATACATCGATCAAAAGCTCAAGGACCACTCATTCATCGGGTTTGGCAGAGACGGCAAGGGAACAGAAAGCGAATCGGTTCCCCTCTTTTATGACAGGTCAAAATTCAGGCTTTTGAGATCTGAGGTGTTTTGGCTGTCTGAAACCCCTGAAAAACCCTCAAAAGGATGGGATGCCGCCCTGAACAGGGTCACGACCTATGGCCTATTCGAAAACCTTAAATCCGGGGACACCCTGCATGTCTTCAATACCCATTTTGACCACAGGGGAGAGGTCGCAAGAAAAGAGTCGGCAAAACTGCTCGCAAGAAGAATAAAGTCCCTGGGCCTGGCAGACAAAAAGATAATACTCATGGGCGATCTCAACAGCCTGCCCGATGAAGAGCCCGTAATGACGCTGAAAGAAATGCTGACGGACTCTCGTGAAAGTTCGGGCAACCCGCCTGAAGGCCCTGTGGGAACGTTCAACGCCTTTGACCCCGGCAAGGAACCGCAAGATCGGATCGACTATGTCTTCACCCTGAACGCCCGGGTGCTGACCTATGCCAACCTGGACGAGAAACGGAAAAACGGCAGGTGGATCTCGGATCATTTGCCCGTGATGGTGGAACTCAGTGAATGAAATAGACTACCTTTAGGGTATATCTCGGATTTTGGACAAGATCAATTACATCTTTCTCCTGTTGGCCCTGTTCGCCGAAATCGTGGGCACCATAGGAGGCTTCGGTTCCTCCGTCTTCTTTGTGCCCATCGGAAGCTTCTATTTCGACTTCCATTCCGTCCTTGGGCTTACAGCGATCTTTCACATCTCGAGCAACCTGAGCAAAATAGCACTGTTCAAAAAAGGAATCGACCTTGGGCTGATTTTGAAAATCGGCCTTCCTTCGGTTGTCTTCGTGATCGCAGGCGGCCTGTTGTCCGCCTTTCTCGACACCCGCATACTGGAGATCATTCTGGCCGTTTTCCTTGTCGGGTTGAGCCTTGTTTTCCTGCTGAACAAGGAACTGGTCTTTACGCCGAATTCAAAGAATGCGATCACCGGTGGCATCCTCTCAGGTTTCTCAGCGGGGCTTCTCGGGACCGGCGGGGCCATCCGGGGTCTGACCATGGCCGCATTCAATTTGGAAAAAAGCGTATTCATTGCCACTTCGGCCTTCATCGACTTCATGATCGATTTTACCCGCACCATTGTATATTACCGCAACGGGTATATCCACGGTCATGACTTCATCTACGTTCCGTTCCTGCTCCTTATCGGCCTGGCCGGAACCTATATCGGAAAGAGAATACTGAGCCGGATTCCTCAGGACAGATTCAAAAAGACCTCCCTTCTGCTCATCCTGATGATCGGGATCGCGACCTTCGTCAATGCCCTTCTCAATTCCCGCAATTAATGAATGATTCCATTTGGAAATATCCCGGGGAATCGAGTAAATTGGTGATAAATTCTAAAATACGGAACATGATCATTCAATTCATCAGACTGAAAACGACCCTGCCCGTGGACGAATTGATGCGGAGGGCTCGTGAGCGAGAACCGCAATTCAAGGCTCTTCCCGGGCTGCTGCAGAAATATTATGTACAGATGAGTGAACCCGGAGAATACGGCGGAATCTATGTCTGGGACACTTTGGAATCCCTTCAGGCTTTCAGGAAGACGGAACTTGCTGCGAGCATTCCAGGGGCCTACGAAGTCATTGAAGCTCCGGCTCTTGAGACCCTAAAAGTGCTTTTTCAGCTGAGAGAGTCCCAAATCCGATAAATGATTCACTATGGAATTCATAAACAAGATCCTCGATTTTGAGCTGATACA
>CAZAZM010000028.1:0-39799 GCA_964489625.1 uncultured Flavobacteriaceae bacterium
ACAGTAAATCCCACTTACGATCCCGTAGCCATGGAGACTTCGGGCTAGATGCTGCACTTTGGGTGGGTGCAGACGAAGCACTTTTATGGAGTGGGTTCGAGTCCCGTCCAGACCGCACTTCCCTGAGTGTTACAGGTCCGCAAATGATCTCGTAGACCACTTGTTAGTCAAAGTTCAGGGAATAAAAAAACCGCATCCGAATGGATGCGGTCATGAACTTATGATTTAGCTGAATTGCTTATTCGGGCTTTTGCTCGAGGATCTCGAAGAACTCTTCCAGTTTCGGAAGGATCACGATACGGGTCCTTCTGTTGACCGATCTGCCTTCTGCGGTGTCGTTGGTCTCCAGGGGAACGTATTCACTACGACCGGCAGCGATAAGACGGCTGGGCGCGACTGAGAAGTCACCCTGCAGTACACGTACGACTGAAGTGGCACGTGCAACGCTCAGATCCCAGTTGTCCTTCATGCATTCGGTGCTGATTGGCACATTGTCTGTGTAACCTTCAACCTGCACTTCCATCTCAGGCCTGCTGTTGACCACAGTGGCGACCTTGCCGAGAACTTCCTTGGCTCTGTCGGACACGATCGCGCTTCCGCTTTTGAACAGCATCTTGTCCGCGATGGAAATGTAAACCACCGTTTTTTCAACGTCGATCTGGATGTCCTCATCCTGGATTCCCGCAGCCAGGTCTTTCTTCAGCTGAAAGGCCAGCGCGAGGTTGATCGAATCCTTCTTGGTCATGGCAGCGCGGATGCCATTGATATACTTGTCTTTTTCACTCAATTGGGCGATGACTTCCTTGATGTTGTCAGAAGATGACTGAGTAAGGACGGTCAGATTCTCCACTTGCTGAAGAGATCGCGCCTTGTCCTCTTTCAAAGAGGCATTGAGCTCTTCGAGGTAGGTTTTGTCTACAAGGCATTTTTGAAGGTCTGCCTTTGCATCCACGAGTTCCTGTTGCGTTTTGTTGTGCTGTGCCTCCAGGTCCGCATATTTCTTGTTTGACACGCAAGAGGTCAAAACCACGGACAGCACCAGGGCTCCGAAAAATAATTTTTTCATAATTTGAACAGAATTTAAATGAGTGGTAAAATTATTAAATATTTCACTTGGTTTCACACGGAAAGGTAAAAAATACGTGGGTAAAACTAAGATAAAACTTATATTTGCGCGTTAATTTTAACATAAGCTTCACGATGCGAAAAACACTGCTGTTTTTATTGATTCTGACATTTTTGAATTGTTCCGACAAGGATTCCTCGGATTATGACCGACTGGAAGGCTCAGCCTTCGGAACGACCTTTCACATTACGATGAAACCAGGCAATTCAACCATCGGCGAACGGCAGATCGACAGCCTGATCCAGGGGATCAACCGGTCGCTTTCCACCTATGACCCCGAATCCTCAATCTCGCGCATCAACCGGGGAGACACCACTGTGATCCTTGACCCTTACTTCGTGGAGGTCTTTCACAAGTCGGGGAGGATCCATTCCGATTCGGACGGGGCCTTTGACCCCACCGTAGGCATCCTGGTCAACGCCTGGGGCTTCGGGCCCGGCCCGGCAATACCCGACATGGACCAGCAGAAGGTGGACAGCCTGATGCAGACCGTGGGCTTCAACCGCTTGAAGCTCAGGAGGGGCAAGCTGATCAAACCGCATCCCAACACCTATCTCGATTTCAACGCCAACGCCAAAGGCTACGGCGTGGATGTGATCGGCAGATTCCTCGAGGGAAGGGGCGTGAAGGATTACCTCGTTGAGATCGGGGGAGAGATCAGGGCAAGAGGGTTGAATGACAAGGGGCAGCCCTGGAAGGTCGCCATTGAGGAGCCCAATTTCGACGGTAGCAGATCATTCCAGGCCATCATCGAGCTGAACAACGAGAGCATTGCCACCTCAGGCAATTACAGGAAATTCAAGGTGGATTCTGAGACGGGAGAGAAATACGCCCATACGATCGATCCCCGCACGGGCTACCCGAGCAAGAGCAAGCTGCTGAGCGTATCGGTCATTGGCTCCATGGACTGTGCCGATGCCGACGGATACGCCACCGCTTTCATGGCAATGGGCCTGATGCATACCAAGGTGTACCTGCAGAATCACAAGAGAATGAAGGCCTTTTTGATCTTTGCCGATGACGATGGACAGATCAAGACCTTCAAGACCCCAAACCTGGAGCTTTCGGAAAACTGATCTGTCTCTGGTGATCGCAGCCTGACCGGTGTCAGTCGAAGGTCACGGTTTTGAGGATGGCCTCCAGTTCGAATACGAAGTCTCTCTTCTTGGCGGAGGGCGTATAGCTGAATCCCTCTATGACGAGCAGCCTGCCTGAATCTTCGTCCTTGAAGGCATAGCTGAGGAAGGGACCTCCCATGTAATCTCCCTCGACGTACCAAAGCCCCCTGGACTCAAGGGCCTTTCTGCCCGCCAGGTCGACTTCCCGAACGATGGGCCTTTCCGTTTTCTCCGTTGTCATGTAGGTGCTGTCGAACTGCCCGGGGATGAAGGTCTTGCCGATCGAATCCCTGTAACGGATGAGCGCGTCATCGCTGAGCTCGTCGAGATCGCTCATCGGTATCTCATAGGCGATCAGGTTGAGGAGCCCCCGGGTAATGGTGCTCCTGTACCACATGAACTCCCCGGTGTCTTCAACCATCTTGTAGGTGGTGGGTATTTTGAATTGCAGCCCCATGTTGTTGAAGGTGTTGATCTCCTTCGGGTTGTAGGCATCTTTGGTGACCTTCGCCTGGTAGAGCTTGAGGTCGTTTTCCTGGAAGGTGCTTATGATCTCCTTCCTGTGCTCCATCAGGTTTCCGATGAGCTCATCCTTGTCCCGGCCCAAAACCGTCAGGGTGAGCTGAGGATAGGCATAGAGGTTGGTGTTCGTGTAAAAATGCTCCAGGGTGTCGACCCCTACGAAAAGGATGTTCCTGTTTCTCTTGAACAGGCTGTTGAAGGTGATCGGGTCCACCTGGTTCACCGTGAAGGGAAATTCCTCCTGAGGCAGCCCCGGCAGGGGTTGCGCGATGATCTGTCTCAGGCTGTCTCCAACCCTTCCTTCCCAGTCCTCGTTGTTCATGACCACCAGGACATTGTTGATCCTTCCTGTAGAATCCACCAGGGTGATCTTGTCGCTTTTTGAACAGGAGGCCAGGACGGTTATCGTCAGAGCCAGCAGGGGTAGAAATATCCTCATATCAGTAAATCTTGAGCTTGGTTCCCGGTTTCAGGCTTTTGCTACTCCAAATATTGTTCCATTCTTTCAGCTGGTCCACGGTGACCTGGGGATATTTCTGCGAAATGAGCCACAGGGAGTCTCCCTGTTTTACGGTATAGGTGATGTACTCGCCCTTTTTGCTTTCCGCGGTTTTGGACGCAGTTGCGGCAGGCTGTGGGTCGGGAGCGCTCGCAACCGCCCTCCTCGGGTAGATCGTCAGCCGCTGACCCACTCTCAGGTTGTCGCTTCTCAGGCCGTTCCACCTTTTGATGCTGCCCACGGAAACCCCGTATCGGCTCGCGATCTTACCCAGGTAGTCCCCGCTTTTGACCCGGTAACGAATCCTGTCATTCGCCTCGAAGTACTGGGGCAGGGGTTTTTCCCTTTTGGCGTCTTCCGCCTCGGCAAAGGCGTAGAGCTGATCTTCATTCGAGACGAAGGTTCCGGTCAGGAATTTTGGCAAGGTGATGGAGTAGTTCCTGTCCTTGATGACCGGGATTATTTTCAGCTTGTACTGTGGGTTGAGGAAGGTCAGCAATTCGTCATCCGTGCCGAAGAGCCGGTTGACCTGGTCGAAGGTCAGCTGCCTTTTGACCATGACGGTGTCCGTCTCGAAGGTGTTCAGCAATTCGTTCCTGGGATAGATCTTGTGCTCGTCGGCGTATTCGAAGAGGTAATAGGTCGCATAGAAGGCAGGCAGGTATCCCGCGGTCTCCCGGGGCAGGAAATGCCTGATGTTCCAGTAGTTCTTCTGGCCTCCTGCACGACGGATGGCCTTGTTCACGTTGCCGGGCCCGGAGTTGTAGGCTGCCAGGGCCAGGTCCCAGTCATTGAAGATGTCGTAGAGATTCGACAGGTACCTGCAAGCGGCTTCGGTCGATTTCACCGGGTCGGATCGCTCATCCACGTAGGAGCTGACCTTCAGCCCATACATATTTCCGGTACCGTACATGAACTGCCACAGCCCCTTGGCCCCAACCCGGCTCAGGGCGGTGGGTTTCAGCGCGGATTCCACAATGGCCAGGTATTTGATTTCCAGCGGGATGTCATATTGTGCCAGCTTCTCCTCGAACATGGGGAAGTAGTACTTCGCGCGCCCCATCAGGTTGGCGAGGGTCTGCTGCCGGTTCTTCAGGTAGTGCTTGATGATCCTCTCCAGGGAAGGATTGTATTCAAAGTTGAATGGGGTCTGGCTGTCGAGATAGGCGATCCGCTCCTTGAGCAGCTCCGTGGGGAGGTCTTCGATCACCACGTTGCCTATGGTATCCTCGGGGAGCACGATCATGCTGCTGTCGATCACGTTCTGCCTGAGGGTCTCCATCCATTTGCGGTCGAACTCGCTCACCTCGAGATGGTCGATCAGGTCGATCCGGCCACCTGCGAGCAGGGTGCTGTCCACTTCTATGGAGTCGATCACCATGGCAATCTCCTCGTTCATGTCCGAGGAGAGGCTGTCTGCATCCACCATCAGGTCGAGCGATTCGCCCACGGACAGGCTGTCCTTGACGATCTCCTCCGGTTCTTCACTGTTTTGTGCAAACGCTGCCAGGCTCATCGTTGAAAGCAGCAGCGTACATACGATCCTTGTCACATTCATAGGGGGTCCCTTTTTTTCTCGCATCAGGTATAAAAACGGTAAAAATATAATAAAATTTCGTTCATTCGCTATTTTGGGTTCGGTGAGTTGAATTCGAGAAATTGAGCGCTTCACTTTGCTCTTTCACGGATCCAGCCCACCACCTTTTCCAACATCATGTCCTTTTCGAGATCGTGGTGCAGCTCGTGGAATCCTCCCTCGACAGGAAGGAATTCGACTCTCGAGCCTGCTTTGCCCGCGAACTCTTTCGAAGCCTTCCAGTCGGTCAGCCGATCCGCCGTTCCGTGCAGCAGGAGCATCGGCACCTGCAGGCCACCCGCATGCTCCAGGGCCCATTCCCCCCTGCTCATGAACTCGATGGAGTAGGCCGGGCTGACCCGGTCATGCACAAGCGGGTCCCGGCAATAGGCCTCGACCTCTTCCTCGATTCGCGACAGGTGGGCCGGGTCGACCTCGTTTGCCATGGTCATGGAGGGCCAGATTCCCGCAACGAGCCTGCCGAGCGAAAGCTTCCAGGCAGGCGGCTCAAAGGCCAGCCTGAGGAAAGGGCTCGTGGCTATGACTCCGCTGATTCGCCCGGGTCTCCTCAGGGCGTAATTGACAACCACGTTGCCTCCCATGCTGTGACCGTATAGAAAGAGCGGTTTCCCCGGAAACTCGCGCTCTGCTTTCTCAATGGCGAGGTCGACGCAATCCAGGACCGATTCATAACCCGGGTTATGACCTTTTTTTCCTGCATTGATGCCATGGCCAAACTGGTCATAGGCGATCACCCCGATGGAGTTCTCGATCAGCCGGGGAACCACAGTTCGCTCGTACCGCCCGGAGTGCTCCCCCATTCCATGCACGATGATGACAGCGGCTTTGCTCTTGGGCGCAGGATACACCTGACCGTTCAGGGCCTGACCCGCGACATGGAACTGAAATGGGATTCGATTCAACTTGTATGGGATTGGAACAACAAACCAAAAATAGCAGGCTTGGCCCCGTATTCCACAAAAATGTTGAAAACTCCTCAAAACTTGGGCGATCCGATCCTGTTGAGGTCTTATTTGTGGTCGAAATCCATCGGGAATTTCAGGTTATTTCGTAACTTTATGAGTGATACTAAATGAGCGTTATGATGATTTCCAATTCACAGAATCCAGACAGGAGCCCTGACAAGAAGACCTTGTCACTGGTTCAGTTGCTTCATCCCTATGTAAAGCAAAGGATAAGGGTCGCCGAAAACCTCGGGATCTTCCCCAGAAACATGTTCAAGACCAATGAGATCATTGACGAGATCGTGCTCCAGGTCTATGAAGAAGGGCTGCAGAACACCCTGGATCAGGATGATCTGCGAATTGCGATGTTCAGGATGGCCTGTGAACGGATGAACCAGTTGATCGAGTCCGAGGAATGGCACAAGGACTCCATCAGCACCAAGCTCATACTGGAGGAGGAATTGAGGCAACTCGAGGAGAATTTCACCATGGACGCCGACAATGACCTCGTGATGAACGAGGACCTGGACGACATCTCTTACCACCTGAACGACAAGGAGGCTCCCTCGCTTCCCTACGATGACAAGGAGGAAGGGGTGAAGATATTCCTGGGATTGGAACAGCTCGAGCAAAATGGCTTCGGACGCCACAGAAAACAGCTGAGGAGGCTGTACTACAAGCTTCCGCTGGCCACTTCGAACATCGTGGACCTGTACATCCTTGGAAAACTGAGCTTTGCTGAGATCGCAACCATATTGAACAACGAGATCTCGGAAGTGAAGGAAATTGTGAATTTTGTAAAAGAAACCTTCAGGAAACAGCTGGATTGATATTGATTCTTTAAGAAAAACCGCTAAATCTTGCAAAAAAGGCAGATTTTCTTTTGACTTGTCAGATAATGTTGTAATATTGCAGCTTGAAAATCACAACCTGGACGCAGTTCCTGGTTCAAAGTTTCACCCATGCAATTCGATCACATGTCAGAAACCCGATCATCCTTAAAGGCAAGCAGCCTTGTGTTTTCTGTTCATGTGACTCCTCTTCGCCGTCGCCCGTAAGGGTAGGCATCAGAATTATGGGGATAGGTGAGTCCATCTCCGCAGTTTACGGATTCTTTTCAGTTCAATTTTTTAACACGATGCAATGGAGATTGTAATTGCAACCACAGATCATTTCAGATACGCTGAGATCATCAGCGAGACCATAGACGACTCGGCAAAGCAGAGGGGAACCGGAATTGCCAAAAGGACGCCCGAATACATCCAGATGAAGATGAGGAACGGGAACGCGGTGATCGCCCTCGACGGGGACAAGTTCGCGGGCTTCTGCTATATCGAGACCTTTGGGGAAAAGAACTTCGTGGTCCATTCGGGCCTGATCGTCCATCCGGACTACCGCAACCAGGGCCTGGCCAAGAAGATCAAGACCAAGGTGTTCAACCATTCCCGTGAAAAATATCCGGAGGCCAAGGTCTTCGGCATCACCACGGGGCTTGCGGTCATGAAGATAAACTATGAGCTGGGCTACAAGCCGGTCACCTTCTCTGAGCTCACCAACGACCCCGAATTCTGGAAGGGCTGCCAGACCTGTCAGAACTATGACGTCCTGAAGCGAACCGACATGAAGATGTGCCTGTGCACCGGGATGCTGTACGACGGGAAAAAGCCGAAGGAGCAAAAGCACCCTTACAATTCAAGTGTCTTGAGCCGATTGAAGAGAATCAAGCAGAGCATATTCCTTAAGAAACCAAATCAAAAGAACCAGAAGAAATGAAAAAATTAGTACTTGCCTACAGCGGGGGTCTCGACACCTCCTATTGTGCGAAATACCTGTCCGAGATAGAGAATTACGAAGTCCACGCCGTAAGCGTGAACACGGGAGGCTTCGAGCCCGAGGAGATCAGGTCGATCGGCGAGAAGGCTGTGGCCCTGGGTGCCTCTTCCTACACCTCGATCGATGCCGTGCAGACCTTTTATGACAAGGTCGTCAAATACCTGATCTTCGGAAACGTGCTCAAGAACAACACCTATCCGCTTTCGGTGAGCGCCGAGCGGATCATACAGGCCATTGAGATCGTGAAGCACGCCAAAGAGATAGGAGCCGGATACATCGCTCACGGCAGCACCGGTGCCGGCAACGACCAGGTCCGGTTCGACCTGATCTTCCAGACCCTGGCTCCCGAGATAGAGATCATTACCCCGATCAGGGATCACAAGCTCTCCAGGCAGGCTGAGATCGAGTTCCTGAAAGAGCACGGGGTTGACCTGCCCTGGGCCAAGGCAAGGTATTCGATCAACAGGGGGCTCTGGGGCACCAGCGTGGGAGGGCAGGAGACCCTGACCTCGCGAAGCCCGCTCCCCGAAGAGGCCTTCCCCAGCCAGCTGCAGAAGAAGGGCGAGGAACAGGTGAAGCTCACCTTTGAACAGGGGGAGCTGGTGGCGATCAATGACCAGAAGGCCGGCAGCGTGGAGAACATCGAAAAATTGAGTGCCATGGCCTCGGCCTATGCCATCGGCAGGGACATCCATGTCGGAGACACCATTATCGGGATAAAAGGCAGGGTCGGCTTTGAGGCCGCGGCGCCCATGATCATCATCAAGGCCCACCACCTGCTTGAAAAGCACGTCCTGACCAAATGGCAGCAGCACCACAAGGAAAGCCTGGGCAACTGGTACGGGATGTTGCTGCACGAAGGGCAGTATCTCGACGAGGTGATGAGAAACATTGAGGCCTTCCTGGAAGACAGCCAGAGAAACGTGAGCGGTGATGTTTTCGTCCGATTGCACCCCTACCGGTTCACCCTGGACGGGATCGCCTCAAAGCACGACCTGATGAACGCCTCCTTTGCCAGCTACGGGGAGACCAATGAAGGCTGGACGGCTTCCGACGCAAAGGGATTCATCAAGATCACGGCAAACCAGGGGAAGATCTTTCACCACGTAAACCAGGACTCATGATCAGGGCAGGAATCATCGGGGGAGCAGGCTATACCGCCGGGGAACTGATCCGGCTTATCAATCATCATCCCGCGCTGGAGCTGGATTTCGTCTACTCGACCTCGAATGCCGGAAATGAGATCTCCCAGGTTCATGCCGACCTGTTGGGAGAGCATCTGCCCCCCTTCACCTCAGAGGTCAATCCGGAGGTCGACGTGTTGTTTCTTTGCCTGGGCCACGGGAACTCCACCCGGTTTCTGCGTGAGAACGAGTTTTCGGCGTCCACCCACATCATCGACCTGAGCAACGACTTCAGGCTGAAGGAAAGCAGCGACCTGGACAACAGGCATTTCGTCTATGGCCTGCCCGAGATGAATGCCAGGGAGATCAGCGAGGCACAGTACCTCGCCAATCCCGGCTGTTTCGCAACGGCCATTCAGCTTGCCCTGCTTCCCCTGGCATCCGAAGGACTGCTCAAGGCGGACGTTCACGTCAACGCGGTGACCGGGGCGACCGGGGCGGGAACCTCCCTGTCGGAGACCACACACTTCACCTGGAGGGACAACAACTTTTCGCATTACAAGGCCTTCACACACCAGCACCTGGGCGAGATCACCCAGTCCCTGGAGCAGTTGCAGCCCGGCTTCGAGGGCAAGGTCTACTTTCTGCCGAACCGGGGCAACTTCAGCCGGGGAATCTTCGCGACGGCCTACACGGACTTTGCGGGAGACCTGGAAGAGGCCCTCGATCTGTATTCGGAGTTCTACAAGGATGCTCCCTTCACCTTCGTCTCTCAACGTGAGATCTTCCTGAAGCAGGTGGTGAACACGAACAAATGCCTGATCCACCTCAAGAAACACGACGGCGTCCTCTTGATCACCAGCGTCATCGACAACCTGCTAAAAGGGGCTTCGGGTCAGGCACTGGAGAACATGAACCTGATGTTCGGCCTCGACCGGACCCTGGGGCTGGAACTAAAAGCAAATTATTTTTAAAGACATCAGCATGAAAATAGGAATCATAGGAGTCGGCAACCTGGGCTACTCGATCGCAGTGGGTATAATCGCACAGAAGAAGGAGATCGGGTGCAGATCGCTCTACCTGAGCAAAAGACACCTGTCCTCGCTGAAAGCTTTGGAGAAGCATTCGGCTGTGAGTACAACGAGCGACAACAAGACCGTGGTCAAGAATTCGGACCTGATCATCCTGGCGGTGCAGCCCGCTCAGCTCAGGGAGGTCCTGCTTGAGATCAAGCCCGGCCTTGATCCGAAGCGGCATACCCTGGTTTCGGTGGCAACCGGCAGAAAGATCGGCGAGATTGAAGACCTGGTGGGCGAGGAGATCCCCGTGATCCGCTGCATGCCGAACACGGCAATTTCCGTGGGTCATTCCATGACCTGCATCAGCGCCAACGAAAGGGGAAGGGGCAAGGTGGAGCAGGCTGAGCGGATCTTCAAGGCCCTGGGGGAGACCCTGTGCATCGAAGAAGAGCTCATGCAGGCGGCCACCGTGATCTGCGCAAGCGGGATCGCCTTTTGGATGCGCCTGATCCGGGCAACGACCCAGGGAGCGGTACAGCTCGGGTTTCACAGCGAAGAGGCACAGAAGCTCTCCATGCACACCTGCCTGGGGGCTGCAAGCCTGCTGATCGACTCCGGGAGTCATCCGGAACAGGAGATCGACAAGGTGACCACCCCGAGTGGCTGCACCATTGAAGGACTGAACGAGATGGAGCACCAGGGGCTGAGCTCCTCCATCATCAAGGGCCTGGTGACCTCCTATGAGAAGATCAATCAAATATGAGCGGGTGCTTTATTGCATCGGAAAGAGACAAAGATGAAACTGTTTGACGTATATCCCCTGTATGACGTATCCCTGGTCAAGGGAAGGGGAAGCAAAGTCTATGACGACAAAGGAAACGAGTACCTCGACCTCTATGGAGGACATGGCGTGATCTCCATCGGCCATTGCCACCCGACCTATGTGAAGGCTGTTGAGCAGCAGCTAAGAAGCTTGGGCTTCTATTCGAATTCGGTGAGAAACCCGGTGCAGGAAGAACTGGCCGACCGGCTTGGAAAGGTATCGGGCTGCGAGGAATACAGCCTGTTCCTTTGCAATTCGGGGGCAGAGGCCAATGAGAACGCCCTGAAGCTGGCTTCCTTCCATACGGGCCGAAGCCAGGTGATCGCCTTTGACAGGAGCTTTCACGGGCGGACTTCGGCAGCTGTGGCGGTGACCGACAATCCGAAGATCAACGCCCCGATCAACCGACAGCACGAGGTGGTCCTGCTGCCCCTGAACGACCTGGAGGCCCTGGAGCAGGAGCTTCAGAAGCAAAAGGCGGCCGCGGTGATCATAGAGGGCATTCAGGGGGTAGGAGGCCTGGACCAGGGCTCCACGGAATTCTTCAAGGGCCTGGAAAGCCTGTGCAGGAAGAGCGGCACCGTGCTCATACTTGACGAGATACAATCGGGCTATGGCCGAAGCGGAAAGTTCTTTGCCTTCCAGCATCACGGGATCCGCCCGGACCTGATCACCGTCGCCAAGGGCATGGGCAACGGCTTTCCCATCGGTGGCGTCCTGATCGGTCCCGGGTTCGAGGCCAGCTACGGGCTGCTTGGAACGACCTTTGGGGGAAATCACCTGGCCTGCGCCGCGGCATTGTCGGTGCTGGAGGTGATCGAGACGGAGGAGCTGATCCCCGGGACAGAGGCGTTGAGCAAGTTCCTGGTGGATCGCATCGGCAATCTGAAACAAGTGAAAAGGATAAAGGGCAGGGGACTCATGCTGGGGCTGGAGTTCGATTTTGCGGTCTCTGAGCTCAGGAAGCGAATGATCTACGAGAAGAAGATCTTTACCGGGGGCTCTTCCAACCCGAACCTGCTCCGGATTTTGCCTCCTTTGAACGTGACCCGGGAGGAGCTTGGCCATTTTGCCGGGTCGTTGGCCGATCTTCTTGGGAACACTGATAATGCCGGGGAATAGACAGGAAAGATGAACAATACACTGAGCATAGAACAGCGAAACCGGGTCCTGCTGACCATGGCAGAACTTGTGAAAGGGGAGCAGGAGAGCATCCTGGCCGCCAATGCACTGGATATGGACAGCTATGACCAGTCTGACCTGGCCATGGGCGATCGCCTGAAGCTGGATCACGATAAGGTGAGGGGTATGGTGCTCTCCCTGGAGCAGCTGGCCCATGCGGAGGACCCCCTGGGTAGGCAGAGGTTTTCCTTTGAGCACGAAAACGGTCTCCGGATCTCGAACAGGACGGCACCCTTCGGAACCGTGATGATCATTTATGAGTCCCGCCCGGACGTAACGATCGAAGCCGCGGGCATCGCCTTCAAATCCGGGAATCGGATCCTGTTGAAGGGAGGAAAGGAGTCCCTCAATTCGAACCGGGCACTGGTTCAGCTGTGGCACCGCGCCCTCGAACGGCATGGGCTGCCGGCGGACTGGATGCTTTACTTGAACCTGAACAGGGAAAAGACGCGGGAATTTCTTCTGAAGCCTGACCGGGAGATCGACCTGATCATTCCCCGGGGCGGGGAGAAGCTGATTAGCTTTGTCAAGGAGCATGCGCGTTGCCCCGTGATCGTGAGCGGCAGGGGAAACAATTTCGCCTTTGTGCACCGGGCGGCGGACCCCGAACAGGCGAAAAGCATTATCCTGAATGCGAAGCTCGACAAGATCTCGGCCTGCAATGCCCTGGACAAGGTCCTGATCGACAAGTCCCTTCCGGGACTGGAAACCTTCCTGGATAGCCTGGTAGGCAGCCTTGTCGAGAAGCAGGTGGAGGTGCTTGCGGGACCGGGGATCGCTGGCCTGCCGGGAACAGCAGCTTTCCATGACGAAGCGATTTGGCGCGAGGAGTTCCTGGATTACAGGATCTGCATAGGCCTGGTCGAGGACCAGCAGGAGGCCATGGAAATGATCAATGAATTCAGCGGGGGGCATTCCGCGACCATCCTGACCCGGGATGAGAATGCCGCCGGGAATTTCATGGAGCAGGTGGACTGCGCCGCCGTGTACCACAACGCTTCCACACGATTCACCGACGGGTTCCAGTTCGGCCTTGGAGGAGAGCTGGCGATCAGTACCGACAAGCTGCATCAGAGAGGCCCCATCGGGCTTATGCACCTGGTAACCAACAAATGGTATGTTTATGGCGACGGACAGGTCAGATAGGAAAAGAGTGCTGCTCAAGATCGGGACCAACACCCTGACCCGGGAGACAGATCAGATCTCCAGGGGAAAGATCGAGGACATCGGGCGACAGATCGCAGAGCTCAAAGACACCCACGAATTCATCATCGTGAGCTCGGGTGCGATCGCCGTGGCCCGGCAGTTCGTCAACCTGGAGTCGAATGGCAGGGAGATCAACGTGAAGCAGGCCCTGGCCGCTATAGGCCAGCCCCACCTGATGCGCATCTTCCAGGAGAACTTCAGGGAGTTGGGGCTGCTGACCTCGCAATGCCTGCTCTCCTATGACGATTTCAACAGGGAGGTGTCAAGGCGGAACATCGCCAACACCATTGACGTTCTGTTGGAGAATAACTATATTCCCATTATAAACGAGAACGACACGGTGGCCACGGAAGAAATACAGTTCGGTGACAACGACAAGCTGGCCGCCCTTACGGGAAGGCTGCTCGGGGCAGACCTGGTGATCATTGCCACCAACACACATGGGATCTACACGCGCGACAGTTTTGAAAAGGAAGAGAGGCGGACCATTGACAGGGTTTTCGACCTGGAAGGTTTGAAGGACGAGATTCTGCTGAGCAAGTCCTCGCGTGGGACCGGGGGCATGAAATCGAAGATCGAGGCGGCAGAGATACTCAAACAGGCCAACATAGAGACCTGGATCGTCAACGGAATAGAAGACAACTTTATCTTAAGGGCCATGAGGGGCGAGGTTCCCTTTACCCGAATTGCAAATGAATGAAACATGAGGCAAATGGATTTTCTCAGCATTGAAGACATAGATTCCCTCGACTCCTGGGTTGGGGAGGCAAGAAAGATCAAAGAAGCCCCCCTGGACGACAGGGACCTGGGAAGGAACAAGACCCTGGGGCTGCTGTTCTTCAACCCCAGCCTGAGGACTCGCCTGAGCACCCAGAAGGCTGCCCAGAACCTGGGAATGGAATGCATGGTGATGAACTTTGACAAGGAGGGCTGGGCCCTTGAGTATGCTGACGGAGCGGTCATGGACCAGGGCAAGTCGGAACACATACGGGAGGCGGCACGGGTCATCTCCCAGTTTTGCGACATCATCGCCATCAGGGCCTTCCCCACGCTCGAGGATCGGGACAGGGATGAGGCAGAGATGGTTTTGAGGGGCTTTGCCAGGCATGCGACCGTGCCCGTGGTGAACATGGAAAGCTCGACGGGCCATCCCCTCCAGGCCCTTGCGGATGCGATCACCCTGGAGGAACAAGGCCTGAACGAGTTTCGTGGCCAGGAAAAGAAAAGAAAAAAGGTGGTGCTGACCTGGGCACCCCATCCCAAAGCGCTCCCCCATGCCGTGGCCAACTCCTTTGTCCGGATGATGCAGCGGCAGGAGGCTGAATTTGTGATCACCCATCCCCCGGGCTATGAGCTGGACGAGCGAATCACGGGCAGCACGAAGATCGTGTACGACCAGGCCGAGGCCTTCAAAGACGCCGATTTCATCTATGCCAAGAATTGGAGCTCTTACCGGGACTACGGCAAGGTGATCAGCGAGGATCCATCCTGGATGGTGGACGAGCAGAAGATGGGCCTGACCCGCAAGGGAAAGTTCATGCACTGCCTACCCGTCCGCAGGAATGTGGTGGTCAGCGACGGGGTGATCGACTCCGACGCTTCCCTGGTCATAGAGCAGGCCAACAACCGAACCTATGCCGCACAGGTGGTTCTCAAGAAGATATTGAAAAGGCTCAGCGATGAAGGATAGATTGAAGGTCGTCAAGATCGGCGGCAACGTGATCAATGACAGGGAACAGCTGGAAGCTTTTCTCGGGTATTTTGCCCGAACGGGCGGGCACAGGCTCCTGGTTCACGGTGGAGGCCGAAAGGCAACCGAACTGGCCTCAGCCCTGGGCGTGGAAACGAAAATGGTCGGAGGTCGGAGGATCACCGATGAGGCGGGACTGGAGATCGTCACCATGGTATACGCGGGCCTGCTGAACAAGAACCTGGTTGCGGGCCTTCAGTCTCTGGGCTGCAACGCCATTGGCCTCAGCGGTGCGGATGGGAACAGCATTCAGGCCCACAAAAGAACCGGATCTGAAATCGATTACGGCTTTGCCGGTGACGTCGATGCCGTGGATTCCGGAATGATCTCAAGCCTTTTGCGAGCCCGTCTGACGCCCGTATTCTGTGCCATCACCCATGACGGAAAGGGGCAGCTGCTCAACACCAATGCGGATACCGTGGCGAGTGAACTGGCCAAGGGGCTTTCGAATGACTTCGAGGTGGAGCTGATCTACTGCTTTGAAAAGGACGGGGTGCTGGAAGACCGGAACGACGAGGCCTCGGTCATAGAGCATTTGGACCCGGTGAAGTACCGTGAACTGAAGGAGCATGGCCTTGTGGCCGAGGGCATGCTGCCCAAGTTGGACAACTGCTTTGCAGCCCTGGAGCACGGGGTGGCGAGCGTCCATATCGGCCAGGCGGACCTGCTGGATGACATGAACCGAAAACACACCGTCCTGAGCCTATGAATGACTCTCTAAAATCCAAAGCCATTGAGCTGCTGGCAAGACTTGTCGAGACTCCTTCCTTCTCAGGACAGGAGGAGGCCACTGGGGATCTGATAGAGACCTTCCTGAGCCAGGAGGGAATTGAAGTCCATCGGGAGAACAATAACGTATGGGCCTTCAACCTCGATTTTGATCCGAAGAAACCCAGCATCCTGCTGAACTCTCACCACGACACGGTCAGGCCCAACAAAGGCTATACGCGGGATCCGCATGAGGCGACGATCGAAGGAGGAAAGCTATACGGTCTTGGGTCCAATGACGCCGGGGGAGCCCTGGTGAGCCTGATCGCGACCTTCGTGCACCTGCATGCACGTGAGGGAATGAAGTACAACCTGGTCCTGCTCGCTTCGGCCGAGGAGGAGAATTCGGGCGACCTGGGGATACGATCGGTGATCCCGAGGCTTCCCGAGATCGACTTCGCCGTGGTGGGCGAGCCAACCGGAATGCACCTGGCCATCGCCGAGAAAGGGCTACTCGTCCTGGACTGCTATGCCCGGGGAACCTCGGGTCACGCAGCCCACGTCCGGGAAGACAATGCGATCTACAAGGCCATGAGAGCCATTCAGTGGTTCGAAACCCATACCTTTGACAAGGTTTCCGAGACCCTGGGAGACACCAAGATGACCGTGACCCAGGTCGAGGCGGGCAACCAGCACAACGTGGTTCCTGCGGAATGCCATTTCGTGGTCGACGTGCGGGTCAACGATCATTATTCCAACGAAGAGGTGCTGAAGATCGTGAAGGAAAACGTGGAGGTCGAGGTGGCGGCACGCTCGCTCAGGCTGAATTCCTCATCCATCCCGAGGGATCATGCGATCGTGAAGGCCGGGGAGGAGCTGGGAAGGAAACTCTACGGTTCTCCAACCCTTTCGGACCAGGCCAACCTGAGTTGCCCCTCTCTGAAGCTGGGTCCCGGGGACTCGCTTCGATCGCATACGGCCGATGAATACATCTTTCTCAGCGAGGTGGAAGAGGCCATAGACCTGTATATTCAGCTGCTGGAGGGGATACTGTGAGATCTGGGATGAAGAATTGGAAAACAACGCAATATTGAAATAGATTATGAAACTCTGGGAAAAAGGATTCAGCACAGACAAGAAAATAGACCTGTTTACCGTAGGCAACGACCGCGAACTCGACCTGGTCCTGGCAAAATTCGACGTGATCGGATCCAGGGCCCATGCCCTGATGCTCCATGAGATCGGTCTTCTAAGCGCCGGGGAGTCGGAAAAGGTGGAAAGGGAGCTCAATGCCATCCTCAAGGAGATCGAGGAGGGGAGATTCACCATCGAGGAGGACTTCGAGGATGTCCATTCGAAAGTGGAGTTCCTGCTCACCCAAAAGTTGGGAGACACGGGCAAGAAGATACACACGGCACGTTCGAGAAACGACCAGGTGCTTGTCGACATGCACCTGTACCTCAAGGATGAGCTGATGCAGATCCGGGCACTGACCGTGGAGTTCTTCGACCTGTTGATGACCCTGGCGGAACGATACAAGAAAGTACTGATGCCGGGTTACACCCACTTCCAGGTGGCCATGCCTTCTTCTTTCGGCATGTGGTTCTCGGCCTATGCGGAATCCCTGGTGGACGACGTATACCTGCTCAATGCGGCCCTGAAGGTGGTCGACCAGAATCCCCTGGGTTCTGCCGCCGGATACGGAAGCTCCTTCCCGATCGACCGGGAGCATACCACAAAGACCCTGGGCTTCAGGGACCTGAAGTACAATTCGGTGGCTGCCCAGATGGGGAGGGGCAAGGTGGAAAGGACGGTTTCCTTTGCGCTGAGCTCCGTGGCCTCCAGCCTGTCCCGGCTCGCCATGGACGTCTGCCTGTACATGAGCCAGAACTTCGGTTTCGTGTCCTTTCCGGATGAGCTCACCACGGGTTCCAGCATCATGCCCCACAAGAAGAACCCCGACGTGTTCGAGCTGATCCGGGGCAAGTGCAACAAGGTGCAGGCCCTGCCCTACGAGCTCAGCCTGTTGACCACAAACCTTCCCAGCGGTTATCACAGGGATTTTCAGCTACTCAAAGAAGGGCTGATCCCGGGGATCCAGACCCTAAAGTCCTGCCTGGAGATGTTCCGGTTCTCCCTGGAAAGCGTGCAGGTCAACGACCGAATCCTGGAGGATCCGAAGTACGACTACCTGTTCACGGTAGAGGAGGTCAACGAGTTGGTGCAGAAAGGCACTCCCTTCCGGGATGCCTACCGGATCGTCGGTGAAAAGGTTCAAAGGGGTGAGTTCAAACCCCAGAAAAAGGTAAGCCATAGCCATTTGGGCAGCATAGGCAACCTGGCCCTGGACCGCATCTCGGAAAAGATGCGCGCAGCCATCAATCAGGAATGAAGGGCTCTGCCGTCGACGGCGAGGCAGGCCTCCTTGATGGCCTCCGTGAAGGTCGGGTGGGCATGGCTGATGCGCGCCACGTCTTCGCTTGAGGCCCTGAACTCCATGGCCACCACGGCCTCGGCGATCATGTCGGCAGCCCGGGCCCCGATCATGTGCACCCCCAGGATCTCATCGGTCTCCGCGTCTGCGAGGACCTTGACCAGTCCATCTACGTCCATGCTGGCCCTTGAGCGGCCCAGCGCCCGCATCGGAAAGCTTCCCGTCTTGTAGTTCACCCCGGCATCCTTGAGCTCTTCCTCGGTCTTGCCCACAGAGGCCACTTCGGGCCAGGTGTAGACCACCCCCGGGATCAGATTGTAGTCAATGTGCGGTTTTTGGCCCGCGATGACCTCTGCGGCCAGGGTCCCTTCTTCCTCCGCCTTGTGCGCCAGCATGGCCCCTCTGACCACGTCGCCGATGGCGTAGATGTGCGGGACGTTGGTCTGCAACTTGTCATTGACCTCGACCTGGCCCCTTTCATTGGCCAGCACTCCCGCGGCCTCGAGGTTGAGCCCTTCGGTGTAGGCTTTCCTGCCCACCGAAACCAGGCAGTAGTCTCCTGTGATCTCCACGGTTTCTCCCTTCTTGTCCTTTGCCCTGACGGTGACGGTTTTCCCTTTGCGCTCAACAGATTCGACCTGGTGTGAGGTGAGGATCTTGAACTTTTGCTTCTTGAGCACCTTGGTCAGCTCTTTTGACAGGGAACCGTCCATGGTCGGGATGATCCTGTCCATATATTCAATGACGGTCACTTCGGCTCCCAGCCTCTTGTAAACCTGGCCCAGCTCCAGCCCGATGACGCCTCCGCCGATGACGACGAGGTGCTTCGGCACTTCCTTCAGCTTCAGGGCCTCCGTGGAGGTGATCACCCGCTCCTTGTCCAGCTTGATGAAGGGGAGTGAGGCGGGTTTGCTCCCGGTTGCGATGATGACGTTCCTGGATTCGATCTCTTCGCTTTCGGACCCTTTGTCAACCTTGATCTTGTTGGCATTCACGAAGCTACCGAGGCCGTGGTAGACGTCTATGTTGTTCTTCTTCATCAGGAAATCGATGCCTCCTGTGGTCTGGTCCACGACCGCCTGTTTGCGCGCGATCATCTGGCCGAGGTTGATCTTGATCTCGCCCGGGATTTCGATGCCGTGCTCTTCAAAATGCTTGACGGCCGATTCGTAATGATGAGAGGAGTCGAGCAGGGCCTTGCTCGGGATGCATCCCACGTTCAGGCAGGTTCCCCCCAAAGTGCTGTATTTTTCAACCAGGGCTGTCTTCATGCCCAGCTGGGCGCACCTGATGGCGGCAACATAGCCTCCAGGTCCCGATCCGATAACGGTCACGTCATATGATTTCATATTTGTCTTTTCTGCGTTCAACGAGTGCAAAAATAAGTCTTTTTTAAAGAAAAGCGGGCAGCTGTCAAAGGCATTCAGTCCGTGGCCTCCGAAAGAAGCCCTGCTCGCCTCAGTAGGGCCGCCGTATCGGGCTCCCGGCCCCGAAAGCGCACATAGAGGTCCATGGGCTTTTCGGTACCTCCACGGCTGAGCACGTTCTCCCTGAAGCTCATGGCGGTCTCCTTGTCGAAGACCCCGTGCTCCTTGAACGCCTCGAAGGCATCGGCGTCGAGCACCTCGGCCCATTTGTAGCTGTAGTAGCCCGAGGAATAACCGCCCTGGAAGATATGCGAGAAGGCCGTGCTCATGCAGTTCCCCTCCACCTCGGGATAGAGCCGCGTGGGCTCGAAGGCCTTCTTCTCAAACTCGGCAACATCCTGGATGCCCCCGGGATCCTGGGCGTGATAGGCCATGTCCAGCATTCCGAAGCTCAATTGCCTCAGGGTCGCCATTCCTTCCATGAAATTGGCCGAATCCTTGATCTTGCCTACCAGTTCCATGGGGATGAGCTCACCCGTCTGGTAATGCGTCGCGAACAAAGACAGGGCCTCTTGCTCATAGCACCAGTTCTCCATGACCTGGCTGGGCAGCTCTACAAAATCCCAATAGACGCTCGTTCCGGACAGGTTGGGGTAGCTCGTGTTCGCGAGCATCCCGTGAAGGGCGTGCCCGAACTCATGGAAGAGCGTCGTGACCTCGTTGAAGGTCAGTAATGAAGGCCTGGTTTTGGTGGGTCGCGTAAAGTTGCAGACTATGGATACATGGGGTCTTGAATTCAGGCCGTCCTTTTTCCACTGGCTCTTGTAGGAGGTCATCCAGGCCCCGTTTCGCTTGCCCTTGCGAGGGAAGAAATCCGTGTAGAAAACGGCCAGGAAATCTCCGTTTTCATCCAGTACCTTGTAGGTGCTCACTTCCTCGTGATAGGTGTCAATGTCTTTCACCGGCTCGAAGCGGATGCCAAAAAGCCTTCCCGCCACTTCGAAAGCCCCTTGCAGCACCCGTTCCAGCTGGAAGTAGGGCTTGAGCTTCTCATCGTCGAGCTCGAACAGTTCCTGTTTGAGTTTTTCCGTGTAATAGGCGCCGTCCCATTTCTGAATTTCGCTGATCCCGTCCTTGGAGGCGAGGCTCTTAAGTCTTTCAAAATCCTTCAGGGCCGCGGGTCTTGCCTTTTCCAGCAGCTCCCGGAGGAACTCCTGCACCTTCTCGGGTTTTTCGGCCATGCGCTCTTCAAGCACAAAGTCGGCGTGTGAGGCATAGCCCAGCAAAAGGGCCCTCTCATGCCTCAGGCCGGCGATCCTCAGCAGGATGTCCCGGTTGTCGTTTTCATTTGCCTGCATGCCCCGGGCGCCAAAGGCCCTCGACATACGTTCCCTGAGGTCCCGCCGGTCGGAATAGGTCACGAAGGGGATGTAGCTCGGGTAATCAAGCGTGAACATCCATCCTTCCTGTCCTCGTTCCTCGGCCAGCATCCTGGCTGCCTCCCGGGTTCCTTCAGGAAGTCCTTCAAGGTCCGATTCTTCGGTCAGCAACATTTCAAAGGCATTGGTCTCGGCCAGCACGTGTTCGCCGAATTTCAGGCTGAGCTGCGAGAGCTCCTTGTCTATGGCCCTGAGCCGTTCCTTGTCCTCCGGATTCAGCTTGGCCCCGTTTCTGACAAAGGCCTTGTAGTTCTTTTCCAGCAGCATGTCCTGCTCCGGGTCCAGGTCCAGCTCGTCCCGTTCAAGGAACACGGCTTCGATCCGGGCGAAAAGCGTTTCGTTCAACCGCACGTCATTGGCGAATTCGGTCAGCATGGGAGACAGTACCTGGGCCAGGGCCTGGATCTCCTCGTTCGTCTCAGCGGAGTTGAGATTGAAGAATATGCTGGTGACGCGGTTGAGCCGCTCACCGCTGAACTCTAGGGCTTCCAGGGTGTTCTCGAAGCTCGGCCTGTCCTTGTTTTGGGCGATCTGCTCGATCTCCTCCCTGGCCTCTTTGATCAGCTGTTCCACTGCCGGCCTGAAATGCCGGTTCTCTATTCTTGAGAAGGGTGCGGTGTCAAAAGGGGTGTTGAAGTCTTTCAGTAGGGGATTGTCCATGGGCTGAAATGAAAGTCATTTTCGCACGCGTTCCGAAGCCTGGTTCACCTTCTGTTTCAGGCCTTCTTTGAACTGCACTATCTTTTGGAGAATGGCGGGGTCCGAGGATCCCAGGATCTGGGCGGCCAAAATGCCGGCATTCCTGGCCCCGTCGAGTGCGACGGTGGCGACGGGAACTCCTGCGGGCATCTGCAGGATCGAGAGCACCGAATCCCATCCGTCAATTGAGTTTCGCGATTTGACCGGAACCCCGATCACGGGAAGGGGGCTCATCGAGGCTACCATCCCGGGCAGATGGGCGGCACCCCCCGCGCCGGCAATGATCGCGGATATCCCTCGTTTGTGGGCTTCGGTCGCATAGGCGTAGAGCTTGTCAGGGGTCCGGTGGGCCGATACGATGTCCACTTCGGTCTCTATTCCGAGCTCTTCCAGGATGTCGATCGCCTCCTGCATCACCCGAAGATCCGAATCACTTCCCATTATTACGCCAACCTTTGCCATTTCCAACTGTTTAACGATCGTATTGATTTCGATGAATAATTATCGTAATTTTAGTGGCTAAAGGTAAAACAAAAAACTGTTTTTATCCAATGCCCATCTCATTATTTCATACGGTCGTCTCCTGGATCCTGAAGAAGAGGAAGTACCAGATCGACCTGTTCGTGAAGCATCCGATAGAAGTGCAGGAGGAGGTTTTGTACGACCTGCTTTCGGAGGCCAGGGGCACCTCCATCGGGAGGGAGTATGATTTTGGGAGCATCAAGAGCTACGAGGTCTTTGCAGAGCGGGTGCCCATAAGGCAGTACGAGTCCATAGAGCCGCTGATCGAGCGGAACAGGAGGGGAGAGCAGAACGTCTTCTGGCCGGGCAAGATCCAGTGGTTCGCCAAATCCAGCGGTACCACCAATGCCAAGAGCAAGTTCATCCCGGTGAGCGACGAGGCCCTCGATGACTGCCATTTCAAGGCCGGAAAGGACATGCTCTGCCTGTACATCAACAACAACGAGGATACCGAGATCTTCAAGGGCAAGGGACTGAGGCTGGGAGGAAGCTCGGCGGTTTACGAGGACAACGACACCTATTTCGGGGACCTCTCGGCCATCATCATAGAAAACATGCCCTTCTGGGCGGACATCAGCAGCGCCCCCAGCCAGAAGACGGCCCTGATGAGCGAGTGGGAGACCAAATTGGACGCCATCGTCCACGAGACCATCAAAGAGGACATCACCAGCCTGGCGGGCGTGCCTTCCTGGATGCTGGTCCTGCTCAACCGCGTGCTCGAGGTCACCGGCAAGGAAAACCTGCTGCAGGTCTGGCCCAACCTGGAAGTCTATTTTCATGGCGGCGTCAATTTCAAGCCCTACCGGGAGCAGTATGAGAAGCTGATACCGAAGAAGGACTTCAGGTACTATGAGACCTACAACGCATCGGAAGGCTTTTTTGCCATCCAGGACCAAAATGATTCGGATGAGCTCCTGCTGATGCTGGACTACGGCATCTTCTACGAGTTCATCCCCATGGACCAGTACGAGGGTGAGGATTCAAAGGCCATCCCGCTTGACCAGGTGGAGCTGGACAAGAACTACGCACTGGTGATCAGCACGAATTCGGGCCTTTGGAGGTACCTGATAGGGGATACCGTGAAATTCACGAATCTCAAGCCCTACCGTATCAAGATCACGGGGCGCACCAAGCACCACCTCAATGTTTTTGGCGAAGAGCTCATGGTGGAGAACGCAGAGGACGCCCTGGAAAAGACCTGCAAGATGACGGGTTCACAGATCATGGAATACACCGTGGCCCCACTGTTCATGAACGGCGGGAGCAACGGAGGCCATGAATGGCTGATCGAATTCCGAAAGCAGCCCGAGAGCCTGGAGGACTTCACCCGCATCCTGGACGAAAGCCTGAAGGAGGTCAACTCCGACTATGAGGCCAAGCGCTACATGGACATGACCCTGAGAATGCCAACGGTATACGTCGCCAGGGAAGGGCTCTTCTATGATTGGCTGAAGGCGAAGAACAAACTGGGCGGACAGCACAAGGTGCCAAGGCTCAGCAACAAGAGAGACTACCTGGAAGAGCTCCTGTCGCTTTAGCTACGTCCCTTCATATCTGCCGATCGATCACGTAATTGACCATGGTGAGCAGGGATTCCTTGTATTGGGAATCGGGATAGGGATTGAGCATCTCGACCGCTTTGGCCTGGTACTCCTTCATCTTGTTCACCGTGTACTCGATCCCTCCATTGTCCTTGACGAACTGGATGACCTCCCGGACTCGCGCCTTGTCCTTGTTGTGGTTCTTGACCGAGTTGATCAGCCACCTTCGCTCCTTTTGGGAACAGTGGTTCAGGGCGTAGATCAGGGGAAGCGTCATCTTGCGCTCCTTGATGTCGATGCCGGTGGGCTTTCCGATCCTCTGCTCCGAATAGTCGAACAGGTCATCCTTGATCTGAAAGGCGATCCCGATCAGCTCCCCGAATTTCCGCATCCGTTCCACCTCGGCCTTTTCCACGTCCATGGAGGCCGCTCCGATGGCGGTGCAGGCGGCTATCAGTGCAGCGGTCTTCTTCCGGATGATCTCGAAGTACACCTCTTCGGTGATGTTGAGCTGCCTTGCCTTTTCGATCTGCAGGAGCTCCCCCTCGCTCATTTCGCGCACCGCGATCGAGATGTGCTTGAGCAGGTCAAAGTCATCGTTGTCAATGGAAAGGAGCAGTCCCTTGGCAAACAGGAAATCCCCGACAAGGACGGCGATCTTGTTCTTCCACAGGGCATTGAGCGAAAAGAAGCCCCGTCTGCGGTTGCTGTCATCGACCACGTCGTCGTGCACCAGGGAGGCCGTATGGATCAGCTCGATGATGGAAGCTCCCCGATAGGTGCGTTCCCTGAACCCGCCGTTCGATACCATCTTGGCAACGAGGAAGACGAACATCGGGCGCATCTGCTTACCCTTTCTTCTTACGATGTAATGGGTGATCCGGTTGAGCAGGGCGACATTGGAGATCATTGAAGCCTTGAACTTGGTCTCAAAGAATTCCATTTCCTCCTGGATGGGAAGCTTTATTTGCTCGACGGTTTTCAACTTGCGAACAATTTACGACAATTCTGTCATTTCCTGCCTTCTATCTTGGCCCAGGAGTCCCGCAGGGTCACCGTCCTGTTGAACACGAGGTGATCCGCAGTGGAATCGTCGTCCACGTTGAAATAGCCCAGGCGTTGGAACTGGAAATGATCTCCGGGCTTCACCTGCGCTAAGCTGGGTTCGATGTAGGCCTTGTCGAGCACTTGGAGCGAATCCGGGTTCAGATATTCCTTGAAGTCCTTTTCCTTGTCTGCGTCAGGGGCCTCGTTGGTGAACAGGCGGTCATAGAGGCGTACCTCGGCCTCGAGCGCATGGGATATGCTCACCCAGTGGATGGTTCCCTTGACCTTTCTCTGGCTGGCCTCGCTGCCGCTGCCGCTTTTGGAGTCTTCGTCGTAGGTGCAGTGAATCTCGAGGATCTCTCCTTCCTCATTCTTCACCACGTCGTTGGCCTTAATGATATAGGCGTTCTTCAGCCTGACCTCATGGCCCAGCTTGAGCCTGAAGAATTTCCGGTTGGCCTCTTCCCTGAAGTCATCCCGCTCGATGTAGATCTCCCGTGAGAAGGGCACTTCCCTGTTCCCGGCCTCCTCGTCTTCCGGGTTGTTCTCTGCTATGAGGATCTCCTCCTTCCCCACGGGATAGTTGGTGATGACGAGCTTGACCGGGTCGAGTACGGCCATTACCCTGGGCGCAGTCTTGTTCAGCTCGTTCCTGATGTGGAATTCCAGCAGGGCCAGGTCCGTGACGTTGTCCCGCTTGGCGATCCCGGCGGCGTCGCTGAAATCCCTGATGGACTTGGGCGTGTAGCCCCTTCTTCTCAAGCCGGAGATGGTCGGCATCCTGGGGTCATCCCATCCATTTACGTGTCCCTCGGTGACGAGCTGGAGCAGCTTTCGCTTGCTCATCACGGTATAGCTCAGGTTTCTCCTGGCGAATTCCCTCTGTTTGGGCCTCAGGTCCTCCTGTGAATAGACCTGGTCGAGGAACCAGTCATAGAGTTCCCTGTGGTGCTTGAACTCAAGGGTGCAGAGGGAATGCGAGACCTGCTCGATATAGTCCGACTCCCCATGGGCCCAGTCGTACATGGGGTAGATCTTCCACTGACTGCCGGTGCGGTGATGCTCCTTCTTAAGGATCCTGTACATCAGGGGGTCCCTCATCAGCATGTTGGGCGAGGCCATGTCGATCTTGGCCCGAAGCACATGGGTGCCCTCTTCGAACTCCCCGTTCTTCATGCGCTCGAAGAGCTCCAGGTTCTCCTCCGCGCTGCGATCCCTGAACGGGCTGTTCTCGCCGGCCCGCGTAGGGGTTCCCTTCTGGCTCGCGATCTCCTCAGAAGACTGGTCATCCACATAGGCCTTCCCGTTTTTGATCATCAGGACGGCCCAGTCGTACAGCTGCTGGAAATAATCCGAAGAATAGAGCTCTTTATCCCATTCGAATCCGAGCCACTTGATGTCGTTCTTGATGGAATCCACGTATTCCTGCTCCTCCTTGACCGGGTTGGTGTCGTCAAAGCGCAGGTTCACGGGGGCATCGTATTTGAGGCCCAGGCCAAAATTCAGGCAGATGGAGGCGGCATGCCCAATGTGCAGGTAGCCATTCGGTTCGGGGGGAAACCTGAACCTCAGCTTTTTGGGGTCCAGCCCGTTCTTCAGGTCCTCTTCGATGATCTGCTCCAGGAAGTTGAGTGATCTTTTCTTCTCGCTCATAGGATTTTTGTAAATGAGAATGCAAAATTAAAGAAAAAAGCCCAGTAAAAAATCGCAGATGGAAGATTCCGGTCAGAATCCTAAAATGAGTTTGGCGACGAAAAAGAATATGAAAATCCCAAAGATGTCATTGCTCGTGGTGATGAAGGGTCCCGTCGCCACAGCCGGGTCTATACCGTTCTTATCCAGGATCAGAGGAACGAAGGTGCCGATCAGCGAGGCGATGATGATCACGATGATCAGCGATACCGAGATCGTCATGCTGATGTCCTGCTCGTAGTGGAAAATAGTGCCCAGCAGGAAGATCAGGGCCGCCAGGATCACGCCGTTAACCACGCTTAGGGCGATCTCCTTGATCATCCGGGCTCCCATGCTGCCCTTGATGTTGTTGGTCGCAAGTCCCTGCACCACGATGGCAGAGGACTGCACTCCCACGTTACCGGCCATCGCCGCAATGAGGGGGGTGAAGTAGAAGAGCTCGGGGAATTTTATCAGGGCGTCCTCGAAGCCCCCCATGATCGAGGCCGCGGCAAAGCCCCCGACCAGGCCAAGCACCAGCCAGGGCAGGCGCGCCTTGGTCTTGTCCAGGATGCTGTCGTCCGCATCGATGTCATCGGTGATACCTGCGGCCATCTGGTAGTCCTTCTCCGCTTCCTCGCGGATCAGGTCCACGATGTCATCGATGGTGATCCTTCCCAGGAGCTTGTGGTCGTCGTCCACCACGGGAATGGCCTCCAGGTCGTATTTCTGCATGAGCAGGGCGACGTCCTCACCCTTGTCGTGCACGTTAACATAATCCACCTTGGGTATGTAAATGTCGGATATCCTTGATTTTGCCGAGGCGACCAGTAGGTCCTTGAGGGAGAGCCTGCCGATCAGCCGGTCCTCGTTGTCCACGACATAGATGGAGTGAACCCGGGTCACTTCCTGGGCCTGCGACCTCATTTTCCTCACGCAGGTGGGGACCAGCCAGCTTTCCTTGACCTTTACCAGCTCCTTCGCCATCAGGGCTCCCGCGGTTCCCTCTTCGTATTTGAGCAGGTCCACGATGTCCTTGGCGTGCTCGTCGTCCTCTATTTCAGAGATGACCTCCGAGGCGATCTCTTCCGACAGCGCGGAAATGATGTCTGCCGCGTCATCTGTGTCCATTTCGTTGATCTCCCCGGCGATCTCCTGCGCCGAGAGTTTCCTGAGGATCTTTTCGCGATCATCCTCATCGACCTCCAGCAGGGCATCTGAGGTCAGGTCACTGTCAAGCAGTTTGAAGACATAGGTGGCGGCGTCGAGTTCCAGCTCGGAGAAGATCTCCGCGATGTCGGCAGGATGCTCCTCGGAGAGCAGGGCGAGCAGGGTCTTGTCGTCCTTTTGGTCGATGAGTCGCTCGAGATTGTCAATGAAGCTTTTGTCTATGTTAACTGCCATCTCGCGCCAATTTTTTTGTTAATTCCAGGAATTCCTCAACAGACAACTGTTCAGGGCGCCTGGCAAATATAGCATCTTCACTGAATTTATCCGAAATCCCCAGTGATTTTAAGCTGTTTCGCAGGGTCTTCCTCCTTTGGTTGAAGGCCGTTTTGACCACCTTGAAGAAAAAGTCAGGATCCACCGGCAGCCCGATGTCGTCCTTTCTGACCAGCCGGATCACGCCCGAATCCACCTTGGGAGGGGGGCTGAACACCCCGGGAGGCACTGTGAACAGGTATTCGACATCGTAGAAGGCCTGGGTGATGACCGAAAGGATGCCGTAGGTCTTGCTGCCCGGCCCTTCCGCGATCCGCTGCGCCACCTCTTTCTGGAACATGCCCCCGAACTCCGGCACCAGGTGCCTGTACCGGATCACCCGGAACAGGATCTGTGAGGAGATGTTATAGGGAAAGTTGCCGATGATCGCGACCTGGTGACCATCGAAGGCCTGTTCCAGGTCCAGTTTGAGAAAATCCCCCTGCAGGATCCTGCCTTTGAGCCCAGGAAAGTGAGAGGAAAGATAGTCCACGGATTCGCGATCCAGCTCGATCACGCTGAGTCCCTCCGTTCGCGCCAGGAGGTACTTCGTAAGCACTCCCATTCCAGGACCGATCTCCAGGACTCGGTCATAGCCTTGAAAACTGAGCAGGTCGGCTATCTTTCGGGCAATGTTCTCGTCATTGAGAAAATGCTGACCCAGATGTTTTTTGGCCCGGACAGACATAAGCCGATTTTAGTTTTTTGCGGTGAATTCCCCGATGACCTCCAGCTCCGTCCGGAAAGACCCGAACTTGTTTCCGAAGAGCTCAAAGCTCTCTTGCCTCAGCCTGTCCGCGTCCTTGCGATAGTACTCTTCCAACAGCGATCTGGACGCGCAGCTGTATTGAACGGAATAGGTCACCCCTCCCAGGTCCTCCTCTACCAGGACCCTGGTCATCAAAGCCTTGCTGAACTTACCCGTTTCAAGGACGCTCGGTATGTGCTTTTCGGTCATCCAGGTCATCCAGGGCTCGTGAATGCTCTCGTCCACGTTTATCGTTACGTTGTAAATGATCATCGGAGTCTTTTTGATACGTAAAGGTAGGGCTAAAAGATCAGAAAACAGGGGAAATTCCTCAAAGCTCGTCCCCCCGAAGCGCTCGATAGGCCCTTCTCGCCTCCACAAGATAGATGCTCGAGGGATAGTCGAACACGATCCGCTGGTACATCTCCCTGGCCTTTTCGGGTTCATTCAGATGCTGGCTGTAGATCTCGGCCAGGGCGAACAGGCACTCGTCAGTGAGCAGGCTCTCGGGATAGGTTGAAAGCAGGTTCAGGTAGCTTCTCTCGGCCCCGTTGAAGTCCCCGGTCCTGGTCAGGAGCTGTCCCTGCTTGAGCAGGGCGTCGTCTTCGATCTCCCTTCCCCTGAAATCCTCCAGTATGAGATTCACGGTGTCAAGCGCCTGCCCGTATTTCTGCCGGAACTCTAGCAGCTCTGCGGCTGCAAAGAGCTCAAGGCCCCGGTTCAGGCTGTCCTTCTCGAAGTTGTTCGAGATCTTCAGGCTCAATTTCATGGCGTCATTCGCAATGAGCTGGGAGGTCGATGATTTGAGCACTTTCAGTTGATTCTGGGCCCAGGTGAAATCTCCTTTGAAATAGGAGGTTCGGGCCACTTTGAAACGTGCCTCCTGTGCCAGGGGACTGTTCTTGAAGTCGTGCTGGATCTTGGAATACATGATCAGGGCCTGGTTGAATTCCCCCGAGTAGACATGGATGTCCCCTATGGTCATCTCGAGCATGCCGACCTCAGGTGGCGACAGGTTCAGGTTCAGGGCGTTCTTCAACAGCTGGATGGCCTGATCGGGCCGGTCAAAGGAGTAGGTGAGGAATTCCGCATAGGCCACCTGGAGCACGAGGCTCTTCTGGTTGATTCCGTAAGCCTCGATCAGGGACTCGAACTTCTCGTTGAGGCTTTCTGTTTCTGCCTGTGATTCAATCCGTTCATTCTCAATCTTCAGCAGATAGATGTTCGCTTTCAGAAGCCTTTCTTCATCCCCGGGCTCCGAAAGGCTTTGCTCCAGAATGAATTCAAAGGCTTCCCGGCTGGTGTCCAGGTCACCTTGCTGATAGGCCAGCATCCCGATCTCCTCTATGCGCTCCAGATTGCCCGGATTCCTTCGGAACAGGGACTTCTCCTGCACCAGGGCCTTGTCAAAGTCGCCCTGCTGCATGAAGAGCCAGCTGAGCAGGATGTTCCAGGAGTTCTTCGGCTCGGCCTGGGCCCTTTTGAGAAGCTTCTTTCTGAGCAGGACATTGTTCGGGTCCTCCCGGTCAGGGGTGATGAAGGTGGCGATGAAGCGCTGGGCGGTGGTGTAGTAGTTCTCGTTCTTGTCGACCAGGTCCAGGTACAGGTCGAACATCTTGTCGATCTCCCCTTTTTCGCCATAGATCTGGGCCTCACTGATCTCGGTGTTCAGCTCGGGGTTGATCTGCTTGGCTCTGCGGTAGGTGTTGAGTGCGTGGTCCAGCAGGTGATTCTGCCGGAAGGCCCTGCCAATGACAAAGGCGTAGCTCGGGTTGGTCTCGATGAATTCCATCGCCCTTTGGTACAGGGCCTCCGCCTCCCTGTCATATCCCTGCAGCTGCTTGTTGTATCCCATCTCGACATAGAGGTTGAGCTGGTTTGGAAAAGACCTGAGCTGTTGGCTGAGCAGGCGGTCTGCATTGTCATATTGCTCCAGTTGTTGGTAGCAAGTAAGCAGGCTTTTGAAATAGTCCTGTCGGATGGGGTTGCTCTCCAGCAAGGGCTCGAAAAGCAGGATGGCCTTTTCGTACTCACCCTTTCTGAAAAAGGAGTTGGCCAGCTCCGCGCTCTGGGAGAAGGCCTGTGCGCAGAACAGCAGCAGTATGAGTATCCGGGCTAGTTTCATCTTCGATTCGTTGCACCTAGACCCCTTTGCAAGGGCTCATTATTCGATTCCTAATTTAAGGCAAAAAGATTGTCAAATCCTCAATGGTTAGCGATCTTATGTGAGGAATTGGAAAATTTGTTAAAGTTTTAATAAAATAATTCTTCAAATGTAACGTTTTAGACCAGACGAAAGTCTTAAAATAAAGATCAACAGTAACAAAATCTCAAGTCATGAACGAAGTTAAAAAATTCTACGAAAGGGCTAAGCAGAGTGCAAAGAATCATATGAAGAACGGTCAGATCAATGATTACCTGAACGATCTTCTGATCATGAATCACTACAAGAAAATACTGGAAGCCTCCTGATCAGGGCCTTCACCCTGGAGATTCAACGCTTCAATCTATCCTGTCGAATCCTGTGTACGCTCTGAGTACTTCAGGAATTTCAATCCCGTTTTCCGTCTGGCAATTCTCAAGAAGGCCGGCCAAGACCCTTGGCAAGGCCAGGGCGCTGCCGTTGAGCGTATGTGCCAGCTGGCTTTTGCCCTCCTTGTTCTTGAACCTCAGTTTTAGACGATTGGCCTGGAAGGTCTCAAAATTGGAGACCGAGCTGATTTCCAGCCATCGCTCCTGCGCTGTGGAATAGACCTCAAAATCATAGGTCAGGGCCGAGGTGAATCCGAGATCTCCCCCGCAAAGCCTTAGTATCCTGTAGGGCAATCCCAGCTCATTCAACATTTTCTTGACGTGCTCCACCATTCCGTCCAGCGCTTCGTAGGAACGGTCGGGATGCTCGATCCGTACAATTTCCACCTTGTCGAACTGGTGAAGCCGGTTCAGCCCCCTGACATGCGCCCCATAGGATCCCGCTTCCCTTCTGAAGCAGGGCGTATAGGCCGTATTGCACAAGGGGAAGTCGCTTTCCCTGAGCAGCGTGTCCCTGTAAAAATTGGTCACGGGCACCTCGGCGGTGGGAATGAGATACAGGTCATCCTCGGTTATGTGGTACATCTGCCCTTCCTTGTCCGGCAACTGGCCTGTTCCATAGCCCGAGGCCGTGTTGATCACCAGTGGAGGCTGCACTTCGGTGTATCCCGCCTCGGTGTTCCTGTCCAGGAAGTAGGCGATCAGGGCTCTCTGCAGCTTGGCTCCCTTGCCTTTGTAGACGGGAAACCCTGCCCCGGTGATCTTATTGCCGAGGTCAAAGTCGATGATGTCGTATTTCTTGCCCAGCTCCCAGTGGGGCAGAGCGTCCTTCTGAAGTTTTGGGATCTCGCCGTGCTCGAACACGACTTCGTTGTCCTCCTCCGAACTTCCGGGGGGCACGAGCTCATTCGGTATGTTCGGGATCTGGTAGAGCAGCTCGTCCAGTTCCTGCTCCAGGCCGGTCTTCAGCTCCGAGAGCTCTTTGGACCTTTCTTTCAGTGCGGAGGTCTTTTCCTTGAGCAGGTTGGCCTTTTGCACCTCGCCTGATTTGAAGAGCAGGCCTATCTCCTTTGAAAAGCGGTTGCTGTCGGCAAGGACCTGGTCCAGCTCACTTTGGGCGGCCCTTTTGGCTGCGTCCTTTTCCAGGACGGTCTCGATGGTCTTTTCCGCATCCCGGAAATTTCTCTTGGCAAGACCCTTGAACACGAGTTCCTTGTTTTCTCTGATGAAAGCGATTGACAGCATGTTGTTCTATTTTGTGCGGCAAAGATAAACATTGCCTTGTTAAGTCAGGATTTTGATTCAAATTTTGAAAGGATCGAACGGGTTCTCTCTTCGTCTTTTCTCAATTGCTCGGAAAGCGCTTCGACCGAATCGAATTTTTTCTCGTCCCGCAGCCTTGCCAGCACCTCGACCTGAATTTGGCTGCCGTAAAGGTCTCCCCGGTAGTCGAGCAGGTGAACCTCGATGGTCCTTCCGCTGCCTCCCACCGTCGGGCGGAAACCGATGTTCATCATCCCGAACACCCGAGTTCCGGAAATGACCGTCCTGACGGCATAGACCCCTTTCAGCGGGATCAGCTTGAAGTCTTCGGCCACGTCCAGGTTCACCGTGGGAAAATTCAGCTTCCTGCCCAGGCCCTGACCCCTGACGATTTCGCCTGAGAGGCGATAGGGATACCCGAGATAGGCATTTGCCGTTTCCATGTCTCCCAGCCCGATGGCCTTCCTGATCTTGGTTGAGCTCACGGAAACGGTCCGGATCTGCTGGGCCGGTATTTCGATCACTTCGAACCCGTAAAGCCTTCCGTATTCGGTCAGCTGCTCGAAGTTTCCTTCCCGGTTCCTGCCGAAATGATGGTCGTAGCCTATGACCAGCTTTTTCAAGTGGAGCCTGTTCACAAGAATGTCCCGAACGAATTCCAGGGCGCTCAGCCTGGAGAACTCTTTGGTGAAGGGCTCGATGATCAGCTCATCCAGGCCGAACTGTTCCAGAAGGTCGATCTTTTCCTCCAGGGTGGTGAGCATCTTGATGTCGTTGCTTTGATCCAGCACTCTCCTGGGGTGCGGAAAGAAGGTGAGGATCATCGAGACCTCGTCGGGTCCGGTCTTGAGCAGGTTGAGCTGCTCGATGATCTTTTGGTGACCGATGTGCACCCCGTCGAAGGTCCCTATGGTGATCACGGATTTGCGCCCGGAGACCTCATAGCTGTCTATGGACTGATATACCTTCACTTGGGATAATAGGTTAAGTCTTCGTCTATTTCCTTAACGATCTGGGGCACTTTGGAGACTTTGAAAGAAGCCCGCACCTGCAGCCGGCCGTCTTTCTGGTAGACGAACAACTGTCCCTGGCGCACCGGGAAATATCCCATTTCCCCTTTGCAGTAGCAGATCCTCCCAAAGGTCATTTTGACCTTTTGAAGCTCCTTGTCCCTCAGCCCGAGCTCAACGAGACCCGAGTCGATCTCCATCAGGACGTATTCGGAATAGCTGCTGTCCAGGTCATTGGGATCCGTGTTCTTTTTGAAATGATAGCGCAGCACGACTCCATCTCCCTTTTCTATCTCGGGGTACAGCATCCCGATCTCGTCCCGCTTCAAAGTAAGCGTGGAATGCTGAAGCACCTCAAAGCTGCAATCGCCTCCTTCGGGGCAGTTCACTCGCGGGGGCGGGATCTGCTGGGTGTCGGCGCTCTTCCTGGCCTGACCGCAGCCGGCAAGCAGGATAAGCAGCATAAATGTTCTGATCACTGGCATCCGTAATTTTTGACAAAGTTAAAGGTTAAACTCAATTTAAATTTAAAATTTCATAGTTTTATGCGTTTCAAGTACGAGCCCGAATATGACAAAAAAATACGCCTTACTCCTAACTTTCGTCCTGTCAATCCTGAGTCTCAACCTCTTTGCCCAGGAGGGAAATCCATGGTCCCGGATAGAGGCCTCGAGCATTCGAGACTCACAGATCCAGCGAAATATCAGGCTTGAGCGATTCAGCGGGTTCGCGCTTGACCGGACGATGATCGAACGGGCCCTGGAAAATGTCCCGTCCCGGAGACAGTCAAGGCCGGCTGCGGGAGTCTTGATGAAGTTTCCCGACCAGGAGGGGAGGATGATCTCCTTTCTTGTTAAGGAGGCCCCGGTCATGAGCCCGGAGCTGTCGGAGAAGTATCCGAACAACAGGTCCTATGCTGGGATGGCGGCAGACGGATCGCAAAAGAGAATACGGTTCAGCCTCAATGAGATCGGACTGTACGGGGTGATCATGGGGCCCGGCCAGGAGGTCCAGTACATCGAACCGCTTACAAGGGACAAAAGGAATTACCGGGTCTACGACCGATCCCAGCTTCAGCTGCCCGAACCCTTTTCATGCCTCGTTGACAAGGCTGACATGGACAAAGGGAAGGAGACGGCCTTCAAGGCAGCCAACGATCTGCAGTTGAGAACCTTCAGGCTCGCGGTTGCGGCGACGGGAGAATATTCCCAGTTTCACATCAACCTCGAGGGAGCCGGTTCGGGCACGGATGCCCAGAAGAGGGCAGTGGTCCTTGCAGCGATCACCACGGCCATAACAAGGGTCAATGCGGTCCTTGAAAATGACCTGGCCGTGAGCATGGAATTGATAGCCAACAACGACGACATCATCTATCTCAACGCCAACACCGATCCCTACACCAACAATGACGGATCCGCAATGCTCGGGCAGAACCAGTCCAACCTCGACGCGGTCATCGGCACGGCCAACTATGACATCGGGCACGTTTTCAGCACAGGCGGAGGCGGAGTGGCCACCCTGGGCTCTGCCTGCATCACCACTGCCAAGGCAAGGGGGGTCACAGGGCTTGGAAGCCCTGTTGGGGACACCTTCTACTTTGACTATGTGGCCCATGAGCTGGGCCACCAGCTTGGAGCGAACCACACCTTCAATGGTGATGACGGGAACTGTGACGCGGTGAGCAGGAACGACGCCACGGCCATGGAGCCGGGCAGCGGGACCACCATAATGGCCTACCCCGGGATCTGTGCATCCGACAACGTCCAGGGCCAGGTGGACCTCTATTTCCACGCCATCAGCATACAGGAGATCATGAACAACCTGAAGCAGGGGGCCGGGACCTGCGCGGAGCTCAGTCCGCTGACAGTGAACAGGAACGTTCCCCTGGCCAATGCGGGCCCGGACTTCACCATCCCCATCGGCACGCCCTACGTGCTCAGGGGTTCGGGAAGCGATGCAGACAATGATCCGCTGACCTACTGCTGGGAGCAGATGGACAATGGTTTCTTCGTGTCCCCTCCCGTGGGAACCTCGGTTGGCGGGGCCTTGTACAGGTCTTTGCCTCCCGTGGAAGAAGGGAATCGCTACCTGCCGGAGCTCAGCACTTTGGCCCAGGGCCAGGTGTCCTCCACCTGGGAGGTCACGCCCCTGGTCTCCCGACAGCTGAACTTCAGGCTCACGGTACGGGACAACAATGCCGAAGCCGGCCAGGTCGACACGGATGACGTAGTGGTCACCGTCACGAACGGGGCAGGACCCTTCAGGGTCACTTCCCAGGCCACTGAAGGGGTGGTCTGGACACCCGGTTCCCAGGAGACCATTACCTGGAACGTTGCCGGCACCACGGGAAATGGTGTGAACGTCAGCAGGGTCAACGTCAGGCTTTCAACGGACGGGGGAAAGACCTTCCCGGCACTTCTCGCCTCCAATGTTCCCAACGACGGCACACAGGCTGTCACCGTTCCGAATTCACAGGCTCCCAACTGCCGCGTCATGGTAGAGGCCGTGGGGAATTTCTTCTTCGCACTGAATTCGGCGGCCTTTTCCATCGGGGAGTTCACTGAGGTTTGCGTGGAACATCCTGCCCAGGACACACCGATCCTCATACCCGACAACGACCCTACGGGTATCGTTTCGGAGATCGAGATCACGGATGAGATGATGGTGGAAAAGGTGGCGGTCAAGCTAACGGATCTGCAGCACACCTATCTCGGAGACCTGGACATCCTGATCGAAAGTCCTTCGGGAACCGTCGTGGAACTGATCTCGGCGGCATGCGCGGGCTCAGAGAATATCGAGAATGCGATATTCGAAGATACCGGGGCCGAGATCGACTGTTTCTTCCCACCCGCAGCCGGCATTACGGGCTCCGTTCGCCCCTTTGAGGCCTTGAGCGCCTTCGCCGGCGAAAGCGCGCTGGGTATTTGGAAATTGAGGGTGATTGACCGCGCGGATGCGGATGAAGGAAGTCTCGTAAGCTGGAGCCTGGAGGTTTGCACCTCGGAGCCCGTGCTCGGGGTGAACAATTTCGTTTTCGATGACTTCAAGGTTTATCCAAACCCTTCGGATGGACGCTTCAGGGTACAGTTCACTTCCGACGACGACGGGGATGTTATGATCACGATCTTCGATCTCATGGGAAGGAAAGTGGCCGAGCAACGTTATTCGGGCGCTTCCAACTCCTTTGACGAGGAAATGCGGGTTGAGGGCATATCTTCCGGTTTGTACATCCTCAGGGTCAGGCGCGGCAACAAGATCTCATCGCAGAAAATCACACTTGAATAATAATGAATTAGGAAATCGACAGGCTCTAAATTCATTATTTGCCATTTTTGAGGCAATTTTTAATGGGAATTGCAAAAAAATTGTATTTTGCCGCATCCTAAACGAACACAAATTTAATCTTATGAACAAGATCTTACTCGTGCTCGCACTTCTGTGCGGAGCGTTTATGTTTGGACAGACCACCGTCTCGGGTACCGTGACTGACTCAAACACACAAGAGCCTTTGCCCGGTGTGAACATCAGGGTTGTGGGCAAATCCACCGGTACGTCCACTGATTTTGACGGAAAATTCGCATTGACCGTGAACGAGGAGGTTCCTTTTTCACTGGAGGTGACCTTTGTCGGTTACCAGCCGCAAACCGTTGAGGTCAGTGAGAACAACATGGATTTGGCGATCTCCATACAGGAGAATGCAACTTCACTGGATGAGGTCGTAGTTTCGGCTTCGAGAACCCCTGAAAGCATTCGGGAGTCCCCGGTCACCATTGAGAGAATTGGGATAAGAGAGCTGAAGAACAGCTCTACGGCGAGCTTCTATGAGGGACTTGAGAACCTCAAGGGGGTGGATATCAACAAAGGTAGTTTGACCTTCAATTCGGTAAACACCCGTGGTTTTGCCACTTTTGCCAACGAGCGTTTCGTTCAGTTGGTCGATGGCATGGACAACGCCTCGCCGGCGCTCAACTTCGTGATCGGAAACCTGATCGGGGTCACCGAGCTCGACCTCAAGAGCGTGGAGATCATACCCGGCGCCTCTTCAGCCCTGTATGGGGCGAACGCCTTCAACGGTATCCTTTTCATGCAGACCCGAAGCCCCTTCGAAGACCAGGGGATCAGCGCCTACCTGAAATCCGGGCTTACCGTGCAGGAAGCCGCCGGCGACAACAAGTTCTATGACATCGGCATCCGTGTCGCACATGCCTTCAGTGAGAAATTCGCGGTCAAGGCGACCTTTTCCTATCTGAGGGGTACCGACTGGTATGCGACCGACACCAATGAATACAGCAATGCGCGCACTTCGGTGGGCGAGCCTGATGAGGTTCTTCCCTTCCGTTCGAGCCCGGACCATGAGGCCATCAACATCTACGGTGATGAGGTCACGCTTGCCGCCAATGGAACAAACCTGAACGAAGTGGCCCAGGCCCTGGAGGCGATGGGAATACTTCCGGGGGGAGCAAGCAGCCTGGTGCCTGCCGTCAACGTGGGTCGAACCGGGTACCGCGAGCAGGATCTGACAGACTACAAAGCAGAGAGCGTAAAGTTTGACGCATCACTCAACTTCCGGCCCTGGGAGAATGACTTCGAGATCATTCTCAACACGCGTGCCGGATTCGGTTCGACCATCTACCAGGGGGCCAACCGATACCAGTTGAAGAACTTCAGCATCAACCAGCACAAGCTGGAGATCCGAAACCAGGATTTCTTCCTTCGTGGGTACATGACCACAGAAGACGCCGGGGATTCCTATGACATGCGTTTCACCGGGATCAACATGGCCAAGTACCGGGCTACCGAGTGGTTTGGCGCCTACGCAGGTGGTTACGTGCAGGCCGTCCTCGGAGGAGCCAATGACGACGAGGCCCATGCAGCCGCAAGGCGTTTTGCCGACTCTGATCCGAATGTCACGCCCAGACCGGGTTCACCCCTGTTCAAGGAACTCTTCGACGACATCACTTCGAACCCGGACCTTACACAGGGATCGAAGTTCATCGATAACACCAAGAATTACGTGGCTGAGGGGAACTACAACTTTGCCCGGCTCCTGGATGACAAATGGGACCTCCAGGTTGGTGGCTCTTTCAGGAAATACTCTCTGAATTCAGGAGGAACCATCTTCACCGATTACGACGGGGCCATAGATTACAACGAATATGGAGCTTATGTACAGGCCATCAAGAAGCTCATGGACGACCGGCTCAAGCTGCAGGGATCGATCCGCTATGACAAGAACGAGTTCTTTGACGGATTCTTCTCGCCGAGGGCATCGATCACTTACGCCGCGGGAGATTCCAGGAACCACAACTTCAGGGCCTCGTTCCAGACCGGTTTCCGAAACCCGACCACCCAGGACCTTTTCATCGGTCTTGACGCGGGAAGGGCGATCCTCGTGGGATCGTCTCCGGACAACCTGGACAGGATCCTGCCCAACACTCCTTTGACGGGAAGAAAGGTCTACACAGATTCCTACACCCTTCAATCGGTTAACCAGTTTGCCGCGACGGGTGACCCATCCGTTCTGCGATCCGTGGAAACGGACCTGGTCTCACCTGAGCGAATCCAGTCCTATGACTTCGGATACCGCGGAATCTTCGGGAAGATCTTCGTTGACTTCTCAGCCTACTACAGCAATTACAAGGATTTCATCAGCAACACCACCGTTGTGACGCCGATCGACGGAACCACTGCGGACATTTCCGGGGTGCTCGACCTGGTCAGCGGAAACGTGCAGGCCTTTCAGACCTATACCAACTCCAAGGCGGACATTTCTTCCTATGGAGGTACGATCGGTGTGAATGCCAGGTTGTTGAACAAGCTGGATTTTGGAGTGAACTACACCCTTGCCAAGTTTGACTTCGACCAGGAGTCAGACCCTGACTTTGCTGCCGGGTTCAACACGCCCGAGCACAAGTTCAAGGTCTCTCTGGGAGGCCAGGACCTCTTTGGCCGCCTGGGCTTTGGTGTCAATGTGAGGTGGAGTGACGAATACCTGTGGCAGTCTTCGATCGCCAATGCGGTCATTCCTGAGCGAACCGTTGTGGACGCACAGGTGAACTTCACCATCCCCGAGATCAAGTCCATGTTCAAGTTTGGGGCTTCCAACATCGGTGGGATCGAATACCAAAGTGCGGTTGGGGCTCCCTTCATCGGATCACAGTATTTCGTGTCCTGGGTGATCAATCAATAAGCAAAGATGTGTCAAATCGTAAAGTATAATCAAGAATGACAAACATGAAGAAATTAAGATATTTTTGGCTGGTCGCGCTGCTGTTGGTGTTTGCGGCATGTGAGCAAGGAAAGTATGACCGTGAGATCGAGCCTCCGATTGAGGTCGTGCCCGGCAGTGCTGACTTCAGCAATATGGTAGCCATGGGTGCCTCTTTCGTTGCTGGATATTCGGATGGATCCGTCTTTATCAAATCGCAGGAGAATTCCTTCCCGAACATCATGGCCGGGAAGATGGCCCTTGCAGGTGGCGGCGAATTCGTTCAGCCCCTGGTGAGTGACAACGTGGGCGGTCTTCTCTATGGGGGCAACGTCATTGCAGGCCCCAGGCTGTATTTCAACGGTTCAGGACCTGCTCCGATCGA
>CAZAZM010000029.1:0-3147 GCA_964489625.1 uncultured Flavobacteriaceae bacterium
GATCCTCTGAGCTTGTGGGCACATCATCATCATGTTCATCATGGATTTGCAAGAAATGGTTTTCATTTTCGTTTTCGTATTCTGCTGCAAATCTACTAAGTTCTTTTAAAAATCAAAACCTTTTTTGCATTTTTTCAATTTTTCTTTCAAGGAATCTGCTGATTCTCTGAATTTTCCTCAATAGGTACACGCGCGCGAAGGAGCACACCCGAAAAGAAATCCGCCGGTGGCATTGCGATTCTGTGAACAATTTTTTCTACTTTTGTGCCAAATCAAGGAGGAAAGATTTGAACTGATTGCAACCTCTGAAAAAAATGCTAAAGCAGTACTCCTACTTTAGCCTGCGCAATCCTTTCAATCGACTTTCTTCCGACTCAAATTGGAATTGAATGTCATATCTATTTACGTCTGAATCCGTTTCAGAAGGGCATCCCGACAAGGTTGCAGACCAGATCTCCGACAACCTGCTTGACAATTTCCTGGCCTTTGACCCGAATTCGAAGGTGGCCTGCGAGACCCTGGTGACCACGGGGCAGGTCGTGCTGGCCGGGGAGGTCAAGACCGAGACCTACATCGACGCGGCGCGCATCGCCCGCGACACGATCAACATGATCGGCTATACCAAGGGAGAGTACAAGTTCGAAGGAGACAGCTGCGGCGTGATCTCCCTGATCCACGAGCAGTCCCCCGACATCAACCAGGGAGTCGACCGCGGCGGCTTTGAGCAGCAGGGCGCAGGCGACCAGGGCATGATGTTCGGCTATGCGACCAACGAGACCGAGAACTACATGCCGCTCGCGCTGGACCTGAGCCACAGGCTCCTCCGCGAGCTGGCCGTGATCCGAAGGGAGAACAAGGACATCCCCTACCTGAGGCCCGACGCCAAGAGCCAGGTGACCATCGAATACTCCGACGACCACGTGCCCCTGCGCATAGACACCATCGTGCTCTCGACCCAGCACGACGAGTTCGACGAGGACGAGCGCATGCTGGCCAAGATAAAAAGCGACATCATCGGCATCCTGATCCCCAGGGTGAAGGCCAAGCTGCCTCAGAAGATCCAGGCTCTTTTCAACGACCGGATCAAATACCACGTCAACCCCACCGGGAAGTTCGTGATCGGCGGGCCCCACGGAGACACCGGGCTGACCGGCCGCAAGATCATCGTCGACACCTACGGCGGCAAGGGAGCCCACGGGGGTGGGGCCTTCAGCGGCAAGGACCCCAGCAAGGTGGACCGCTCGGCGGCCTACGCCTCGCGGCACATCGCCAAGAACATGGTGGCGGCCGGCATCTGCGACCAGGTGCTGGTGCAGGTCTCCTACGCCATCGGCGTGGTGGAGCCCACCTCGATCAACGTGGACACCTACGGCACCTCGAAGGTCGGCATGAGCGACGGGGAGATCTCCAAGATCATCGAGAAGATCTTCGACATGCGACCGGGCATGATCGAGCAGCGACTCAAGCTCCGCAACCCGATCTACATCGAGACGGCGGCCTACGGCCACATGGGGCGAAACCCCAGGACCGTGGTCAAGAACTTCTCCTCGCCCTATTCCGGTGAGCGAAGGGTCGAAGTGGAGCTCTTCACCTGGGAGAAGCTGGACTACGTGGATCGCCTGAAGAAGGAATTCGGACTGGCCTAGAACGCGCAAGAGATGAGATCCCTGGTTGCATCACTCCTGCTGTTGGTTTGCGCCTTGCAGGCCGTCGCGCAAAGCGGGCCGGTCACCGCGCAAAGCGGGCCCATACGCGCGAAGCTCCTGTCAGAGACGGAGCTCGAGGCGGACCGCTTCGTGGGGGCGGATGAGCTGGGAAACCTGTTCTACATGAAGGGGCAGGCCTTCTACCGCAAGAGCGGTGAGCGCGTCTTCTCCTTCAGCAACGTGGACCTGGGCGAGATCAGCCAGGTCGACACGGGCAATCCCTTCAAGATCCTGCTATTCTACCGCGACTTCAACTCGGTCATCCTGCTCGACAACAACCTGAACGAGCTCAGCCAGAGGTTGGACTTCACCGGGGAGACCCAGTTCAACAACGTCCTGTTCGTGGCCAATTCCTCGCAGAACAACATCTGGCTCTATGCCGACGACAACAAGCTGCACCTGTACAACTACCAGGAGCTGGAGGAGCAGCTGCAGACCCAGGCCATGACCTTTTACGAGAAGGACTTCGAGGCCCGGGGACTGGCCTCGACCTTCAAGAGCGTCTGGATCCGGTCGGAGACCGAGATCCTGAAGTTCAACGAATACGGGAACTACGTGGAGACCTTCCCCCTGGACGGAGCCCGGCGCATCTTCCCCTTTCAGAAGGGGCTGCTCTGCTTTGTCAATGGCGGATTCGAGTACCGGGCCCGGGGCGAAACCCGTACCGTGGACCTGGATCATAAAGGCTTGATTGAAGACATGTCCGTAAGCGGCTCATCCCTATTCATCTACGACGGAAGCAAAGTGTGGCAGTATGAGCTCAGCCTTTGAAATTTGCCCCGGAACCTAGAAAATAAGCCATATTTTTTTTATTTTCGCTATTCGTTCACGGGTCGGTGCCGGCCCTTTATTCACAAGAGCAAACCTTAATTCATATGCACATCGCGATTGCCGGAAATATTGGAGCAGGAAAAACGACCCTAACGAATTTGTTGGCAAAGCACTACAAGTGGGAACCGCATTATGAATCCGTGGCGGAAAACCCCTACCTTGACGATTTCTACGGCTCCATGGAGCGCTGGTCCTTCAACCTGCAGATCTACTTCCTGAACAGCAGGTTCAGGCAGATCCTCGAGATCCGGGAGAGCGGCAAGAACATCATCCAGGACAGGACCATCTACGAGGACGCGAACATCTTCGCCCCCAACCTCCACGCCATGGGCCTGATGACCAACCGGGATTTCAGCAATTACGAGACCCTGTTCGAGCTCATGGAGCGCCTGGTGGCACCCCCGGACCTGCTGATCTACCTCAGGGCGAGCATCCCGACCCTGGTGGGCCAGATCCACCGCAGGGGAAGGGAGTTCGAGAACTCGATCAGCATCGACTACCTCAGCCGCCTGAACGAGCGCTACGAGGCCTGGATCTCCACCTACAAGAAGGGCAAGCTCCTGATCATCGACGTCGACAACCTGAACATCGTCGACAAGCCCGAAGACCT
>CAZAZM010000029.1:3247-32948 GCA_964489625.1 uncultured Flavobacteriaceae bacterium
AAAAAAAAACTCCCGAAAGATTCGGGAGCTTTTTTCACACTAAATTTAATAAGATATTTACTTCTTGACGTTGTCCTTGATGTCACCCTTCAGGGTCGAGTAGTTGATCTTCAACGCGTTGATGTTCCTCAACTCTTCCTTGATGTCGGTGATGGTACCCACGTTGGACTCGATGTCCGCTTTGATCGAAGTCGTCAGCAGGGGGATCTCGTCTTCAGGGTGCGTCTCGCGTTCTGCGAAGATGAAGTACTTCACGTCCTTGACGTCGGCGATACGGTCGTTCAACTGTATCTTGTCACCGTTCTGACCTTTCACCTTGCCCACGTAGATGTAGCTCACCAGGCTCTTACGCTCCAGCTTCTTGATTTCAGTCGCCTTCGGCAATTGCGGCTTCTGGATCTTCAACTCGGTCTCACGCATTACCGTTGTCACCATGAAGAAGAACAAAAGCATGAATACAATGTCGGGCAGGGACGCGGTAGAGATACCGGGCATTCCTTTTTTCTTCTTTTTAAACTTCGACATAGGTTCTTACTTTGTAGGTTCCGCCTCAGAGATGATCTGAGGATACTTGTTCTTGATATTGTCAATCCTTTGCTTGAGCGCCTCGTTGGACGGGTTGTTCGCGGCATCCTTCACCATTTGGTCATAGGTCACGCCGTAGAGCTTCTTGGAAAGCCTGTTTCTCAGGTCCGTGTAAGCACCCACCAGCTCGTTCTGCACAGCAATATAGGTTCCGTAAGAGGTACCCCGGTCACTCTCGAGCGAGATCACCGCCTTGTTCGGGTGGTCAGAGGATTCGGGATCCTTGGCCCCTTCACACCAGTCGCACTCGGCTGGCTCCGCTCCGTCGATCGGGTTGCCCAGACCTCCGCCGTTGTCAATGAACTTCATCGCCTCTTCACGAATCTGGTCCACGGTCATGAAGGTCTCACCCTCCACCAGAATGTCGTTGTTGCGGTTAACCGTAACGATGAAGACATTCTTCTCTTTCAATTTCGGCGGCTCAGGCATGTCTTCCGGCTGCTTTTCGGGAAGCTTCCGACTGATTCCGGTGTCGACATCCATCGTGGTGGTTACCAGGAAGAATATCAGCAGCAGGAACGCGATGTCGGCCATCGACCCGGCATTGATTTCCGGTACATCTCTCTTTGCCATAATACTATTTTGTTACAAGTCCTTTGATGAAATCCCACAAGAAGAATGCCAAACCGATTCCTCCGAGGATGAATGAATAGATGATACCGGTGCTAACCCATTTTGACACGGGTCCGGCCTCACCATCCTTGATGACGTTACCTGAAGCGTTGGTTACCGCCGCATCCGAGGCAAGCCCGTAGGCGATGATCAGCAGCACGGCCATGACAGCCAGCGAGATCAGCGATTTCTTCAACAGCTTGGGTTGTCTGATCAGGTTCCACAGCGAGAACACGATGGCGATCACAGCCGTGATGATCAGAATTATCCTCGCGAATGACACGAAAGGAGACACCAGGCTGTTCTGCAGCTCGAGGCTCTCTTTTACGGCGTCATCGCCTTCCATGATTATCCTGGCCAGGAAGTAGATCGCGATGAGCCCGATCAATCCGGCAACCAGAGATAATATTTTTGACACATTATTGTTCATAGCTGAATTATTTATTGCGGATCAAAAGGTCAACCAACTTGATCGAAGCGTCTTCCATGTTGTTCACGATACCGTCGATCTTGGAGATGATGTAGTTGTAGAAGATCTGGAGGATGATCGCAACCACGAGTCCGAAAACCGTTGTCAAAAGTGCCACCTTGATACCCCCTGCAACAACCGCCGGAGAGATGTCACCCGCTGCTTCGATCGAGTCGAAGGCGCTGATCATACCGATTACCGTACCCATGAACCCAAGCATCGGAGCCAGGGCGATGAACAGAGACAGCCAGGAAACGTTCTTCTCGAGCAGTCCCATTTGCACGCCACCATAGGCAACAACCGCCTTTTCAGCAGCATCTACTCCTTCGTCCATACGGTCAAGCCCCTGGTAGAAGATGGAGGCGACAGGACCTTTGGTGTTTCGGCACAGCTCTTTGGCTGCCTCGACACCACCTGAGCTCATTGCTTCCTCAACACTGTCGACCAGCTTGTCGGTGTTGGTGGTTGCCATGTTCAGGTAGATGATCCTTTCGATGGCGATGGCCAGACCAAGGATCAGGGTCACCAGTACAATCCCCATAAAGAAAGGACCTCCCTCGATGAATCGCTGCTTCAAGACCTGGTGAAAAGTTTTGTCTTCGACAACTTGTTCTGTTTGCGCATAAATGTCCTGAGCTGAGCTCAATAACATCAATCCTGTCATGACAAGGATAGTAGATACTTTTTTCATTTTTTTAAAGTTTGTTATTAAATTTAGTTAATGGGTTTAAAGATATAAAAATTTTGGAATAAAAGAACCTCTTCCGCGGAGAGAAAGGGATTCGAACCCTTGTTACAATTTCTCATAAACACGCTTTCCAAGCGTGCGCCTTAAGCCACTCGGCCACCTCTCCAAAAAGTCAAAATTTCAATAGAGGGGCAAGTAAAGAAAAATTATTTAATTGGAAAAATATTTTGCGCTAAAACTCCGACATCTCGCCCCTCAGAGGCCTTTCAAAATGGGTCCTGAACTCCGATTTCGCGAAGTTGAAGGTGAGCAGATATCTGAGCTTGGCCAGGGCCGATTCGGTGGTGATGTCACGCCCGTCGATCACCCCGATGTCCTTGAGGCCCGAGCTGGTCGCGTAGTGGCCGAGCATGACGCTCCCGCTCGTGCACTGGGTCACGTTGACCACCTCCACGCCCTTGCCGATCGCCCTGGACAGGCAGTCCAGGAACCAGGGTGCGGTTGGGGCGTTTCCGGCCCCGAAGGTCTCGAGCACGACCCCCCTCAGCCCCGGTATGGCCAGGATGTGGGAGACCACGGTCTCGGTGATGCCCGGGAACAGCTTGAGGATCACCACGTCTGAGGACATTTCCTTCCTCACCGTCAGGGGATGCTCGACTTCCGGGTCCTCCGGCCTGAGCAGGGCATCCTCATTGAAGGTCAGGTGCACCCCGCTCTCCGCCAAATGCGGGTAGTTGGGCGACTCGAAGGCCTCGAACTGCTCGGAGCTCACCTTGGTGGTGCGGTTCCCCCGGTACAGCTTGTATTCGAAATAGAGTCCGACCTCCCTTACGCGGGGCTTCCCGTTCTCCCGGGCCGAGGCGACCTGTATGGCCGTGATCAGGTTCTCCTTGGCATCCGTGCGCAGGTCCCCGATCGGCAGCTGAGACCCGGTGAAGATCACCGGCTTTCCCAGGTGCTCCAGCATGAAGCTCAGGGCCGAGGCCGTGTATGACATGGTGTCAGTTCCGGTGAGGATGACGAAGCCGTCGTACTCCTCGTAGCCCTCCTCGATGATCCCGGCGATTTGCTTCCAGCGCCCGGGATCCATGTCCGAGGAGTCAATGGGATGCTCGAATGAGATGGTTTTCAACTGGCAATCAAGCAATTGCAACTCCGGTATCTTGTCCTTGATCCGTTCAAAGTCAAAGGCCTTGAGGGCGTTGGTCTTGTAGTCCTTGACCATTCCGATGGTCCCCCCGGTGTAGATGAGAAGCAATTTTGGGTTCGCCTGCTGCATGAAACAAATTTTTGCACACTTTTTGATATCTTGGTAAAAGTAACTGAAAAATTGAAAACAACATGACAGGTTCATTTTTATTGATAGTGATCATCGGGCTTGTGGGCATGCTGGTCCAGGGACGATTGAGAAGCAAGTTCAGGAAGTATTCCCACCTGCACCTGCAGAACGGGATGAGCGGACGCGAGATCGCCGAGAAGATGCTTTCTGACAACGGAATCCACGACGTGAAGGTGATCTCGACCCCGGGACAGCTCACGGACCACTACAACCCCCAGAACAAGACGGTCAACCTGAGCGAGGCCGTGTACAGCGAGAGGAACGCCGCGGCGGCTGCCGTTGCCGCCCATGAATGCGGGCACGCCGTGCAGCACGCCAACGCCTATGCCTGGCTTCAGCTGCGCTCCAGCCTGGTGCCGGCCGTGGGAATCTCCTCCAAGCTGGCCTCCTTCCTGCTGATCGCGGGGATCTTCACGGTTGAGATCTTTCCCCAGCTCCTGCTGATCGGCATCCTGCTCTTTGCGGCTACGGTGGTCTTCTCCATCGTGACCCTGCCCGTGGAATACGACGCGAGCAAAAGGGCACTGGCCTGGCTGGACAGCAAGCAGATGGTGACCGCGCAGGAGCATGACGCGGCTGCGGATGCCCTGAAATGGGCGGCGCGAACCTATGTGGTGGCTGCTTTGAGCTCGATTGCGACCCTGCTCTACTACCTGAACATCTACAACAGCCGCAGCTAGGCGGTTGGCGCGACCGCCGGCTCAGATCTTGATCTGGCGGTCGATCTGCTGGTCGAGTGAGATGAAGGTCTCCGTGCGGGCGACCCCCTTGATATGCTGGATCTGGTGGTTCAGCACCTGCATCAGGTGCTCGTTGTCACGGCAGAGTATCTTGACGAAGATGGCGTAGTTACCGGTGGTGTAATGACTTTCGATGACCTCCTCGATCTCCTTGAGGCGCTTGATGGCATCCTTGTACTTGGAGCTGCTGTCCAGGAAGATTCCGACAAAGGCCAGGGTCTTGTAGCCAAGTACCTTGGGGTCGATGATGAGCCTGGATCCGGCGATGAGTCCCGTAGCTTCGAGCTTTCGAAGGCGCTGGTGAATGGCGGCTCCCGAGATACCGACCTCCCTGGCGATTCCCAGGATGGGCGTCCGGGCATCCACCATGAGCCGGTTGAGGATCATCTTGTCAATGCCGTCGATCTTGAGCTCCGCCTCCTTCATGCGCCTATCATTCTTCAGGCTGCATGACGAAGTCCTCCATGAACTTGGTCGTGTAGTTTCCGGCCACGTAGTCCGGGTCGTCCATCAGCTGCCTGTGGAAGGGGATGGTGGTCTTGATCCCTTCGATCACGAACTCGTCCAGGGCCCTTCTCATCTTGCTGATGGCCTCCTCCCGGGTCTGGGCGGTCACGATCAGCTTGGCGATCATCGAATCGTAGTTCGGCGGAATGGTGTATCCCGCGTAGACGTGCGTGTCCAGTCGCACCCCATGTCCTCCCGGGGCGTGAAAGATGGTGATCTTTCCCGGTGAGGGCCTGAAGTTGTGGTAGGGGTCCTCCGCATTGATCCGGCACTCGATGGAGTGCTGGGTGGGGAAGTAGTTGATCCCGATGATCGGCACTCCGGCCGCCACCTTGATCTGCTCCCGGATCAGGTCGAAGTTGGCGATGACCTGCTCGGTGATCGGGTGCTCCACCTGGATTCGGGTGTTCATTTCCATGAAGTAGAAGTTGCGGTGCTTGTCCACCAGGAACTCGATGGTCCCCGCTCCCTCGTATTTGATGAATTCGGCTGCCTTGACCGCCGCAGCTCCCATCTTCTCGCGAAGCTCGTCGGTCATGAAGGGTGACGGGGTCTCCTCGGTCAGCTTCTGGTGCCTTCTCTGCACCGAGCAGTCACGCTCGGAAAGGTGACAGGCTCTTCCCTTGTCGTCACCCACGATCTGTATCTCGATGTGTCTCGGTTCTTCGATCAGCTTCTCCATGTACATGCCGTCGTTGCCAAAGGCCGCCTTGGCCTCCTGCCGCGCAGAATCCCATGCGGCTTGCAGGTTTTCCTCTTTCCAAACCGCGCGCATGCCCTTTCCTCCTCCACCGGCCGTAGCCTTGAGCATGACCGGGTAGCCGATCTCCTTGGCGATCTTCTTGGCCTTCTTGAAGTCTTCCAGGATCCCGTCTGATCCCGGTACCGTGGGCACTCCTGCCTTTTTCATGGTCGCCTTGGCCGTGGCCTTGTCTCCCATCATGTTGATCATCTCCTCGGAGGCACCGATGAACTTGATTCCGTGCTCCTCGCAGATCTTCGAGAAACGGGCGTTCTCCGACAGGAACCCGTACCCGGGATGGATGGCGTCGGCGTTGGTGATCTCCGCAGCGGCGATGATGTTCGACATCTTCAGGTAGGACTCTGAGCTCGGGGCAGGCCCAATGCATACCGCTTCATCTGCAAATCGCACGTGCAGGCTTTCCGCATCGGCAGTGGAGTAGACCGCAACCGATTTGATGCCCATCTCACGACAGGTCCTGATGACGCGAAGGGCGATCTCCCCCCTGTTGGCTATAAGTATTTTCTTAAACATGGATCATTTCGTTAGATTGATACTGAACACATCTTCCGGATCCGGCTTGAGGCACCAGATCCCGACAGTTCGTCTCGCAAGCTCCTGATACGGTCCTAGGACGGGTCGATCAGGAAAAGGGGCTGGTCGAATTCCACCGGAGAGGAATCCTCGACAAGAACCTTGACGATCTTTCCGGAAACCTCCGATTCCACTTCGTTGAACAGCTTCATCGCCTCGATGATGCACACCGTGTCTCCCGCAGAGATGGTGTCTCCCACCTTCACAAATGGCGGCTTGTCCGGGGAGGGTTTGCGATAGAGGGTCCCGATGATGGGTGATTTGATCTCGATATACTTGGAGGTGTCATCGGCCTTAGAGGCTTCCGGGGCCGTGTCCTGTGAAGGCTGGGCCGGGGCCGGGGCTGCCTGTTCAGCCGGAACCGCTACCGGAACCGAAACCTGCGCAGGCTGTTGGATGATCGTGGTCTCCGCCTTGCCCGATCCTGTTTTGATGGTGATCTTCACATCTCCCATCTCCAGCTTCACCTCGCTGGCTCCTGACTTGGCGACGAATTTGATCAGGTTTTGTATTTCCTTTAAATCCATAATAGAATATTTTGAATGTTCTAAGGTTTGTGTGATCTACGAATTATAGCACCATTTGAAATAAATGGCTCCCCAGGAGAAACCGCCTCCGAAAGCGGCTACGATAACGTTGTCTCCCTTCTTCATCTGCTTCTCGTAGTCAGCGAAGAGCAGGGGTATGGTCGCAGAGGTCGTGTTCCCGTATCGGCTGATGTTCAGCATTACCTTCGAGTCGTCCAGGCCGATTCGACGGGCAGTGGCTTCCACGATGCGCTTGTTTGCCTGGTGCGCCGCCAGCCAGTCCACGTCTTCCGATTCCAGCTGGTTCCTTTCCAGGATCTTCTCACTGACGTCCGCCATGTTGAACACCGCGTTCTTGAACACGGTCTGTCCGTCCTGCCTCGCGTAGTGCAAGCGGTTCTCAACCGTTTCCACGGTGGCTGGCATCACCGAACCTCCTGCAGGGACCTTCAGGAATTCCCTTCCCGAACCGTCAGAGCGCAGGTATTCGTCCTGCAGACCCAGGCCTTCCGTGTTGGGTTCCACCAGCACGGCACCGGCCCCGTCACCAAAGATGATGCAGGTCGCCCGGTCCTGGTAATCTATCATTGAGGAGTTCTTGTCAGCGCCTACCAGAAGTATCTTCTTGTACCTGCCCGACTCGATGTACCTGGCTGCCACGGACATCCCGTAGAGGAAGCTGGAGCAGGCCGACTCGAGGTCGAAGGAAAAGGCGTTTACGGCACCGATCTCGGTGGCGACATAAGCCCCGGTCGAAGCCGCCTGCATGTCAGGGGTGGCCGTACAGAGTATGACCAGCTCGACTTCCTTGGGGTCAAGACCTGATTTTTCGATCAGGTTCTCGCAGGCCTTGATCGCCAGGTAGGAGGTTCCCTTGTCTGCGTCCTTGAGAATCCTTCTCTCTTTGATGCCCGTCCGGCTGGTGATCCACTCGTCGTTCGTATCGACCATGGTTTCGAGCTCCTTGTTGGTGAGAATGTAGTCCGGAACGTACATCCCGACAGCGGTGATCGCGGCTGTTACTTTGCTCATGTCTTGATTTTTACTGTTTTGCCCGCGGGAATAAATGCGATTCAAGTGATAAAACAGACTTCAAAAGTAATAAAATTAGCAGTCTAAGTTGAGGAAAAAGAATCTATTTTTCTAAAAAAAAGGTCCAAAAACACGAAAAAACCCCCAAAAATGAGGGTTTTTTACATATTTCTTGACTAAAGTGCCTCAGCAAACCTTCGCCTTAGGCCTGGTTCTCCTGGGCATCGATCAGCACCTGTCCCCTGTAGTAGAGCTTGCCTTCATGCCAGTGGGCACGATGGTACAGATGAGCCTCGCCCGTTGTAGGATCCTTGGCGATTTGGGGAGCAACGGCCTTGTAGTGAGTTCTTCTCTTGTCTCTTCTCTGCTTCGAAGTTCTTCTTTTAGGATGTGCCATTTTAATCTGTTTTTTTGTCTATTAGTAATTTCTTCAAATCATCCCACCTGGGATCTGTATTCTCGCTTTTCTTTTTTCGTTCCGGGCTCAGCTCCTCGAGTCTCCTGACTATGTCTGAGTCAAGGGTTCCGTCCTCGATCCCGGGATGCACCCGTTTCGAGGGCAGGGCCAGCACCATCATCTCGTAGATGTACTGGGCCACGTTCATTTCGTGTTCCCCGTGCGGCAGGATCAGGACCTCCTCGTTGTCATCGTCGTATTCCTCTCCGAATTTAACCACCAGGTCCAGCTCCCCGCTCAAAGGGAGATCGAAGGGCTCGTTGCTCAGGTCGCAGCTCACCCTGCCGGTTCCGGCACCCGTGAAATGCAGCTCGAGCATGTTGCTCTTCTTTCTGAAATCGAGCTCCACCGCCATGTCGGCATCGAGAAACTCGTCGTACCCGAAATGCTCAAAGAACTGTTTGTCAATTCTGTACTCGAATCTGTGCAGGCCTTCTTTCAGCCCGAAAAAAGGGATGTCATATTCTTTCAACATTTTCATCCGTACACAAATTTGAGCGCGCAAAGATAATTAAATATTGGAGATTAAAAAAGCTTTCTTTTCAGATTATCACTTTTTTACCTCTTTGCGGGCCACGAGCCTGTTGGCTTCCAGTTCGGCGTTGTCCGAACGGGTCCTGTACAGCTCGATCGCCGCGAACAGGGCTTCCCTGAACGACTCGTGGTCAGCCTGCCCTTTTCCTGCTATGGAAAAGGCCGTGCCGTGGTCCGGCGAGGTCCGGATCTTGTCGAGGCCCGCCGTGAAATTGACCCCCTGCCCGAAGGCGATGGTCTTGAACGGCGCCAGGCCCTGGTCGTGGTACATGGCCATCACCCCGTCAAAGTTCTTGTAGTTCCCGCTTCCGAAGAAGCCGTCTGCGGCATAGGGCCCGTAGACCAACTTGCCGGTAGCCTGTATCTTCCGTATGGCAGGAGTCACGATCTCGTCGTCCTCCTTTCCGATGACCCCCTTGTCCCCGCAATGCGGGTTGAGTCCCAGCACCGCGATCCGTGGCTTGGGTATGCCAAAGTCCTTGCGAAGCGACTCGTGCATGAGGTTCACCGTCTTCGTGATGCGCTCTTCGCTGATGGCCGCCGCGACGTCCTTGAGGGGCAGGTGCCCCGTGACGAGCCCCACCCTCAGCACCTCGGTCATCAGGATCATCAGCGACTCGCCCCTGAGCTGCTGCTCCAGGTATTCTGTGTGCCCGGCAAAGCCGAAATCATCGGCGGGCATGTTGTGCTTGTCTATGGGAGCCGTGACCAACACGTCGATCTCGTCCTTCTTGAGGGCGCTGACCGCCTCCTTCAAAGAATGGAAGGCGTACTCGCCCGACTCCTTGGTCGGGGTGCCCAGTTCGAGGTCCACGGATTCTTTCCACACGCGGAGCACGTTGAGCTTGTTGTGGACGGCCTTGTCCAACTGGTCGATCCCGTGAATGTCGATCTCCATCCCGAGAGCCTTTTTGTGATGGCTCACTATTTTTGAAGACCCGAAAATGATCGGAGTGCAGAAGTCGAGCATCCTGCTGTCTTCAAAGGTCTTCAGGATCACTTCGATACCGATTCCGTTGACGTCCCCAACGGAAATTCCAACCCTTATTTTCTCCTCTTTTTTCATTCAGATCTTGTAGATTTCTTAATTTTGAATCCTTGTCCGGAAGGCCGGATGACAAATTTAATCAATAAAATGACACCATGTTCACAGGAATCATAGAAGAGCTCGGAGAAGTGGTTGAACTCAGGAAAGACAGGGACAATTTGGACATCACCGTCAAGAGCGGTCTTTCAGCTGAACTCAAGGTGGACCAAAGCCTGGCCCACAACGGGGTCTGCCTCACGGTGGTCGCCCTTGGAGAGGGAACCCATACCATCACGGCGATCGCTGAAACCCTGGAGAAGTCGAACCTGGGGCGCCTGGAGATCGGCTCAAAGCTCAACCTGGAGCGGGCCACCCGGATCGGCTCGAGGCTTGACGGGCACATCGTCCAGGGCCACGTCGACCAGGTGGGCACCTGCACCCGCGTCGAAGAGCTCGAAGGAAGCTGGATGTTCACCTTCGAATACGATCCCGGCTATGAGAACATCACCATTGAAAAGGGTTCCATCACCGTGAACGGGGTCAGCCTCACCGTGGTCAACTCCAAAGAGCACAGCTTCAGCGTGGCGATCATTCCCTATACCTACGAGAACACCAACTTCAACCAGATCAAAGTGGGCACCACGGTCAACCTGGAATTTGACGTGATAGGAAAATACGTGGCACGCCTGATGGCTCGTTAGAATCGCGAAAAAATAGTTGGAAAAGGCCCTTGGCCTCTATTTCTTGTTCTGATCCCAGATCTTCTTGGCCGCATAGCCTGCGCCCAAAAGGAACATGGAAAGTATACCCCCGTCAATTGGAGTAGGCGGCCCTGGAGGCCTTGGTGGTCTTCCTGGGAAAGGGTCCGGGGGGCCCTGAGCTAAGACAATTGTCACGCTGAACAGCAGGACAATCGTTAAAATCGCTCTAAAGTATTTATTTGCCATATACTTTTTTCTTTCCGTGGGTATAACGAAAATAAATCAATTTTGTTGCAAATATATAAAATTGAACAAAAATATTTTCGATACGAAAGTACAAAATTAACATTTAATTCAATGATATCACAACGCGGGCAAAGATAAATGAAAACTTTGTTGAATTTATTGTCTAATGCTCAGCAATTTGGAGGCCTTTCCGTACAAAAGAAAAAAAAAGCCCGTTGAGCATCGGGCTTCTTCGGAAATGATTTTCCGACCTGTTTGTGGACCCAGAAGGGCTCGAACCTTCGACCCCCTGATTATGAGTCAGGTGCTCTAACCAGCTGAGCTATGGGTCCTGAACGGGCTGCAATATTACTATTTTTTTACCTTATGTACAATAGTTATCTTTGATTAGTTCAAAGCCAAATGCCATGTTAAGATCACTCTTATCGGGTCTCCTTGTAGTGATGACCCTCTCAACAGTTGCAGCCCAGCAAAGCACGACTGCCACCGACAATCCACCCATGACCTACCAGAGGGTCGAACAACAGCGACCTGCCTATCCCAGGCACTGGAGCTTCGGGGGCTTTTTCAGCATGTCTTTCTGGAACGGGGGCACCGACATCCTGGTCGCACCGAAGGCCTATTACCACGTCTCGCCGAAGTTCCTGACCGGTTTTGGCGTGACCTACATCTACTCCGACTCCAACGATGCCCTGTTCGGCTATCACTCGAATTCGATCGGGGGAAGCGTCATGGCCGGGGTGCGGCCCGTTCCCATGCTGCAGCTTTCCGCCGAATATGAAGGGTTGAACACCACCCGGGGCGGGGCCTTTGCAGACACCTATTGGAACAATGCCCTGTACCTTGGGGCCTCCTTCGTGACGGGTCACGTCTCTTTCGGGCTTCGCTATGACGTGCTGTACGATTCTTCGAGAAGTGTTTTCGGGTCGGCCTGGACCCCGGTCATCGGATTCTATTTCTGAGCCAGACCTTCTGCCATTCCCGCTTGAGAAGTCGGTATGTCGCTTCATTGACAAAGGCGTCCAGGTCGCGGCTATCACCCTGGCTGATCTCGGATTCACTGATGTCCACGCGGTACAGCAGGTTCAAAAATCCCCGGAAATCATCGCGGATCAAGGCCTTAAGGACCTGCCCGAGTTGAGCGATCAACTGTTCGGGAGTTTCCTCAGTCGAGATCTCGCAATCGATCCCGCAAAGCTGGAAGTCCTTGTTGACCTGCCGGATCACGGCTTCCAGGAGGTCCTGGTCGGAAGCCTCCCGCAGCAGGACCATCCCCTGCTCACGACCCGCCGGCAGCTTTCCTTCTGGGCTCATACCTTTCTTTTCATGAGGCGATAGGAGAACTGGCGAAGCAGTTCCTTTCCTCCCTCGTCCACGCTCAGGCGAGCGACTCTCTCCAATGCCTGGTCGGTGTACTTCTCGATCTCCGCAAGGAGCAGCTCGTCCACGCCCGTCCTTCGGAAGACCTCCCGCACCCGGTCCACCCTCTGCTCTTCCGTGCCCGGACCGGCCCCATCGGCCTCCGTATAATGCCTGATAAGCGTTTCGCGGTCCTTTTGATCAGCGAGCTCCAGCGCCCTGATGAAAAGGAAGGTCTTTTTACGCTCCAGGATGTCCCCCCCGATCTTCTTCCCGAAATCGGCTCCCCCGAAGGTGTCCAGGTAGTCGTCCTGCAGCTGGAAGGCCAGCCCCAGGCGGATGCCGAATTCGTATATGGACTCCTGGTCCGCCTCGCTCGCCCCGGCGACCATGGCACCCATGGCCAGGGAGCAGCCCAGCAGCACCGCGGTCTTGTATTCGATCATCTTGAAATACTCCCCGGCTGCCACGTCCATCCTCTCTTCAAAGTCGATGTCCATTTGCTGGCCCTCGCAGACCTCGATGGCCGTCTTGTTGAAAAGCTTCATCAGCGCCCGGTACAATCGGGGTTCATATTCCTCTAGTTGCTGATACGACAGGATCATCAGCACGTCCCCCGAAAGGATCCCGGCATTGAGATCCCACTTCTTGTGCACGGTCATCTTTCCCCGCCGAAGATCGGCGCGGTCCATGATGTCGTCGTGGATCAGGGTGAAATTGTGAAACATCTCAACGGCCATGGCCGCTCCGAAGGCTTCTGAAGGCTCCGATCCGAACAGGTGGCAGCTCATCAGGGCCAGGGAGGGCCGTATGCGCTTGCCTCCCAGTCCCATGATGTAATTCACAGGGGCATAGAGGTTCTCGGGCTCCCTTGGCTTAAGTGTCTCTTCAAGGCGTTCATTGAACAGGGTGGTATAGAAACTGATGTCCACGGGTCATATTTTTTGTAAAAGTAGCCATTATCCTGTAACGAAGCCCCAATGTTCCCGTCTAAATGAGGCCCCTGCTCAGCTCCTCGCCCTGCGATCCTCTTTCATTTGTTAAATAATTGTAAACTTTGGAAACTTTTTTTGTTTTTAAAGTTTCCTGTGTCTATTTTTGTCCTATGAAAGAAAAGATACTCAACAAAGCGGCCGACCTGTTCCTCTCCTACGGATTCAAGAGCGTGACCATGGATGACATCGCCAACTCCCTGGGGATCTCCAAGAAAACGGTCTATTCCCACTTTGAGAACAAAAGGCACCTCGTGCACGATACCACCTTCCACGTATTCGACCAGATCAACGATGGGATCTGCAGGATCTGTGCCGGGCACGACGACCCGGTCAGGGAGCTCTACGAGATCAAATCACTGGTCATGGAGCAGCTCAAGGGAGAGAAGACCTCCCCGCACTACCAGCTGCAGAAGTACTACCCGAAGATCTTTTCCAGGCTGAAGGAAATGCAGTTCGAATCGATCAACAAATGCGTGGTGGAGAACCTCAGGAGAGGCATGGAGCAAGGGTTCTACCGCAAGGACCTGGACCTTGAGCTGATCTCCAAGTTCTACCTCAACGGAAACCTGGGCCTTATGAACCTGGACCTGTTCCCGATGGAACAGTACAACATGGGAGACCTCAAGGCGGCCTTCCTGGAATATCACATACGGGCAATTGCCACCGAAAAAGGATTGAAATCACTCGACAAATTACTCGAAGAATGAAAAAGTTCTACCCCCTGCTGCTCATAATATTGTTCGCTGTCCAAGGGCTCAAGGCCCAGGACACCTATTCCTTCTCCCTGGAGGAAGCCGTGGCCTTTGCCCTGGAGAACAACTACACGGTCAGGAACGCCAGGCTGGACATCGATGCCGCCGAGAAACAGAAATGGGAGGCCACCGCGACGGGTCTTCCCCAGATCGACGGTTCGATCGACTACCAGAACTGGCTGAAACAGCAGGTGACCTTCATCCCCTCGGAGATCACGGGAGGCCCCCCAGGGGAATTCACCCCTGTCGTATTCGGGACCAAGCAGAACATCAGCGCCACCTTCACGATGAACCAGCTGGTCTTTGACGGCTCCTACCTCGTCGGGCTCCAGTCTGCCAGGACCTTCCTGAAGATATCCAACCTGGCCAAGGAAAAGACCGACCAGACCATTCGGGAGGCCGTGATCAATGCCTACGGAAACGTTTTGGTGGCCCGGGAGACCCTGGACATCCTGAACAAGAACAAGCAGGTCCTCGAAAAGAACCTCAACGAGACCAGGATCTTGCTGCAGACGGGGTTTGTTGAAGAACAGGACTACGAGCAGCAGCAGATCACCCTGCTCAAGATCGACAATGACATCAACCGGTCTACCCGGTTGGAAGACATCGCCAGGCAGGCCCTGAACCTCACCCTGGGCATTCCCATAGAGACCGACGTGGAGCTCACTGAAAGCCTGGAGAACCTGGCCCTGAAAAGCACTGACCTGCAGATGCTTCACCAGGATTTCAACCTGGAGAACCACATCGACTTCAAGATCGCGGACAACCAGGTCCTGGCCGACGAGCTGTTCGTCAAGTACGAGAAGAGCAAGAACATCCCCTCGATCAACGCCTTCGTGAACTATTCGACCTTCCAGTTCGCCAACAACCTGATCTTCTTCCGAAATCCGGAAGACAACTGGTTCAACTCCTCGCTCTTTGGCCTCAGCATGAAGATCCCCGTCTTCAGCAGTCTCCAGAGGAACGCAAGGACCCAGCAGGCCAAGATCAGCCTCATGCAGTCCGAGATCAAGCGCCAGGAGATCTCTGAGAACCTGAAGCTACAGGTCAGCACGGCAAGGAACAAGTACCAGTTCGCCCTGGACCAGTTCCAGACCTCCAAGGAGAACCTGTCACTGGCAGAGAGCATCGCCGACAAGGAACAGATCAAGTTCTTCGAAGGCCTTAGCTCGAGCATCGACCTGACCAACACGCAGAACCAACTGTTCGGCTCCCAACAGGACTACATCCAGTCCATCCTGGAGATCATACAGTCAAAAGTAGAACTAGAAAATGCACTTAACCTCTTCTAACATGAAAAACATAGTATCGATCTTACTGGTCTCAATCCTCCTTGGGGCCTGTGGCTCAAAGAACAACGGGTCCGTAGAGGACATCATAGCCTCCGGGGACCTGGAGGCCATACGCACGAAGAAGGCCGAAGTGGTGGCCGAGCAGAATCGAGTGAAGGAACAGATCCGGCTGCTCGATGAGGCCATTGCCCAGCTCGACGACCGGGCCAAAGTTCCCCTGGTCACAACCTACAAGGTGAGCGAGCAGGAATTCACGCATTACCTGGAGCTCCAGGGCAGCGTCACCACCAAGGAGCTGCTGGTGATCTACCCGCAGTACTCGGGGATCCTGACCTCGGTGAACGTCAGCGAGGGACAGCGCGTCAGAAAGGGACAGGTGCTGGCCCGGATCGATGACGGGGGGCTTTCCCAGCAGCTGGCCCAAATGAAGATACAGGCCGAGCTCTCAAAGACCACCTTTGAAAGGCAGCAGCGACTCTGGGATCAGAAGATAGGCAGCGAAATGCAGTACCTGCAGGCCAAATCCAACTACGAGGCCCAGACCCAGGCCATCGCGCAGCTCGAACAGCAGGTGGCCAAGACGGTTGTCACGGCCCCCTTCACCGGAACCATCGACGAGGTGATGACCGAGCAGGGAAGCGTTGTGATGCCGGGACAGACGCCGCTGATGCGGATCGTGAGCCTGGACAATATGTACATCGTGACCGACGTGCCCGAAAAGTACGTGGCCGACATCGTGAAGAACAAGAAGGTCCTGATCGACTTCCCCATCCTTGGGAAGCAGATGGAGTCGAGGATCCGGCAGGTAGGGGATTTCATTGACCCCAACAACCGCACCTTCAAGGTCGAGATCTCCGTGCCCAATGATGACAGCAGGATCAAGCCCAACCTCACGGCCAAGCTCAGCATCAACGACTACACCAGCGAGAAGGCCCTGCTCATCCCGCAGAGCGTCATCTCCGAGAACTCCGTCGGGGAGCAGTATATCTACGTGGTCATCGACCGTGAGGGAGAAGAGGCCATTGCTGAAAAGAGAACCATCGAGACCGGCTTGACCCAGGGCGACGTGATCGAGGTGCTCGGGGGCCTGGAGAACGGCACCGAGATCATCCTCGAAGGGGCCCGAAGCGTCAATGAAGGGCAAAAGGTGAGAATCATTAACCAGGAAGAAGAAGCCTATGTCGTCGAAAAATAAGAAGAAACTGGACAAGGAATTCGGCCTCTCCTCGTGGGCGATCAACAACAAGACGACGATCTACATGATCATCGCGATCATCCTATTCGGGGGGATCACGGCCTACAACAGCATGCCCCGGGAAAGCTTCCCGGAAGTCAAGGAGACCAAGATCTACATCAGCTCCCTCTACCCGGGAAACACCGCCGAGGACGTTGAGAAGCTGATCACCGATCCCCTGGAGGACCGCCTGAAAACGGTCAGCAACGTGGTGGAGATCACCTCCACCTCGCAGGAGGACTATTCCATGATCATCGTCGAATTCGACGAGAACATCTCCGTGGATGACGCCAAGCAGAAGGTGAAGGACGAGATCGACACCGAGACCGCAGGAGAAGACTGGCCCACCTTCAACGGGGCCAAGGTGGAGCCCAATGCCTTCGAGCTGAGCATCTCCGAGGAGTTCCCCATCCTGAACATCAACATTTCGGGGGACTACCCGGTGGGCAAGCTAAAGGAATACGCCGAATATCTGGAAGACGAGATCGAGAACCTTCAGGAGATCAAGCAGGTCGACATCCGTGGCGCCCAGGAAAAGGAAGTGGAGATCGCCGTTGACATCTACAAGATGATGGCGGCCAAAGTGAGCTTTGACGACGTGATCACCACTATTAACAACGGGAACGTGACCATGTCGGCCGGGAACCTGGTCACCAGCGGGCAAAGGCGCACCATCCGCATCCTGGGGGAGATCGACGATCCCGGCGACCTGAACAGCTTCGTGGTCAAGACCGAGAACAACAAGCCGATCTACCTGAGAGACATCGCCCAGGTTTCCTTCAAGGAGAAGGAAAGGACGACCTACGCCCGGGAGTTCGGGAGCACGGTGGTCATGCTGGACGTGAAGAAGCGCAGCGGCAAGAACATGGTGGCCGCGGCCGAGAAGATCAATGTCATCGTCGAGGACGCCATCGAGAACGTGTTCCCTCAGGACCTGAGCGTGACCATCACCAACGACCAGAGCTCCAAGACCATCGGCCAGGTCGATGACCTGGTGAACAACATCGTTTTCGGGATCATCCTGGTGGTGACCGTGCTGATGTTCTTCCTCGGGTTCCGCAATGCCCTGTTCGTGGGCTTTGCCATACCCATGTCCATGTTCATGTCGCTCATGATCCTGGACGCCCTGGGCTATACAATGAACACCATGATCCTCTTCGGGCTGATCATGGGACTGGGCATGCTGGTCGACAACGGGATCGTGGTGGTGGAAAACGTGTACCGCCTGATGGACGAGGAAGGAATGAGCCGAACCGAGGCTGCCAAGAAGGGGATCAGCGAGATCGCCTTTCCCATCATCATCTCGACAGCCACCACGGTGGCGGCCTTCATTCCCCTGGGCATGTGGCCGGGGGTGATGGGCGAGTTCATGATCTATTTCCCGATCACGCTTTCCGTGGTCCTGGGCTCCTCGCTTTTCGTGGCGATCTTCTTCAACTCGGTCATGGTGTCCCAGTTCATGAGCGTCGAGGACAAGGATATGCCACGCAAGCAGATCATCAAGGTGACCAGCATCTCGGCCGTCTTCGGAATCCTCATCTTCCTCTTCGGGGGACCCTACAAGCTGATCGGGTCCATCCTGATCACCACGGCCATCATGCTCTGGGTGTATCGCCTGTGGCTGCGGAAAATGGCCCGCTATTTCCAGACCAAGATCCTGTCAAAGCTGGAGGCCGTGTATGAGAGCACATTGAAGACCTCTCTGACCGGGTGGAGGCCCTATGCCATCACCATCGGGACCTTCGTCCTGCTGCTCGTGGCCTTTGGCGGCTTTGGAGCTTCGGTGGGAAGCCAGCGAACCAAGGTGGAATTCTTCCCGGACAACACGCCGAACCAGATCATCGTGTACATAGAATACCCCCAGGGAACCGACATCGAGAAGACCAACCAGATCACAAAGGAGATCGAAGACAAGGTCTACACCTTCCTCAACGAGGAGCGCTACCGGGACGGTGACTACAACTTCCTGGTCGAAAGCGCGGTCTCCCAGGTGGGTGAGGGAGCCGGGAACCCCCAGACCGACGGGGGCTCCTCTGCCGAAATGCCGCACAAGGGCAAGATCACGGCCTCGATGCGGGAATACAAGTTCAGGAGAGGCGAAGACAGCGAGGCCCTGAGGCAACGCATACAGGAAGCCCTGGTGGGAATCTATCCCGGGGTCGCCATCAGCGTGGAAAAGGACCAGAACGGTCCCCCGGCAGGCTATCCCATCAACATAGAGATCGAGGGTCAGGACTATGCCGAGCTGATCCACACCGCCGAGAAGATGAAGGACTTCATCAACCTGCAGAACATCGAAGGAATCGACGAGCTCAAGATCGACGTGAACCGCTCCAAGCCCTCGATGACCGTAGACATCGACCGGAAGAAGGCCGGTGAGCTCGGGGTGAGCGCGGGCCAGGTGGGCCAACAGCTTCGCAACTCCATCTTCGGCGCCAAGGCAGGCGTGTACAAGGAAAAGGGCGAGGACTATGACATCTATGTCCGCTTCCGCGAAGAGGACAAGTACAACAAGAGCGCGATCTTCAACCAGAAGATCACCTTCAGGGACCCGGCCACCGGGCAGATCAAGGAGATCCCTGTCTCGGCCGTCACGCGGGTGAAGAACAACTCCGGGTTCAGCGCCATCAAGCACAAGGACGCCCGAAGGGTGGTCACCCTGTACTCCGCCCTGTCCCCCGGTTATACGGACGCCGGAGCCATCGTCAACAGGATACGCTCTGAAATGGAGGGCTTCGAGGACCTGCCCAGGGGCATCAAGATCGACTACACGGGACAGATCGAGGAGCAGAACAAGCAGATGAACTTCCTGATGGGAGCCTTCTTCTCCGGGCTGGGCCTGATCTTCCTGATCCTGATCTTCCAGTTCAACTCCGTCTCCAAGCCCGGCATCATCATGCTCGCGATCTTCCTGAGCCTGATCGGGGTCTTCGGGGGCCTGATCATCACCGGGAAACCCTTCGTGATCATGATGACCATGATGGGGATCATCTCCCTCGCGGGAATCGTGGTGAACAACGGGGTTGTCCTGCTCGACTACGCCCAGTTGCTGATCGACCGGCAGAAGGCGGAGCTCGACATGGGCGAAGAGGAGTACCTGGACGTCTCAAGGCTGTTCAACACCATCGTGAAGGCGGGCAAGGCCAGGCTGAGGCCGGTTCTGCTGACGGCGATCACGACCATCCTGGGGCTGATACCCCTGGCGGTCGGCTTCAACATCAATTTCTATACCCTGTTCACGGAGTTCGATCCGCAGATCTATTTCGGGGGTGACAACGTGATCTTCTGGGGGCCCCTGGCCTGGACGGTGATCTACGGCTTGCTCGTGGCCACCTTCCTGACCCTGATCGTGGTGCCCATCCTGTTCTTCCTCGTGACCAAATTGAAAATGAGGATCAAAGGACAGAGTCAGCCCGTAACCGTGAGCAAGAGAAGGAAGCTGGAAGCGGCCTGATCCGGAACAGGGACCTGCGTCAGAACCAGAACCCTACGTTGATGTACCAGAAATTGTTGTTGTTGTCGGGGTTCCAGGAGTAGAGCAGCTCGATGGGACCCACCACGGTCTTCAGGCCATATCCGATGGCATAGCCCGACCGGGTGTCTTCAAAGATCCTCCCGTCGTTCCAGATGTCGTCATTCACCCTGGCGAAGTTCCCGGTCACCGAAAGGAAGTTCTTCTTGAACAGCTCAAAGCGGGCGGTCAGGGCAGTCCTCAGGAATGCCGATTCGTTGAGCTCCGCGAAGCCGTACCCATAGAAGGGCACAAAGGTGTTGATGTAGTTCTCGTTGTATCCCCCCAGGTGATAGTCCAGGATCTGGTTCTCGTTGTTGCCCAGGGTCACCCCGGCTTCCGAGACCAGCTGCAGGGTCATCCGGTTGAAAAAGGTCTGTGCGATCCCGAGCCTTCCGTACAGTTGGGAAAAGGGGTTGAAATTGTCCGAGAAATCACTGGAATAGGCATAGAATACGTAATCCGCGTTGAAGAAGAAGCCCCTTTTGGGAAATACCTTGGAGTCATAGGTGTCCAGCATCACCTTGCCGACCAGGTTCAGATAATGGCTCTTGTCGAAGAAAAGCCGGTTGATCTCGTCGTCGATGATCTCCTCGGTATGGATGTTGAGAAACTTGTGCTCCACCCCGATGCCCAGGGCCCACCGGTCGCTGAAGGTGGTCTGCAGGTAGAGCCGGGTGGTGAAATCATAGTAGTCCACGGGGACCTTCAGACCAGATTCGATCGGGGTGTTTCGGGGCACCTCCGGCAGCGTGCCCGAAGATACGTCGGCCTTGAAGGAATTGAACCGGGTGTTGATGCCGAAGCTCCAGTTGAAGCCGTTGTCGAGAAAGTAGTCCACGTCATAGCGAAGGTTGTCACCCACCACGAAATCCGCGGAGATGAAGTCATTCCTAAACAGCAGGTGCTTGGTGGTGAAGTTGACCAGGACCCCGGTCTTGTAGAGGTCGTCGTAATGGGCCCCGAACTGGATCATGGTGCGGCTCTCCTTCTCGGTGATCTCGAACTCCAGCCTCACTCCTTCCTCCATGGGGATAAGCTTGTAGAATACGCTCTCAAAGTTGCCCGTTGCGGTAAGCATGTCTATGCCTTTCATGAACTCCCTCCGGCTGACGCGGGTCCCCTCCTCGAGTCCCAGTTTCCGGATGCAGTACTGGTCGGTGAAATTCCTGTTCCCCCGGATCGCGATCTCCTTGATGAAAAAGTCATCCCGTTTCGGGTAATCGTGGATGGTCCTTTCCCTTTCGACCTTCTTCTGGCGCCGGGCCAGCGCGGTGAGCTGCTCCTTCAGCTCCCTGGCAGCCTCCTCTCCCTTGAGCACGATCTCCTGCCCGCGGTCGAAGGAGAAGGTGCTGTAATCTGAGACCTCAGGCCGTATGTAAATGTCGCATTGCTTGATCTTGGCATCCCATTGCTGGTACATCTGGAAGCCGGCGATCTGCATCAGGATCTCGGGCAGGGTGTTCAGGTCCTCGATGTCCTTGAGCCCCCCCGATACGTTGACCCCGATCACGATGTCAACCCCCTTCTCCTTCATCTTCTCCACGGGGAAATTGTCCACGATGCCCCCGTCCACCAGCACCTCGTCACCGATCCGCACCGGCGTCAGCAGCCCCGGGTAGGATCCGCTCGCACGGATGGCCTCCGGCAGGAAGCCGTGGTCCAAAACGACCTCACTTCCGTTCTCCAGGTTGGTGCCTATGCAGAAGAAGGGAACGGAGAGTTGGCTGAAGTCCTCCACCTCATGCACGTGCTCGGTGAGCAGCGAGAACACGTTGAAGGCGCTCTGCCCCCTTGAAACCGCCGATGGCAGCTCTATCTTCCCCTTGACCAGGGGCAGGGAGATCGCGTACTTGGCGTCGTTCTCCTTCTGGTAGAAGGACGAGACGTCCCGCGGCAGCTCATCCCGGACCAGTCCGTTCAGGTCGTAGACCCTGAGCACCGAATCGAGCTCCCGGGCGTTGTATCCGCTGGCATACAAACCTCCGACGATGGCCCCCATGCTCGTGCCCGCCACGTAGTCCACCCGCACTCCGGCCTCCTCGATGACCTTGAGCACGCCAACGTGGGCGAAGCCCTTGGCCCCTCCCCCGCTGAGCACCAGGCCGACGCGGATGTCCTCCTCCCCGACCGGCTGGACAGGGCTGTCCATGCCCCGCTGGGCAAAGGCCAGGGCCGAAAACAACAATGCGATGAGAAGCAGGCTCTTTTTCACGTTCCGGGGGCTTTGGATTTTTCGGTTTTAAAATACTCAGAGATCCTTTGGGCTTTGTCTCTACCTATAAGTTGCTCCAAATCCTCAAAGGTTGCATTTTTTATCCTTTTCAGGGACCGGAACTTCTTGAGCAGGCTCACAGCCGTCTTCTCCCCGATCCCGGGAATGTTGGTCAGGTCGGTCTCCAGCGCCCCTTTGCTCCTTTTGTTCCTGTGATGCGTGATCCCGAAACGATGCGCCTCGTTCCTGAGCTGCTGGATGATCTTGAGGGTCTCCGACTTCTTGTCCAGGTAGAGCGGGATGGAATCGTCGGGGTAGTAGATCTCTTCCAGCCGCTTGGCGATGCCGATCACGGCTATCCTTCCTCTCAGGCCCAGCACCTCCAGGCTTTTGACGGCAGAAGAGAGCTGTCCCTTCCCCCCGTCGATGACCACCAGCTGCGGCAGCTCCTTGTCTTCGTCCAGGAGGCGCTTGTACCTGCGGTGCACGACCTCTTCCATGGAAGAATAGTCATCGGGGCCCGTCACGGTCCTGATGTTGAAGTGCCGGTACTCGCCCTTGGAGGGCTTTCCGTCTTTGAAGACCACGCAGGCGGCCACCGGGTGGCTTCCTTGTATGTTGGAGTTGTCGAAGCACTCGATGTGCCTGGGTTCCTCGCTGAGCCTCAGGTCGGTCTGCATCTGCTTCATGATCCGGCGGGTATGCCTGTCGGGATCGACGATCTGTATCTGCTTGAGCCGCTCGAGGCGGAAGTATTTGGCATTGCGGGTGGAGAGCTCCACGATCCTCTTCTTGTCTCCCTGCTTGGGAACGGTCACTTTCACCTCATCCCCCACGCTCACCCTGAAAGGGACGTAGATCTCGCGCGACGTAGACCTGAACCGGTCCCGGATGTCGACGATGGACAGCTCGAGCAGGGAACGGTCCGACTCGTCCAGCTTCTTGCGGATCTCAACGGTATGCGACTGTATGATCGCCCCGTTGGACATCTTCAGGAAATTGACATAGGCATGGGTACTGTCCGAGACGATGCTGAAAACGTCCACGTTGCTGATCGAGGGATGCACCACAGTGGACCTCGCCTGGTAGCTCGAGAGGAGCTCGATCTTCTCCTTGATCTTCTGGGCTTCCTCGAACTCCGCCCGGGCTGCAAATTCCATCATCAGCTTTTCGAAGCGGCGCAGGGAGGATTTGAAGTTTCCCTTGATGATGTTCCGGATCTCCCTGACGTCCTCCAGGTAATCCTCTTCCTTCTGCAGTCCCTCGCAGGGCCCCAGGCAATTCTTGATGTGGTACTCCAGGCAAACCTTGTACTTCTCCCCCGTGATGTTCTCCTCGCTCAGGTTGTAGGCGCAGGTCCTCAGCGGGTACAGCTCCTTGATCAGTCCCAGCAGGGCGCGGGCCGTCTTCACGGAAGTGTAGGGGCCGTAATACTCGCTGCCGTCCTTGAACATGTTTCGGGTCATGAACACCCTGGGAAAAGCCTCCTTCTTGATGCAGATCCAGGGGTAGGACTTGTCGTCCTTGAGCAGCACGTTGTATTTGGGCTGGTACTTCTTGATCAGGTTGTTCTCGAGCAGGAGGGCGTCGGTCTCGGTCCTGACCACGATGTGATCGATCCTGGCGATCTTGGACACCAGGACACGGGTCTTCCCGCTGTCGTGGGTCTTTGTGAAGTAGGAAGAGACCCTCTTCTTGAGATTCTTCGCCTTTCCCACATAGAGGATCCTGTCCTCCCGGTCATAGTACTGATAGACCCCGGGGGAATCGGGCAATGATCGTATTTGAACCTCCAGTTCCAAAGGCCTCGAAAACGGTTTTTAATTCTTAATTTTGCAGCTCGGAATTCTTGTTAAAAATACGCTTTTAATCAGCAAGCAAATGAAATATTGGAAAAAACTTAGCCACCGTGAGCTGCAGGACAGGATCGAAAAAGCCCTGGAAGAGAACGTCGATTTTGAAAGGGACACCTCCCTGGGCTACCCGGCCTCGAAGCTCGACGACAAGGTGTTCTACAGCGACGCTCCCTTCCTCAAGGACGCCCCCACCCTGAAGACCTATGTGGCCAACCCGAACCACATCGGATGCCATACCTACGGATCTTCCGAAAAGGCCTTCAGCGGGACCCAGGAGATCGAGAGAGAGGTCCTTCGGGTGCTTGCCGTGGATTTTTTCAAGATGGAGAGCGAGGACTTCGACGGCTATATCGCCACAGGGGGTACCGAGGCCAACATACAGGCCATGTGGGTCTTCCGCAACTATTTCAAAAGGCACTTCTCGGCCCGCAACGAGGAGATCGCGATCCTCGCTTCGGAAGACACCCATTATTCCATCCCCAAGGGCTCCAACCTGCTGAACCTGGACCTCTTCCCGGTGCCGGTGGGTTTTGACGATCGCAAGGTGGATCCCGAGGCCCTCGAAAGGGTCGTCAAAGAAGCCTCAGCACAGGGGAAGAAGTATTTCATCGTCATTGCCAACATGGCGACCACCATGTTCGGATCGGTTGACGACCCGCAGGTCTTCACCGACTGCCTGGAGCGGCTGGGCCTGGAATACAAGCTCCACATCGACGGTGCCTACGGGGGCTTTGTCTATCCCTTCAGCAACCGGGATTCCAGCATAAACTTCTCCAACCCCAGGATCGACTCCATGACCATAGACGCCCACAAGATGCTACAGGCGCCCTATGGCACCGGCGTATACCTCTGCAGGAAAGGGCTCATCGAGAACGTCCTGACCAAGGAGGCCGAATACGTCGAGGGAATGGACCTCACGCTTTGCGGAAGCCGCTCGGGAGCCAACGCGGTGGCGGTGTACATGATCCTTTTCACCTACGGTCCCTACGGCTGGTATGAGAAGATCAGCGTCCTGCAGATGAGAACCGACTGGTTCTGCAAGCAGCTGGACGAGCTGGGGGTCAAATACTACAGGAATCCGCACATGAACATAGTCACCATAGACTCTTCATACATCCCCGCTCCCCTGGCCCAGGAATATGACCTGGTGCCCGAGCAGCACAACGAGAACAACCGATGGTACAAGGTGGTCATCATGGATCACGTTGAGATCGACGACCTGATGAAGCTGGTCGACGCCCTGAAGAAAAAGCAGGAAAGCAGTTGCTAGTGTTTCTTCGGAAAGATGCTCCTGTTGAAGACGATCAGTAAGCCCACCCCGGTGCTGATCGCCGTGTCGGCGATGTTGAAGACCGGGTCGAAGAAGGTGAAATGCCTGTTCTCGAACAGGGAGAACCGGTTGCCTCCGACCAGGGGAAGCCATTCCGGGAAATTGAAGCCGATGGCGGGAACCCAGTCCGGCAACATGGTGTCTACGATCGGGAAATAGAGCATGTCCACAACCTTGCCGTAAAACAGGTCCTCGTATCCTCCCTCAGGAGGCAGAAAAGTGGCTACCTTGTGATAGCTGTCGCTGAAAAAGATGCCGTAGAAGACGGAGTCGATGATGTTGCCCAGGGCGCCTGCGAAGATCAGGGAAACGGCAACGATGAGCAGCCTGTGCGCCTTGTTCTTCAGGGCGTCATACAGCCAGTAACCGATACCGGCGATGGCCACCAGCCTGAACAGGGTGAGAAACAGCTTGCCCGAGCGTCCGCCGAACTCCTTGCCCCAGGCCATCCCGTTGTTCTCCAAAAAATGGAGGCGGAACCAGTCAAGCCCCATCACCCGGATCTCCTCGCTCAGCACGAAATGCGTCTTGATGTAGATCTTGCTCGCCTGGTCGACGAGCAAAACCAAAAAGATGATGATTAAGGCTCTTTTCACTCTTTTTTTTCGCATTCGGGCTGCGGGGTGTGACTCCTGGAGCCTTGTCCCGGGCCTAGGGTCCGGGACAAGGTCAGGGTTTAGTATTGCTGGTTCTTGGCTTCAATGCTCAAGGTCGCGTGCGGAACTAGCTTGAGCCTTTCTTTCCGGATCAGGTTTCCTGTGACCCGGCATACCCCGTAGGTCTTGTTCTCTATTCTCAACAGGGCATTCTTCAGGTCTCTGATGAACTTCTCCTGTCGGATGGCCAGCTGCACGTTGGCCTCTTTTGACATGGTCTCTGACCCCTCCTCAAAGGCCTTGAAGGTCGGGGAGGTATCGTCCGTCCCGTTGTTGCTGTCGTTCTTGAAAGTGCTTTCGATCAGCTCCAGGTCATACTTGGCCTGCTTTATCTTCTCCTCGATGATCGCTCTGAATTCAGCAAGGTCCTTATCCGAATATCTAACTTTGTTCTCGCTCATTTTTTTAAACTTTTTCTAATAATAATGCAGTATTGACAGAATCGAATACTATATCATTTCCGTTCTCGATCTCTTCTTTTAAAATCAAATCCCTGGTAAGGGTCTCGTTCTTTATGTAATCCGCATTGGATTCGATCGCCTGGTCGACCACGCCGTCCTTTTTGACGAACAGCCTGATCTTGTCGGTGACCTCCAGTCCTTTCTCTTTTCTCAGGTTCTGAATGCGGTTCACCAACTCCCTGGCGATCCCCTCGTTCTTCAGATCCTCATCTATTGAAACGTCAAGTGCTACCGTTAAATTGCCCTGGTTTGCAACCAGCCAGCCCTCGATGTCCTCGGTATTGATCTCCACCTCCTCCAGGAGCAGGATTTCGGGCTTTCCATTGACGTCGATCTCTATCTGGCCCTCCCTTTCCATGCGGTTGATCTCCTCGTTTCCGAGACCCTGGATCGCCTGGTTGACGAACCTCATGTTGCTGCCGTATTTCGGCCCCAGGACCTTGAAATTGGGCTTGATGCTCTTCACCAGGATGCCCGCGGCATCATCCAGCAACTCCACCTCCTTGACATTGACCTCCGAGATGATCAGGTCAGAGACGGCCTCTATGTCCTTCCTGTCCTGTTCATCCAGTACGGGGATCATGATCTTGTGCAGGGGTTGTCGAACCTTGATCATCTCCTTTTTCCTCAGGGAAAGCACCAGCGACGAAATGCTCTGTGCCTTCTGCATCTTTCTTTCCAGGGTCGGATCGATCCATGCCGGGTCGGCTTTCGGAAAATCAGCCAAATGTACAGAACTTATTCCATCCCTGGAAACGTTCCTGGTCAGGTCCCGGTAAAGGCTGTCCATAAAGAACGGCGCAATGGGAGCCGACAATTTGGCCACGTTCAGCAGGCAGGTGTACAGGGTCTGGTAGGCCGATATCTTGTCTTCCTGGTATTCTCCCTTCCAGAACCTTCTTCGGCTCAGTCGGACGTACCAGTTGCTCAGGTTCTCCCCGACGAAGTCCTGGATCGCACGGGCGGCCTTGGTGGGCTCATAGTCTTCGTAGAAGGATTCCACCTTGCCGATCAGCGTGTTGAGCTCCGAAAGGATCCAGCGGTCGATCTCGGGCCTCTTCTCCCTTGGGATGTCCTGCTCCGAATAATCGAATTCGTCGATGTTGGCATAGAGCGCAAAGAAAGAATAGGTGTTGTACAGGGTCCCAAAGAACTTTCTCTTCACCTCGGCCACTCCCTCCAGGTCGAACTTCAGGTTGTCCCAGGGGTTCGCATTCGATATCATGTACCAGCGGGTCGCGTCCGGGCCGTATTCCTTCATGGTCTCAAAGGGATCCACGGCATTGCCCAGTCGCTTGGACATCTTTTTCCCGTTCTTGTCCAGCAACAGCCCGTTGGAAACCACGTTCTTGTAGGCCACGCTGTCAAAGTTCATCGAGGAGATCGCGTGCAGGGTGTAGAACCATCCTCGGGTCTGATCCACGCCTTCCGCGATGAAATCTGCCGGGTAGAATCTGTTTTGGTCGATTCTCTCGCTGTTCTCGAAGGGATAGTGCCATTGTGCAAAGGGCATCGCCCCCGAATCGAACCACACGTCGATCAGGTCCGACTCCCTCTTCATCGGCTTGCCTGAGGGAGAGACCAAAATGATCCGGTCCACCACGTTCTTGTGCAGGTCCACCTTCTCGTAGTTCTCCTCGCTCATGTCACCCACGACGAAATCCTCGAACAGGTCCCTGTCCATATAGCCTTTCTCCACGGATCTGCCCATTTCCGCCTTCAATTCCTCGACGGATCCGATGATGGTCTCTTCCAGGCCATCCTCGGTCCTCCAGATCGGAAGCGGGGTTCCCCAGAACCTGGACCTCGAAAGGTTCCAGTCGTTGGCGTTCTTGAGCCAGTTGCCGAACCTTCCCTCACCCGTAGATTTGGGCTTCCAGTTGATGGTCTGGTTCAGCTCGTACATCCTGTCCCTCTTCTCGGTCACCCGGATGAACCAGGAGTCGAGCGGGTAGTACAGGATGGGCTTGTCGGTCCTCCAACAGTTCGGGTAGCTGTGCTTGTATTTTTCGACCTTGAAGGCCTTGTTCTCTTCCTTGAGACGGATGGCGAGCTCCACGTCCACAGAGCGTTCGGGCGCTTCACCCTCCTCGTAGTATTCGTTCTTGACATACTTGCCTGCGTGCTCACCCATGTCACGGGTAAAGCGTCCCTGCAGGTCGACCAGCGGCACGGGGTTCCCGTTCTCGTCCAACACCAGCATCGGTGGAACCTCGGGTGTGGCCTGCTTCGCGGCCAGGGCGTCGTCGGCACCAAAGGTGGGCGCCGTGTGCACGATGCCCGTACCGTCCTCCGTGGTGACGAAGTCCCCGGGGATCACCCTGAAGGCGTTCTCCGTTCCCTGGTAGGGCTGTGCGTAAGGAAGCAGTTGCTCGTATCGTATCTCCAGCAGGTCCTCCCCCCTGCACTCCTTAAGTATGCAATAGGGAATGGTCTTGTCCTCCGGCTTGTATTCCTTCAAGGCCTCGGGTCCGGACACCTCCTGGTATTTCTTGCCAAACTGGTAGCCAAGCAGGTTCTTCGCCAGCACTACATTGACGGGCTCGAAGGTGTACTGGTTGAAGGTGCTCACCACCACGTAGTCGATCTTCCTGCCCACGGTTAGCGCCGTGTTGGACGGCAGCGTCCAGGGCGTGGTCGTCCAGGCCAGGAAGTACAGGTCACCGTCCATGTCCCGAAGGAATTCGGGAAGCGACTCCGGGATCGCCCTGAACTGGGCCACGACCGTGGTGTCGGTGACATCCTGGTAGGTCCCGGGCTGATTCAGCTCGTGGGAGCTGAGCCCCGTGCCCGCCTTGGGCGAATAGGGTTGAATGGTGTATCCCTTGTACAGCAGTCCTTTCTGGTACAGCTGTTTCAGGAGCCACCACAGGGTCTCCATGTATTTTGGCTTGTAGGTCACGTAGGCTTCCTCCATGTCCACCCAGTGCCCCATCTTCTTGGTCAGGTCCTCCCAGACATCCGTAAATCGCATCACCGCCTTCTTGCAGGCCTCGTTGTACTCTTCGATGCTTACCTTCTTCCCGATGTCCTCCTTGGTGATTCCCAGTTCCTTCTCGACTCCCAGCTCGATGGGCAGTCCGTGCGTGTCCCATCCGGCCTTGCGCTCCACCACATAGCCCTGCATGGTCTTGAAGCGACAGAAGAGGTCCTTGATGGTCCTCGACATCATGTGGTGAATTCCGGGAAGTCCGTTGGCAGAAGGTGGGCCCTCATAGAATACGAAAGGATCATTTCCTT
>CAZAZM010000029.1:33048-38752 GCA_964489625.1 uncultured Flavobacteriaceae bacterium
CCTCCCCATCGGTTCGAGGAGAAGTAGCCCTTCTGGGTCTCCTTGTCGATGATGAAGGAGATGTCGTCTCCCTTGCTGTTCATGGGCTTGCCCAGATTGATCGGCTCCTCGATCGAGCCGTCCAGCTTGGTCATGTAGATGTCGAGCTTGCCGATCCCTCCGGGCCGGTTGCTCGAGAAATAGAGGATGTCCCCGTCGACGTGCGGGGTGTACTCCTTGTATTTTGAGTTCACTGTGGGTCCCAGGTTCTGCGGAGCCCCGTAGTGGTCTTCGTTGATGGTAACCACGTAGATGTCCGTGTCACCGTATCCCCCGGGCATGTTGGAGGTAAAATAGAGCTTTTTGCCATCCTGGCTCACCGATGGATGTCCCGTGTCGTAGTTGTCGCTGTTGAAGGGAAGGGTAATGAAATCCTTCCACTGTCCCCCGGCCGTCACTGTGGCCCTGAAGATCTTGATCCCTTCAGACTTGATGACCCCGTCCACATAGTTGTTGGAGGTGAAGTACACGTGTCTCATGTCAGGTGAGAAATCCACCATGGCATCGTGGTACTTGGAATTCACAGTGCTTGAAAAGGGCCTGATCCTAGTGATCTCCCCGTCCTCTTCCACGTTTCCTACGTAGAGGTCCAGGAAGGGCTGGTCATTTCCGTCCCATTTCTTGTTCGAGATCCCCGTTCTGCGCGAAGAGGAAAATACGATCTTGTCCTCCCCGTAGAAGGTGGTGCCAAAGTCGCTGTTCTCCGAATTCGCATCCAGGCTCTTGACCTTGTATTCCGCAGCCGTAAGCTGGGCATAAGAAACAAAAGACCACATAAAAATCAGAACAAAAAGAATACTTCTCATAAATCGTAAAAAGAATATAATTCCTACTAAAAAAGCCAACGAAATTCGTTGGCTTTTAGTATCTGGAGTGCTACATTTTTATGATCACGAACTCGGTTCTTCGGTTCATCGCGTGCTGGGCTTCCGAGCATCGGACCCCATCGGAGCACTCGTTGATCAGCTGGGTCTCGCCGTAGCCTTTTCCGGAGATCCTGCTCGGGTCGATCCCTTTGCCGATGATGTAGTTCACCGTTGAGGCGGCCCTCCTGGTCGCGAGCCAGGTGTTGTATCGCTCTATACCTCTTGAGTCGGTGTGTGAACCGGACTCGATGATCATCTCGGGATAGCGGTTCATCAGGTCGACCACCTTGTCAAGCTCCTGCTTGGCCTCCTTGTTGAGATAGGAGGAGTTGAGCTCGAAATAGATGGGGTCTATGTTCACCACGTAGGTGCTTGGTCGTACTTTCACGATCTCTTCGGGAAGCTCCTCAGGCAAGCCTTCCGGCTTGTCTTCTGTGGCGACGATCTCCGTGATCTCCCCTGTGCCCAGGAGGATCAACAGCTCCATTCTCTTGTCGGCCTCTGAAGAGGTCGTGAGCGACTTGGTCTGCGGGGTGTACCCTTCCTTGCTTCCTTCGATCACATAATCCATCTCACAGTACACCGGGAGCTGGAACCTTCCGTCCTCTCCTGCCTCTACCTGCTCGAGGATCTTGCCATCCGCATCCTTTGCACTGATCACGGCACCCGCGATGGGCTCTGCCGTATTCTGGTCGCGCACCTCGCCGGCGATCAGCTGGGCGCACCTGAAGATCACGGGCTCCTCTTCCAGGATGGAATACAGGTCATCGTCTCCTTCTCCACCCTGACGGTTGGAAGAAAGGTATCCGCGACGAGAGGTCTTATTGATGATGAAGGTGAAATCGTCGGCAACCGAATTGACCGGCTCGTTCAGCAAAATGGGCTCCGGTGGGAAATCCACCAGTCGCGAGGCGTAAACATCGAGTCCGCCCATGCCTCCGGGACGATCAGAAGAGAAATAGATCACGTCCCCATCGACAAAGGGGGTGAAATCCTTGTATTCGGAATTGATCCGGGGTCCCAGGTTCTCAGGGTTCCCAAATCCGCTGTAGGTGATGTCCACCCTGTATATGTCCGTTCCTCCATAGCCTCCGGGCATGTCGGAAATAAAGTACAGGGTATTCTCGTCTTCGCTCAGGGCCGGGTGACCAACGGAGTATTCCACGTTGTTGAAGGGCATGGGGATGATGTTGACCCATTCCCCCTTTTCGTTGACCGTCGCCTTGAACAGTGCCAGGTTGGCCATCTCCCTGGAATCCCTGGAAAGCTTTTTGTTGTAGTAGTTGTTTCTTGTGAAATAGACGGTCTTCATGTCCTTGGTAAAGACCACGTCCGCCTCGTGGTAGCGACTGTTCACGTCTCCCTTCAAAAGTTCGGGGTTCATAAGGTCCCCATCCGGAAGAATGTCAGCTACATAAAGTTCCAGGTAGCGCTGGTTGTTCTCCAGCCAAACGTCATTGACCAGCGAAACTCCCTTCTTGGGGGAGGCAAAAACCAATTTGTTATCCCCATAGAAAGCAGATCCGAAGTCAGAGTTCTCTGTGTTGACGGTAAGTTGTTTGATTGCGTATTTTCCTGCTCCTTCCCTCTGCTGGGTCCACCCGATGAGCGACCAGCAAAGAAGCAAAGCCAAGATGTACTTTTTCATATGTTCCCCTTTTTTATTTTATATCGTTGCCCTAGAAGAATCTAGGCGACTTTATGTTCTTCTTCGAGAGGTCCAGGTCATACAACAGGATGATCTCGTGGGATCCTCCGGTGCGCGCATTTGAAAACTCCGAGATGGTGTGGTCGTAGGCATATCCAATCCTGAAATCAGGGGTCACTCCAAAATTGAACAGCAAACTGACCGCATCTTCCCACCTGTAGCTGGCTCCCAGTTCAACCCGGTCGTAGAGCAGGAAGTTCGCGTTGACGTCAAACGAAAGCGGCGCTCCCGTAACTCCCTTGAACAATACTGAAGGCTTGAACTTCAGGGTGCTCGACAGATCGAAAACGTATCCCGTTGTCAGGAAGAAATGAACTTCTTCCGAGGCCTTGGTGTTGATGTTGTCCTTGTCCAGGTGCTCTGACTTGAGGATGTTCGGTACCGAGAACCCGGCATACCACTTATTCGTGTAATAGAAAACGCCCGCGCCAAAATTGGGAAAGGCATCATTGATGTTCTCGTCAAACACGGGGTCACCCGAATTTCCGGTTTCCGGCAGGACCACACCCAACAAATTCACGTTGAGCAAGGTGACTCCGGCCTTCAAGCCAAATGCAAGTCTTCCTACGTCGGAGGTGGACAGGGTATAGGAGAAATCGGCATAGATGTTCTGCTCCTTGGCAGGCCCGATCTCGTCTGCGATCACCGAAAGCCCGGCTCCCACATTCTTGCCAATCGGCGCGTGGGTGTTGAACGTCAGGGTTTTTGGTGCTCCGTCGATACTTGTCCACTGGGTCCGTCCTAAAAGACCAAAACTCAAGGTCCCTCTGGAACCAGCATACGCTGGATTTACAACGTTCATGTTGTACATATATTGTGTATACTGGGGATCTTGCTGAGCTCTGGATTCATTCAGGAACAGTAGAAAACCTAAAGCTAGGAAAACAGATAATCTTTTCATTTGTTAAATTTTATTCATTTGACAAATCAATTGTCACGTAAATAGTTAGGAGCTACTAATGTTCACCCCTCCGCGTTGTATGTATTTTTATGATGGAGCAGGATCCCAATGGAATCCTGCTCCCTATTCTCAGTAATTGATGTAAACCCAACCCTTGGCAGGCTCTGTGTTGCCGTCATTGAACTCGATCATGTAAAAATATGTTCCTGCAGGAACGAGCTCACCTTTGCTCAGGGTCATGTTTCCTGTCGACCTTCCGTCCCACCAGTTCGGGCTCAGGCTGCCGTTGTTCTGATATTTGTAAACACTGTTGCCCCATCGGTCGAAGACTTCCATGGTGAAATCCGGGGTTTCGATCAGTCCGGGTATACTGAACACGTCATTGTTTCCGTCACCGTTCGGAGAGAATCCGCTTGGGATGATTCCCGTGTCAAAGATCAGGCGTACAGCATTAGAGAACAGTTCCGGGTTCGGGTCGCAGGCAAAGTCAGGAGAGGTCAGCACCACCCTGTACCTGTTTCCTTCCAGTCTGCCACGGGCCTCGGAGATGATCATACGATCCGTGTCCACTCCGCTGTACTGGCCGCCATTCATCAGATCTGTCCAGTTGGCTCCTCCATCGGTGCTTTCCTGCCACTGGTAGTAGGTCGCACTACCGGTTACCTCGAAGACTGCATCCCCACCCAGCGAGACCGTCACGTCAAGAGGCTGGTTGTTGATCACTGAAGGCGATCCGGCCTCCTGGAAGTCAAACACTCCGTTGTTGTTCAGGTCATTCGGGGTCGTGTAGCCGCCCTGTCCGACAACCTGTCCGTCTGCGTCCACAGACACAGGCGAGCTGCCCAGTTTTCCGTCTCCGTCAGGATCGTCGAAGCCCGCTTCGCGCACGTCGGCACAACCGTCACCGTCAGCGTCCAGGCTGATGCGGTCAGGTATGCCATCCTGGTTGGAGTCAGTGAATTCTCCTTCCACGCTGTCATAGATTCCGTCGTTGTCGTCATCGACGTCAACGATGTCAAATACGCCGTCCTCATCGGTGTCATCCAGCTCATTGTATGTCGCCGCCAGGGAAATGTCTCCCGGATCACAGGCATAGGCCACGTTGGTCGCCACCGCCCTGTAGAATTCGAAGTAATTCGGGATCAACAGGTTGGATACGGTCAATGTCGTAGTATTCGTACCGCTGTAGGTGGCGTCGTCGGAAAGATCCGACCAGTTCACGCCATCCGTGCTCACTTGCCACTGGTAGCCGGCTCCGTCGCTGGCCACCGTGAAGGTAGCGCTTCCGTTCAGCACAAAGTCCTGGTCCACAGGCTGGGTGGTGATGGTCGCTCCCGTTCCGGCCTCCTGGAAGTCAGGAGTTCCGTTGTTGTCCAGGTCATTGGGCGTCGTATAGCCATCGGTCGCGCTGGTCACCCGCCCATCAGCGTCAACGGTCGGAGGAACAGCAGTTCCGAGCATGCCCATTCCGTTGTCCGTGAATCCGGCTTCGGTCACGTCGAAGCAGCCATCAGAGTCAGCATCGAGTTGAATACGGTCCGGGGTTCCGTCGCCGTCTGTGTCGCGGTCCACAACGCCATTGTCCTCAACGGTATCCAGGATACCGTCGTTGTCGTCATCCACGTCCACCAGGTCGGGTACTCCGTCATTGTCGGTGTCCTCGAGAAGAACGAATCCTATCTGATCTGAAGTGGTTACCGGGTCACAGGCATAGGCCACATTGCTCACCAGCACCCTGTATTGATAGGAGATCACCGAAATGTCGAGATTGCTGACTGTAAGGTCCGCCGTGGTGGTTCCTGAATAGTTGCCGCCGTCTGCAAGAGCCGTCCAGGTGCTTCCGCCGTCCTGGCTCTCCTCCCACTGGTAGGTGTCCGCGCTGGCCACAACCGAGAAGGTCGCGCTGTTGCCCGGTTCAAAGTTCTGATCCGTGGGTTGCGTAGTGATCGCCGCAGCCGCTCCGGCTTCCTGGAAGTCCGGGGTTCCGCTGCCGTCCAGGTCATCCGGAGGCGTATATCCATCCGTGCCGCTGGTCACCTGCCCATTGGCGTCCACGGTCACAGGAGCATCTCCGAGCTGCCCGTCTCCGTTCACGTCGGTGAATCCACCTTCGGTCACGTCGAAACAGGCGTCGTCATCCGCATCCAGGTCTATTCTGTCGGGATTGCCGTCTCCGTCCGTGTCACGGTC
>CAZAZM010000030.1:0-25321 GCA_964489625.1 uncultured Flavobacteriaceae bacterium
AGAATTACTTCAATTTCGCGTGATGACATGAGATCGAGTGTTTAACTTTTCCAGCTGTTTTGGGTGATCTTTTATACGAAATTCATCTAAATATAATAATAATTTCTCAATTATCATCCTATAAGTCTGTGTATATCAAACTTATAATCAAATTGAACCGGTGAAATTGATCATTTTGGAATGATATTTGTTTCTAATGCATGAACAAACCCCTCATACCAATGGTCAATAGGATTTTAAGGGTCAGGGCGATCTTCCTACTGCTGTCAGTGTTTCTGCTCTCCTCCTGCGAGGAGATCGTCGGAGAACTGATCGGTGTGGCCATTGACGAAGCCGTTGACTGCGTGTTTCCGCTAAAGGCGGAACTCAAGGGAAGGCTGGAAGACGGGAAAGTGGGCCAGCCCTACACGGGAGAGATCACGGGCTATGTAAAGAACACGCCAGCAGATGATTGGTTTGATTTCGTATTTGAAATTCACGGAAATCCCCCTGAAGGCATCGAGTTCAACGCCTATGAAAAAAACGTGAGGTTCTCCGGAATTCCCAGCGAGGCCGGGGTTTTCAGGTTCACCATAGAAATGCAGATCTTCGATACCAGGGACAATCCCAGCGATGCATTCTGCATGGGCAAGAACGACTTCATCGCTCAAGACTACGAGCTGACCATATCACCCTGAGGGCCCGAAAGATCAATTCTGAACGACCCTGCCGCCTTCGTAAACCATCTTCTGCTGGAGCTCTCCATCCTCGGAATAGACTTCAAAGGTTCCGTCCCGGCGGTCTTTCTTGAAATAGCCGAAAAGCTTCATCTGGCCGTTGCTGAAATACTCCTCATAGGGCCCGTTCTTCATGTTGTCGTCATAGGTGATCGAGGTTTTAAGCTGCCCGTCCTCGTAAAAGTCCTGCACGGTTCCCGTGAGCTTGTCCTCGTCGTAAAAACCTTTTTTATTGATCTTTCCTGATTCGAAGTAGGTCTCGAAAGCCCCGTCGCGCTTGCCATCGAGGAAGGCTCCCTTGACTGCCAACTGACCGTTTTCGTGATATTTCTCGTAGGGCCCCTCTTTCTTTCCTTCCACCCAGTTCATCTTTTCATCCACATTTCCATTCGGATAGTAGGTCGTTGCCGGACCGTGCTCTTTTCCCTCGACTATGGTGTACTCGCTGCGCAGGGTTTTATTGGTGTAGGTGTCGTACGCAACTCCGTTCAGTTTTTTGCCATCCACCATGAGCACTCCGTCGACAAAATCGATCTCGGATCGCTCTGTTCGGTTATCTTTTGAGCATGCGGCGGCTAGGAGCAATGCCAGGGCCGTGATCAGGAGAATTCTGTTTTTCATTTTACTGGTTTTGAGGTTTAATTATATGGGTTATTCATAATTTCAGGTTCCTTCAAATGTAAACAATTCATTTTGTTCCATAACTGAGTTTGGTCATGACCAGCTGCGCTCCAGGAAGCGGATGAAATTTCGGCTCATGATGTTCTCTATGTCGGATTCCGAGTACCCTCTTTGACCCAGGAGCCCGGGGATCTTCTGAAGATCCGCTATAGTGTCGATGTCAAACGGGGTCTGCTCCGTGCCAAAGGCACCGTCGAGATCGGTTCCCAAGCCAACCTGCTCGGCGTTCCCGGCCAGCTGGCAGATGTGGTCGATGTTGTCAAGGGTCTGCTTGAGGCTCACGTTCATCCCTGCGGGCGTCGAAACTCCCCTGACCCAGTTCGGGACCATCATCCAGGCGTCCAGTGCCATGCCGATCACGGCACCCCTGCCCAGGAGCTCTTTGATCTGCTCATCGGAGAACTGCCGGTTGTGATCCACGAACTTCCTGCAGTTGTTGTGGCTTGCCCAGACCGGGCCCTGGAAGTATTCCATGGATTCCCAAAAGCTCTGGTCGCAGAGGTGGGTGGCATCCAGTATCAGGTCGAGGCGCTCCATGTGCCGGAGCAGCTCTTTGCCTTTTTCACCGATGCCTCCTACAGAGTCGGTCCCGTGCGCATAGGTGCCCGGGCCGTAATGGGCGGGCCCTATTGCCCGCAGGCCCTGTTCATGTGCCATCAGGAGGTGTTCCATCGAAACGATTGAATCCGCGCCTTCCAGGCTCAGTATGTAGCCTATGGGGCAGTTCCCCGAATTGTCCTGCCATCGGTCGAGATGATCTTTCAGTCCCTCCAGGTCCCGGATCTGCCTGAGCTCTCCCTGGCGTTCCATCTCCCGGTACCAGCTCAGCTGCCCCTGGGTCTGGGCCCAGGCTTGTTCGGGGGAGTTCCAGCCCGGCAATCGGCTTCCCCGTTTTACGTAGCGCGCGATCTGGGTGGCCACGCAGAGGCCCACGTTTCCTTTGCGCATGGCCTCGAAAGAGACCGTGTTGTTGCCCCGGTCGGGCTTGTCTTTCAGGTTTTTCTCGCTCTCCCGGATCTCCCGGACGCTCCAGCGGAGGTCCCGGTTCCATTCCAACGCGTTCATGGCAAGGTCGAGGTGGGCGTCAAAAATGAGCATGGCTGGGGTTTTTGATTTTGGTCTGATTCAATTTTCTATCCGGACGTATTTCTCAAGGATAAACCTGTCGATCCCGGCCTCTTCCACCTTTTCATGGCCTTGCTGAACCAGGGTGTCCCCGCTGATCCTGACTTCGAAAGGAAATTCATGGCCTCTCAGCTCCGGAAGGCTTATGAAGTCAAGTGTCTCGATGTAGTCTTTCCCGTTGAAGGTGTAAGAACCTGCCCCGGACATGAAATTGTCGCCGGTTCCCCTATCCTGGTTGAAAAAGGCGAAGTGGTCTGCATTGATGATCTTGATGAAATCGGTGTTGCTCAGGTCTTTCACCTGCACCGAGTCTTTCTCCCGGATCTCGGCGTAGATCATTTTCCAGGTCCCCCGAATTGGGCTTGGGTCCTCGGGTTTTACGACCGCGGTTTGGGGCTTGCTGCACCCGGTCATCATGAGAAGGCCGAGGCAAAGGGCAATCAGATAGCTTTTCATTGTTCTTTTGGTATTTGGTTTAATGGGAGGTCGAAACCTTCAGGCGTAACCAGGATCGTGATCCCGGGCCTGTATTTTCCAGTCCCCGGAGATCCTGTGCTCCTCTACTGTGTGCGCATGACCATATTTGGCGACCGTTGGGCATACGTGAAGGGGGATCGCATATATGACGTCGCCGATCTCAAAGTCGTCCCTGTCGCCAAACCGGAGAACGAGGTGCTCCTCGCTCTGCGAGACCTGTTCGCAGTTGTTCGGGGTCAGCAGCTGCACCCTGGGAAAGCTCATTTCAGAAGCCACCGACTTGTGTCCCAGGTCCGTGCAAATCAAGCCAGGCGCGGGTTTGCTGACAACTCGTGTGAACAGCACAGCTGCCGGTTTGAATGGCATCTCGGGATATTTGCTGCCGTAACCCGCGTCCCAGAGCAACGTGGTTCCCGGGCTCAGATCAAGACCTGGATCTTTGGCGTGCACCGGAAAGGTGGGGGAACCACCCGCAATTACGGCATCGACATGCAAGCCTCTTTCTGATAGCCTTTCGATCATCTCGTGGACCGGTCTCATGCCAATCTTGCAGCGTTCAGCCCGGGTCACGGCATCCGGATCATGTATGTGCCCGTCGTAGACATGCAATCCACGGGCCTGCACCCAGGGCTCATCGACCATCTGCTCAAACAGTTCCGCAGCCTTTTCTCCCGGCTCGATGCCCGTTCTGTTCATCCCGTTGTTGAGGTCCAGGAACAAGTTGACCTTCCGGCCCCGGGCTTTGGAAAGCTCTGCGATCATCGCCAGGGTTTGTGGATTGTCCACCAGGGTCGAGCAGCGGGTGTCGGGGTGGGAGCTTTCGATCTCCAGGAATCGCTCCAGGTGGATCCGCGTGGGCTGCATGGCCAGCAAGGCTTCCCTTGCTCCGCATCTGCAAAGCAGTGACAGCTCTGAAAGGGTCGAGCATTTGAATCGCTCTATGCCCTTATCCATCTGAAGCCGGATGATCTCGGCATTCTTGTGCGTTTTGACATGAGGCCAGAGGCGCTCCGGTCCGCCCGCGATCCGGATCATATTATCGATGTTCTCTTTGATCCGGTCAGGGTAGAAGAGCAGGGCAGGACTTAGCAGTTTGTCCTCACCTTCGAATGAATACCAGTCCTTGTGGATCACGTTTTGTCGTCAATGAAGTTCAAACATGGCTTCCACTTCAACCGGGATCCCGTCGGGGAGGATCATGCCTACCGCACTCCTTACGCCTATGCCGTACTCTTTTCCGAATACGTCGGCCATGAGTTCGCTGAAGCCATTCATCACCAGGGGCTGGCTCTGGAAATCCGGGGTGCTGTTCACCATTCCCAGCACTTTGACCACCCTTTTCACCCGATCGATGTCTCCGAAATGGGTCATTATCGTTGACAGCATGGTCAGTCCCACCTGTCTCGCCGCCATTTTGGCCTCTTCCAGGCTCAGGTCGTCACCGGCCCTGCCTTTCATCAGCTGGCCGTCGAAGTTCATCGGGGATTGCCCCGAGACATAGAGGAATTTGTCTATGACCAGCACGGGCCTGTACACCCCGGCGGGTTTGGGTGCCGGAGGAAAGGTCAGGCCCAGTTCCTTGATTCTTTCTGAAACTTTCTTGTCCATAATGAAGTATTTATAGAATTGCATTCATGATCAGCACGCCCGTGATCCCTATGATACCTACCATGGTTTCCATCACGGTCCAGGTTCTAAGGGTCTCTTTGACGGACAGGTTGAAATATTCCTTGAAAAGCCAGAATCCGCCGTCATTGACGTGCGAAAGCATAAGGCTTCCCGATCCGATGGCCAGCACCATCAGCTCGGGCCGGACCCCGGTGCCCGACACAAGAGGGAGCACAATCCCGGCAGCCGTCATTCCGGCCACGGTGGCCGAACCTATGCTGACCCGTAGGATGGTCGCGATGAGCCAACCCAGCACCAAAGGCGGTATGCTTGAGCCCCGGAGCATTTCCCCGATGTAGTCGCTCACCCCGCTGTCCACTAGGATCTGTTTGAGGCCTCCTGCACCGGCAATGATCAGCATGACCATGGTGATGCTGGAGATCGAAGTTGCCAGAGTGTCCATGACCTGTTTCATCGATTTTCCCCGGCCCAGGCCAAGCGTGTAGATGGCCACCAGGACCGAGATCAGCATGGCCATCACCGGATGACCGATGAATACCAGCAGCTTTCTGGAAGGGAAGTCAGTGGGAAGCACGTAGTCGAACAGGGTGGAGAGCCCGATCAGGAGTACGGGCAACAGGGCAGTCAGGACGCTTATTCCCATTTTGGGCATTTCATCCTCTTTCAGTACCACGGGATTGTAGAATTCGGGCAAGGGAGTCGCCGTGACATTCTTGATGGTCCTGGCAAAGAGAGGGCCCGCGATTACGATGGCGGGGATGGCCACTATGGTCCCGTAAAGCAAGGTCTTGCCGATGCTCGCGTCATACATTGCGGCAATCGCGGTGGGAGCGGGGTGAGGGGGCAGAAAACCATGGGTTACGGAAAGAGAGGTCAGCATGGGCAGGCCCACGTAGATCAGGGGCAGGTTCGTGGCTGCAGCCACGGTGAAGACCAGCGGTATGAGGATCACAAAGCCCACGGTATAGAACATGGGGATACCCACGATGAAACCCGCGATGACCACCGCCCATTGAATATACTTTCTCCCAAAGCGCTCCACCAATCCGGAAGTGATCCGCTGTGCGGCCCCGCTTTCCGCGACCAGCTTTCCCAGCATGGCTCCCAGGCCCAGGATCAGCACCAGAAAGCCCAGGGTGCTTCCGATCCCGTTCTGTATCGACTGGATCACAGCATCGAGTTCCATGCCCTGAAGGATTCCGACCAAAAGGCATACGATGATGAAGGATAGAAAGGCGTTGAGTTTGAAAACGGCGATCAGGAGGAACAGCAGGACGATTCCGAGAACTACGATTAGGAGAGGCATACTTGAAATTATTAAGGCTTGAATCGATTCTTGCGATCCTCTAGCTAAAATAGAAATTAAATCCTTCAGTGAAAATTTCTTTTGACAAAAGCCCCGGTCGAATCGACGAAAGGAAAAAATAGGGGGTCGGGTGGAGGTGCTTTCGAAAGCCTGACGAAGCAGTTTCGGATGGGTGGAGGAGAGCAATAGGAAGCCGGAAATCGGGAAAGATCGCGCCGAGGAACAGAAATTCTACCCCTTATTCAACACATTAAATGAATACTTCATATAAACTTTTTAATGAAATGAAAAACAGAGTAATAAATAGTAACTATAAGAATTATCTATGGTGACTTTTAAGCTGTTTTCGGGCAGTTTTCGGGGTGAATTCGATGATTTTCTCAGTCGATGACACCCAGGTCGAGAAGGTCGGATCGAAGCTGATCGGGGTTGTGAAAATGGATCGCCCTCATGCCAATTTTGAGAGCTGCTCTTACGTTCTCGAGGCTGTCATCGATGAACAGGGAGGCAGGGGCTCTCAGCCGGTGGCGATCGAGAAGGATCTCATAGATCTTCGGGAAGGGCTTGCGTGTCTGTTCCGATCCCGAAACCACGATTCCCTCGAAGTGCTGAAGGAAGTCAAAGCGCTCAACTGCAATGGGAAAGGTCTCTGAGCTCCAATTGGTCAGGGCGTAAAGACCATGGGTTTGCCTGCGTTTCAGATCCTCAAGCAGCTCAACCGTACCCTTGATCTCTCCACCCAGCATTTCGTCCCAACGGCCATAGTAGGCCCGGATGTTCTCTTCCTGCTCGGGAAATTCTTCGATCAAAATTCGAGCCGCAAGATCGAAAGGTCTGCCCGCGTCCTGCTCGACATTCCAGTCGCTGGTGCACACCTCCGTCAAAAACCAGTTCACCATTTTTTCATCACCATTGAAGATCTTATTGTACAGGTATTTAGGGTTCCAGTCTATAAGTACTCCTCCAAGGTCGAATACGATGTTTTCAATGGATTCTGAAGCCATGGTCAAAGCTCTTTTCCGGCGGCCGAAGGGTCGTTGTTCTCCATAAGGAAGGCCTTGATAAAGGCATCTATGTCACCATTGAGCACCGCATCGACGTTTCCGGTTTCGTATTGGGTCCTTACATCCTTGACCAGCTTGTAGGGGTGAAGGACATAGTTGCGGATCTGGGATCCGAAATCGATCTTCATCTTTCCGGCTTCGATGCTGTCTCTCTTCTCCCTTTGCTTTTGAAGCTCGATCTCGTACAGCTGGGATTTCAGCATTTGCATCGCCTTTTCCCTGTTCTCGAGCTGGGATCGGGTTTCTGAGTTCACGATCATGATGCCCGAGGGCTTGTGCCTCAGGATGGCCTTGGTCTCCACCTTGTTCACATTCTGTCCGCCGGCTCCCCCGGATCGCGCGAAGTCCCAGGTGATGTCAGCCGGGTTGATCTCGATCTCTATGGATTCATCCGCCAGGGGATAGACATACACGGAGGCAAAGGAAGTGTGCCTTTTGGCATTGCTGTCAAAGGGAGAGATCCGCACGAGCCGGTGCACTCCGTTCTCTCCTTTCAGGTAACCGAAGGCGTATTCCCCGTCTATCTCAAGCGTTACCGTTTTGATCCCGGCCACGTCGCCTTCCTGGTAGTTCAGCTCCTTCACCTTGAAGCCCTGCTTCTCGCTCCACATCATGTACATGCGCATGAGCATCTGCGCCCAGTCGCAGCTTTCCGTTCCTCCGGCCCCGGCGGTGATCTGCAGGACGGCGCTCAAATTGTCGCCTTCTTCCGACAGCATGTTCTTGAACTCCAGGGATTCGAGCAGTTCAAGGGTCTTGTCATACAAGGATTGGACGTCCTGCTCGGAGGCTTCCTCCTCCTTGTAGAAGTCGTACATGACCGACAGGTCCTCACCGTCAGCCTTCAGCTGTTCATAGTCGCTGACCCACTTCTTTTTGCTTCTCAGGCTCCTCATCAGGCTCTCCGCCTGCTTCGGGTCGTTCCAAAAATCGGGGTCCGAGGCCTTTTCCTCCTCGTTGGCGATCTCGATGAGCTTCTTGTCGATCTCCAGATAGGTCTTCAGAAGCGCAATCCGGTTGTTGACGTCCTTTATTTGATCTGTTGTAACCATAGGGCAAAAATAAGCTAAAAATTGTCAAAGCGCTTGCCGGCCAAATTGAATTTGTCGCCGTATTTGTTTAGTTTTAACCAAAAAAGATCTTCCCATGCAAAAACTGTTACTTCCCATCGTGTTCTTATTCCTGGTCCAGGCAGCTCCGGCCCAGTTCTTCAGCGGCAACAAGGATGTCCGGAAACTTGAAGGCTTCTTTGACGTGCACTACGAGGAAAAGACCGGCAAGGTCTGGCTGGTGGTGCCCGAGCTCGAAAGAGAGTTCCTCTATGTCAACGCCCTTTCCCAGGGCCTGGGCTCCAATGACATCGGGCTCGACCGGGGTCAGCTCGGAAACGGGGTTGTCGTGAAGTTCATCCGCTCCGGGGGAAAGTTATTGCTGGTGCAGGAGAATCAGGACTACAGGGCCATAACGGATAACGCCAAGGAGAAGCGGTCCATCGAGGAGGCCTTCGCCAAGTCCGTTCTGTACGGATTCGAGATCCAGGAGACCAAGGGCGGAAGCTACCTGATCGAGATCACGGATTTCATCCTGCGGGATGCACACGGAGTGGTTCAAAGACTCAAATCCGGAGGTCAGGGGACCTATAAGCTGGACCTGAGCCGCTCCGGGATGAACATGGAGCGCACCAAGGCCTTTCCGAAGAACGTCGAGTTCGACGCCCTGCTGACCTTTACCGGGGAGCCCCAGTCCTGGGAGATCAAAAGCGTGGCCCCGGACCCTTCTTCGGTCACTGCCTATCAGCATCACTCCTTTGTGGAGCTGCCCGACGCCGGGTTCAAACCCCGCGTCTTCGACCCCAGGTCGGGATCCTACCCCATGAGCTACATGGATTACGCGACCCCGGTCAACGAACCTATAGTCAAAAAGTTCATCTACCGGCACAGGCTGGAGAAAAAGAATCCCGGGGAAGCCAAGAGCGAGGCCGTGGAGCCCATAGTCTATTATCTTGACCCGGGAACCCCGGAACCCGTCAGGTCAGCCCTCCTGGAGGGCGCCCGCTGGTGGAACCAGGCCTTTGAGGCAGCGGGTTACATCAATGGCTTCCAGGTGAAGATGCTGCCCGACGACGCGGATATGCTCGACCTGAGGTACAACGTGATCCAGTGGGTGCACCGAAGCACCAGGGGGTGGAGCTACGGAAGCGGCATCCGGGACCCGAGGACGGGAGAGATCATCAAGGGACACGTCAGCCTGGGCTCGCTGAGGATCAGGCAGGACTTCATGATCGCGCAGTCCCTGCGGGCTGCCTACAAGGGAGCTGAGACCAATGACAGCTTCGCAATGGAAATGGCCCTGGCAAGGATCAGGCAGCTGTCTGCCCATGAAGTAGGGCATACCCTTGGTTTTGCTCACAACTACGCAGCCAGCACCGTGAACCGTTCCTCCGTGATGGACTATCCCCATCCCTGGATAAAGGCCAGGGGAGGAGACCTGGATTTCTCGGAGGCCTATGCCGTGGGAATCGGGGAATGGGACAAGATAACCGTTCGGTACTCCTACGAGGAATTCGAAGGGGACGAGGAAGAACAGCTTAGTAACTTGCTCGACGAGGCTTTCGCTCAGGGGCATCGCTATATCACGGATGCGGATTCCCGACCCCAGGGGAGCGCGCACATTCACGCACATCTCTGGGACAACGGGAATGACATCGTGGAGGAACTGGACAACGTGCTGGACGTGCGCAAGATTGGGATCAGGAATTTTTCTGCGGAAAACATACCTCCCGGCCAGCCCTACACGGTCCTTGAGGACATGTTCGTCCCTCTCTATTTCTACCATCGCTACCAGACCGAGGCTGTCTCCAAGCTGATCGGGGGAATGGATTACAATTACGCCGTTAGGGGTGGGGTGAACCTAAGCCCCAAGATCCTGGAGGCCAAAGAACAGAAGAAGGCCCTTCAGGCACTCATAAAGACCGTGCAGGTAGAACAGCTGGCCATACCGGAAGACAAACTGGAGCTTTTTCCGCCCAGGGCATTCGGCTATGCCAGGAATCGGGAGTCCTTCAAAAGCGACCTTGGATTGGCCTTTGATCCTTTTGGGGCGGCGGCAACGGCCTCCGACATGACCTTCTCCCTGGTCCTGCATCCCGAGAGGGCGTCACGACTCATGACCCAAAAATCGCTTGAAAAGGGGCAGCTGGGTCTTTCTGAAGTGATCTCAGAGCTGATCGAGGCCACTTTCGGACAGTCACACAAGAATTCCTACCACCAGGAGGTTCAGAACAGGATCAATGAGCAGCTTCTCGAATCCCTTTACGACCTGGTTGCCGATGAGCAGACCTACAAGGGGGTCAGGGCGGTGGCGGCCAGCCAGCTGGAAGGCCTTGCAAACCGGCTGGAACGTAGCGAGGCAGGCGAGGATCAGAAGGCCGTGGATCGCTTTTTGGCAAAAGAGATCCGGGAAGTCCTGAAGAACCCTGAGAAACGCAAACCGAGAACAGCACCCAAAATACCGGATGGATCTCCCATCGGAACGGATATGGGGCAATGAGCAGGATCTCGTTCAAGAGGATCGGCCCCGGTCCCCTGATCGCTGCCGCCTTCATAGGCCCCGGGACGGTCACCCTGTGCAGCATCGCAGGGGTGGATTACGGCTATTCTCTGTTATGGGCCATGACGCTCTCCATCATAGCCACGGTGGTTTTGCAGGAAATGTCCGCCAGGCTTGGCCTCATCAGCCAAAAGGGCCTGGCCGGGGTGATCCGGGAAGAGCTGGATCCCGGCGTGTTGAAGACCCTGGTGATCATCCTGGTCCTGTCGGCCATTGTGATAGGCAATGCCGCCTATGAGGCCGGGAACATCAGCGGGGGAGTTCTGGGCCTTTCCACCCTGTTTCCTGAAACCCGTGTTGAGATAATGGGACGGGAATTGAATTACCTGGTCCTTTTGCTCGGGTCGGCCGCTTTCCTCATCCTGCTCAGCGGAAGCTACAAGATACTTGAGAGAAGCCTGATCGCTCTCGTGCTGCTCATGAGCCTTTCCTTCCTGGTCACAGCCGTCATGACCCGGCCGGATCTCGCCCTGGTACTCAAGGGCGCCCTGCGCCCCTCGATACCCGAAGGAAGCCTGTTGACCGTGATCGGGCTGATCGGCACCACGGTGGTTCCCTACAACCTCTTTCTTCACAGCTCGCTGGTTCGGGAGAAGTGGCAGGACAAGAAAAGTCTTCCCGACGCGGTACGTGACACGGTCGTCGCCGTTGTCCTGGGCGGACTGGTATCCATGGCCATAATCATCTCTGCGGCCGCCTCCGACGTGGAATCCATAGAGAATGCGGTGGACCTGGCCAAGGCACTTGGACCTCTGTACGGAAGCTGGTCCACCTATTTCCTCTCCCTGGGGCTCTTTGCCGCCGGAATTACCTCGGCCGTCACGGCTCCTTTGGCGGCTGCCTTCGCCGTTCGCGGGATCTTTGGATGGAAGAGGGACCTGACCTCTCTCAGGTTCAGGGGGGTATGGATGTTCATCCTCTTTTTGGGCATGCTCTTCGCCTCCCTGGACTTCAAGCCTGTCGAGATCATCAAATTCGCCCAGGTGGCCAACGGGATCCTGCTGCCGGTCATCAGCGGGTTCCTCTTGTGGGTCATGAACAGCAGCAAGATTTTGGGTACTTATGTCAACAATCGGTTCCAAAATATCATGGGATTCCTTATCTTCGGTGTAGCGCTCTTTTTGGGCCTGAAGAGCATCTGGAGTGTTTTCACAAGCTTATGAACGACCTATGGACATCAATTGCGATCTGGGAGAAGGAATAGGGAGAGATGCGGATATCATGCCGTACCTCGACTCGTGCAGCATTGCCTGCGGCGGTCATGCCGGGGATCGCGAGACCATGCTCGACACTTTGCGCCTGGCCAGGGAGCACGAGGTCCGGGTTGGTGCGCACCCCTCCTTCGAGGACCGGAAGAATTTCGGTCGGACGGAGATGTACGTGCCCCCCGAACAGCTCAGGTCCCAGCTGATCCACCAGATCGCGGAGCTGAGTGTCCTTGCGAAGCTGGAGGATGTCGAGCTTGCGCATGTCAAGGCCCATGGCGCGCTCTACAACATGTCCGCCAGGTCGGCCGACCTGGCGAGCCTGCTCATTGATGTCGTCGATTTTTTCAATGAGGATCTGATCCTCTTTGTTCCTTTCGGCTCCCTTCTCTTCAGAAAGGCGCGAGAGGCAGGGATCCCTTTCATGGTGGAGGCTTTTGCCGACCGGAACTATGACGATGATTTTCGTTTGGTTCCGCGGAGCGAGCCCAATGCCGTCATCACGGATCCGGAGCTGGTGAAGGAACGCGTGGAGCGCCTTCTGGGCGAGCAGCAGATGATATCAGCCAACGGCAAGGTCAGGAAGGTAGAGGTCGATACCCTCTGCATACATGGTGACAATCCCAGGGCGGTGGAGATCGCCAGGGAACTGAGAAGTTTGAATTTGCGTTATTCGTGAACAGGTACACGCTCAAATACAAGCCCCTGGGCAGCATTGCGGTCCTCATCGAATGGCCAAAGGTCATCGAGGAACCCATTTTAAAGAACATCAGCATCTTCAGGAGCAAGATACACGCCGACATGGGGGAGTATGTTCTGGAGACGGTGCCGGCATACAATTCGCTCACGGTTTTCTTTGACACGGCCAAGATCAAGTATTCCGGCGTGGTGGCAGACCTCAAGGAGATCTACACGACCAGGGACCAGAAGCTCCTCACGGCCTACAAGCTTTGGAAGATCCCCGTTTGCTATGAGCCCGAGTTCGCCCCCGACCTGGAGGAGATAGGCAAACACGTTAAACTGTCGCCGGAAGAGATCGTCAAGCTGCACAGCTCTGCCATCTACGATGTATATTTCATCGGCTTTCTGCCCGGGTTCCTTTACCTGGGTGGTCTGGATGAGAAGATCCACTACAAGCGGAAGGACAAGCCCCGCAGGGAGATCCGCAGCGGAGACGTGGGCATTGCAGGGAATCAAACCGGGATCTATCCGCGTGTCAGCCCCGGGGGCTGGAACATCATCGGGAACAGCCCCATGAAGTTCTTCGACGTGAATGATTTTCCTCCCTGCTTTGCAGTTGCGGGGGACAAGGTGCAATTCGTTCCGATCGATGCGAAGCAGCATGCAGCGATAAAGGAGGAGGTGGAAAAAGGTGTATATGTTCCAAAAAGCAAGGTCTATGGATAACAATATCCTTATTCTGTCGGAGGGCATGCAGACCTCGGTCCAGGACCTGGGGAGAAAGGGCTACAGGTCGTTTGGAGTTCCCATATCGGGCGCCATGGACAAGTACAGCGCCATACTCGCCAACAAGCTCCTGAACAACCCTGAGGGACTTCCGGTGCTCGAGATCACCATGGTGGGGCCCAAGATCATGTTCGAGGACCACACCCTCTTCGTGCTCACAGGGGCAGACATCTCCCCGGAGCTGAACGGAAAGCCCATAGAGATGAACCAGGTCTATTCGGTGAACACCAGTGACGTGCTTCAATTCGGGAAACTCAACACCGGCGTGCGCGCCTATCTGGGGGTCAAGGGAGGTTTTCTGACCGAAAAGGTCCTGGGAAGCTATTCCTTTTACGACGGGATAACCAGGCAGAGCACGGTCAAAAAGGGAAACAGGATACCGATTGCCAGCTATGACGCACAGCTCGAGGTGACTTCATCCAAGCTGAAGGTGAAACCTTCTCACTTCACCACCAAAAAGCTGGAGGTGACCAAGGGCCCGGAATTCAACCGGTTGACCCGCAAGCAGCGCGACAAGCTCTTTTCGATGAGCTTCAAGATCGATTCCCTGAACAACAGGATGGGCTATCAGCTCAAGAACAAATTCCCGCCGGTGAAGAACAGCGAGATCATCACTTCGATCACCATACCCGGATCGGTGCAGCTGACCCCTTCGGGCAAGCTAATCATCATGATGAGGGACTGCCCGACCACGGGGGGCTATGCAAGGATACTGCAGCTGACCGACATGGCCATCAATCAACTGGCGCAGAAAACAAAGGACGACACCTTCAAGTTTGACCTGGAAAGCAGTTTTGTATTCCTGGGAAGACTTGTCAGCAGATTCAGAGAATAACTATGAGACCAAAAGAGATAAACCTGATCAGCGACACCATCACAAGGCCCACTCCACCCATGCTCGAAGCCATGATGAAGGCCCGCGTGGGGGATGACGTGTTCGGAGCCGATCCCACCGCGATCGAGCTGCAGGAAAAGATAGCCGACCTGTTCGGCATGGAGGCGGCCCTCTTCTTTCCTTCCGGCACCATGGCCAATCAGACAGCGATCAAATTGAACACCCAGCCCGGGGATCAGATGATCTGCGACAAGTGGGCCCACGTCTACAATTATGAGGCAGGAGGGGCGGCCTTCAATTCGGGAGTCTCCTGCAAGCTGATCGACGGTGACAGGGGAATGTTCACCGCGGAGCAGGTGGAGCAAAGCATAAACAATCCTGCAGACTATCACCAGGCCCTTTCCAGCCTGGTGGCCGTTGAGAATACCACCAACAAGGGTGGCGGGGCCTGCTGGGACTTCGAGGAGCTGGTCTCCATCGAGAAGGTGTGCCGCGCCCACGGACTCTCCTACCACCTGGACGGAGCGCGCCTGTTCAACGCCCTTGTTGCCAAGGGAGAGGAGGCCAGAGACTACGGAAGGCTGTTCGACACCATTTCGATCTGCCTCTCCAAGGGCCTTGGCGCTCCCGTGGGCTCGGTCCTTGTGTCGGACAGGGACACCATTCACAGAGCCGTGCGGGTCAGAAAGCTTTTCGGCGGGGGCATGCGGCAGATCGGATACCTTGCCGCGGCCGGGATCTATGCATTGGACCATCACATTGAGCGCCTGGAGGAGGACCACGACAAAGCCAGGGCGCTGGGTAGGATACTGGAGTCCTGCCCTTATGTCAGGAAGGTGGAGCCAGTGGAGACCAACATCCTGATCTTCAACCTGGTCGCGGGACTTGATGAAAATCTGTTCATCAAGGCCATGGCCGCGAAGAACATTTTGATGATCTCGATGGGGCAGGGCAAGCTGCGCATGGTGACTCACCTGGACTTCACAGAGGACATGCTGCACGTGGTCAAAGAAGAACTAGAGAAATTGGATATTGAACAATTAAAACCCTGATTCAATGAAATTTAATCATAGAATGAAATTCATTTGCACGGTAGCGATCGGTCTGGCGAGCCTTGTCGTCACGGGCCAGAACCCAACTTCCACGATCTTGCAGGAGATCGCCAAAGCCCCCTCTGCGGAGCGTATCCAAAAGGACATCGAGAAGCTGGTGGGATTCGGCACCCGGCACACCCTCTCCGACACGATCTCAGATACACGAGGCATTGGTGCCGCAAGAAGGTGGATCAAATCGGAGTTCGACAGGATCTCCTCTGAATGCGACAATTGCCTGGAGGTGTTCTATCACTCGGCCATGGAGCCCAAGAATGACAGGAGGATCATCCGGGACACCAAAATAGTGAACGTGGTTGCCATCCAAAGGGGAAGCCTGCATCCAAACCGTTACGTGATCATGTCCGGCGACATCGACTCCCGGGTGTCCGATCCCAACAATTTCACTTCTGATTCCCCAGGGGCAAACGACAATGCTTCCGGAATGGCAGGAACCCTTGAGGCCGCACGTGTGCTGAGCAAGTACAAGTTTCCCGTATCCATTATTTACGTGGGCCTGTCGGGTGAGGAGCAGGGCCTCTACGGCGGCAAGCACCTTGCGATTAAAGCAAAGGAGGAAGGATGGGACGTCATCGGGATCATCAACAATGACATGATCGGGAACATTCATGGGATCGACGGGGTAATAGACAACGGGACCTTCCGGGTGTTCTCGGAGGCCATGTCGATGACGCTGACCGATGAGGAGAAGAGGGCCATGCGCTACTACGGGGGAGAAGTCGACGGACCTTCCCGGCAGCTGGCCCGCTACATCGATCGAATCACCGACGAGTACATGGTCAACCTGGATGCGATCATGATCTACCGGCTGGACAGGTTCGGAAGAGGAGGTCACCACCGCCCCTTCAATGACGAGGGGTTCACGGGGGTCCGCATCATGGAGACCCATGAGAACTACAACAGGCAGCACCAGGACCTGCGCCACGAGAACGGAATCGACTACGGGGACGTCATCGACTGGGTGGATTTTGACTACGCGGCCAAACTGACCGCCGTCAACGCCCTGACACTGGCCTCACTGGCCTCAGCTCCCGAGGCCCCGAAAAACCTGGCCATCGGGGGAGCCGTGCAGCCCTCGACCCGCCTGCAATGGGACCTCTCTGACGACAGCAATCTGATGGGGTACAGGGTCTACTGGAGAAAGACGACCTCTCCACAGTGGGAGCACAGCACCTACATAGGGAAGCGAGACTCCTATCTTTTGGAGAACCTGGTCATCGACAACTACTTGTTCGGGGTGTCGAGCGTGGGCAAGAACGGAGCGGAGAGCCTGGTGGCCTTCCCCTACAAATTGATACCCAGGGATTAGCTCAGGCAAGGTTCGAAATCCAAGGGCATTTTGTAATGAGTGGCCCGGGAAGACGTCCGATTGTCAGAGTATGTCCCATAGTGATATAAAATGAAAAAGTTTAAAATAATCCTGAGCGTGGTGCTTTTTACCTTCATGGTGCAGGCATGTGCTCAAAAAAGGCAAAAAATGAATGATCAATTGGCCGTGGCCACATTTGGAAATGGATGCTTCTGGTGCACGGAGGCCATTTTTCAGCAATTGAAAGGAGTTGAGTCCGTTTACCCGGGATACACCGGAGGACACGTCAAGAATCCGTCGTACCGGGAGGTGTGCACTGGGAACACAGGGCACGCGGAGGCGATACAGATCAAGTACGATCCCCAGGTGATCAGCTACAGGGAGCTCCTGGACGTGTTCTTCTACACCCATGACCCGACCACCCTGAACCGGCAGGGCAACGACATTGGCACCCAGTACCGGTCCGCGATCTTCTATCACGACCCTGCTCAGAAGGAGGAAGCGGAAAAGATCATAGGGCAGCTTACGGCCGAAGAGGTCTATGAGGACCCCATCGTGACGGAAGTGACGGCCTTTGAGGTGTTCTACATGGCCGAGGACTACCACAAGAACTACTACAACAACAACAAGAACCAGGGCTATTGCAGGGCGGTGATCAACCCTAAGCTGGACAAGTTCATGAAAAAGTACGGGTCTATGACCAAGTGATCCAAGCTTGCTCCCTGCAGATCAGATCGTCATGGAGAAGATGCGGGTCTGTGGCTTGTTCTCGATGAGTCGCAAGTCAAAGGCCATGCAGATGTTCCTGACGAACATCCTGCCTTTTTCCTTGACGATCAGCTTGTTGCCTGAGGTTTCCAGCAGGTCGTCATCGAACATTTCCTCCAGGCGCTCAAGGATGCCCTCTTTTTGGGAGGCTGTCAGCCCGACGTTCCATTCGGTTTCCAGGTTGCACATCAGGTTTAGGATGTGCTTTCGCACTACCAGGTCCGTATCGGTGAGCAAATGACCCCTGAAAACGGGCAGCTCTCCTTGGTTCACTCTTTCCGTGTAGTCTTCGACGGATTTTTCGTTCTGGGCGAAGGCATACCAGGAATCGCTGATGGAGGACATGCCGAGGCCGATCATAAGCTGGGTCTTGCCTGCCGTGTATCCCATGAAATTCCTGTGAAGCTTGTGAGATTTCATCGCCTTGTACAGGGAATCCGTGGGCAGGGCGAAATGGTCCATCCCGATCTCCACGTACCCGGCATCGAAGAAAAGTTGTTTTCCCAGTTCGTACAGATGTCTTTTCTCCTTGTCCTTGGGCAGGTCGTTCTCGTCAAATCCCCGCTGCCCGACCCCTTTGATCCAGGGCACGTGGGCATAGCTGTAATAGGCGATCCTGTCGGGCATGAGCTTGATGGTGTTCTCGATGGTCCCCCTGATGCTCGCTTCGGTCTGAAAGGGCAGCCCGAAGACCAGGTCATGGCTGATCGAAGTGTACCCGATCTTTCTTGAGAGATCATGGACTTTTTTCACCTGCTCAAAGGTCTGGATGCGGTTGATGGCCTTTTGCACCACCGGGTCATAGTCCTGTATCCCAAAGCTGTTTCTCCTGGACCCGAGGTCATAAAGGGTCTGCAGCTGCAGTTCGCTCGTGTGATTGGGATGACCCTCGTAGCTGAACTCGAAGTCGTGGAAGCGGTCGGCTCTCTCGAAAATTCCGTCGATCAGCTTCCTGAGGTTCTCTGCAGAGAAGAAGGTCGGGGTCCCGCCTCCCAGGTGGATCTCCTTGATCTTCGGGCGCTCGTCGAACAGGTCGCAATACAGGTCCCATTCCCTGAGCAGGGTCTCGATGTAGGGCGACTCCACGCTGTGCCTCTTGGTGATCCTCTTGTGGCAGGCGCAAAAGGTGCAGAGGTTCTCGCAGAAGGGCAGATGAATGTACAGGCTGATCCCTTCGCTCTCGTTGCTCTCGCGGAAGGCCCGAATCGTGGTCTCCTTCCAGTCGGAAGGATCTATGCCCTTCTCGTCCCAGAAGGGCACCGTGGGATAGCTCGTATACCTGGGTCCGGGGATGTTGTATTTCTGGATCAGTGCCGAATTCATCTCTGTGTCATTTTTTATTTTGTCCCGTATTCCTTCACTGCCTCGATGAAGGCCCCGGCGTGATCCAGGGGTATGTTCGGGAGTATGCCATGGCCCAAATTTACGATATATCTGTCTTTGCCGAAGGCATCGATCATTTCGGTGACCATTTCCTTGATCTTCTTTGGAGGGGAGAGCAGCCTCGAGGGGTCCATGTTCCCCTGCAGGGTGACCTTGCCTCCGCTCAACTGTCGCGCCATCTGGGGCGTAACCGTCCAGTCCACTCCCAGGGCGGAAACCTTGGACTGGGCCATTTCCTCAAGGGCGAACCAGCAGCCTTTGGCAAAGGCGATCACGGGAGCTTCCTCATGCAGTGCATTCACGATCTGCTCCATGTATCTCCAGGAGAACTCCCTGAAATCCGCAGGTGAGAGCATGCCTCCCCAGGAATCGAATACCTGCACGGCATTGACCCCGGCCTTTACCTTTTCTTTCAGGTAGGCGATCGTGGTGTCCGTGATCTTCTGCAAGAGCATATGGGCGGCTTCAGGCTGGGTGAAGCAGAATTCCTTGGCCTTGTCGAATGACTTGGAGCCCTGTCCCTGCACGCAGTAGCAGAATACCGTCCAGGGCGAGCCCGCGAAACCGATCAGGGGGATCTCGTCGTTGAGCATCTCCTTGGTCAGCTCGATGGCATCCATCACATAGCCCAGGGTCTCCCGGATGTCCGGAACGGGGGTGTCCAACACCTGCTTCATTGTCCTTACCGGGTTTTGCAGATATGGGCCAACTCCCGGCTTCATCTCAAACGGGATGTTCATGGCCTGGGGCACCACCAGGATGTCCGAGAAGAGTATGGCTGCGTCCATTCCATAGCGTCGAATGGGCTGCACCGTGATCTCCGCGGCGAGCTCAGGCGTCTGGCAGCGCGTGAAAAAGTCGTATTTCTCCCGGATCTCCATGAATTCGGGCAGGTACCTTCCTGCCTGTCTCATCATCCACACGGGAGGCCTTGAAACGGGCTCTCCTCGCAAGGCCCTGAGAAACAGGTCGTTCTTGATCTTTGTCATTGATTGAATTTTTCAGATATGGCTTGAAAGGAACCTTCTATGGCTCTTTCGATCGTTTTCATGTCGTTTTCGTCTATTGCCGTTGAAAGGAACCAGGCCTCGAACTGGGAAGGGGGCAGGAATACCCCTCTTTCCATCATGTTCCAGAAGAAGACCTTGAATTTTTCCGTATCGCTCGTCTGGGCGGATGCAAAGTCCCTAACCTCCTCAGCGGTGAAGAAGGCATTGATCATCGATCCGAAGTGGTTCACCTGCAGGTCGATGTTGTATCGCTTGGCCGCGCTCAGGAGCATTTCCTTGATTCGCAGGGCGGTGCTGTCAAACCCGGAATAGGGATTTGAGTCCTTTAGTTCGGTAAGCGTCGCCATGCCACAGGCCATGGCGATCGGGTTTCCGGAGAGGGTCCCTGCCTGGTACATTTCACCCAGGGGGGCTACCATCTTCATGATCTCGTCCCGTGCTCCGTAGGCTCCGACGGGGAATCCGCCGCCGATCACCTTGCCGAGGCAGGTGATGTCGGCTTCGAGCCCGAGGATCTCCTGGGCTCCGCCGAATTTTGACCTGAACCCGGTCATGACCTCGTCTGCAATGATCAGCACTCCCTTTTCCCGGGTAAGGCGCCTCAGTTCCCTGAGGAAGTCCTCGTCGGGGACCACCACGCCCATGTTGCCGGCAACCGGTTCCAGGATCACAGCGGCCACATCATCCTGTTCGAGGTGACTCCTGACACTTTCCATGGAGTTGTATTCCGCGATCAGGGTGTTCCTGACCGCTTCCTCCGGGACTCCCTTGCTTCCGGGCAGGCTCAGAGTGGCAAGGCCCGATCCGGCCGCAACCAGCAAAGCATCCGAATGCCCGTGGTAGCAACCCGAGAATTTGACGATCTTGTTCTTGCCCGTATAGGCCCGTGCCAGTCGGATCGCGCTGAGCACGGCTTCCGTGCCCGAATTGACGAACCTGACCTTGTCCATACCGGGAAATGCCCCGCAAACCAGTTCGGCCAGTTCGATCTCGCCGGCGGTGGAGGCGCCAAAGGTGTATCCTTTTTTCAGGGCCTTCTCAACGGCCTTTTCCACCTTGGGGTGGCGGTGGCCCAGGATCATGGGCCCGTAGGAGAGCACGAGGTCCACATAGGTATTTCCGTCGACATCCACGATCTTGCTGCCTTCGGCCTTCTCAATGAAGACCGGGGATCCTCCAACGGATCTGAAGGCCCGGACCGGGGAGTTCACGGCTCCCACCAGGTGCTTCTGTCCTTTTTCAAAAAGAGACGATGATTTGCTCAAATTCATTTTTAGATAGTAGTTTAAGTTCTTAGCCCAGGAGCTTTGCAACGTCTTTCGCAAAATAGGTGATGATCAGGTCGGCTCCGGCCCGTTTCATGGCCAGGAGGCTTTCCATCATGACCTTTTCAGGGTCGATCCAGCCTTTTTCGCCGGCGGCCTTGATCATGGAGTATTCCCCGCTCACGTTGTAGCAGGCCACGGGCAGGTCGAATTCATTGCGCAGGTCACGTATGATGTCGAGATAGGACAGGGCCGGCTTCACCATGAGTATGTCTGCTCCTTCTTCCTGGTCGAATCGTGCTTCCCGGAAGGCCTCCCTCCGGTTTGCAGGGTCCATCTGGTAGGTTCTCCTGTCCCCGAAGCTCGGTGCGGAGTCCGCAGCGTCCCGGAAGGGCCCGTAGAAGGCCGAGGAGTATTTCACGGCGTAAGACATGATGGGCAGCTGGTAGAAGCCCGCTTCGTCCAGCGCCTTTCTCATGGTTGCGATCATTCCGTCCATCATGCCTGAAGGGGCCACCATGTCGGCTCCGGCCCTGGCGTGTGACACCGCCTGCTTGGCGAGGTTCTTCAGGGTCGCATCATTGTCGACGTCATGGTTGTGGATGATGCCACAGTGGCCGTGGGAGGTATACTCGCAAAAGCAGACGTCCGTGATCACGTAGAGCCCAGGGTAGTGTTTCTTGATGAAGCGAACGGCTTGCTGGATGATGCCCTGGTCATTCCAGGTCTCCGAACCGATCTCGTCCTTGGCCTGGGGTATCCCGAACAGGATGACTGCCGGTATTCCCAATTGGCTCACCTCATCGAGTTCCGAGGAGACTCGGTCCAGGGAGAACCTCTTGATGCCGGGCATGGATTCGATCTCCTTTTCTATGCCTTTTCCTTCTTCTATGAATAGCGGGTAGATCAGGTCGCTGACCTTCAGGCTGTTCTCACGCACCAACCGGCGAATGCCTTCACTGGCCCGCAGTCTTCTTGTTCTGTTCATCATCCTATTCTTTATCAAAATATTCGTTCACCGTGCCGACAACGGCTTCCACCGAGGGGTTCCTGGCGACGATCACCTTTTTGAATACGCCCTGGGCCGCAGCCGCAGTCGTATCTCCTATGCAGAAGGCAACCTCGTCCCTGGGGCTGTTCTTTTTGAGATAGCTTTCTATGCCCGAGGGGCTGAAGAACAGGATTCCCTCGTAGTTGTTATGCAGCTCACTGGGCGTTGAGAGGGTCTGATAGCTCACGATCTCGTGAACCTCATGGCCCTTTTGTTTCAAAAGGTCCGGCAATTCATCCCTTCTCAAATCCCCGCAGAAGAAAGTGAATTCCTCGGGCTTGCTGAACTCCCCGACCAGGTGCTCCGCAAGGCGGGCCGCTGAATTCGCCACATGGCTGACCTTGCCGATCCTTCTTTCAATGAGTTTTTTTGTCCGCCGGCCCACGCAATAGATGTCTTCATATTCCAGCTTTGAGCCATCCAGGCTGTCCAGAAGGGAGGCGACCGCGTTCTGACTGGTCAGTATCACCTTGCCCAGCTTCTTCTTGAGATCGGCAGGCTTGATCCGCTGATGCCTGATCGTGATGAAGTCGCTCATTTCGATCCCGATGTCCTTGTTCAGCTCGCTGCTCTGCCCGATGGAGAGGTTTTTGGTGGAAAACACCCGGTGCTTCTTTTCCAGTTGCCCGATCTGCCTCATCAATTTCTTTCCGCCCTTTTCCAGGATGTATTCCGCCGCGAATTCCGCGATGTCGGAGATGTGGGAGGTGGGTACGGTTTTGCTGAATTCTATCTTTTTCTTCCCGTCCAGGCTGAATAGGGCCCCTTTGAAGGTGAGCTGCTCGTTGCGGATCTGTGCCAGCGCTCCGATCGGGGCGGAGCATCCTCCCTCCAGCTTCCTGAGGAACTGCCTTTCCAGGCCGACGCAGATCTCCGTTTCCTTGTCATTCAGCTCGGCGCAGATCTCAAGTATCTGGGTGTCGTCCGCGAGGGCGGCCACCATGACCGCTCCTTGGGCCGGGGCCGGAAGCATCCAGTCCAGCTTAAGGTGCTCCTTGGGCAGTATCCCTATCCTCTTCAAACCGGCCAGGGCAAAAATTGCCCCGTCCCAGTCGTTGGTTCTCAATTTGTTAAGTCGGGTGTTGACGTTGCCCCTCAGTCCCGTCATCTTGTGGTTGGGAAAGCGGTAGAGCCACTGTGCCCTTCTTCTCTGGCTTCCGGTGGCAATGGTCGCTGTCTGGTTGGAGAAAAACTCCTCATTGCTCTTGAGCACCAGGATGTCCTGGTGGTTGCCCCTTTTCAGCACGGCAGCCTGCACGATGCCCTCGGGCATCTGGGTGGGAACATCCTTCAGCGAATGCACGGCGATGTCTATGCGCTTGTTCAAAAGGGCGATGTCCAGGTTCTTGGTGAAGACGCCCGTGGTTCCAAGCTCGTACAAGGGCTTGGTCAGCACCTCGTCACCAATGGAGTCGATCTTAACGATCTCCGTTTGATGGCCCAGATGCTGCAACTGATCAGATACAGTATTCGCCTGCCAAAGTGCCAGCTCGCTGGATCTGGTTCCAATACGAATTATGCTTTTCATGCTATTCTTCAGTCGTCTCCAGGTTGAAAACCTCTTTCATGACCCTGATGCTCTGATTTGCTCTCGTGTTCTCGGCTTTCAGATGAAGTGCGAATTTTGAAACTATTTTGCTGATCATCTGAGAGGTGACGTCTTCCAAAACGTCGGACTCTGACTGGTCAAGTTTCTTGGCGTGCGCCGTTATCGCGTCTTTCTGGATCTCTTCAAGAGATTTTTTGAGTGAATTGATCGCGGGTGTGCTCTTTCTGAAAGAGAGCCATTCGTAGAATTCGATTTTATGCTTTTTGATGATCTCCTCCACCAGGGGGATCTGCTTCCTTCTTTCCTCAAGGGTTCTTTCCGTCGTCTCCGAAAGCATGTCCACGTCGATCACCTCCTTGTCTTCGTGTCCCGACAATTTGGGGTCCACGTTCCTTGGAATGGAGAGGTCTATGATCAGTTGCTTCTTTCCTTTCTTGACATCCGCTTCCCTGATCGTTGGGGTGGAGGCACCCGTTGCCACGATCACGATGTCATTCTCATGGATCTCTTGCTGAAGCTCCTCATGCCTTCGCGCTTTTACCTGAACGCTCTTGGTCAGTTCGAACGCCTTCGCATCGGTGCGGTTGATCACCGTTATCTCATGGTTCTTCAGGTATTCCGAGCAACTCTTGGCCGTGGTTTCGCCGATGTCGCCCAAACCGTAGACCAGGATCTTCTTGCCGTCGTACTCCTTGTATTTGTCCTTGATGTACTGGATGGCCGCGTAGGAGACGCTCGTTGTTCCCGAGCTGATGCTCGTCTTGTTCTTGGTTTCCTTGCTCGCCTGCAGTGCCGTGTTGAAAAGGCGTTCCAGGTAGGCGTTGAGCGTACCCGCCTTCTTTGCCTGCCCGAATGCGTCTTTGAGCTGACCCACGATCTCGTAGTCCCCGAGGATCTGGCTGTCGATTCCGGTCGCTATTCTGATGACGTGCTCCGAAGCCTCGCTGTTCTTGAAGACATAGGAGACCTTTGCGAATTCCTCGACATTTCCTTTGGAATATTTGCAGAGAAGAGAGATGAGCTGGAAGGGATGCTTTGCAAACCCCATTATCTCGATCCGGTTGCAGGTGGACAGAACCACCACGCTGTTGATGCCATTGTCCTTGGCATCAGCCAACAGCTCTGCCTGCTGCTCTTTATTCAAACTGAATTTGCTCCTTGTTACTACGTCGGCCTTCTTATAATTAAGGCCGATGAGGTAGAACTTCTTGCAATCCGGGTTCTTAGTCATACCGATGGTATTCTTTTTTAGTTAGTTTTTAATTTACGTTCCAAGAAGAGTCGGATCAAAATTACGCTCACGGAAAATTAAAAACTATGACATTTGTCACCTCTGCAAAAAACTCAAAAAAAAATCAAATCTTTCAAAGCATCAGCAATTATAGGTGATTTCATCGAGGTGACAGCAATGATCCGCCACAAAAATATATAGATTGCCGGCGAATTGATGTCGGTTGAAATAAAAAAAATAACGATAAAAGTTTTGAAAAAGACGCTTTAAATTTGTCCTGTTTCGGGAGCGACCGATTTAAAAATATTATCTTTACCGCTTTGAATTTTTCACTCAAAAAACAGTTCATTTTGGCAAAGAAAGGAGTATTACTGGTCAATTTGGGTTCGCCGGACAGCACAAACGTAAAAGACGTGCGAAAGTACCTGGATGAATTCCTCATGGACGAACGGGTCATAGACATCGCATACTGGAAAAGGTTTCTGCTGATCAAGGGGATCATCCTGAACACGCGCCCCAAGAAATCGGC
>CAZAZM010000030.1:25421-36516 GCA_964489625.1 uncultured Flavobacteriaceae bacterium
ATGGATGTCCTGGAACCCTTTTACGACGAGGAGGAATACATCAAGGTAATGAGCGAGAACATCGAGGAGCAGCTCAGGGATTTCGATTACGATCACCTGCTTTTCTCCTATCACGGCATCCCGGAAAGGCACATCTACAAGTCGGATGTGACAGGCTCTCACTGCAAAATCGACGGAAGTTGCTGCCAGTTGAAGTCGGAAGCCCACAAGACCTGCTACCGCCATCAGTGCTTTGAGACGACCCGCGCCATAGCTGAAAGGATGAAGCTGAAGGAAGGATCCTACAGCGATTCGTTCCAGTCACGTCTGCTGAAGGATCCCTGGTTGAGGCCCTATACCGACTTTGAGCTCGAAAGACTGGCCGAGGAGGGAGTGAAGAAGCTTGCCGTGGTGACTCCCGCTTTCGTTTCGGACTGCCTGGAGACCCTCGAGGAGATCGCGATGGAAGGAAAGGAGGAATTTCTTGAGGCAGGGGGAGAGGATTTCAGGCACGTGGCCTGTCTGAACGACTACGACCCCTGGGTCGGGGTGATGGCAGACTGGGTCAATGCTTGGAAAGGGAAGCCAGCGAAGATCAAGGAAACCGCTAAGACCTGATAGCTGTCATGGAATATCTTTACATCAAGTCACTCCACATCATATTTGTCACGACCTGGTTCGCGGGGCTATTCTACATCATCCGATTGTTCATCTATTACAAGGAGGCGGAAGAGAAGGAGGAGCCCGCGCGTTCCATACTTCAAAAGCAGTATGCCCTGATGTCCAAGCGCCTCTGGTACATCATCACCTGGCCTTCTGCGGTGCTGGCCTCCATCTTTGCGGCCTGGCTGCTCTATCTGCAGCCCTTTTGGCTGGAGGCGCACTGGATGCTCATCAAGCTGGGCTTCGTATTGCTTTTGTATGCCTATCACTGGTCCTGTCACGTCATGTACAAGCAGATCGAGAAAGGATACCTGAACTATTCGTCCTATGCCCTCCGGGTTTGGAACGAGGTGGCCACGATCATCCTCTTTGCCTGCGTGTTCCTGGTGGTGCTGAAGAACACGCTGGGTTGGATCTTTGGCGTGGTGGGGATAGTAGGCGTCTCCGTCCTCCTGATGATGGGGATCAAGCTGTACAAGAACATCCGGGAGAAAAAGAGTTGGGACCGGGATTGAGAAAGATGGAAAATCTGGGCAAAAAGAACAAGTTTTTGGTGGGGCTCCTTTTCGATGCGATCGGGATGCTGTCCTACGTCTTTCCCGTTGCCGACGTCGTCTGGGCTCCGCTGTCGGCCTATCTCATGATCAGGCTGTACCCGGGAACCACCGGAAAGGTAGCGGGTGTGGTCTCCTTCCTGGAGGAGGCCATTCCGGGCATGGACTTCTTTCCGTCCTTCACCCTGACCTGGATCTACCATTATTTCATAGAAAAGAGAAAGCCTATTTGATCAGCTTGCCGAGACCCATGCGCTGAAGCATCTTCTTCTCCATGTTCCAGAAGAACTTCTTCTGCCCGAAGAGGGTTCCCACGATGACCAGGGTCACCTGGTACACGACAAAAACCACGAATATCCGAATGGGCCAGTAGATGTAGGGAGCAGTCGTCTCTTTGGAGATTCCGATGAGATGCGTGAGCGGGTTGGCGAGGTATACTGCAATTGACCCGTTGATCGCAAAGACGATGAAAATGATGACGATCTGGAAATTGGACTCGATGCCCCAACGCTCCTTTAATTTGTTCATCTGCTCTTAATTTTTGGCAAATGTAACCATTCTTACAAAAACCCAAAGAATTTTGGGGAAATTCCCCGAAATCCAATTTGGCACGGGATGGGGTCCCGTCCCATGACGACAAATATTTTTACTATCTTCCCCCAAAATCTTTAAGGCATGAAGAAACTGGCTTTGCATTGGAAAATATTGATCGGGATGGTGCTCGGGGTTCTCTTTGGTTTGCTCATGGTCAATTTTTCCTGGGGCAGGGAAGTGGTGCAGGACTGGGTAAAACCCTTTGGAACCATTTTCATCAATGCCCTCAAGCTGATTGCCGTGCCCCTGATCCTCGGGTCACTGATCACGGGGGTCTCTGACCTCAAGGATATCTCCAAGCTCTCAAAGATGGGTGGCAAGACCGTGATCACCTACCTGATCACCACGGTCATTGCGGTGACCATCGGTCTCCTGCTGGTCAATGTCCTGGTTCCCGGGAAGTCGATCACCGAGACAACGAGGACCGAGCTGGTCTCGAATTATTCCCAGAGCACGGAAAAATACAAGGAGGAAGCCCAGCACCAGAAGGAGCAGGGCCCCCTGCAGGCACTGGTCGACCTGGTGCCGGAAAACATCATCGGTGCCTCGGGAGAGAACAAGAACATGCTTCAGGTCATCTTCTTTGCCATTTTCTTTGGGGTGGGTCTCATACTTCTCCCGGAAGAGAGGGCCAAACCCGTGAAAGACTTCTTTTCCAGCTTCAACGAGGTCATCCTCAAGATGATCGACCTGATCATGCTGTCGGCGCCCTACGGGGTTTTTGCCCTTCTGGCCGCGCTCATCGTGGAGTCTCCGAGCAAGGACCTCTTTATCGCCCTGCTCTGGTATTCCTTCACCGTGGTGCTTGGCCTTGCGATCATGATCGGTTTTTACATCACTTTGGTTTATTTCTTCACCGGCAAGAAGCCCGGGGTCTTCCTGCAGGGGATCTCCCCGGCACAGCTCCTGGCCTTTTCGACCAGCTCCAGCGCTGCGACCCTTCCGGTGACCATGGAACGGGTGCACGAGCACCTGGGAGTGGAGGAGGAGGTTTCCAGCTTTGTCCTTCCCATAGGGGCGACCATCAACATGGACGGGACCAGTCTCTACCAGGCGGTGGCAGCGGTATTCATTGCGCAGGCCTTCGGAATGGAGCTCAGCCTGGGCGTCCAGCTGGGAATTGTGGCCACGGCAACCCTTGCCAGCATTGGCTCGGCAGCCGTTCCCGGAGCCGGGATGGTCATGCTGGTGATCGTGCTGGCGCAGGCGGGAATTCCCGAAGCGGGCCTCGCCCTGATCTTTGCCGTTGACAGGCCGCTGGACATGTGTCGAACAGTGGTCAATGTCACGGGTGACGCCACGGTTTCCATGATCGTCGCAAAATCAGAGGGCAAGCTGGGCGATCCCCATGTAAAGGATTGGGACGACAGCTACAAGCATTGAGACCCTTGCAAACGAAGTTTATGCCTCAGGTTTCTACCAACGGATCAGCACGCTTCCCCAGGTAAAGCCGCTTCCAAAGGCGGCGAGCATTACCAGGTCTCCGTCTTTGACCCTGCCGTTTTCCCAGGCTTCGGTAAGGGCAATGATGATGGATGCCGCAGTGGTATTCCCGTAGCTCATGATGTTGTTGTACACCTGCTCGTCACTGAGCCTGAACTTCTGCTGTATGAACTGCGAGATCCTCAGGTTCGCCTGGTGGGGAATGAAAAGGTCTATGTCCTGGGGCGTCAGCTGGTTCTGGGCCAGGGCCTCCATGATCACCTCGCTGAAGCGGACCACCGCGTTCTTGAAGACAAAGGTCCCGTCCATATAGGGGAAGTAGGAGATGTCCTCTCCCTGGGAGGCCAGGATCTCGGGAACCCAGTGCTTGATGCTCGGGGACTCCACCATGAGCTTGTCGGCGAATTTCCCCTCGCTGTGAAGGTGGGATGAGAGAATTCCCTTGGAAGGATCTTCGCTTCTCGAGAGCACGCAGGCACCAGCCCCGTCTCCGAAGATCACCGTGACGCCTCTGCCTCTCGTCGTCTTGTCCAGGCCGTTCGAATGGTATTCCGAGCCGATGACAAGGATGTTCTTGTACATGCCGGTCTTGATGAACTGGTCCGCCACGGAAAGCGAATACACAAAGCCCGAGCACTGGTTCCTGACGTCCAGGGCGCCTATGGTCTTCATGTCCAGGAGCTCCTGGATCTGAACCCCGCAGCCTGGGAAGTAGTAATCCGGGCTCAGGGTTGCGAAGACAATGAAATCGATGTCCCCCGGGGTGAGTCCAGCCCGTTCGATGGCGATACGGGCCGCCTTGGCTCCCATGGTGGCAGAGGTGTCCCCGCTGCCTTCGACTATCCATCTCCTCTCTTTTATTCCGGTTCTTTCCTGGATCCACTCGTCGCTGGTATCCATCAGCTTTGTCAGGTCGTCATTGCTTACTACGTTATCAGGCACGTAAAATCCCATGCCCGAGATCTTGGAGTTGTACATTATCTCAATTCTTTAGTTACTTGTCCCTTTTTGGAATGTGCCCGGGATAGGCTCCCGCGTGCATAGTCCATAACAAATATAATTAATTCGGCGCTTTCTGTCATCTTGTCATAGAAATGCTTTTGGTATTTCTTTTGATTGGCATGTGGGTGTAAAACATTAAGTGAAATTTCTAAACTAAAAAGAAGATAAAATGGCAAAAGGTAAAATTAATGTGCACGTTGAGAATATCTTTCCACTGATCAAGAGGTTCTTGTATTCGGATCACGAGATATTCCTGCGGGAGCTGATCTCCAACGCGACCGACGCGACGCTTAAGCTCAAGCACCTGGCTTCGATCGGAGAATACAATGGTGACGTCGACTCCGCGCGACTCGAGGTGAAGATCGACAAGGAGGGCAAGAAGCTCCATATAATTGACCAGGGAATAGGGATGTCCAAGGAAGAGGTCAAGAAATACATCAATGACATCGCCTTCTCCGGCGCGGAGGAGTTCCTTGAGAAGTTCAAGGACGAGAAGAACGATGCCGGGATCATCGGGCACTTCGGCCTTGGGTTCTATTCGGCCTTCATGGTGGCCAGCCAGGTGGAGATCCACACCAAGTCCTACCGTGAGGAGGAGGAAGCCGCTCACTGGATCTGCGACGGGTCCCCGGAGTATACCCTGAAGAAATCCGACAGGAAGGAAAGGGGCACGGAGATCATCCTGCACATCGATGAGGATTCGACCGAATTCCTCGAAGAGAACAGGATCAATGACCTCTTGCTCAAATACAACAAGTTCATGCCGATTCCTATCAAGTTCGGAACAGAAGAGGTGCCGGATCCCGAGCATAAGCCCAAGAAGATCAAGGACAAGGATGGCAAGGAGACCACCGAGCCTCAGAAGATGATCACCGTTGACAGGATCATCAACAACACGGAGCCTGCCTGGACCAAGCAACCCAGCGACCTTGAGGACGAGGATTACAAGAAATTCTACAGGGAGCTCTATCCCATGCAGTTCGAGGAGCCCCTGTTCCATATACACCTGAACGTGGACTACCCGTTCAACCTGACCGGTATTCTCTATTTCCCGAAACTGACCACGAACATGGACATTCAGAAGGACAGGATACAGCTGTATCAGAACCAGGTGTTCGTGACCGACAATGTGGAAGGGATCGTACCCGATTTCCTCCAGATGCTGAGAGGGGTGATCGACTCTCCTGACATTCCCCTGAACGTTTCCAGGAGCTATCTCCAGGCGGATGGGGCGGTCAAGAAGATCTCGAGCTACATCACCAAGAAGGTGGCAGACAAGCTGAGCTCCCTGTTCAAGAAGGACAGGGCGGAATTCGAGAAGAAGTGGAACGACATCAAGATCGTGATCGAATACGGAATGCTCTCGGAGCCCAAGTTCTTTGAAAAGGCCGAGAAGTTCGCTCTTTACCCGACGGTGAACGAGGAGTACTTCACTTTTGATGAGTACAAGGAGAAAACCAAGGCTGCCCAGACCGACAAGGACGGGAACCTGGTGATTCTCTATTCGAACGACAAGGAAGAGCAGCACGGTTTCATCGAGGAGGCTGAAGGAAAGGGGTACCAGGTTCTTTTGCTGGATTCCCCGATCGTCTCGCACCTGATCCAGAAGATGGAGAACGAGGGAGACAAGATCAGGTTCGCCCGTGTGGACTCTGACTCGATTGACAAGCTGATCAAGAAGGAGGAGGACCAGATCTCGAAACTCTCCGAGCAGGAACAGGAAAAGCTGAAGAGCTATATCGAGGAGGTCGTTCCGAAGGAGAAGTACACGGTCCAGTTGGAGGCCATGGATTCAAAGAGCAATCCGTTCATCATCACCCAGCCCGAGTTTCTCAGACGCATGAAGGAGATGCAGCAGACAGGCGGCGGTGGTATGATGGGCATGGGCAACTTCCCAGAGATGTACAACCTCGTGGTGAACACCAACAGCGACCTGATGCAGAAGATCCTCAAGGCCAAGACCAAGAGGGGAGAGTACATCAACCAGGCACTCGACCTTGCCAGGCTGTCTCAAAACCTGCTGCAGGGCAAGGAAATGACCAATTTCATAAAGCGCAGCTACGAGCTGATGAACAATTGATGCAGCCAGGCTTCTTCAAGAAGGCTGCTTAAAACGAAAAAACCTTCTTCCGTGCGGAAGAAGGTTTTTTTATGCGTTGGTTTTGGTCATTACTCGATGGGAAAATCGAAATAGGTGTCCGGGAAGGGTTCATCCTTCAGGGTGAAGTGCCACCACTCCTGCGGGTAGGACTGCCATCCGTGCTTTTCCATACGTCGCTTGAGCAACAGCCTCAGCGCGTGCTGGTTCTTTGTTATGGTTGCGGTGTGATCGACGGCCGAAACCTCGTCAAAAAGGTCATAGGGGCTTCCCATGTTCAGGATCTGCTTGGTCTTCAGCGAGACTATGGTCACGTCAACGGTGCTTCCACGGCTGTGACCTGATTTGATCGAGATGTATCCCTTGGCGAAGAGGTCCTTTTTGTCTACGTTGGGATAATATTGCGATTTCATGGCCTCGTCCGTCTCGTCCTGTGACCAGCGAACGAAGTGATCCGTTGCCCTCTGTGGGCGGTAAGCGTCATAGATCAGCAAGCCGAACCCGAGTCGCTCCAGCTCGTCCTGCACCTTTTTCAGGGCATTGGCGGCTTCCTTGGTCAGCAACAGCTTGGGCTGGTTGTATCCGTCTATGGGCTCTCCCACAAAATTGTTCGAGCTGTAATACCTGATGTCCGACCTGAGATTGGGCATGAGCTCCTTGAGGTCCACAAAGTCTTCCTTGGATGGCGGTTCGTTGACCGTTTCATTGCCTGGCGTGGTAAAACTAAGGAATGAAACAAGGATTAAACCTTTTAAAATGATATTCAATTTCATTATTGCAATTGTTAAGAATGCTAGTTTAGAACGAACAAGCTCCCTGTTTATTATTGAAATGCCTTATTTTTTGGCATTTTCAAGTCAAATTCGCAAATCATGCAGATAATTTGGGGACAGTTCGAGGCTTGATTCTTCTCGATTTGGTTAAATCCTTAATCCTGTAGGCTTTAGAATAGGAGCATTGCAAGGCCCGGATCAGCCATAGATCTCGTTTAGCACCTTTGCCAGCCTGATCCCTGCCTTCTGCAACTGATCCAGGGCTGTATGGAGGTACTTGTAGGAGTACCTGTAACCCAGCTTGTCCTCATCGGAGGCCGAGGAGTATACCTGAATGGCCAGTTCCCTGGATTCGTACATCCAGTCGGTGACCGTGCCCTGTTCGATGGAGCTGATCTGAGCCTTTGACAGTGTTTTGGCATTTCGGTGCAGCTCGGTGTAGCTCATGTGCCAGGATTCGATCATCTGGGTGTCCCAAACACGGTGCAGGTTGGAGCTCTTACCGTGCCAGCTGACCTTGATGTCATTGCCGCCCCGGTCTTCAGCCCTTCCGATGTGCAGTGGCTGGTGCAGGTCTCCGATCAGGTGAACCAGGAATTTCAGATAAAAGATCCGGTCCTCACGGCTCGAGTTCTCGTCTTCGAGGACCCTGATGCAGTGCTGTATTCCACGGACGATGTCTCCCTTCTCTTCTTTGGGCGAATCCTCATAGCGGTCACCCAGCGGAAAATTGACAAAGTGCCAGTTGTAGTATTTGTCGTAACGGTCGTCAGACTTGATGTCGTCTCCGTAGGTTGACACGAAGGCCAGGCTTTGCCCGTCGAGCAGCTTCTCTATCTTTTTTCTGGCCCGGTTCGTCAGGTGGCTTTCAGCGATCTTTCCCACCGTCCTGTGGCCCGTCTGACCCCAGTTCGGGTCATTGGCTCTAGTGGAGTTTGGGGATGCAAGCAGCAGCAAGGTCAGGATAAGGAGAAGCTTTCTCATTTTGTTCGGATTTTGCGCTGCAAAGGTAAAAAAAAGGGGCTCATTATCACTAATGAGCCCCAGGCTAACACAAATTTAATCTAAACGATGCTTACATTCAATTGATAATTCTGAGTGATGTCATTTTGAGTTGTGCTTTTGTGCCTTTGTTCCGCCTAGTGTTCATTCATCCTGAAATCGGCATAGGCGTCCATTCCGTGCTCGTATCCGTCGAGTCCTTCCAGTTCCTCAACTTCAGATACCCGGATGCCCACGGTCTTCTTGAGCGTGAAGAGTATGACGAATGAGGACAGGATGCAGATCGCGGCATAGGACAGGATGCCCACCAGCTGGCTGATGAACTGGTCCATGCCGGCCAGGGAGCCGAAGATGCCTACTGCCAGGGTTCCCCAGATCCCGCAGATCAGGTGCACCGCAATGGCTCCTACCGGGTCGTCAAGCCTGATCCGGTCGATGAAGGCTACTGCGAAAACGATCAGGGCACCCGCGATCCCTCCGATCATGATGGCGTCGGTGGGGCTCATCTGGTCTGCTCCTGCGGTGATCCCGACAAGGCCTCCAAGAATGCCGTTCAGGAACATGGTGAGGTCAAGGTTCTTGTACAGTGCGGTGGAGACCAGGAAGGCCACCACTCCTCCGGATGCTGCCGCCAGGCAGGTCGTCACCAGGGTCAGGGAGGTCAGCTCGGGATCTGCAGACAGCACAGAGCCGCCGTTGAAGCCGAACCAGCCTAGCCAGAGGATCAGCACCCCTGCGGTGGCAAGGGGAATGTTGTGCCCTGGGATGGCCATGGGCTTTCCGTCCTTGAACTTGCCGATCCGCGCACCGAGCAGCCAGACAGCTACAAGTGCGGCCCATCCGCCTACCGAGTGAACCAGCGTGGATCCTGCGAAGTCATAGAAAGGGGTTTCTCTCATGTCCAGGAAGCCGCCGCCCCATTTCCAGGACCCAGCCAGAGGATAGATCAGGCCTACATACACGATCACGAAGATCATGAACGGGACGATCTTGATGCGCTCGGCCACGGCACCGGACACGATGGTGGCGGCTGTGGCGGCAAACATGCCCTGGAACAGGAAGTCGGTCCACCAGGTGTAGCCTGCGTCCGCATACTCGGGGGTCATTCCGTTCTCCGGGGGTGTGATCCCGAAGCCCGCGAAGCTGAAGAAGCCTGAGGACCCTTCTGCAAAGCCCGGATACATCAGGTTGAAGCCCACCAGGCAGTAGAGCAGGAGCCCCACGGTGATGATGAAAATGTTCTTGAACAGGATGTTGATGGTGTTCTTCTGCCTGGTCAGGCCGATCTCAAGAAAGGCGAAGCCCAGGTGCATGAAGAAAACCAGCGCCGTACAGATCATCATCCATACATTGTTTATCGTAAGTAATTCCATAATAGATTCAGTTTTGATGATTTGATTAATTCAGGGTGTCTCCTCCTTTTTCTTTCGTTCTGATGCGGTAGCACTCGGTGATGTCGGATACAAAGATCTTTCCGTCGCCAACGTGACCGGTGCCGGCCGAATCGAGAATGGCCTTGATGGTGATCTCCTCGAAATCGTCATTGACCACGATGGACAGGTACCTTCTCTGGATGTCGCTGGTGCTGTAGGAAACACCGCGGTAGACGTGGCCTTCCTTTTCATTTCCCCTGCCCGTTGCGTCCCAATAGGAGAAGAAGTTCACCCCTACCTTGTGCAGGGCTTCCTTTACATCAGAATACTTTGATTTTCTGATAATTGCTTCGATTTTTTTCATAATGCGTTATTGTTTAGAATTTGTATACAGCTGCAACCAGGAAGGACGCCAGGGAACCCGTTGGGTCCAGGTCCGTGTTCAGGAAGGTGTCCTCGCTCGTTGTGTCAATTCTGAATTCGGGAATGATCATCAGGTCCCCGATGGCGTAGTTTCCGGTCAGGGTGAATTCGAAGGCGTTCGCATCGCCGTCTTCATCATAGCCGCCAATCGCTCCGACTCCTCCCTCTGCTTCTGCGAAATACTCAGCTCGGAATCCCAGGGCAAAGGGCTCCGAGATCTGCAGTTGGGGGTAGATCGCAACCCCGTAGAAGGAGCCGTCCGTATCGTTGTCCTTGAAGTAGGTTGCATTTAGACCGAAATAGAAGGAATCAGTAATGTCGAACCCTGTGGTAAGGTCCACCTGGAACTGGTATCCGTAGAGGAAGTTCAGGTAGACGTCCTTGTATGCCAACTGGGCTCCAAAGGTGTAGGTGTTCCTCGGGTTGGTCTCGGTGAGGTCATTGTCATTCATCGCGGCAAGCATCAGAGAGAAGTCATCACTGATCGCCCAGTCCATTTTCAGCCCGGTATGCGAGAAGGGGCCATAAGAGAACATATAAGAGGTGGAGTAGTTGAAATTGCCCGTGGGTGAGATCACCTCGTAGCCCAGGAAGGTGTTGAAGTTTCCGAAGGTCAGGGTGACCTTGTCGGAGACGTTCCAATACACGTAGAGTTGATTCACGATGTTGTTGCTCGGGAAGGATCCGAAAACGGCTTCCTCACCACGTGGACCGAAGACCAGGTCGGCGACCGCTCCTACCTTTCCTCCTTCATAGGACAGGATCGCATTGGCCATACCAATGGAGAAACCGTTTCCGTTGGCGAAGGACGTGTTCGGCGCCTGGTGGAATTCGCCTCCGTTGGGCGCGCCCATGTTGGCACGGTAATAACCGTCCACGCTACCGCTGAAAGAGAACTTCTTCTTTTTGACTTCGCTTGCCTCCTCCCCAGGAGTCGAAGCGTCTCCGTCCTGACCATAGGACAAGTTAAGGGTGAACATGATGGTCAGGATCAGGAGAAGTTTTGTTGAATAGTTTTTCATAATAATAGTTGTTAGTAAAACATGAATAGTGTTATGATTAATTCGGTGTAAATGTATATTATTATGATACTACCCCCAAAAAAATAGGGGTATCACAGATAAAATTATGCATAAAGTAATTTCGCCCCCTCTAAAATGAGGGTATACCAAAATAAAAAGATGATTTTTT
>CAZAZM010000031.1:0-31960 GCA_964489625.1 uncultured Flavobacteriaceae bacterium
TATTAAAACTTAGGCCCGTTTTTTCTGCACGGACGTGAAATGCCGAAATAAAAAAGCCTTCGCTTGTTTTGCGAAGGCTTTAGGGGGACCTGTCCCGGGATTGCTGCTGCTCGAACTCATCAATACCCGTAGTTCCTGTGATTCGACCACTGGATCCTCTTGGAGTCCTTGAAGTTGGCGAAATAGGCGCTCCTTGACGAATCGGTGCTGAAGATATTTGAATTTGCTTTCATGATATGGGTTTTATTGGTTTTACATGAGCAAATATCCGTAAGGGTCGCTACCCCTGAAATTCTTTCTGACCGAGTTGCGGATTTTTAGGGATCAATTGTAAGACTTGGATTCCTAAGGGCATAAAAAAAGGTCGCACAAGCGACCTTTTGTTTTGATTGAACTACCAGTGATTAGGACACCTTGATGGTTCTTGCCGGCTTAGGCTTGGCTTCCTCTTTCTTGGGAAGGTGAACGCTCAGGATGCCGTCTGAGTAGTTGGCCTTGATCTTGTCTCCATCCACGGATTCGGGGAGTACGAAAGTCCTTTGAAAGGAAGCGTAACCGAACTCCCTGCGAGTGAACTCCTCGTTCTTCTCCTCTGCATTTTCCTCAACTTCAGCCGAGATCATCAATTGCTCGTTCTCAACGCTGATGTTGAAATTGTCCTTTTTGAATCCCGGAACTGCAACCTCGACTTCAAAGCCTTCGGTGTTTTCCTTGATGTTCACCTTGGGAAGGGTCATGCCCTCATTGAAGTTGGACCTGAATACGGTAGGGAGCTCATCGCTCCAAATGTCATTCAACAGGTTTCCAAGACTCGGGAACTGTTCAAAGGTAGGTCTGTTCCTTCTTGCTACTCGGCCATTTCTTGTTAAAACTAAATTGCTCATGATCTTATGTTTTTAGGTTAACTAAATTTCATTAATTCATCAATGTCCTTGCAAATGAGATACCAATTCAGAAAGAAAGGTGCTTTAGGTCTATTATCAGGTCATTTTGACAGAAAACGGACGTTAAAGCAGACATTTTGACATAAAATCACAATGAAAACGCGGATTCCGGTGCTTCGTGGTTCTTGAATTCCAGGGTTCGGACAGGGAATGGAATTTCAATCCCTTCCCGGTCAAAGGCCTTTTTCAATTCTACGATCAAGTTGCTTTTTGCCTTCATTTTGTCCAGGCCGCTTTTGCCGTGAATCCAAAATCGACAAAGAAATTGTACAGAGCTGCTTCCGAATTCCGTGTAATAGAATTCCGGCTCTTCGGGAATCCTTCGCTTGTCGAATCGATCCCTGATCAGGTTCAGCGTGATCTCCTTCACTTTTTCAAGATCGCTGTCGTAAGAAACGCCGCATTCAAGAACAACTCGCATTTTCGAAGTTTGGGAATAATTCTTCAACGGGCTTTCCAGAATGGTCTTGTTCGGGATGATCACCAGGTTGTTGTCCGATTCTTTAAGCACCAGATAGTTCAGGGCGATGTTCATGACCTCTCCTTTATAATCGATGGTTTCGATCCAGTCCCCTACTCTTATGTTCTTGCGCAGGGAAAGGACGATGCCGGATATGGTGTTTGAAAGTGTCCCCTGTAGTGCAAGACCCAGAACCAAACCGGAAATACCGGCACCGGCCAAAAGCCCCGTGACTGATTTGCCCAGGTTCACCACTTGCAGTGCCATGAAAAGTCCTGCCAGGATGATCAGGGCTGATACTGTCTTTGAGATCAGCCTGCCAACGGATTTTTGATCGACCTTGTTCGACACCACTCTGTGTGTCATGCGATAGGCGAATCGTGACAAAAAATAGCTGACGCACATTATGACAAGTGCCAGCAGGAGTTCTGGCAGGTGGGAAAGCAGGGTTTCCCACCAGGACCTGAACTGATTTGAGAAATTGGAGAAAGTCTCCTGTATGGCAAGGGTGTTCATAGGGATTCTTATTTAATCCATGAGTTGAACATCCAGTGTCTTTTTTCAATGTGCAGGATAAAGTCCGTGATCAGGTTTTCCGTCCCGATGTCACCGGTTTCCAGAGCGGCATTGATCGCGTCCAGCATGAGCTCGTGCAGGACTTCATAGTCTTTCAGCACTTCCTTGACCATTTCAAAAGCCGGCATTTTCTCCGGTCTTTCCGTTATCTCTGAAATTTTGATGGACTCGTTCATGGTCATGGAAGGCATGACTCCGAAAACCCTGATTCGTTCTGCGATGAGATCGATATTCTTCTTTGCCTCGTTGTATTCATTCTCGAACTCCTCATGCAGTTCAAAGAAATCGGATCCTTCCACATTCCAGTGAAAGTTTCGTGTCTTGTGATAGTAAACCTGGTAGTTTGCCATCAATTTTTTCAAAGAGATTACGATCTCGGCGGTCTCCATGGTTGTAAATCCCAGTTTCCTGAAGGGTTTTCTCGCTGAATTGCTGGTTTCTTTGATGGTGTTGTTTTTTATTGCGGTCATTAGCTCCGCATCTGCATAATTATCCATAAAGTATATTTATTTTTAATGGGTTAATATTTGTTGTGGGTGTGCTTCAATGCGTCCAGATAAGAATTGGACTTAATGTTGTTCAATTGAAAATGAACTGAAGGGAAGAAGAATAGGCCTTGAGCCTAGAACACGTTTGTGATTATGTGTTTTGTGCGGATAAGCATATATTTAATATATTAAAAATTATGGAAAATCCAAATAATTAACAGTTATTAACAATTATGCGCAATAATCCGTGAAATACAAAGATCAGTCATCCTATTTGATGATATGATCAATAAAATTTATGGATAGCTAAATAATAATAATAGTAAAACTACGTAATGTAATAGTAATACTATTATATTTGCACTCGAACGCGAAAAAGATATATCTATGAAAGCAAAGTTCACACCCTGGCAACGCTTGATCCGACTCCTGGAACTGGAAAAGAAAGACCTGTTCCAGATTCTGTACTATGCGATCTTCTCAGGGATTGTTGCCTTGTCCCTCCCCCTGGGGATCCAGGCGATCATCAATTTGATCCAGGGAGCCCAGATCTCGAGTTCCTGGATCGTCCTGGTCGTCGTGGTGACCATCGGGGTGATCTTTGCGGGGGCTTTGCAGATCATGCAGCTGCGTATAATTGAACTCGTGCAGCAGAGGATATTCACACGGACCTCCTTCGAATACAGCTACAGATTCCCAAAGATCAAGTTGGAGGAATTGAGAAACGTCTATCCTCCCGAGCTTGCGAACAGATTCTTCGACACCCTGACGGTGCAAAAGGGACTTTCCAAGCTGCTCATTGACGTTCCCACCGCCGTGTTGCAGATCATTTTCGCCTTGTTGCTGCTGTCCTTCTACCATCCCTTCTTCATCGTTTTCGGGTTTATGCTGCTGCTGCTGATCTTCGTGGTCTTCAAATACACGGCCATCAGGGGACTTGAGACCAGCCTGGATGAATCCAAGCACAAATACAAGGTCGCGCACTGGATACAGGAGGTCGCCCGCTCTTTGGTCAGCTTCAAGGTGTCCGGAAACACGAGCCTGGCCCTAAACAAGACCGACAGCCTGGTCCTGGGCTACCTGAAGGCCCGCGAGAGTCATTTCCGGATCCTAGTGGTGCAGGTCATCCAGATGATCTCCTTCAAAGTGATCGTAACTGCGGGGCTGCTGGTCATAGGGGGAGCCCTGGTGCTCAGCCAGGAGATGAACATCGGCCAGTTCGTGGCCGCTGAGATCATCATCCTTCTTGTGATCGCCTCGGTTGAAAAGCTGATCATCGGCCTGGAGTCCTTTTACGACGTGCTCACCTCCCTCGAAAAGCTCGGCCAGGTGGTCGACAAGGACCTCGAGTCCCAGGAAGGCGAACGACCGGATTTTTCGGAGTCTCTGAGCATCCAGTTGCAGGACGTAGGTTATGCGGTCGAAGACAAGAACACCCCCATCCTGACCGACATCTCGCTCAGCATAGAGCCGGGAAGCCGCCTGATGGTCCAGGGAGAATCAGGATCCGGCAAGTCCAGCCTGCTGCGGATCATCGCGGGGCTGATCGAGCCCACCTCAGGGCACATGTTCGCCAACCAGTTCTCCGTTGAGAGCCTTTACCTGAATCACTACCGGAGCCATCTGGGACTTTCCCTGGCCATGGAAGCTCCCTTTGAGGGAACAATAAGGGAGAACATCACCTTCGGGAACCCGGATATCAGCGACAAGAGGGTGCTGGAGGCCCTCGACCAGGTGGGGTTGACGGGATACATCAAAGAACAGCCCAAGGGCCTTAACACGGTGCTGCATCCCGAGGGCAAGCAGATCTCCTATACGGTGGCCAAGAAACTGGTCCTGGCCAGGGCCATCGCCAAGAACCCCAAGCTGCTCATACTTGAAGACCCGCTCGATCATTTCAGCTCGGCAGAGTCCAGGAGGCTGATCGACTATCTTACGGACAAGGATCGCCCCTGGTCCCTGGTGGTCGTCAGTGACAACGATTACTGGGTAGGGCGCTGCAGCCAGAAGGTAGTATTGGACAAAGGTAGAATCGTCAGTAAAAGCTAATCATCATGCTGAACATTTCGCACAATCAAGTGAACAAGAAAGTCTCCCTGGAGCAATTTGAATCCGGAAGGAGAGTTTCGGGCAGGAAATACTACAAGTACATCAACCGTTTCCTGCAGGTCTTCTCGGTGATCCTGCTGATCGTGCTCTTCCTGCCCTGGACGCAGAACATCAGCGGCCAGGGCCAGGTCACCACCCTGAAGCCTGATCAGCGCCCCCAGACCATACAGTCGCAGATCCCCGGAAGGATCGAGCAATGGTACGTCCGTGAAGGCGACTTCGTCCGTAAAGGAGACACCATCCTGCGCATCTCCGAGGTCAAGAGCGAGTACTTCGACACTTTGCTGCTGGAAAGGACCAATGAGCAGATCCTGGCGAAATCCTCTTCGGTGGGAGCCTACCAGGGAAAGATCAAGGCGCTTACAAGCCAGATAGAGGCGCTCAGAAAGGAAAAGGTCATCAAATTGAAGCAGGCCGAGAACAAGATACGGCAGGCTCAGCTCAAGGTACAGAGCGACAGCATCGACTTCGAGGCTGCCAAGACGAACACCAATATCGCGCTGAGGCAGTACGACAGGACCGTCATGCTCCAGGAGGAAGGACTGAAGGCGGTCAGGGACGTGGAAGACAAGAGGCTGAAGCTCCAGGAGACCGAGGCCAAACTGATCTCCCAGGAGAACAAGTACCTAGCAAGCCAGAACGAACTGATCAACGTGGAGGTCGAGCTTTCAAGGGTCAACACCACCTATGACGAAAAGATATCCAAGGCAGAGGGAGACCTGTACACGGCCCAGTCGAACCAGTACGACACGGAGGCCCAGGTGACCAAGCTTGAGAACTCCTACTCCAACTACAAGAGGAGAAGCAGCCTGCTCTACATAACAGCCCCGCAGGATGGCTACATCAACAAGGCGCTTCGATCGGGAATCGGCGAGACCTTCAAGGAGGGCGAGCGTCTCGTGGGGATCATGCCGGCCAACTACGAGCTGGCCGTTGAGACCTATGTGAAGCCCCTGGACCTGCCGCTGATCCACATTGGAGAAAAGGTCAGGATCCAGTTCGATGGCTGGCCTGCCTTCGTGTTCAGCGGCTGGCCCAATGTCTCTTATGGAACCTACGGCGCGAAGATCGTCGCCGTGGAGAACTTCATCAGCGACAACGGAAAGTACAGGGTCCTGCTCGCCCCGGACCCCGAGGATCATCCCTGGCCGGAGGCCATACGCGTGGGCTCAGGTGCCCGCACCATGGCCCTGCTGGACGACGTGCCCATCTGGTACGAGCTTTGGAGGCAGCTCAATGGCTTCCCGACGAATTATTATCAACCGGCTTCGGCCGCCGAGAAAGGAGGAGAAAAGGAAAAATGAAAAGGGTTTTAGGGCTTATCGCGTTTTTGTCGGGTCTTTGGTTGAGCCCCGCGAACATTGCCGCCCAGGTCACCGGTACGGCTGAGGCTTCTTTGCCGGATCTCGAAGTCATGACCCTGGCGGAATACCTGGGCTATGTGAAGAGCTTCCACCCTGTGGTCAAGCAGGCCAACCTCGTGATCAATGAAAGCGAGGCAAAGCTATTGAAGGCCAGGGGCGCTTTTGATCCCAAGCTCGAGGTGGACCTGGACCGCAAGGAATTCAAGAGCACCGAGTACTACGACAAGTTGAATGCGGCCTTCAAGATCCCTACCTGGTACGGAATTGAGTTCAGGGCCAAATACGAGGAGAACACCGGGGTTTACCTGAACCCGGAATCGACCGTTCCCGAAGAGGGGCTTTACAGCGTAGGCGTTTCGGTCTCCCTGGCCCAGGGACTTCTCACCAACCGCAGGATGGCCATGCTCAAGCAGGCAAAACTTTACAACCTGCAGGCCCAGGCCGACCGGCAGCTCATGGTCAACGACATCCTGTACCAGGCTGCACAGACCTATTTCAACTGGCTGAAGACCTACAATGACAAACGGATCTACGAGTCCTTTCTCGACAACGCGGCATTCAGGTTCGAGGGTATCAAGAAGAGCTTCAAGGTCGGGGAATTCCCGGCGGTGGACACCCTGGAGGCCGGGATCATAGTGAACAATCGCAAGCTGGAATACGAAAATGCGAGGATGACCCATGTGAAGGCCTCCCTGGAGCTTGCGACCTTTCTGTGGCTGGAGGGGAACATACCCGTGGAGTTGCAGGACAACGTGGTCCCGGACGTCAACACCCAGGAGAATATCGATCTGGCGCTCAATACGGCCGACCTAAGCCTCGAGATGATCGACCTGGAAGAACACCCGAAGCTGATCTCCCTGGGTTATAAATATGAAGGCCTCAAGGTGGACAAGCGGCTTATGGCGAACAACCTGTTGCCCAGGATCGACCTGGAGTACAATCTGTATTCCGAAACGCCGGGTTATATCGACTCCTATGACACGGGAAACTACCGGGCAGGGCTAAACATCAACTTCCCCCTGTTCCTCCGCAAGGAAAGAGGGGACCTGAAGCTGGCCAAGGCCAAGGTGCAGTCGGCCGAATTCGAGATCGCCGCCACGCGTGTGAACCTGAAGAACAAGATCTCCGCCATCATGCAGGAGATGGAGTCCTACTTGCTGCAAAATGCCATCACCGAGGACATGGTTAGGGACTATGACGTGCTTCTGAAAGCTGAAGAGCGAAAGTTCTTCCTCGGAGAAAGCCTGCTGTTCCTGATCAATTCGCGCGAGTCAAAATTGATAGAGGCCAAGCTCAAGGCCAACGAGATCGAATACAAGTTCTTCAATTCGAAGGCGCGCCTGTTCAATACCCTCGGAAACCTTGGGGTCACCATGTGAGGTCAAAGATTGGACAGGTAAGCCCCATAGCTGTCCTTGAATTCAAACCCGGTGTCGATCCTCTTTCGGTTCAGTTTCTTGTGTTCTGCCAGGGCCCATAGCACCAGCTCTTTTGCAAAGGGCAGGTCGCGATCGCTGCAATCGGGCATGTATTTCCTGGTCAGCGCGGTCAGCGGGGTGATCCTGTCAAGGGCCTCGATGTAATCATTTTCCGAGCCGTTGTCCATGAGCTCAAAAGAGCTCTGCTCGAAGAACCATTGGAGCAGATCTTCATAGGGGTCCCTATCGTTTTCGTGCTTGAGCTTTTTGATGGCCGGGAAATACCTGTCAAAAAGGGTTTTGGCCGCCGATGCGATCAGTTGTTCCGCCACAAATGCGGCTCCCTCCTGCTCTCCCTCGTAGACCAGCTCCACCTTTCCCGTGATGGACGGGATCATTCCCAGGATGTCAGAGAACCGAACCGAGGTGCTTCCTTCTCCATATGTGATGCATCGATGCTCAGCGGTGCTCAGCAGGTTCTCATAGGAGGTGATTCCCATGCGGGCGCTGATTCCGCTCTTGCTGTCGACGAACTCGTTGTCGCGGGCCTCGAAGCCGATCTGCTCGACCAGGTCCCTGGCCAGCTCCGGCACATGGATCTTGCAAACGCGATCCTCCTGCAGGTGCGCCTCCTGGGCGGTGATCTTCTTGGCGATTTCCAGGCTCCTGGGATAATGCGTGAGGATTTGGGAGCCGATCCGGTCTTTCAGGGGCGTGACGATACTTCCACGGTTGGTGTAATCCTCGGGGTTTGCAGTGAAGACGAACTGCAGGTCCAGGGGCATTCTCAATTGGAATCCTCTTATCTGTATGTCTCCCTCTTCCAATATGTTGAATAAGGCTACCTGAATTCTTGATTGAAGATCTGGCAATTCATTGATCACGAAGATGCAGCGGTTCGCCCTGGGGATCATCCCGAAGTGGATCACCCTCTCGTCGGCATAGCTCAGCTTTTGGCTGGCAGCCTTGATCGGGTCGATGTCTCCTATCAGGTCTGAGATCGTTACATCCGGGGTGGCGAGCTTCTCGAAGAACCGGTCTTCACGGTGCACCCACTGCACGGGACATTCGTCTCCCCTTTCTTGTACCAGATCCTTGGCGTATTTGCTCAGGGGCGCCATGGGATCGTCATTGATCTCGGAGCCCTCCACCACGGGGATGTACTCGTCCAGGAGCTGCACCATGAGCCGGGCCAGGCGCGTTTTCGCCTGCCCTCTCAATCCCAGGAGGTTGATGTTGTGCTGGGAAAGGATGGCTCGTTCCAGCTGGGGGATGACCGATTGGTCATATCCGTGGATTCCCGTAAAGGAGGCTTTTCCTTCACGGATGTTTGCGATCAGGTTTGTTCTGAGCTCTTCTTTGATGCTTCTCGGCCTGTAGCCGGATTCCTTGAGCTGTCCCAGTGTCTTTATGGATATATTCGCGTTCATTTTACTTTATTCTCTTTTTTCTGTTGCTTTCGTAATCGTGAAAAATCATCTCGCCAAGGTCGTCCAGGCCCGTGTAAAAGGCCTTGCCCCTGTTGGAGCGGGTAAAGGCGTCCACAAAGGTCTGCAGGTAGGCGTCCCGCGCGATCATGAAGGTCGTGATCGGGATGTGAAGCTTCCGGGCATGCGCGGCCATGGTGTAGCATTTTTCCGTGATGAAGGGATCGAGTCCGTTGCTGTTCTTGTAGTAAGTCCCATCGGGCATCCTCAGGCAGCTTGGCTTCCCGTCGGTGATCATGAAGATCTGCTTGTTGGTGTTCCGCTTTCTGCGCAACAGGTCCATGGCCAGCTGCAGCCCTGCCACCGTGTTGGTGTGATAGGGACCCACCTGCAGGTAAGGCAGCTCCTTCAGCTGAATGGGCCAGGCATCATTGCCGAAAACCAGAATGTCCAGCGTGTCCTTGGGATAGCGGGTTGTGATCAGCTCTGCCAGGGCCATGGCCACTTTCTTGGCCGGGGTGATCCGGTCTTCCCCATAGAGGATCATGCTGTGGGAGATGTCGATCATCAGCGCCGTGCTCATCTGTGCCTTGTGATGGGTGTCTTCGACCACCAGGTCCTCTTCTGTCAGGGAAAACCGCTCAAATCCGTGATTGACCTGCGCGTTCTTCAAGCTCTCGGTCACGTTTATGTTCTCAAGGGAATCGCCGAACTGAAAGCTCCTGAGGTCTCCCGTGTGCTCATCCCCCGCCCCGCTGCTCCTGGTCTTGTGGCTTCCGCTGCCCTTTTTCCTGATCTTCCCGAATATCTGATCGAGCGCGTTCTTCCTGATGGCCCTTTCCGTTTTGGCTGTTATTGCCTGGGCCAGGCTTCCGTCAGGCCGGATCTCCTCCTTGATGTACCCACGCTTCTTCAGGTCCTCGACAAAATCGTCCAGGGTGTAGTTCTCATCGGTCAACTTGTATTCCTGGTCGAGTTGCTCCAGCCAGTCCAGGGCTTCGTCAAGGTCTCCCGAGGTATGGGTGATCAGCTCCTTGAAGATGTCGAACAGCTTCTCGAACGGGGTTTTGGACTCTTCCCTGAAAAGAGTGAACTGATAACCGCTTCGCGCCTTATCTCTCATGCGATTCATTCAATTATTTAATTCGTAGACAGCTTGATCTATAGGTCTTCAGAGACTTGTTGCCCTTAATTCTCCCAGTCGGCAACGATTCACCTGAGATCTTTGGATTGGATAGATCAAAGATAAGGATAATTTAAGAACAATCTATTTGAGATTTTTCAGGATGAAGTCGACCGTTTTGTCTGTATTAGAGTTTGAGCTGTAGGCTCCGGTAATGAATTTTGGCCTTTTTGCCAATCCCTTTTGGGTCAGTGATTCGATCTCATCGATGTACTCCAGACTCACTTTGCCAGAAAGAAGCGGGTCCAGGCTTTTGCCTTGTCGGTAAAGGTCATGGATTTTCTTCAAACCTGTAAGATAGAGATAGTCCTTGGTGAACCCTCCGCCCCGATGTACCCTCAGCGAGATGTAAAACGCCTTTTCCCGATTCAGATCGTACTGGTTGTGCAAGAGCCTGAAGGTCTTGGAAAAATCGTATCCCTTGGCAAGGCTGTCCACGGCAATGACCCGATAGGCTAATTCCTTTAACCTGTTCACGGTTAGATTATTGCTCATGTATTCGGCGAATACTGCCAGGCCTTCCTGTGTCTCCTCGTAATTGGGAAATCCGTGCGAAAAGATCTTTAAAGGATGCTCAAGACCATTCATGGTCGTAACCATGTGGACCCCGATCTCATGATTGTTGAGCACATTGATCTCATGCTCTGAGAACAGGTGGTTTTCATTCAAGACGAGGGTTCGGGTATTGTTCAGCACCATGGCAGATGCCGAGATCTTTTTGGAATGCCTGATCTGGTAGGAGAAGTCGTATTGCCTTGAAAATTGCCTGAAGTAAGGCTCCGTCTCAACGGAGCTGTAATTTGCAATGAATCGCTCCTCTTCTGTCCTGTCATCTTCAAAATGCAGTATGAACTGGGCATTCTCCACATCTGTTTCGGTTGGGGTGCCGAAGCAGTGCAGGCAGTTGTAGTAGAACTTTCTTCCAGAACCAATCGTCTCTATGCATTGGATGAGGCCGGAATAGGTATAAATGATATCTTCGTAAAGCTGCCTTATCTCCTTGTCTTCTATCAGCTCCAGGGGCTGGCTGAAAAGCTCCCGGTGCAGCCTGAACTTATCGAAGTCCATTCGGGGATATCGAAACTCTGGATCCGTAAGATATTTGGATTTGAAGAACCTTTCCTTTGCCTCCTCAATGTTTACCGGGTTCACATAGCTCAGCAACTCGATGTTGCGAACCAGTTGATCAATGTTCTCGTCAATTCGCATCAGGGCTTTGATACCCAAGTCGGCGCTTTTAATCTCCATCCGTTCCGTTTTGCTTGTTATGCCGAAGAAACTCGCTGGCGTGATGGGGAATCTTCTCCCTCAAACCTTCTTCGATGGCTCGAACCACTTCAGGGAACATTCTCTGACTGTTCTCATCGCAGTAGATCTTGGCAACTTCGGTGGCCAAAACTAAAGTATTTTTGAAATTTGCAGAAATGAATTTGAGAAAATAACCATTTCCGAAAAATGTGTCGTTGACCAGGGCCGTAGAAGGGATCTTGCCGGGTAACGCAATTTCCGCCAGGGCTCTTCTCCAGAGTTCAATGTCTTTCTCGAAGCGAACAGAGTCAATATTGGCCGTTCCGATGTTCCAGGTAGGAACCTCCCGAGGCCATCTTTGCCAGTTATAGCTGTGAATGTCATATACAACGCAAACGGGATGAACGGACTCCAGCTTCTCTACCAAGGCATGCACAACCTTGTAGAAATTTTGGTGTTTGGCCAGGCTTTTCTTGATCATGTCCTCTGACAGGGGCCTTTTCCATAGTTCCTTGCCCCATGCATCCTTGTAGATCGCGTTCTCGGGGTCTCTGTTCAGGTCATATTCGAATCTGGAATCACAGCCCGCGATGACCAGGGGAAGTGTCCGGATCATTTCAAGGGTGGCCGGATCCTCTTCGAACCAGCGTTCGTATTCTGTGTGACGGCAATTCTCCCAAAGCTCCTTTCTGAAATGATGGCCATCATGGACCGCGGCGCAAAGGTAATGCGGATAATCATCGATCTTCAGTGTGAATGAATAGTCATCTGCCACGGCTTCAAAGCGCAGACCCTGTTTAATGTTACTGATGATCCGATCAATGCTCAGCTTCTGCATGTTTCATTCGAATTATGCTTCATCCACCGTTTTTCGAAGCCTGGATCGACGGTCAAAGGCCTGTAACTTGTCGAGGACCTTGCTTTCGAGGAAATCTATGACCTTCTCCTCCACCTTTCTCTTTCCTTTGTAAACCTTGTTAATGTAGGTGATTCCACCCGGGGACATCACATTGACTTCTACCAGTTTTCCACCGATCACGTCTATTCCCACAAAGTATAAACCATCCTTAACCAATTTCGGTCCGATCTGTTTGCAAAGGTCCTTTTCCGCTTTGCTCAGCACATGTCGCTGAACCGATCCCCCGGCAGACACATTGGATCGGTGATCATCCTGTCCGGGAACCCGCTTCATCGCTCCGACGGGCTGTCCATTGAGCATGAGAATCCGGATGTCCCCCTTGTCAGCACCTTCTATATAATCCTGAAGGATGACGTAATTTGAAGATTCATTGTCACGGTTAATGTAAAAGTCGAGCAGGGAGTTTATGTTGCGCATGGCAGATTTTTCGATCAGGATCACCCCGGAGCCTCCGAAACCGTTCAAAGGTTTGAGGATCATCCTGTCGGCTTCAGACTCCTTGATCCTTTCGATCAGGTATTTCTTGTTCTTCGAGACATGGGTGTTGGGAATGATGTTGCTATGTGCGTCACCAAAGGCTGCTGTGTACAACTTGTTGTTGGCTTCCCTGAGTCCCTGCAGGGAATTCATAAGGAACACGTCGTCCTTGACCGAGTCGAGGAAGTTCAGCATAATGGGATCAAGAGGCGGATTGGCGCGAAAGAAGATCACGTCGAATCCCGCAAGCGGTAGCATCTCTTCCCTGAGCTTTGCCTTGTTGTAGAATGACTTCTGACTGGCGGGCACCTTGTCCATGCGACCGACCACAGTACAGAAAGCATTGGTGACGCTGTTCCTTATCGTCAAGTTGGAGGGAGAGCACAATGCCACTCCATGCCCTCTTTTGACACATTCCTTGATCAGGGCCAAAGAAGAGTCATTGTCTGGGTCGATCTGCTCCCAGGGGTACATTAAAAAACAAATATTCATGCCTAGCGGTGATACGATTGATTCGATAAATATATGAAATAATTACCTCCCTGCTCCTCGAGGCAAGACCTGGCACGCGCTCCAAGCGAGCAGAACACGAGGAAAATTCCTATATTTAGATCGACAAAATCATTCTATGAAAATCCTTAAAACAGCGATCCTCCTGCTGATCACCCTGGCCGTGGTGCCAGCCTTCACCTATTACTTCGGAACGCCCCTCGATGAAACCGCTGCAAGGGCCCTGCATGCAATGAGCTATGTCACTGCTGCCTCCATCGCCTATTGTTTCATCGTGGGGGAGTTGACGGGAAACAACAGCCAGGTGGACAAGTTGTGGAGCCTGCTGCCCATAGTCTATGTATGGATCGCAGCCCATTACGGAGGCTACAGCCCACGGCTGGTCCTCATGGCCTCTTTGGTCAGCATCTGGGGAGCCCGGCTCACCTACAACTTTTCGCGCCACGGAGCCTTCACCTGGAGGTTCTGGGAGGGAAAGGAAGATTACCGGTGGGAGGTCCTCAGGCAAAAACCAGAGTTTCAGCCCCGCTGGAAATGGACTCTTTTCAACCTCTTTTTCATCTGTGGCTATCAGCAGACCCTCATCCTGATGTTTACCCTGCCCATCGTGGTCGCCCTGCAGTTCAACGCGGCGCCCTTGTCCCTGTGGGATTGGGCCGTTGCGGCGCTCATGCTTATCTTCATCCTCCTGGAGACCATCGCCGACCAGCAGCAATGGGATTACCAGAGCGAGAAATGGAAGAGGATAAAAAACGAGAGCGAACTGACGGGGGATTACGCCAAGGGCTTTTTGGACAAAGGTCTATGGGCCTATTCCAGGCACCCCAACTACTTTGCCGAACAGGCGCTCTGGGTCTGTTTCTACCTGTTCAGCGTGACGGCCTCAGGCCAGTGGTTCAACTGGTCCATTGCGGGATGTCTTCTGCTGCTGGTCCTTTTCCAGGGCAGCTCAAGTTTCAGTGAGGAGATCAGCTCCGCCAAGTACCCGGAATACGCTTCCTACCAGGAGCGCGTCCCCCGGTTCATCGGATTCAGGAAAGCCTCTTCGCCCGACTAGGATCCCAGGATCGATTCGATGCGTTCCAGCTCACCTGCAGACAGGGTCGGCTGACTGACCACCTGCACGGCGTCGTCGATCTGGGAAACCTTGCTTGCACCTATGATCACGCTGGTCACGCGTTCGTCCCTGAGCACCCAGCTCAGGGCCAGCTGAGCCATCTTCTGGCCCCGTGCAGCCGCAATTTCATTGAGGGCCCTTACCTTTTCGATCCTGTCCTTCGTGATCTGCGAGGTTTGAAGGAAGCCATGGGATTTTGCCGCCCTCGAGCCTTCCGGGATCCCCTTTAGGTATTTGTCGGTGAGCAATCCCTGGAACAAAGGGCTGAAAACGACCGAGCCCACCCCGTTCTTCTCCAGGACATCCAGGAGACCATCCTCTATCCAGCGATCGAACATGCTGTAGGAAGGCTGGTGGACCAGGCAGGGGGTTCCCAGGTCATTCAGTATCTTGATCGCCTTTTCGGAATCTTCGGGGCTGTAACTCGAGATCCCGGCATAAAGGGCCCTGCCCGACCTGACGATGTGGTCAAGGGCCATCATGGTCTCTTCAAGCGGGGTGTCGGGATCGGGCCTGTGGCTGTAGAAGATGTCGACATAATCCAGCCCCATCCGCTTGAGACTCTGGTCGCAACTGGCGATCAGGTATTTTCTCGATCCCCATTCCCCGTAGGGTCCGGGCCACATCAGGTATCCTGCCTTGGAGGTGATCAGCAACTGGTCCCTGTAATCTGAAAGCTCCTCTTTGAGGATCTTCCCGAAGGTCTCCTCCGCCGAGCCCGGCGGAGGGCCGTAGTTGTTGGCCAGGTCAAAATGGGTGATGCCCTGGTCAAAGGCCCTCAAAACCATTTCCTTGCCGTTCTCGTATACATCCACTCCCCCGAAATTGTGCCAGAGTCCCAGGGAGATCCTTGGCATCAATATTCCGCTTCTCCCACAACGGGCATATTTCATATTCTCGTATCGTTCTTGGTCGTTCATAATGGATTGATTTTTCTTCTCTTCTTTTGCTTTTGCCAACGGATCAACGGATGTGACTTCCGGCATTGACATCGATGGTCGCCCCGGTGGCATGGTCCATCAATCCGCTGCACATCAGGGCCACCAACGGGGAAATATCCTCCGGCCGGGTCAGCTCCTTGAGGGACAGCTCGCTCAGGATCCGCTCTTCGCCATAGGACTGGATGAATTGATCGGCCATGGCGGTTTTGACGAAACCGGGGGCCAGGATAAAGGATTTGATGTTGTCCTTGCCGAAGGAACGGGCGACGGTCCTTCCCAGCGATATCATCCCGCCCTTGGAGGCAGCATATCCCAGGTACTCTTCCGTCTCCCCCCGAAAGGCAGCGCGGCTGGCTATGTACACGAAGCGCCCCCCGCCTTCCTTCCTGAAGTGCTCGATCCCCTTCTTGGTGAGCAGCCCCGCCGCGTCGAGATTGATGGCCAGGGTACGAGACCAGGTGTCGAGCCAATCCTCATCGTCTTGATCAATGCCGTGCTCGAGGTACACACCGGCGTTGAGAACGATCGAATCGATCTTGCCGTAATGCGCCAGCACCTCTTCCCATAGCCTCAGGACTTCCTCGCTGTTTGCGAGATCTGCCTGAAATGACTTGGATCCACCCGAAGGATCTTCCCGGGTCAGTTCAGAGGCCGATTTCCTGTTCTGATTGTAGTGGACCGCCACGCTTGCGCCATTTTTCATCAGCAGTCGTGCGATCTCCTTGCCGATGCCGTCCGAAGCACCCGTGACAAGGATGTTCTTGTCCTTGAGATCGATTTGTAACATGAATTAAAAGTAGGGAAACTTTCTCAGCTATTCAAGGCCAATGGACCGAATTACAAGCTTGAATTCTTCTTGCTTCTTGTTGCCGATGAGCAGCCCGATCTCTTCGATCTGATCGGCGGGATAACCCGGCAGGTCGAGTTTGTTTCCCCGGAACGTGGGTTTGAGATCCTCGAAAGGGATCTCGATCCTTTCCCATTCTCCGCTGGTCTCAAATCGCCTCGTGTAGGAATGCATCTGTCCCTTTCGGCTTTTCAGCCTGATCTGATACTTTTTGCCGTCCCCTTGAAGAACAAGCGAGATGGCCCGATGACCTTTAGCCGAAACCGGCTCCAGGGCGAGTCGCGCCAGGGAGAACCCACCGTTGTTTTCTAAGGAAACGGTGCCGCGGAAGATCCCGTTCCCCTGCTCGTCAATACCGATCGAGCCTTTGGAAAGGCCTCCCATTACCCCGTCATTGACTATGGTCCAGCCATTGGCCTTGCTCGCTTTGCGGAAATCGTACAGAAGCTTGGAATGGCCTTCCAATCCCTTTATTTCATTTGTGTCCTCCTTCATACTTTCCAAAAAGACTTTCAAGTTTGGCTTCCCTGTAGTTGAAGATCTCCGTGAGTCTCGGCCTGACCAGCAGGTCGTGGAACAGGTTGGCAATGGCCGAGAATGGAAGCTTGTAATGCACGGTGTCGAACATTTCGACTCCACCGTCGATCTCCTTGAGAAAGTGCTTGTGATGCCAGAGGGAATAAGGTCCGAAACGTTGCTCATCAACGAAGTAACTGCGATCGATCACGTGCGTTATTTCGGTTACCCACCTGGTCTTGATGCCGAACATGGGCGTCACCACATACTGGATCAGTTGCCCGGGGTACATTTCCTCTTTAGCGCCTGAGACTATGTCAAAACCCATGTAATCCGGTGTGATCTCTTTCAGATTTCCCGGATCTGAGAGAAATTTCCAGGCCCTATCCAAGTCTATGGGGAGCAACTGGCGCGCCGACAGCTGGTATATGTTTCCGTGTTTTTCTATTTTCATGATCAATTCATTAACCAGGCATATATGTTGAGCGAACTGGCTATGAGCAACCAGATCATGTAGGGAGCAAGCAAAAATGAAGTGGATTTCATCCGGGGCCGGTATTTGAAGAACATCAACCAGATCAATGAAGTCAACATCAGCAATACCAACAGGGCCACAAACATCCAGTGCAGGTTGAAAAAGAAATAGTTCCAGCTGATGTTTGTGCCAAGCTGAGCTGCATAAAGCCACCACAGTGCAGCGGATTTCGATTCCGAGAAGAAAAGGAGACCAAGATAGATGCTGTAACAGATCATGATCAGGGTCCAGGCCATTCCAAAGACCCAGCCGGGTGGTGTCCAGGGTGCCTTGTTCAATTCCTGGTACCAGGTAGAAGCCGGGCCTTCACCCATCAGCCATCCTCCAAGGGCCAGGGCCCCGAAATTGATCAGGGCGAATGCCAGAATCAATCCGAATCTCTTCATTCAGATGGTCACGTGCATCTGCAGTCGTGATTCTACTTTCCTCTTGATCGCAGTCAAACGCTTCATCAGGTCCATGATGGTCTGGTCCTTGTTCACCTTGTAGATCTCATTCAAATTAAGGATAAGGCTCTTGGCTTCCTGTGAAGCTACAATTCTGTCGTCTGTGGATCTGAGGGAGAGTTTTCTTTTCTCAAATTCAAGTGCTTGTTCAATAATACTCATAATCAAGGGGGGATAAATTATTAATCTATGTACGAAAAATTGCTAAATCCTTTCAAAAGTTGAAAATTTAAATGTTCAACTATATACTGTCAAACTTAAACAAAAATAAATTCACATGCAAGTGTTTCCATATTTATTTGTGATGATATCATTGATATCCTTTATGGATGCAGAAGTTCAGGGAGACTTTGTCATCTGGGCACAAAGAAAGAACCCGGACAAAGTGCCCGGGTTCCCAACCATATTAACAAAAACTCTAATACAAACTATTTTTTTCGAACTGTTATTTGTTCTTATTCTCCTTCTTTTCGTCGGTTGCTTTTTTGATCACCTCATAGGCGGCGTCGGCTTTGTAGCGCTCTGCCAGCTGCAATGCGGTCATTCCCTCCCTTTCAGACCTGCTGTTGAGCTTGGCACCATTCTCGATCAACAATTTGGCAATCTCAGGTTGATTGTGTCGGGCGGCAAACATGAGGGGCGTAAGCCCGGTTGATTTTTTGTTGACGTCCTCGCCACGCTCGATCAGCGTTTTCACTGCATCGTAATCGCCCATTTGGATGAGCTTGCAAAAGGAGTTGACCGTTGCGAAGGAAACATGGCTTCTGTCCTCGATGCGCACGTAAGGTTCGGTTGAGGCCTGCGCGACAGCGAAGCTCAGTAAAAGTCCCAGTGATAAGATGTATTTCTTCATGATAGTACAATTTAGGTTATGCCTAATAGACTATCCATCCGGAAAAATGTTAACCAGAATTCCCGTTTTTAACATTACTTTAACCCTGGGACCTTCATCATATCAAAGTCCTTTGCCTTCTATCCAGGGTGCACCCGCATCCTGGAGCTCCTTTTTGAGCGCCGGCAAGGTTGTTTCGTCCATTCTTCTGAGATCGTTTCTTATCCCACCCAGTCGTTCTATGGCCAGATCAAGCGTTGCCTTGTGCGTGCCTGTAGGCCCGTAGGTTGAAGTGCCCAAGGAGCTTCTGGCGACTCCGTCTGCAAATTCCGGGGTCGGGTCGCCCGCCTCCCCGATCTCTTCCAGGGTCTTGTTGCCTGTCAGCCGCTCATCCAGGTTCAGCAGGTCCTGTCTTGCCTTCTCCAGTTTTGAGGCCAGCTCAGGTGTTGGAGACTGGGCCTTGTCGAAGGCCGAATGCATCGCGTCAATCATTTTCATGTCTTTCTCCAAAACCTGCCTGGCAGCGGTAAGGTTTTGCTTGAAGTCGAAATACTTGTCCCTGAACGCATCCATTTCTTCAAAGCTCGCCCTTGGCAGTGCGCCTTCGCGGGCAGACACGACCTCAAATTCTCTGGCCGGGCTCAGCTCGGTCACCTTTCCGTTCTCCCGCTTGGCCAGCGTCACGCTGTAGGTGCCCGGGGTCACCATGAAGCTGTTCCTTCCCCAGGAGCTTTGAGGCTTCTTCACCAGCAACTCCCCGCTCATGTCAGGATAGGCCAGGTCCCAGCTTGCCTGGTTGAAGCCCTTCTTCCCCGGTCCTTTCACCGTGTGGACCAGTCGTCCCCTGGAATCCTTAATGGTCAGGATGATCTCGGGCCCGAGCTGCCTTCTCTCCTCCTCCAGCGCCTCCCATCCGGGGAAGCTCACGCTCTTTTTCTCGCGCACTTTTCGAATGTCCTCCAAAGAAGCCAGTGAATCCGGCAGGTAATAGTTGAAAACGGCTCCAAAGGGAGGGTTCTTCGCCGCGTAATCCGCGTCTCCCTGCCCGTAAACCGCATCTTTCGGCACATACCAGTAGGCCGGTTTGACAGGGAAAAGGACCACTTCGGAACTCGCCTTGGAGGGATCGAAATCTCTAAGGGGTGTTATGTCATCCAAAATGTAGAATCCGCGGCCAAAGGAGGCGCAGACCAGGTCGTTCTCACGGCGCTGGATGGTGATGTCCCTCATTGCGATCGTGGGGAGCCCGCCTTTGAGCTGTATCCATTTCGCCCCTCCGTTGTAGGTGAAGTAGACGCCGAATTCAGTTGCAGCGAAGAGCAGGTCCTTTTTGACGTGATCCTGCACCAGCCTCCAGGTGAGCAATCTGCCCGGCAGGTCCCCGTTGATGGAGACCCAGGTCCTTCCCTTGTTCGTGCTCTTGATCAGGTAGGGTTTGAAGTCTCCGTACTTGTGGTTGTCCAGGGCGGCATAAACGGTACCCGCGTCGAACAGGTCGGCCCGGATGTCGTTGACGAATGCCGTGGCCGGGATGCCCTTGATCGAACCTACTTCGATCTTGGTCCAGGAGCCTCCGCCATTCTCGCTGACCTGGATGATTCCGTCATCCGTGCCCGCATAGATCAGGCCTTCCTGCTTGGGTGATTCCGCGAGCGAGGTGATCGTGTTGTACTGCGACATGGCCTTCACGTCCCAGGCGTTGTCCCAGCTCTGCTGGCCTCCCATGATGGGCAGCTCGATCCTGTTCTGATTCCTGCTCAGGTCACCGGAAATGGGCTCCCAGTCATCGCCTCGGTTCTCCGACTTCCAGACGCGCTGCGAGGCAAAGTACAGGCGGGTGGGCTTGTGAGGGCTCACCAGGATCGGAGCGTCCCAGTTGAAGCGCTCCGAAGGCTCGTCCTTCCTTGCCTGGGGCTGAATGAGGACGGTCTCGCCTGTGGTCTGGTCAATCCTCCACAGGCGTCCCTTCTGGTACTCCCCGTAGGTGATATTGGGATTCCCCGGCTCCGTCGCCGACTGGTGCCCGTCCGCACCCAGGGTGATCCACCAGTCCGAGTTCCTGATGCCCGCTGCGCTGAAGGTCCTGGAAGGCCCTCCGTGGGAGCCGTTGTCCTGGGTTCCTCCATAGACGTTGTAGAAAGGCTCCGAATCGTCCACCGCGACCTTGTAGAACTGGGTTATGGGCAGGTTGCCCACATATTTCCATTTTTCGGTAAGGTCAAAGGATTCGTAAAGGCCACCGTCCGTGCCGAAAAGCAGATAGTTGGGGTCTGATTTCTTGAAGGCCACGGCATGGCTGTCCACGTGCTTGTTCTTCTCGTTCATGTTGTAGAAGGTCTTCCCGTGATCGTCAGACACCTGCACGTAATTGTTCATGAGATAGAGCTTGCCATCCTGGTGTGGCGAGGAATAGAGCTCCTGGTAGTAGTGCGGACCCGTCCCGCCTGAAACCGTGTTGGATTGCTTGGTCCAGGTCAGGCCCTGGTTTCTGGAGATGAATATTCCTCCCTGGGTCCTGTCCAGCTCGATCGCCGCATAGATCGTATTGGGGTCGAAATGAGAGATGGCCAGCCCGATCTTTCCCAGGTTCGATTTGGGAATGCCCTGGGTTAGTTTCGTCCAGGTCTCCCCGCCGTCCGTGGATTTGTGTATGCCCGAGCCAGGCCCTCCACCAAGGTACATGGCAACGGTTCTGTGACGCTGCCAGGTGGCCGCATACAGCACGTCGGGATTCCTTGGGTCTATGAGCAGGTCGGTCGCTCCCGTCCAGGCATCGTCGCCCAGGGTCCTCTTCCAGGTCTTGCCTCCGTCCGAGCTCTTGTACACTCCTCTCTCTCCGCCTTTGCTCCACAGGGGCCCCTGGGCCGCTACCCAGATGACCTCAGGGTTGGATGGATGAACCAGGATCTTCGAGATGTGCTCGGAGGCCTTCAACCCGAGGTTGGTCCAGGTCTTGCCTTCGTCTTCGCTCTTGTAGATCCCGTCTCCAAAACCCACGTGCCTGCCGCCCACGTTCTCGCCAGTGCCCACATAGATGCGGTGGGGGTTGTTGGGATCGATCGTGACACAGCCGATGGAATAACTGCTTTGCCTGTCAAAAACAGGGGTCCAGGTAGTCGCTGAGTTCTCTGTCTTCCAAACTCCTCCCGAACCGACAGCAACGTACCAAATGTTCTCGTTCTCCGGGTGAATGGCAATGTCGGCAATTCTGCCCGAGGTTAGTGCGGACCCTATATTTCTGAATTTTAAACCTTTAAATGTGTCTGAATCTACGTTTTGGGCCAGGAGCGAATGAAATGCGCCCGCCAAAAGGAAAATCAGCAAAAGACCTCTGCTTGTATTTTTCATTGTGTAAGTGTTTTTGTGGATTGAGTTGATGAAATTAGGGAATCTTGCCGAAATAGCCTGAGCCGAATGTTACAAACTTTCATCCCGAACTAATAGCCCTTCAGGGTGTAGACATACTGTATTCTGATGATGTCCGTTGTCCGGGGTTCCTCGGTATTGATCTCGTGTTCATAGCGATAGAACAGGCCCAGTTTTCCCAGTTTCCTAAAACTGTATTCCGTGCCGACTGAAACCCTGAATTTGTTGAACCCGTACTCCTCGTTTTTTTCGGAGTGATGAAAGATCTCTGTGGAGATCTGGGGATCCAGGCTCCATTTTCTGATGTTGTACCCCGCACCCAGCTTTAGCCTCAAATAATTATCCGCAAAATCCCCCTGTTCGTTGGAAACACCCAATTCGTCCCTGGTCTGATACCGGAATCGGGCATTCAAATTCCATCTGTCCAGGTCATAACTGTATTTGGCATCCAAATGCAGCCGGACGTGATTCTGGTGCTTGCGGGAACCGTGCTCCTCGTCTATTTTTCGGATCAGGCGAAACCCTCCGATCAGCCAAAGGTTCCTGGCCAGTTCGTAGCCTCCGGTTATTTCGGTGAAGTAGGCGTCCACCTCTGAGGAATTCTCGTTTAGCCGAAGCTGCCCTTCGATCCCCAATCGCCAGTGAGCCGACGGTCTGTACCGAAATTCAGCCGAGGTCCATGTTTCCAGGTCCCGGCTGTCCTGAGACCAGACTACGGGCATGCCTGCCAGCAGGGATAATATGGATATGACTGCAAAATGGGACCTGAATCTTTTCAATGCTCTGATTTCGCGGATGCATTTGGTGACCGCACTGCATCAAATATAATGAGTGCCCCTAAGCCAAAAGGTGAGTTTCGTCACATTACCCTGCAGACTGAACGATTTCAGGGCTTCTGGGAGGTATCGATTTGGTGAACAAAGGATGGCTTCGGTCCGGAATTCTGTATGCAACCAAATACAAGGTTGACTGTCAGCGCGATCAACAGGATGATTTTCAGCGTTGACCTGTTCGACTTGCACATTTTTCCGGTTCTCATGGGCCTGGGATTTCAACTAATGTAGCAAGTTTTGAGAACCCTGCTACTATACGCGTCCAATTGGTTATTTTTGAATAAAAATACAAATGAGAACCATCCTGATTTTATTCCTTGTACTGAGCACGAGTTTGAATGCGCAGTCACTGACAGAGCTTTACAAGAAAACGAACCCCGCCGTGGTGGTGATCATGACGGAACAGAAAGAGCTGGTAAGCTCGGGGAAAAACACCAAGGCAGTTACCGCGGGTGGGCTGGGGTCAGGTTTCCTGATCTCGGAGACCGAGGTGATCACCGCGGCTCATGTAGTGAAGGTTGCGGAAAAGGTCAATGTCCAGTTCGTGGATGGGGAAACCATTCCTGCCAAGGTGATCTCGGCGTATGCTACCGCCGACGTGGCCCTGCTAGAACTGATCTGGCCCAAAAAGAATGCGGTTACCGTGCCACTCGCTGATTCTGACCAGGTACAGGTCGGAGACCAGGTCTTCGTCGTTGGGGCGCCCTACGGCCTGGGCCATTCTCTTTCATCAGGCTATGTTAGCGGGATAATCGATCATAAGAAGGACAAGAATCCCTTCACCAATTCGGAGTACATTCAAACCGATGCAGCCATCAACACGGGAAACTCGGGGGGCCCCATGTTCAATATGAAGGGCGAGGTGATCGGGGTCGTCAGCAACATACTCACCCAATCCGGGGGGTTCCAGGGAATTGGATTTGCCGCCTCTTCCAACATCACCCGCGAACTGTTGTTCGAGAAGAGGATCATTTGGAACGGAACGGACCTGGTGCCTCTGACCGGCAAACTGGCCCGCGTTTTCAACCTGCCCCAGGAAAGCGGCCTGCTGGTGCAGCGCGTGGTCAAGGTCTCTCCCTTCGGGGTGCTCGGTCTTGAAGACGGAGACCTGGAAATGACCATCAACGAGAAGAAATTCATCGTTGGCGGTGACATCATTCTTGCCATCAATGGGGTGAAGTTCGAAGAAAATGACGAAGCCCTGCTTGAGATATCCAGGACCATTGAACGCAGGGAGACCAACTCTCCTATAGAGCTGACGGTTCTCCGGGGGGGCAAGGTCATCAAACTCGGCCGCAAGTGATCAGGGCCGTTCGCAGGGCTCCCTTCTTCGGGTGTCCACCAGGTGGATGATACGCCATCGGTCATCCGCTCCCCTGACCAGTTGAAAGGCATCGACCCCACAGTGGCTGAACTTCTCCCCTGCATAAAAGGCATAATTCGTCCATACCTGGGCCAGGTCGTCATCAATGGCGATCTCTGTGTCCCAGATCTCCTCATTCCAGACCTCCGGATGGGGCGTGCCTATGGCATTGAGAAAATCCCCGAGGGGCCCTTCTTTGAGGATAGGCGTCCCGTCTTCCGTCCGGTAGGAGGTCATCATTCTCACTTCCGGATGGAACAGGCTTGAGACCTTGGAGCTGTCCCCTTCGCGCATTCCTTCAAACAGCTGGTCTATGACCTTGCGGACGGCTTCATGATCGGGGCTTTGTGCCTGCACATTCATAGACAGCATAAGTGTTATGGCCAATCCCCAGACGATCTTAAAATTTCCCATGGATGCAGATTTGATTATTTGCTCAAATGTAAGTAAAGCCTTGCCGCCGACCTAAAAAAAACGGTTCAATTGAGATCGGTTGGAATAGATTCGTATTTTTAGTCTCATTAAAATCAACCAGATGCTCAAGAAAATTTACCTGCAGACCTGCCTGCTGCTCCTGCTCGGTCCCTTTGTCCTGTTCGCTCAAAGCGAAGGAGATCACAGTGAAGGCCCTTTCAATCAGCTGATCATAAGGGGGGCAACCCTGATCAATGGGAACGGGGCCCCTCCCACGGGCCCGGTGGACATCGTCGTGGAAGGGAATCGAATCAGCAAGGTAGCAGTGGTGGGTTATCCCGGGGTTGAGATCCGACCCTCAGACCGTCCCTCTCTAGCGAAGGGTGGAAAGGAGATCGATGCCAGCGGCATGTACGTCCTTCCGGGCTTCGTTGACATGCACGGTCACATTGGCGGAGAAGCCCAGGGAGCAGATTCCGACTACGTTTTCAAACTCTGGATGGCGCATGGGATCACTACGGTGAGAGAGCCAAGCGGACGGGGAATCGACTATGCGCTAAACCTGAAGAAGCTGAGCGCGGAAAACAAGATCACCGCCCCGAGAATAGTCTCCTACACGGGCTTTGGGCAGGTGAGCGAATCCTTCAACCCACTGAACGACCAGCCCATCAACACCGCGGAAAAGGCCAGGGAATGGGTCCGGGCCAACGCGAAGCGTGGCGCGGACGGGATCAAGTTCTTCGGGGCCGAACCCGAGATAATGGCGGCTGCCCTGGATGAAAACAGGAAGCTCGGCCTGGGCTCTGCCTGTCATCATGCCCAGATGAGCGTTGCTCGATGGAATGTCCTTCACTCTGCACGCGCGGGCCTGACCAGCATGGAACACTGGTACGGGCTTCCGGAAGCCCTGTTCGAGGACCGCACCGTTCAGGACTATCCGCTGGACTACAACTACAACAACGAGCAGCATCGCTTCGAGCAGGCCGGAAGACTATGGGAGCAGGCTGCCAAGCCCTATTCGGAAAAATGGAATGCGGTCATGAACGAGCTGCTTGAGCTCGATTTCACCCTCGATCCGACCTTCAATATCTACGAGGCCAGCCGTGACCTGCACAGGGCCAGGCGGGCAGAATGGCATGAAGACTACACCCTGCCCTCCCTCTGGCGCTTTTTTCAGCCGAGCAAGATCTCTCATGGCTCCTACTGGCATTACTGGGGAACCGAGCAGGAGATCGCCTGGAAGAAGAACTACAGCCTCTGGATGACCTTTGTCAACGAATACAAGAACCGTGGGGGGCGGGTGACCGCGGGCTCCGATTCAGGCTTTATTTTCCAGCTTTACGGCTTTGCATACATCCGTGAGCTGGAGCTGCTTCGCGAGGCCGGGTTCCATCCCCTGGAGGTGATAAGGGCCGCGACGCTTAACGGGGCCGAGGCCCTCAAGATGGATGACCAGATCGGGTCTATCCAGGTCGGGAAGCTGGCTGATATGATCCTTGTAGAAGAGAATCCCTTGGAGAACCTCAAGGTCCTCTATGGCACAGGCGCCATCAAACTGACCGAAGAGAACAAGGTGGTTCGCGCAGGAGGCGTGAAATACACCATCAAGGACGGTATCATCTATGACTCCAAGAAACTCCTGGAAGAAGTGAGGGAACGAGTTGCCCAGGCCAAACTGGCCGAGGGCTTTGAGATCCGCCAGCCCGGGAATTGAGCAATATGAATGTCAAACCTAAACTATTTCAATCATGAACCCTTTAAAAAAACTTAGCTTCGTTTTCTTGTTCGCATTGACCTCGCTGGCCAATGCGCAGACTCCCATCACCGAGGTTCCTGTCCATTTTGAGCGCGGTGCTTCATCGGCCGTGATCAAAGGCTCGGTTACCGGGTATGAGACAATCGATTACACCCTGGGCGCGAGGGCCGGGCAGACCATGGCGGTCAATCTTGAAACTGCCCATGGGGCAAATTATTTCAATGTGCTCCCTCCAGGCTCGGAAACGGCCTTGTTCGTCGGGCAGATCGACGGAAATGAATGGTCTGGTGTGCTCCCACAGGACGGCACCTACAGGGTCAGGGTGTACCTGATGCGCAGCGCTGCACGCAGAAATGAAAAGGCTGATTTTAGCCTGGAAGTTAGCATTATGGGAACTCCCGTATCAGCTCATGACGCCAAGGTCGCGGGCACCGAGTTTCACGCCACCGGTTTGACCCGTTGCTCCGTAGGGACCGATGCCAAAGGTTCGGCTACCTGTGATTTTGGAGTGATCAGGCACGGGCTTAATGATGCAGAGGTGCACATCTCTACTCCCGGCGGGGATAAAAGGGTGCTCGTCTTCAAGGGAGAAAGCGTTACTGCCCGGGACAAGAGCCTCAAGGTCAGCTCTGTGAAGCAGGGTGACGAGTGGGAGGTCTCGGTCAATGACTTCGAGTACTTCATCATACCGGAAGCCATCATCAACGGAGGATAATCGAAGTATTTTTTCTAATTTCGCGCTTTGTCCCAAGCGTATATGAAGTTATGTATTGCCGAGAAGCCAAGCGTTGCCTCGGAGATAGCAAAAGTGATTGGTGCCAGCCAGAGGAAGGACGGATATTTTGAAGGCAATGGTTTCAGGGTAACCTATACCTTTGGGCACCTGTGCAGCCTGCTGGAGCCCCATGACTACAAATCCCACTGGAAAAGCTGGAACCTTAACAGCCTGCCCATGCTGCCCGAAAAGTTCGGGGTCAAAGTTGTGTCCGACAAGGGCATTGAAAAGCAGTTTGGAGTCATCAGGAAGTTGCTTGGTGAGGCCCGGGAAGTGATCAATTGCGGCGATGCCGGACAGGAAGGCGAGCTCATCCAGCGCTGGGTCCTGGACCAGGGAGGCTACCGGGGCGTCATCAAACGACTGTGGATCTCTTCACTGACCACAGAGGCCATACGCGAAGGCTTCGAACGCCTCAAGCCCTCTTCAGAGTTCGACAATCTCTACTATGCGGGGTATTCCCGGGCGATAGGTGACTGGATCCTGGGGATGAACGCCACGCGTCTGTATACCCTGACCTACGCCAGGCCCAAACAGGTTCTCTCCGTGGGGCGGGTGCAGACCCCTACCCTGGCCATGATCGTGGAGCGCTACCTGAGCATCGTGAATTTCAAGCCGGAGCCCTATTGGACCCTGCAGACTACCTACCGGGACACGGTCTTCTCCTGCGAGGAAGGCAGGTTCTCGGATCAGTCGCAGGGCCAGGCCCTGTTCGAAAAGGTGAGCCAAGATGAATTTGAAATCGTATCGGCCGAGAGGAAGAAGGGCCTGGAATACGCTCCCAAACTCTTCGACCTGACCGGGCTGCAGGTCTATTGCAACAAGAAGTTCGGTTATACGGCAGAAGATACGCTCAAGATCGCCCAGAGCCTCTATGAGCAGAAGCTGATCACCTATCCCCGGGTGGACACGACCTTCCTTCCTGGTGACGTCTATAAGAAAGTGCCGTCGATCCTTGCCGGCCTGTCCCGTTATTCCGAAGAGACAGCAGTCTTGAGGGGCAAGAAGATCAGGAAGCCCAGGAGGGTATTCCAGGACAAGAAGGTGACCGACCACCACGCCATCATCCCCACCGGAGAAGAGAAGGACCTTCCCGATAGGGAGCAAAGGGTATACGACATCATCGTTCGCCGCTTCCTGGCCATTTTCTACCCTGACTGCCGGGTGGCCAATTCCGTCATCAAGGGGCAGGCTGCAGGCATTTCGTTCCGGACTTCGGGCAAGCAGATCCTCGAACCGGGATGGAGGGTCGTCTTGCAGCCAGGGGCCAGTGAGGACAAGGAAGATCAGCCCGTCCTGCCGGACTTCAAAGCCGGGGAAAGAGGTCCGCATGAGCCCGCCTTCCAGGAAAAGGAGACCAAGCCCCCAAGGCATTTCACCGAAGCCAGCCTGCTGAGGGCCATGGAGACCGCGGGCAAGCAGATCGAGGATGAGAAGTTGCGGGAGTTGATGAAGGCCAATGGAATAGGACGCCCTTCAACCCGGGCCAACATCATCGAGACCCTGTTCAAGAGGAACTACATCAGGAGGAACAAAAAGCAGATCCTTCCCACTGAAACCGGTATCAGCCTGATCCGGCTGATCGATAACCCACTGCTCAAATCGCCGGAGCTGACGGGAATCTGGGAAAAGCGGCTGCGAGAGATCGAAGACGGGACCTACTCCCCTGCTCACTTTGTCTCCAGCATGAAGAGAATGGTGGATCAACTGGTGTATGAAGTCCGGTCAGGGAAAAGGTCGGGAGGTGAAGCCGTAGCAGGGAGTCTCTGTCCAAAATGCGGAAAAGGGAGGTTGATAAAAGGGCGCACCGCCTATGGATGTGAAAGATATCGTGAAGGATGCGATTACAGGATCTCCTTTCAATGAAGTCAAAAGCCCTCATAATTGGCTTGGTCTGGCCGGAGCCGGACACCACCGCGGCAGGAAGCAGGATGATGCAGCTCATTCGCTTTTTCTCTGAAGGCGGATGGGAGCTGCACTTTGCGAGCACAGCTGCCCAGGGGGAACACTCCTGCCCTCTCGAGCCCTATGGAGTGATCTCACACAGGATAGAGCTCAACGACAGCAGCTTCGACTCCTGGGTGGAAAAGCTGGGTCCTGACCTGGTCATCTTTGACCGTTTTGTCACCGAAGAGCAGTTTTCCTGGCGGGTCAGGGAGCAATGCCCATCCGCGATCCGCATCCTCGACACCGAGGATCTGCACCTGTTGAGAGAGGCGCGCAGAATGGCTCTGAGCGAAGGGACCCCGGATTTCAAAAGGCACCTGCTGAATGAGACCGCTCTGAGCGAACTGGCCAGCGTGTTCAGGAGCGACCTGAGCCTCATCATCTCCGAGTTCGAACTGGAGCTCCTGACGGAGCATTTTGGAATTGACGAAAGACTGCTTCACTATCTTCCCTTCCTGGTTCAAGGGGATGAGATCGGTGACGGGGCAGCACTTCCCGATTTTTCGGAACGCCGGGATTTCATGTGCATGGGGAACTGGAAGCACGGGCCCAACAAGGATGCGGTCCTTTTCCTTAAGGAGCGAATCTGGCCCCTGATCCGGAGGAGGCTTCCCCAGGCCAATCTGCACGTATACGGAGCATACGGGGGCAGCTTCGGGGAGAGCATGAACGATCCGGGCACAGGGTTCCTGGTCCGAGGTTGGGCCGATTCAAAGAGGGAGGCCTGCGCAAGGCACAGGGTATGCCTGGCACCCTTGCGCTATGGCGCGGGTTTGAAGGGAAAGTTGATCGACTCCATGCTGTTCGGCATACCCAACGTGACCACCCCGATCGGCGCCGAGGGCATGTCGGGAGACATGGACTGGAACGGTTATGTGACAGAGGACCCCGAAGAATTCGCAGGACTGGCCGTGGATCTGTACGAGCAGGAGGAGATCTGGAAGGATTGTCAACAAAGAGGTTTCGAGCTGCTGAGAAGCAGGTTCCTCAAAGAGCCGTTCGAGGAAAATTTCAGGATCCGGCTGGAGGAGCTCAGCGCGGAGCTTTCCGCCCATCGAAATCGCAATCTGACCGGCGCTCTGCTCTGGCATCACGGGGCGCTGAGCACCAAGTACCTTTCCAAGTGGATCGAAGCCAAGAACAAAGCCTGATCTTTCAGATCAGAAGCCAAGAATGAACTGGGTGAACAACAGCACCCAGGCGACCACCATAAGCAGGCCCCCTATGGGCGTCACGGGCCCCAGGAAGCGCAGATTGATCTTTTTGTAGGCCCCGTAGCAAAGCCCGAAGATGCTGAAGGAGAACAATATTACACCTGAGATCATGAACAGGGCCGTGAGCCGCTGGCCCAGGCTGAGAAAGTTCAGATGAAAGCCCAATACCAGCAGGGCGATCGCATGATACATCATATACCTGATGCCGGTCTCGAAGCTCTGCAGAACCTCCTGTGACAACACCTTTCGGAAGCGATGGGCCGCGAAGGCCCCGAGAATGATCGATGCGAGACCGAAAAGGGCCCCGAATGATTTGACGACTATTTCCATATCAGTCCTGTTTTCTGTATTTGTCGAACCAGGCCACCGTGTTGGCCACCTTTCGTATCAGGTTGCTCGGCTTGGCGGCAATTCCGTGACCCGCCTCCGGGATTTCCATCAAAAGGGTCTCTATCTTCCTGATCTTGAGTGCGTGATACAGCTGTTTCGCTTCGCTGGGAGGAGTCCTCAGGTCATCCATCCCCACCATGACCAGGGTCGGGGTCTTGACATTTCCGACGAGGGAAATGGGAGAGAACTTCCAATAGGTCTCAAAGTTCTCCCAGGGCTGCCCAGGATAGCGCGAATCCGCGTAATAGTAGTAGTTGTCGGCCACCAGGGTCTTGCTTATCCAGTTCATCACAGGTTTGGCGACCACTGCGGCTTCGAAGCGGTCATTCTTGCCTATGATCCAGGCCGTCATGATCCCGCCAGCGCTTCCACCGGTCACAAAGAGCTGGTCCTCGTGGGCCAGGCCCCTTTCAATGAGCAGGTCGACCCCGTCCATGACATCGTTGTAATCTTCGCCGGGATAGTTGTTGTACAGGAGGTTGGCGAATTCTTCTCCATAGCTGGTGCTACCCCTTGGATTGGGATAGAAGACGATGTAACCCGCCGAGGCGTAGAGCTGCATCTCTGCGGAGAAGCGATCCCCGTAATTGAGGATGGGACCCCCATGGTTCTCGACCATCATCGGGTATTTCTGGCTGGAGTCGTAGTTGGGCGGATATACGATCCAGCCCTGCAGGTCGCGTTGGTCCACGCTGCTCTTGTACCAGACTTCCTCCACCTTTCCCAGGTTCCTGTGCTCAAGCAGGCCCTCATTGAGGTTGGTGAGCCTCCTTGCCGATTTCCCGCCGGCCAGGGCCAGGTCTGAGGGGTGCTCAGGCCTTGTGTGCGTATAGGCGATCAGCCCGCTTTCGGATACCGAGAAAGAGCCACTGGCATAGGGCCGGCCGATCGTGGTCCCCCCTACATTATCTGCTATTTTGGACAGTTTTCCTCCTGTTGTGATGTATCCTATCTTGGTGTTTCCCTTGTCATCATACATGAAGTATATGCCCTTGCCCTCGCTGTCCCAAACGATGTCGGAGACATCCCTGTCCAGTTGATCGGTCAGAACCTTCTGATTCGTTCCATCTGCCGCCATGAGATGCAATCTTGTGGTTTGATGGGCCTGGACCTTGTCTTCAAACCCGAGGTAGGCGATCCACTTTCCGTCGGGGGAGATCGCCGGGGAACTATCGGGACCCTTCCGGCTGGTCAAAGCGGAAACCTCCCCTGAGGACAGCTCGAGCCGGTACACCTCTGAATTCCTGAAATCATACTCCCAGTCCTCGTTCCGGTTTGCTGAGAAATAGATGAACCGGTCGTCTGGTGACCAGGATAGGGTGCCTGCATGATGGAAGTTGCCCTGGGTCAGTTGCCTTACGGCACCGCCCGAAGAGGGCAGGATGAAAATGTGGTTGTAACCCGGTTGGATATAGCCCCTGCCGTCTGCCTCGTGCTTGAGCCTGTCGGTCATCCTGGGCTCGTCCGCCCATTCCGCCCCCTTGGGCTTTGAAGGGATCTTGGCCGAGATGGGAGGCTCTTCGGGAACATGCATGCTGAAGGCCA
>CAZAZM010000032.1:0-29307 GCA_964489625.1 uncultured Flavobacteriaceae bacterium
TCAACTCCTCCATGGCGCCATTTCCTCCCCGCACCGGGATTATTGTGCAGCAATCGGCCCCACAGTCAAAGGCGAAGTCCAGGGACCTTTTGGCCCAGTAGATACCCTCTTCTTCCGTCAGGAAAGGCGGTCTGAGCAAGATGAAAGCGCGAAACCTGATCCGGTTGGCCCGCAAAAACTCTGCAGCCCGGCTGAAATCCTCCAGGGTCATCTGCTTGTTCAGGCGCTCAAGAATCTCTGGATGGGCTGTTTCCAGTCCCATGGCCACCTCGAGATCGCCTGTCAGCCTGTCCCTGAAGTCCAGGACCCGTTGGCCCACCAGGTTGGGATGACTCTCGACGATCACCGTTTCAAAACCCCTCGTGAGCTCCGCGATACGAGGGTGATCGGACAGGGGAATGGCCTTCTCATCAAAAAAGCTTCCGCTGTTGTACAGCTTGAGGTGCTTCACTGTTGAGGGCATGCGGGAAAGGGCCCATTCGATCTGCTCAGGTATGGCTCCAGGAGGCGTTGACTCCGTGGTGTTCTTCCACAGGTCACACATCAGGCACTTGAAGGAGCATTCCTTGTTCGTCAGGAAAATGATCCCCGTGTCCTCGAGCCTGCCCGAAGAGCTTAGTTCCTTCTCCACCAACCAGGCATAGGGCCTGTGCGGGTTCAACTCATTTTTCTGCCCCCTGTGCGAGAGGATCCAGTCGCTGCCTTTCTTTTCCGGGGCAAAATCATTCATACCGGGAATGAAATTCCTTACGGTAGACGATGTCCTTGTCCGGGAAGTGCCGCTCGAAGAGATCCTCGGTGGTCACGCCGTGCTGGAAGCGCCTTTTCTCGAATACGGGCATGTCCATTCCCGTGACCGCCTTCACCCCGATCCGGGCCACCTTGCCCTTGAGCTCGTAGAGACGCTCGTGGTCCCAGTCGGTCATCTCTATATAGGGGATTCCCTCCGAGATCTCGATGACGTTCGGCAGGGTGTAGGGGCTGAAGCCTTCGAACCCGAGCAGATCCGCCGGAGAGCAGGTCCGGGTATAGGCCCTGCTTAGGCCTCCCGAATAGGTCAGGGAATGCTTGATCGATTCGACTCCCCAGCCCTCGTGGTAGAGCATCAGGTTGTTGAGCACGCTTCGTATGGTGAGTTCGGGGTTCTCCTCGATCGGGTAGTCCTTGAGGTTCTCGTCTCCTCCGTCCCCGTCTATGATGTGTTTCCAGTCGGGGTACTTGGCCCGGATGCCCTTGAGCAGGGCCAGGTTCATTGTGGCAGACTGTATGTCAAGGGGTTTGTAGTCCTCCACGACCCGCACGGCTTCCTTCCAGTCGAGTGAGGCGTAGTCCAGCTCAATCGGTTCCAGGAAGATCTCCAGGTCAAGTGCTGCCAGGAATTTCCTGGCCTGCAGCAGGTCGGCCCCTTCCCCTTCGACCGAGAGCGTGAAGGCCTTCAGGCGTGACGGACTTTCCCCGAGTTCCCTCAGGGCATGGTAGGTCAGCAGGAACACGGACCCGCTGTCTATCCCGGCCGAAAAGGTAACCCCTATCGGGCCTGTAGTGGCCTTGTGCTGCAACCATTTCTTGATCTCATTGTAGAGGGTGCCCATGTAGTTGACCGCGATCTCCTCCAGCTTGTCCTTCCCGTACCGGTTCCTCTTTGGAGTGAAGAACCTGTCATAGATCGGGTTGGGATCGGGGCAGCCCAGCAGCTCGATACGGGTGATGTAGTGAGCAGGCGCCATTCGGGTATAGGAAGGGTGAAACTGGTCGTCCATTCCCTCCTTCTTCAGGTACTCGTAGATCGTGTCGATCCGCTCCGCGATGACCAACTGAGGACCTGCCTCGAGCTTGGCGATGAAATAACGGATGGGCCTCCCTATCGACCGCGCCATTCGAATGGTCTTTCCTTGGACCGCGACCAGGCAAAACTGCCCGTCGATCTCCCTGACCGCTTCCAGGTCTCCTGAATTCACGCGCTTTACGGCCTCCTCGTGGCTCATGTTGTAAATGATGTTCTTCTCGGGTCGGGTCAGGTCCACGACCTTCCCTATGTACTCATGGTTCATATTCTTTTCATTTTATGGGTTCATCAACCCTTTTTCCTTGTTTATTCTAATATAGCGATCTGCTTCCAGATTCCTGAACTCCTGTTCACTGCCATCGGGCCAGGTGACCACAAGCCGGTCCACAAGTCCTGCCTTGCCCAATCCTACGTGGATTCGCGGGTCGTTGTTCGACAGGTAGCCCATGGACCACTGGTTCACCAGCACCTGGGTCTTACCCTCTGCCACCACGGTCAGATAGGCTCCCATCCCGCTGCTCAGCCCATGCTGTCCTTCCAGGGTCACCCCCAGCCAGTGATTCCCGGTGCCTCCTTCATTGCGCAGCAGGGCAGGTGTGGCTTCCAGGTCGACGTGAGAGATAAGCACGTCCATGTCCCCGTCGTTGTCGTAATCCAAAACGGCCAGTCCCCGGCCCGATCTCCTGGTGCCGAAATAGGCCCCTGCTTCCTTCCCTTTGTCCGTGAACTTTCCGGACCCGTCGTTCTCAAGCAGCAGGGGGGGCTGCAGGATCAGTTCTTCAGCCGTTCCATTGGCCGTGACCAGGTCCAGGTCCCCGTCATTGTCGTAGTCCAGAAAGGAAGCTCCCCAGCATCCCTTGCCCTTCATAGGGCCCGCCATCCCACTCGATTCGGTGATGTCCTCGTAAAGCCCGTTCCCCAGGTTCCTGTAGAGGGCGCCGTATTTGAGGTCCGTGACCAGGATGTCGATCAAGCCGTCTCCGTCCACGTCACCCAGGGTGGCGTGCATGGATCCCGTTTCCTGTCCGTTGCTGTTGGTCGCGATTCCTGCTGCGATCCCCACTTCGGAATAGGCTCCCCTGTCATTTCGAAAGAGGAAGTTCTCCTGGTGGTCATTGGCCTGGAAGATGTCCAGGTCGCCGTCCCTGTCAAAGTCAAAGACCGACAGGCCCATGCATTTCGAGTCCGGGTAGAAAAGCCCGTAGCGATCGGTTACCTCCCTGAAGGAACCATCGGGCTGCTGCTCGTACAACAGGCTTGCCTGCCCCCGGTATTCCGAGGGGTGGGGCATCATGCCAGGAGCCTCCGCAGAGACGTAGGCCGGGTCAAAGGCCAGGAAATTGCCCACCATCACATCGAGCCTCCCATCCCCGTTCTGGTCCCAGAAAGGAGCCCCTATGCTCCATTTGACAAAACCGTTCAGTTCCTTTGGCCCTGAAAGGCCCAGCTCTTCCGTGACATCCGAAAAGGTCCCGTCGCCATTGTTCTTCATAAAGACGTTGGGACCGTAATTCAAAAGGAACAGGTCCTGGTTGCCGTCATTGTCCAGGTCCACGGGGGATGCGGCCATGCCCCAGTTGCGATCATCCAGGCCGGACTCTGCCGATACGTCGCTGAAGGTCCCGTCCCCGTTGTTCCGATACAAACTGTTCGCCGTCCCTTCGAATTTCTTCCCTCCTGCATCCGAGATGCCCTCAAGATAGGTTCCGTTGAGCAGATACAGGTCCATGTCGCCGTCGTTGTCGTAATCGAAGACGGTGACCCCCGACCCGCTGCTCTCGAGTATGTTCTCGTAGTTAAGATCGCCAAAGGTGTAGGCGAAGTCGATCCCCGCCTCCTTCGAGACTTCGGTGAACCGGACTTCCTGGCTTTCGGACCTCAGCGCATTCAGGGCGAAGGCACAAAAAAGGAAAATCATCATGGGGCTATGCGCGTTTCTCATGGTCTGTCATTTGTCCGAGCCCTGGGCAAGCGGTCGAAGATCCTCCCTGTTGTTTTCATTGTGAACCACCCGGGTATTGTACACTTCATGATAGCCCTTCAACTCATCCCGCTGCGGGTAGCTGTCTCCCGGTGCCGGCGGATAAGCACGCATCCCGTGATAGGGCAAGGGCTCAACCGTGCTTCCGTGTGCTGTGTTCATGTCGCCGTCCTTGACCCAGCCTACGCTGTGGATCAGGAAATCTCGTTTCCAGCCCTTCTTCAAAGCAGGCAAAGCACTTTGATCGAATTCCAGGCTCATCTCGTCCCCCGAGTTGGAGATCACGTAGAGGTCGTCCGATGCAAGCAGCAGGTCCAGAACTTCACCGTATCGGGTGTAACTTCCCTTCAGGTCGATCCATTTCTTCTCCCGGCTGACCTGTGAATAGTCAAACCAGTGCGGTCCATTCTGTCCGCCCTTGCGATACATTTTTGAAAAGCCCCGGTACTGCAGGTCGGCGCTGACCGGCTCCATGAAAGTCGTGACCATGGGAGCCTCCTTGTCAAGGGCCGGCTGCCCGGAAGAGAAGAAAATCTCATCCCAGTAGATCTCCATGTTGGTCCTGATCCTGATCCTCCTGTCCGCGCTTTTTATCAATCCCGAGAGATCCGCGATGACGGTCTTGTCCTTGCCCATGGGGAATCCTAGCTGTGCGATCGCGGTTTCCCATTCGCCATTTTCGTTGATCACCTCTATCGAGGGCGGCAACAGCGCGTGGCGATCCGACTGTGACAGGGCCTCATTGATGCTCGCGTCCGTGGGAAAGATCCATCCCCTGAGGAAAAGCCTGAGCGATTTGGGATCCACCTGCATGCCCGGATCAAGGATCAGTTCATGCATTTCCGCAAGTCCCTGGTATTTTCCCTTTTTGAACTGGCTTATGTACCGGTCATCCTTCTGCATTATAAGATCCAGCACGTCCAGTCCCCTTTCATTTTTTGCACTGACCGGATAGACCCTGTGGGTCACCTGGTGCAGCTCGAGGCCCGGGAATGGTGGCGGAGAGAACTGCTCCGGCACGAAGACCTCCACCGATTCCGGGTGGTCAACGGCCACCAGCCTTACCCGGTCCATGTAAATGGTCTCCCAAAGCTCGGAGGTGATCTTCAAAGAATACTTTCCATCCCTGGGCTTCATGAGATCCCCCGGTATGAGGATATAGTCGTCCGAGGCGTCGGGGAAGGCATAGGCCCTGTCCTCACCCATGATCCCCAAAGGCATTCCGAGGGCGCTCCTCCAGGTGATGTCCTTGACGAAGGTGTATTGCTCGCCGTCCCAGGTGTAGAGGAAAGGACAGGAGCCCTTGAGGGTCTGTTCCTCCACGAAGGACTGGTCGGAATCCGGAAGAACGATGTTCTGCGGCACCCCGTTGGTCCAGGTGATCCGCACGACGTCGGCCTTGGAGCGGCTTCCCAGGCCAAAGGTTATGTCAGGACGAGTGACCACTGCGCTCTGATAGAGGTCCCCGGCCCGCATCTCCACCTTGGATCCGATCCCGAAGTAGTTGTTCTTGGCACTTCCGGTTCGAAGCCCTACCAGCTTCATGCTCACATAGTGATTCATGTTCCCCCCGTCGTTTCTCAGCAGGGAAACGCCTCCGTTCAAACCCGACAGAAGCAGGTCTGCGTCACCATCCTCGTTGTAATCGAAGGTCGATATTTGCCCGTAGGAACCGGATCCCTCAGGCAACAGGCGGCTCAGGTCTGCAAAACTGCCGTCCCCCTCGTTGTGCAACAGGTAGATTCCCCTGCCATTTGCGGCAGATGGCCTGCCAACAACGACGAGGTCAAGGTAGCCGTCATTGTCAAAATCGACGAATTCCAAGTCTTTGATGCTCAATTCTGATAAGCCCTGCATGGAGGAGCCTGCTGATTTGTTCTGTACAAAAACCCCCTCCCCTTCATTGGTGAACAGCCTCAGGGTGCCCTTTCCGGTCGCTGCGATGGCAATGTCCAGCAACCCGTCATTGTTGTAATCTCCCACTGCGGCTGCCTCCGATCCGGACTCCGCGGCCAGTTCGCCCGGGATCTCAGCCCTGGCGAATCTTCCCTGTCTTTCATTCAGATACATCGCACTGGGGGCATTCTCATTGACCACGAAGAGATCGAGGTCACCGTCATCATCAAAGTCCCCGAACAGGGCCTCCTTGCTGACCACCTCCTCCGTGCCTGCCATGCCCATGCTCTCGGGAAGCTCTGAAAAGCTCATGTCCCCGTTGTTTCTCAGGACCCTGTTCTTTCCCGCTCGCGGGATGAACATGTCGAGGTCCCCGTCGTGATCGAGGTCTGCGAATAGGGTCTGCCTGCCGTCCGAGACGTTCTCAAGGCCCGCATCCTCCGTAAGATTCTTAAACTCTCCTTTCCCGGCGTTGTAGTAAAGCACGCCTCCCTGTTCCCCGGTGATCATGAGGTCGAGAAAGCCGTCATTGTCAAAATCGGCAAAGGTGGCCGACCTCTCGTTGCCTTCGTGCTCTAACCCGAAGGAAGAGGTTACGTCCTGGTAGCGCCCGAGCTCATTTTGAAACAAATGACTGTGGGACTCACCGGTAGAAGTATCGTAGGTCCCCAGGTATATGTCAACGTCCCCGTCTCCGTCAAAATCACCCGTTGCATGGTGAACCAATGGAATGTTCCCTGCCAGATCCGCTGAATCCGAGCCTGGGAATCTGATTCCCGCGCTCTCAGCGACTTCTGTGAATTTAATGACGTCAAGGATCGCGCCCTCAGAAACTTCGGCACCCGAGGGTTGATCACTGTAATTGATCAGTGGAATGCCCAGCGCGGACTCTCCGGGACCCTTCAGTTGGGTCATGCCGGACTGGTATGGATAGGTCACTTTTTGGTAGTTGTGAAAAACGGTGAAGGGGATCAGGGCCTTCTCCGCATTGCCTTCCTGCAGCAGGCCCAGTGCCTCGTCGTAATAGGGCATTGACTCCTGCGGGAACTCAGGGAACTGGGCGGGAAGCTTCTCCAACTCTTCCAAAGCAGCTTTGGCATCGCCTGCCTTGATGTAGGAATCGATCAGCAGGATCAGCGGTACCAGGTTTCCCGGCGTGTTATCTTTCAGCCTGACCAGGTGCTCCTGCCTCCTGCTCTTAGCTTCTTCGCTGGGATCCGGGGCATAGAGCTCGCAGAGCTCAAACAGGACCTTGGGATGATCGGGATTGGTCTTGACCGTCTCCTCCAGCACTTGAATCGCCTTTTCGCTTTCTCCCTTCATGCGCAGCACGGTCCCCAACAGCAGGTTCACCTCCGGGTCGTTCGGATCGATCTCTCTTGCCTTGACCAGCAGAGATTCTGATTCATCGTATTTTCCCATTCGAAGGTATACCAATCCGAGGTTGGCATAGCCCAGCTTGTCCTCCGGAGCCAGCTCGATGAATTTTGTGAACTCCCTTTCGGCCTCCTCGAGCTTCATCTCCTCGAGATAGGCCAGACCCAGGGTCTGTGTAGACATCAACTCCACCGCCTTCTGTCTCTTTTCCTCTTCCGAGGTTTTGCAAGAGAAAAGCACGATCAGCATCATGGCGATCGAGCCAAGAAAAAAGATATTCTTCATAGGCTCAAAGTTAACCAATAAAATAGAGAATCAAGGCCTTTCAGTGCATCCGGAAGGAGAAAATTTGCTTACCCGTCTCCACCATCGAAGGCAAGCCGATTCGGTTTCCGCGCTCGTCAAATTTGATCTTGCCTGTCCTGCCCTGGTAATCAGTCCTGGCCATGGCTTCCCTAAGTCGGGTCGGGTCACTGGCGCTGCGTCGAATGGCCCCGGCAAGAACCTTCACGGCATCATAGGCGTAGGATGAAATGAGATCGGCGTTTTCAACGGCTGCTGCAGCATCCAGGTAGATGGGAACTTGAATTCCCCGGGAACGTAGGCGATCTGACAGGCCGATGGCCATTTCCTTATTGCAGAACAAAACCAGGGCATCCGGCTTATGATCCGCAATTCGCTCAGCCAGCTTGTCGAAATCCCGGGGTGATCCGCACACCAGCCGGTCAACAGGGGGATTTTCTTTCACCTGCTCCTGATCGAGCAGGCTGTTTACGGATTGACTTGAATCATAGCTCCCGTCATGGACCAGTAGCCAGTTACCCAGGCTGCCGCGATCTTCCATGTGCCTGGCAATGGTTTCGGCGCGCTGATCGCTGTTGGGCACGCAGTTGAAGAAATGTGGCACGTAGGCTTTTGAAAGAGTTGGATCGCTTGCCCAGGCCGAGACGAAAACCACGTTGGTCTTGGCGATCACCTGCTCTACGAGGTGGGCGTTCCTACCCTGGCTGGACCCGATCAGGGCCCATACCTCCTGATCGAAGATGAGTTCGACAGCCTGTTTGGAGCCCTTGCCCCAAGGACCTTCCATGGATCGGACGAGGAGCTCCAGTTTTCGACCCTTGAGCCCTCCTTGCTCATTGATCTCCCGGACGGCTTCCTCGGCTCCCTCGCGGGCCTCCGCAAATCCTTCATCCTCGATAAGCAGGCCAATGCGAATGGCCTCGCCCTTTGTCTGTTTGGCATCCTGGGCGGTCAGGAGCTGGGCCATCACCAGGCAAAGAAGCCAAAAAGCATAAAGCAAGAGCCGCTTTGACGCCATACTCTTCATCAGTATCCGGGCATTCCCGAGGAGTGCCCTCGTTCACCAATAGGCGGGCTCGGACTGAACTCGAAGGCTCCGTTCCTGACGCGGGCCATGTAGATGTCGCCAATGTCATTCCAGGTAGCATCAAAAATGATCTTCCCCGTGATGCCCTCGTAACCCTGGAAGGTCTTGAGGTCGGTAAGCACATCGCGAATCAGGACCCGGTTCAGGCCGACCTTCTCAATGGCTTTAACGATCAGCGTCATTCCGTCATAGGCATGCGCAGCAAAGGCATCGGGCTCCTTTCCGAAACGAGCCCTGTATCTTTCCCTGAAGGCGATTAGCCCCGGGATGTCCGCCTGCGGGTTATACGGACTTGTGGTCACGATTCCCTCGGCATTGCTTCCGGCGATCTTCAAAAACTCATCGGAGATGATCCTGTCGGAGGCATACACAGGCTGCTCCATTCCCATCTCCCTGATCTGGTTGAGGATGAGCGCGGATTCCCTGGCATTTCCCCAGATCAGGATCGCGTCCGGGTTGACTCTCTTGATGTTCCCGAGCTGCATGCTGAAATCCGTTTCCCCGTTGTCGAATCGCTCTTCGATCATCATGGGGTGCCCCATGCGCACCGCAATGCCCGAGTATTCCATCACGCCGACCCTTCCGTAGCGGGTATTGGCGCGGATCACGGCCACACGGTCGTGATTCTTCTCTCCGAAGATGTGCGCCGCAAGCGCATAGCCGCTCTGCCGGTCATCGCTGATCACGCGGACCGCCCAGGGAATGTTGGTCTCGGTAAGGGTGGGATCCGGATCCCCGGTGTTCACCATCATGATCTCTACCTTGAGCGTTGCCCTCAATGCCACGTGGGAAACGATGTCGTCGATCGAGCCCAGCCAGGCCCAGACTCCCTCATCATCCATCTTGATGACCTCATTGGCCGCCGCACCCCAGAGTCCCGTGTCATTGTGCTCCAGGAGTCTATAGGGGATCCCCCTGTAACCGCCTTTGGCATTGGCTTCCTCAAGGGCCATAACAGCTCCGTTGAGCATGTTCCTCCCCTGCTCGACCATCGGGTCGTCCTCCAGTGGGCCCAGAAAACCGATCCGCACCTCGTCAAGGCCGGCCGGCGCCTTCTTTTCCCGCCCCGATCCGTTGAACTCAATGGGATCTACAAAATGGTACTTGTAGGCCTCCCTGAACCTGCTGTACGGAAACAGCTGCTCCGGGGTTTTTCCGTATTTCACTTCCTTTTCCTGCGCTTCAAGGCCCTGCAAGGGAAGAAGAAGGCCCAGGACCAGCAGGAATCTGAGGCATGCGTGGTGGTACATCTCACTTGAATTTAAGCAATGTTTAATTCTTGTATTTGTCAACAGGTCAGCTTGCAAAAGGTCACTTCACCTTGCACAGCGCCCATACTTCAATTTCCACGAGCAGGGTCTCCCAGCACAGCCTGGCCTGGATCCCGGTGCTCGCCGGCAGTGGGTCTAGGCCCATCCAACGGTAGAACGAGGTGCGGATCTTGTTGAACTCAGCATAGTCCCGCTCGATGTCCCTGAGGTAATTGGTAGTCCTTACAACATCATGCCAGCTCATGTCTTCCGCTTCAAGCAGGTTGGTGATGTTTACATAGGTCCTCCAGAGCTGTGCCTTGAAGTCACCGATGTGCTCGGGCTTGCCCTCCTCGTTCACACTGGCAGTCCCGGATATCAGCAATGCCCTGTAATCACCGAGGTCCAGCCTTAGGGCTCTCGAAAAAGAGGACGGCTTCTGATAGTTGTAGGCCTCGTTGATCACCTGGGGCGCGTGCACCACGTGTTTTTCGATCGGTGGTCGCTCGCTGTGCACCTCCGGATAAATGGAATCCACTATCTTGTTGCTCTCTGACAGGATCCCAAGCTTCTTCATCTCGATCTTCTCCCCTTCAGTGAGTTTGTTCAGGTCGATCAGTAGAGGTTCTTTCTTCTTGGTTCCGGTTTTGTCTAAAGTCTCTGTTTCCATAATTCTCTTCTTTCAAATTATTAATTGAGTTATTTCCTGTAATTCTGTTCTGTTCATTTGTAGTTGTCGGCTGTTTTGGCGCTGAGCAGCTGTCCCCGGCTCAATCCGTCGGAAGTGGCCACCCAGATCGCATCTTCTGCCACGTCGACCCCCAGCACGTAATTGTGTGCGATGGCATTGTCAGCATAGGTCTTCCAGTGTGTTCCGTCAGTCACGCTCAGGCCCTTGTCCGTGCAGATATAGGCAATGCCCCTGTCCGCCTTTATGAAATTGATGAAATTGCTCACCAGCCCGCTGTCGTGATCAAAGTATCCCTTCCAGTGCACCCCGTCGTAGCGGCTCAGACCAAAGTAGGTGGCCACCCAAAGATAGCCGTCTGACCAGGAGGTTCCCGTGGTGATGTCATGCACGACCCCGTCATCGGGAAACAGGTCGATCTCCATGTTCCCGTCCGGATCGGTGTAATCCCTGAACTGTTGCGTCTTGTGGGAATACTCGATGACGCCTCCTCCCCAGGCCGCAATGAACACTTTGCCGTCTCCGGTCGAAATGCCGTAGGTCCAGGGTTCGTGCATGGGAGCGTTCTGTTCGGTGTAGATCTCCCAGGTCTCCTCGAAGGTGTCATACCTGCCGGCTCCTCCCGCCGTAGCCATCCAGACCTCCCTGCCATCGCAGGTCACGCTGTAGATCAGGTCGTTGGGCATTCCGCTGTTCAGCTGGGTGAAATTCTCGAAGCGTCCGGCCGACCAACGTGACAGTCCGCCCATTGTTCCGATCCAGATGTCTCCCGTTAGCTCGCTGACATCGATGGAAAGCACCCCGTTATGAACGAGCCCGTCTTCAGTGGTATAGGTCTTCCAGGTCCCGTTTTCCAGCACGGCAAGTCCATCATGTGTTCCGACAAGCACGCGGTCTCCCGCAACCCTGACGCAATAGGCCTTGTTGGAAGGCAGTCCGTCTGCCTTGGTGATCGTGGTCCAGTTCCCATAGGCCGGGAAGGTTTTGGCCGGGGGATCATTGGGGCTGTCATAAGCCATGAAAACAAGGCTCAACAAGGCTGCCAGCCATGCGATGCCCTTGTGTTCTGAAAGCAATGCGGATCCGTTCATTTTGATAGGTTTAGAATTTTGTTTCATTTGTTTCTCATTCGGTGCCTCACTCTGCGTGAAAGGCCATTTCGTTTTTCTTGTCATATTCCGGTGATCTGAGCGACTTCAAATAGTTGATCAGGTCGTTCAGTTCGGGCTTGGTCAGGTCGTTGACCCGTCCATGCCTGTCGTCTTCGGCATAGACCGTCCAGATCTCCTCAAGCGTCTTTGCCCTGCCGTCGTGCAGGTAGGGTGCCGAGGTGAACAGGTTGGTCAGGTGCGGGGTGTCAAACATCATCGGATCATCCGTATCCGCCAGGGTGCTCACGTCTGAAAACTGCCGGTTCGTGTACAATGGAGGCGGGTGACAGGTGATGCAGCGATTGTTGTCGGGGATCACTTCACCCAGGTTGTCAACGCTGCGCTCGAAGATCTCCTTTCCTCTCTTTTGAGAATCTGTGAGTTCTCCGGATGGATTGTAGAGCAGGTTGGGAGGATGCTGAATGCCCCTCATGATGTATGCGGTGATCGCATCCAGGTCGTCATAGCTGAAGGCCTCCGTTCGGGTCAGGATGGTGGAGAACCGCATGCCGTCCTGCTTGTAGACGGTCTGGTTCTTTCCGTTCCATTTGAAAGGAGCCGTATCGCCGATCTCTCTCAAAGACTGGGTATTGGCTAAGTTTCTGCCCATGTCCTTTCCGGCCATGTTGTACACCAGTCCGTCTTCGTGGTCATCGGGGTGGCAGGTGTAGCAGGAATACTGGTTCTGGAAGGTATGACCGGCGTTGGCGAAAAGCCTGCGCCCCTGTCTGGCCACGGTGACCCGATCCGGGCCTCCCAGGTCGATGTGCCCGACCAGCTTCAGGCCCTCGGTGTCGATGACCGCGACCCTGTCTTCCAGCTGTTCGGCCACATAGAGTGTCTTGCCGTCCGGAGAAAGCGTCATTCCCTTCGGCCCGGCTCCCGTTTTGATCCTGCCGGTCACGAACCTGCTGCTCATGCCCAGGTCGTTGGCCATCGCATCCAGTTCCTCTTGGGTGGAACTACCCATGATGTTTCGAATGGCATCCAGCGAGATCGCGGAGATGATGTTGACCCCGGAGCTGCTCACATAGGCCCTCTTTCCGTCCGGGCTGATGACGATGTCAAAAGGATCCGGGTAATAGGCGTTGGGCTCGTCGAGCAGGAACTGCCCGATCTTCCCGTTCTCCCTTTCCTCGATGACCCCGATTCCGTGGGTCATCATCCATCCTCCTTCCACCTGCACCGAGGGTATGTTGTTCTTGGGCCGGATCAGGGTGACCAGGGCTAGGTCGGAAGACGGGGTGTAGCAAAGGTTTTCGATCAGGTAGGCATCTCTCATCTCATGCGTCCTTTCAATACGATTTGTGCCAGGATCTATCCCCGTGAGATCCGTGACCAGGGATTCCCCGTATTCTCCGTGGCGCGCCCTTCTGCTGCCCACGAGGAGTTTCTCGCCATCCGGAGAGAGGTCTATTCCGGTAGGATCGTTGCCCACCCTCAGCCGTTTCATTTCGCGCTCCGAGGCTATGTCTATTACCGAAACGTTGGATCCAAAGGTGTTGACCACGTAGAGCTGGCTTCCGGCCGCTCCGAGCGCGAGTCCTGCAGGCCCGTTGCCCGCCGGAATGGTATCGATGATCGCAAAGGAGTCCGGATCAATCACCGATATGTTGTCAGACCACTGGTTGCTGACATAGACCAGGTTCTTTTCATCGTCGAACAGCACGCTGTGCGGGTGATCGCCTACCTTGAGCTTGCCGAGGACCTCCCGGCTGCCTGCGTCCACCTTGATCAAGGCATCCGCGTCCTGGGCTACGACATAAACCTCCTTTCCATCGGGGCTGGTCACAAGATTGAGCGGAGAAAGGTACTCCTCGTTGACCAGCTTGGAGATGTACTCGTTCTTGGTGATGTACAGGTGACAGCTCGTGCAATTCAGGGGATGATCCGTGACAGCCGTCTTTTCATTGACATGGGACCTGGCGAGCTGCTGCCCTGGAAAATACACCAGGAGACCCAGGGCCAGGATCAGGGAGATCGTCCAAAATGTCTTAATGTTGTTCATGATTCAAACTCATTTATTGAGTGTGTTTGCCATGATCGCCTCACCAATGCGGGCAATATCCACCGGATCCTTCCGAACTGCCAGCGGCTGCCTGTTGTCGGGCACCCTTTCATGACCTGCGTGACATCCCACGCAACCCCGGCGCTCATTGGGCCTGAGGGTGATCCAGCCGCTCGGCCCGGAGATCATTGATCCCGAGCTGTCGAGGGTCTGCATCCTGAACGGCACGTCTGCCGGGACCTTTAGATAGATCGAGCCATCCTTTTCCAGCCTGGCCACACCCAGCACTCCTTCGGTACCGATCAGCTCCATGCTCACTGCCCTTCCTTTTTCATTCTGCTCCCCTGTTGACGAACCCGGGTAAATCGCCCCACTGAAATTGGCATCCTGGACCATCAATAGCGCCGTGTCCATATCGGGGTTCACCGCACTGGGGAGTTTTTTCGGCCTTTGCCTCGGCTCAATTGCGACGGCCTCAAGGAGCTTCGTGCCCGCTTCCTCGTAGATCGGTTTCAGCGGTTCTTCCAGCCCCGGGTCGAAGGAGTAGATCCCATAGGAGCCCTTCTCTTCAGTTCGACAGGACAGCAAAAGACCTTCTCCCGAATGCAGGTTTGCGGAAAGGACGTCCCCATTGATGCCATCCCATAGGTCCCTGCGGTCTCCCATGGGTCGATTGTAGGCAACTGAACTCAAAACCGCTCCAGTCTGATGGACTTCCCCCGTCTCCAGGAACACCAGGCTTCCTCCTTCTGTTTCGCAGGCTCGCTGCGGCCAAACTGTTCCTGTTTCTGACTTGTAGAACAACTCCGCCTTGGTTCCGTCGGGTCGCATCACCATCAACTGAAGGGCACCCTGTTCGGGATACACCTGCCTGCTGACAGCCAGCACCCTTCCGTCCCTCAATACGGTCGGATGTCTGTAATCTATGGGTGCAAAGGTGATCTGCTGTCTTCCTTCTCCGCTGAGTTGGGAGGTTTCCAGGACGTGATAGCCCGGAAGTGCCCCTTTTTCCTGGTAACGACTGTAGACTACACGATCTCCCGGCAAATACGCGGGATACCTGCAGTCGGCATCCAGGTTCGTCACCCTTCTGAGGTCTTTGTCCTCCAGTCGATATTCCCAGACCTGCCAGGGAGCTCCCTCTTCGCGTTTGCCTTCAAACAGCACCGAACCTCCGTCATAACTGATCTCCGGAGAGCCCAGCCTGTAGAATTCGTCGGAAAGCAGGGAGACGGGCTCGCCACGACCCTCAGGATCATAGATCAACAGCCCTGTGCCTTCATTGCCCTCTCCTTCCATTCCCTGGACGATCAGCAGGCTGCCCCGGTGATCCCTGCCCTCGCACGAGAGCAGTGCCAGACCCATGCCCACCGCGCTCAGCAGAGCGATTATCATCAGTTGTATGGTGTTCTTCTTTGACATGTCCTTATTCTCTTATCCGGGTTCGGTCACCGTTAGTATCTGGTTGGCAGGCACCTGTTCCAGGACCTGCACCTCTCCCGAGGGCCAGGTGATCTCTATCCGATCGGCCTGCTTGTGGCCCGCCATTCCAAAGTGGACCCTTGGGTCACTCTGTGAAAGGTATCCCGAAGTGCTCTTTTTCTGGGCGATCTGGACCTCATCCCCCGCGATCAGCCTGATGCTGGCTCCTACGCCATCCCGGTTGCTTTTCGTGCCTACCAGATTGAGTATCATCCAGTTGTTCTTGTTGCCGCTGTTGTTCCGGAGGAACTTGGCCCCCGAGTTCAAATTCACGATGAAGATGTCCACGTCCCCGTCATTGTCATAGTCTCCCAGGCAGGCGCCGCGACCCACATGCTCCTCTTCAAAGTAATTGCCCAGCCGCACGGACACGTCGGCAAAGGTTCCATCCCCCAGGTTTTCGAAGACCTGATCCTCCTGCCCGTAGAGATGCTTGAGCTCCCCGTTGGTCTTGAAGAGGTCCGGATCGCCATCATTGTCAAAGTCAAAGAAAGATGAGGACCATCCGACGAATTGGCCGGAGGCCACGGAGATCCCGGAGCTGTAGGAATTGTCCCTGAACACCCCGTTCCCCATGTTCTCATAGAGCGAGCAGTAGTTGTCATCCGAGATGAAGATGTCGATGAGTTGATCCTTGTTGTAGTCCGCATAGTCCACCGACATGCTGACGGTGGCCTCCCCGGCCTGGCTGAAGCCCGTTCCCGAAGGAGTCGCCAGATCCTTGAATCCCTTGCCCTGCTCGTTATGCCACAGGAAATTCACGGTGTGGTCATTGGCCACGCAGATGTCGACGAAGCCGTCATGGTCATAGTCCGCCGCTCCCACGCCCATGGCCCTGCCGTCTATGTCCACGATGCCCATTTGCTCGGTCACATCCTCAAACGTGCCGTTCCCCAGGTTGCGGTACAGCCGGTCGGCCTGCGCATCGTATGCAAGTGGTCCCGGAAATCCGTCGGGTGCGTAATAGTACTTGTATTCGGGGTCGAAATTCAGGTAGTTTCCCACGTAGATGTCAAGGAGCCCGTCATTGTCGTAGTCCAGCCAGGAGGCTCCCACGCTGCACTCCTTCCCTCCCTGTATGCCTGCCGTCTTGCTCACGTCCCGGAAGGACCCGTCGCCGGCGTTCTGAAGCAGGACGTTGGCCCCGTAGTTGCTCAGGAAGAGATCCGGGAAGCCGTCATTGTTGAAATCCCCCACGGACACCCCCATGCTGTACCAGTCTCCCGAGACCTTTGCCCGGTCCGTGACATCCTCGAAAGTTCCGTCTCCCCGGTTTCGATACAGCCTGTTCCCCAGGATTCCCTCGGGTTCCTCGGTGGCGCTGAACCCTTCGATCCAAATGCCGCTGCAGGCGTAGATGTCGAGGTATCCGTCCTGGTCGTAGTCCAGGAAGGCCGCTCCGCCTCCAACCGATTCCACGATGTTCTTCATGTCTGAGGCCCCGATCGAATGGGTGAAGTTCAGTCCGATCCGGGAGCCGATCTCCTGGAAGTAGGTGGAATCCGCCTGGGGCGCCACAGGGTTTGATACGACCCTGCTATCGGACGCACCCTCTTTTTCATTGCAACCGGCCAGCAGGGACAAGATGACGACCTGCAAAGCCAAAAAAATACGCTTGGAACTTCTCATTCAATCTTTTCTTCTGTTGTTCAGGCCGGGACACACCTGGCCCAGGTAAGGAATTACCCCCAAAATCTTTTCAAAGTTGACATTAGTTAATAAAATAAAGAATGATATATATCATTTAATTAGTTTTGTCCATGGCGGTGCCTTAAGGCTGATTTGAAGTGAAAGATCCGCCTCAAGACCTGTAAATCAAGAAAAAAAGAACAAGTGAAGCATATTTCCCTGAACCCTGAGATTGGCATTCTGCAACGTTTGATACACTCCCTTGCGCTCCCGGCCGGCTTGAAACTGCTGCTGCTGGCCCTCTTGATCCAGGGATGTGCCCAAAATGAGAAAAAGGACCTGTTCCGCTACGTGGACTCATCCAGGTCCGGGATCTCGTTTTCCAATGTCATCACCGAGAACGACAGCGTGAACCCCAAGGATTGCCTGAATTGCTTCAACGGCGGAGGAGTCGGCATCGGGGACTTCAACAAGGATGGCCTTCCGGACCTGGTCTTTTCGGGAAGCCAGGTATCCTCCAAACTCTACATGAACCGGGGATCCCTCCGCTTTGAGGACGTCTCGGAGCAGGCCGGCTTTGCAACAAGCAGCTGGGTCACCGGGGTCAACATCGTGGATGTCAATGCCGACGGATGGGATGACATCTATCTCAACGTGGGGGGAGTGAACTGCGAGGACAATTGCAACAATCTCCTCTTCATCAACCAGGGGGCTGACGAAAATGGAATTCCCTCCTTTGTTGAAATGGCAGGGGAATACGGTCTGGACGACGGACGCTATGCCCAGCAATCCGTCTTTTACGACTACGACGGAGACGGGGACCTCGACGTCTACATCGTTCACAACAAGAACAAGACGAATTTCAACCGCAACACGCCCAGGCCCAAAGCACAATGGCCGGAATACCTTACGGACTACCTGCTGAGAAACGACAGCGTTGCGGGGCTTGACCATCCTGTTTTCACGAACGTCTCCGGGGAGCTGGGGCTCGATAGGAGAGGGTTCGGGCTCGGGGTCGGGATCGCGGATTTCAACAATGACCAGCGCATTGACCTCTATGTGTCCAACGATTTCATCTCGGACGACTTCCTGTACATAAACAAGTTCTCCGGGGACAGCATGAAGACCGTGTTCGAGGAGGCTAGCGCGCAGTACCTCGGGCACATCACCACCAATGCCATGGGTATGGACATCGCAGACATCAATGATGACGGCATCTCAGACATCATGGTGCTAGACATGCTTCCCAAGGAGTACACCCGGCACAAGCGGGTGATGATGGAGATGAACTATTCCGGCTACCTGATGGTCACCGGAAACGGTTACACCCCACAGTACATGAGAAACACCCTTCAGCTGGGCAACGGCGAGCTCAACGGAAACCCGGTCAGGATGAGCGAGGTGGGACTCCTGTACGGCATCTCGAGCACCGATTGGAGCTGGGCGCCGCTTATGGTCGACTTCGACAACGACGGGGATAAGGACCTATACATCTCCAATGGCTATATCAAGGACGTGATCGACCTGGATTACATAAAGTTTTCCATGCAGAACAACGCATTCTCACCCAAGTTGAACCAGGTCCAGAAGTTCCTCGAGGACCTTCCCCCCATCAAGGTGCCTAACATTTTCTTCGAGCACACGGGACCGGACAGCTTCGAGGACGTATCAGGGACCTGGATCGAGGAATTGCCCTCCCTTTCCAACGGGGTGGCCTACGCGGATCTCGATCTCGACGGGGACCTCGACCTGGCCGTCAATAACATCAACCAGGAGGCCTTCCTGCTCGAGAACAGGACCTCCCAGAAACTCGAAAACCACTATTTGCGACTGCGTCTCAAAGGGCAGCCCAAAAACCCCAAAGCCATAGGGGCCAAGGTGACGGTTTGGTCGGGCCAGTCTGAGCAACACCAGTTCCAGTCCGTGATCCGCGGGTACCTCTCTTCGGTGGAGCCCATCCTGCACTTCGGCCTGCCTTCAAATATGGTTGATTCGCTGAGGGTAACCTGGCCCGACGGGAAGGTGTCGATGCTTCGAAACCCACCTGCAGACCAGGTCGTCGAGCTGGAGGAAGCCTCCGCGGCGCGAACCGAAGCTGGAATTTCGGTTGCGGCTGCAACAAAGGCTTCCGAACCGCTATTCAAGGAGAACACAGAGATACTGAACTTTTCTCACCTGCAGGTTATCAGCAACGAGTTCCTCAAGCAGCCCCTGCTGACGAAGCAGTTTTCCCGAAAAGGGCCCGCCCTGGCTGCGGCCGACATCGACGGAATCCCGGGTGACGAGATCTACATCGGGGGAGGCCTGGGAGGCAGGGGAAGGATCTGGTCCCAGGGTGAAAGCGGCAACTTCCTTCCCCTCCAGGCCCTGGATTCGATCAATGAAGAGACCGACGCCCTGTTCTTTGACGCGGACCAGGACGGGGACCTGGATCTTTATGTGGCCAGCGGAGGCAACCTGTTCGATGAAAACTCCCCTTTCTATGCCGACCGGCTTTACAGGAATGACGGAAAAGGCCAACTGACCCTGGATCCGGGCGCACTTCCCCAACTGAATGAAAGCACGAGCTGCGTGGTGCCCATGGACGTAGACCATGACGGTGACACCGATCTCTTTGTGGGGTCCAGGATCATCCCGAGAAAATATCCCTGGTCCCCAAAGAGCAGCCTGCTCATCAACGAGAATGGCAAATTCAAAGAGCAAACCCCTCCTGCCCTTGCCCGCGTGGGCATGGTGTCTGGTGCTGACTTCCGGGACATCGACGGAGACGGCTGGGAGGACCTGATCGTCGTGGGCGAATTCATGGGGGTCAGCATCTTCAAGAACCACCAGGGAGAACTGCGCCCCCTGAGCCTGAAGTTCATTGATGAGAACGACCGGGAAGTCGGTTCCGAAGGCTGGTGGAACTCCGTAGCAGCAGCAGATTTCGACAAGGACGGCGACGTCGATCTCATAGTCGGAAACCACGGGCTGAACAGCTTTGTCAAACCCACGGAAGGCTCCCCGATCTACGTTTACAACAAGGATTTCGATGAAGATGGCAAACCGGACCCGGTATTGGGGCAGTACTTCCAGGACAAGGGAAAGAAAAAGCTGTTCCCCGTGCATACGCGCGACGACATCGAAAAACAGTTCCCAGACACCAAGATCAGGTTTGTGACCTACGAGCAGTTCTCTGAAATGGACTACAGGGCCCTGCTGGAGATCAAGGACCTGGATTCGGAGACGCTCAGGGCCAGCACCTTCGCCAGCTGCTACCTGGAGAACCTCGGGGAGGGAACGTTCAGGGTTCGCCCACTGCCCCAGCCCTGCCAGTACGCCCCGGTCAACGACATCCTGGTCGATGACTTTGACAAGGACGGCTACCTCGACGCCCTGCTGGTCGGGAATGATTTCTCCTCGGAGTCCAATTACGGGCGTTTCGATGCCTTCACGGGAGGATACCTCAAAGGCAGCTCTGAGGGATTTCTTTGGATTCCAAGCAGTGAATCAGGGTTTTACGTACCCCAGCAGTCCAATGAGCTAATCCAGGTGAGGGACCGGGAAGGAAGAACACTTATCCTTGCAGGCCAGAACAATGACAGGATCAAAGTATTTGAATAAACCGTTTAGATTCACCATCTTTGTCATACACCGTTTTTTATTCACTTTTCACATGAGCAACATCATCGTAATCGGAGCCGGAATGGTCGGCAGCGCAATGGCCATCGACATGGCCAAGGAGCACAGGGTAACCCTCACGGACATCAGCCCGGAGAGGCTTGAAACAATACGATCCAAGCACGGAGACATCGAGGTGCGGCAGCTTGACGTGACGGACAAAGCAGACCTGGCCGAGGCGATCCGTCCTTTTGACCTTGTGATCTGCGCCGTCCCCGGATTTCTCGGATTTGAGACCCTGAGGACGATCATTGAGACCGGAAAGAACGTTGTGGACATATCCTTCTTCTCGGAGAATGCACTCGAGCTCGACGCCCTGGCCCGGGAGAAGAAGGTGACCGCGATAGTGGATTGCGGCGTGGCGCCCGGCATGGACAATATTTTGCTGGGGCATCACAATGAACTCATGGAGATCGAGTCTTTCGAATGCCTGGTGGGAGGACTGCCCAAGGTCAGGAAGTGGCCTTTCTGTTACAAGGCCCCCTTTTCCCCGATCGATGTGATCGAGGAATACACTCGCCCGGCACGCTATGTTGAGAATGGAGTGGAGATCGTCAGGGAACCGCTCACCGATTGCGAATACGTGGAGTTCGAAAAGGTGGGTACCCTGGAATCCTTCAATACCGATGGCCTCAGGTCGATCATCCACACCATGGGCCATATTCCGAACATGAAAGAAAAGACGCTCAGGTATCCCGGTCACGTGGAATACATCATGGCCCTCAAGCAAAGCGGCTTCTTCAGCAAGAAGGAGATCGAGTTCCATGGGAACAGGGTCCGCCCCCTTGACTTTACGAGCAAGGTGCTGATCGATGAATGGAAACTCGGCGACGAGGAAGAGGAACTGACGGTAATGCGGGTCACCATCCGCGGAGTGAGCAGCACCGGGGAACGAGAAGAGATCGTTTACGACCTGCACGATGAGTATTGCCACGATACGCATACTTCGTCCATGTCCCGCACCACGGGCTATACCGCTACGGCAGCCGCCAACATGTTGCTGGAGGGACTCTTTGAGGAAAAAGGAGTGTTTCCCCCGGAACTCGTCGGCAAGAACGAGGCCTGTTTTGAATACATACTCGACTATCTTGGGAAGAGAGACGTAGTGTACAGCAAAAAGGTCAGGAAATTATGAATCGGGAAATCAGGAGATCGCTTGCTCGCTTCACGCTGATCGGCCTAGTGTTGATGCTTTTGGTCCCAGGTGCCAGGGGTCAGGACAAGGACATCCCTCTGCCCGCGTCTTTGAGCCAGAACAGCGAAAAATGGCTGATCAAGATCGGCATGATCAACAACAAGAAGCCCCCGAAGCTCAAATTTGGGGATTATGCGACGGATAACCGCAGAGGCGCCAGCGCGTCCACGGAGCAAACCAGGCTCATCGGGCCCGGGGACGGCAAGACCAGCGGACTGAAGTTCGCCTACGACCTGGTTTACGAGAACAGGGACAGCGTTGTCGTCGAAGCATCTGTTGACCTGAGCAAAGACAGCATTCGGGACCTGTCTGTCTACATGGCCACCAGCCTAAGGCCGGATGACCTTTGGATCCTGATCCTGAAGGAGCCTTCGGGAGCCAACGAAATGTCAGTCAACGACATGATGCTGACCAACGGAGACGAGGAGATCTCGATCGATCATGTGATTGGGGAGCCGCTGGGCAAGGGAGAGATCACCGCGCCCAAGGGCATTAGCCTGATGCTCGAAGGCCTGGTGCTGGGCAGCATGCAATACGATTCGGGAGGCTCTTTCGCTTATAAGAAATACATCTGGATCAACAATAAGGCAGACCGGCAGCTGCAACTGTTGACCGCCGCGGTCTTTTCCGCCATACTTGAAAGCGCAGGCTATTTTGAAAAAGTGATTATCACGGACTAAACCTGATCCCCAGACCTGGTCTCGGGCGGTATAGTCCGGATGTGAACGTCGCGCTGCGGAAAGGGTATCTCAATGTTGTTTTCCTTGAACTTGTTGTAAACCGCAACCGAGATATCGCTTTTTGACTGCAGGCCCATTTCAAAGGGAACCCAGAACCTGAGCCTGAAGTTCAGGGAGCTGTCCCCGAACTCGCTGAAGAGGGCCTGGGGTTTTGGGTCCTTCAGGACAAGATCACTCTCATTGACCACTTCCAGCAAAAGTTTCAGCACTTCATTCAGGTCCGTACCGTAGGATACTCCAACCAGCACCTCAACCCGCTTGATGTTGCTCGACAGGGTCCAGTTGATCAGGTCGTTGGAGATCAGGTTCGAATTGGGCACAACGACCTCAGCTCCGTCAAAGGTACTGATGTTCGAAGACCTCACGCCGATCCGGTTCACCGTGCCCATCAGGTTATTCACCTCTATCGTATCCCCGACCAGGATCGGCCGCTCGAATACCAGGATGAGTCCGGACACGAAATTCGAGATCACGTTCTGAAGCCCGAAACCGATGCCGAGTCCCAGGGCACCCGCCATGAGGTTGAACTTGCTCAGGTCAACCCCCAGGGAAGACAAGGCCAGGATGATACCTGATGCAATGATGAAATACCTTATGACCAGTGAGATCGCCGCCGGAATCCCTTTCGGAAGCTTGAGGTACTTCAAACTGAACTGCCCGCTGTCGAACAAGAAGGAGACCAGGGAGGTAATGAGGAATGAAGCCGACAGGATCAGAAGGAACATCAGGACATCGCCAAGGGTGATCGAGAGACTTCCAAAGATATAGGGCTCTGTCAGTACATCGTTCAGGTAATCCATGATCGGTGACAAGAGATCGACTATGTTCAGGAAAATGAGCAGCCATAGAAAAAAGGTGATTACCCGGATGATCTTAAGCGCCTTCAGCTGAGCATTCGCCCCATCTTCTACGCTGCCGGTCTCTCTTGATTTGTAATGCTGATGGATCAGCCCGGTGGTAATCCCTCCCAGCACCAGCAACAAGGCATAGAAGATCAAGGCATAGACGCCGCTCTTGGTCGAGATCTTCAAGGTCAGGTCGGCGAGATTGGTATAGCCCAAAGCATTGGAAACGATCGACACCAGCGCCACTATCTGAAGGAAAGGTGCGATCCTGATCAGCAGGGCCCCGAAATAATGCTCTTCGAACCTCAATTTGGTCAGCTGCCTGAAGGCATATCGATACAACAGAAGTATGACCAGGAATGCCTCCATCATCAGGTAGAGCCTGTATTGGAGGGAGGTAAACCAGATGTAGGTCTTCGCCGCATCCAGGACGTAGATCAGGACCACAAAATAGAGCAGGTTCTTGAATTCCTTCCGCATGAACGGCCGAACGAGCGGTATCGATGCGAGAAGCACAACGAGTATAAGCAGATCGGAGAAGAGGGTCGGGCGGTTCTCCAGGTAGAAGGTGGATCCGAAAACAGTCAGGAAAAGCATAGCCTGACGTGAATGCTTGACTATGATGTCCCCGGCATGGACCAGGTTCTTGTTGGTTGCCTTGAAGCCGTATTTTTCATATGATCTTCTGAGCCATCGGATCAGCAGGACAACCAGCACCACGAAGACCAGGTACCGATAAATGTTGGCGCGATTGTCTTTCAGGTATTTGATGATCTCGACAAGATTTCCCTCGAATGCCGTGCCGGTGTCCGACCTGTCCGATCCTCCCGTCAAGGTCCCCCAGTCCACCTTCCACAGCGGCTCGTGACGAAGGTATAAGAGGTCGTATACCTCTGAGGCCTTCAACTTTTCAAGGGTGTCCACCACCTCGGATATCTCCACCTTCTGCTTGTTGATCCTCGACTCGAGAAGCAGATAGTCATTGTTCTCCCGGACGATCTCCCCGTGCAGGTCGGTGAAGGCCTTATGGGTTTCCCCTACCCTCCGGATCACCTCCCCCGGAATCTCCTGCTCAGAGGTTTGCTGATAGGTGAGCTCCCAGATCCTCTCGTTGATCTTTACCCCCTCCAGAAGCTTTATGTTCCTTTCCTCGTATTCATTGACACGCGTTTCCCACTGGGTCAGGTGGTCGTCGTACCCTTTCCATTTCTTGATCTGGTTGTTGATCTTCTGACGGTTGGGGTTTGACTTGATGAAGCTCTCCGTTGCCTTTTTTTGCTCCCCAATGAACTCGACATATTCCGGAAACAGCGTGTCCAGGCTGATGACATCGTCTTTCAGCTCAATGCGTTTCCTGGTCAATGCGATCTCATCGGCCGCCTCTTCGATCTTCCCGATCAGGTTCTGCACCGGAATGGGCTGAGGTGCCTCTGCCGCCGTGGAATCAGGTTTCTGTTCCGCGCTTTCGCCCTGGGCAGACACCGGATGCAGACCCGAGAGCAAAACCATCAGGGCAACGTATGAAAACAGGGCCAGTTTCTTTTTCATGGAGCTGATCTTCTACCGAATTGTTTATTTCCTTTGCTTGTGCATCTTTCCGTTTTTCATCACCAGGTCAACATCCTGCAAAAGGGAGATGTACTTGAGCACGTCGCCTTTCACCGCTATGATGTCCGCCTTTTTGCCCGGAGTTATCGTGCCTACTTCCTTGTCGACTCCCATAAAGACGGAAGGCCAGTAGGTCGCCGATTTGATGGCCTCCAGGGGCTTGACGCCCATCACATTCACCCAAACGTCCAGTTCGTTCCAGGTGCTCTGTGAATGGAATTTCATCGGGATCCCGCTGTCGGTTCCGATGAGCATGACCACCCCTGCGTCCCTCAACTGCTGAAACTTGGTCTTGAGCGTCGGCTTGCGGCTTGGCGTCAGCTGAAAATAGGGAAGCTGACCCGGATGCCGGATGGATCCCTTGATGTCAGCGATCACCGAATCGGGAAGGTCCAGGTGCCAGGAGTCGTTGTCGAGCATCTCCGGGTTGCTGACCACGTAGTCGTAATTGTAAAGCCCTTCAATGGTCGGGGTCCAGAACAGGGGGCCGATGTTCATCTGCCCGGTTCGCTCGGCGATCATCTCGATGATGTCATCCGGGTAGCGAGGGGCCGAAGACAGGCCCGTATGCTCAAAATTGTCTACGCCGGCCCTCAGACCCAGGCGGATCTCTTCCGGCCTGTGAGAGTGGGCTACTACCTTGAGCTTGTTCTTGTGTGCCTCGTCGACCACCGCAGAGAGCTCCTCAAAGGTCATCTGGTCCTGGTCGATCAGCTTGATGCAATCCACGCCGGCTTTGGCCAGCTTTCTGATCTTTTCCCGCGCGTCCTTCTCCCCGTTCACCCCCCATCGGAAATCCTCGGTTCCCGGGTAAGGCTTCTTTTGGATGAACGGCCCGCTCATGTACATGGTCGGACCCGGGATCTCGCCCTTGTTTATGGCGTCCCTAACCCTGATGCTCTCTTCCAGTGGCGCTCCCAGGTCCCTGGCGCTTGTGACGCCGGCCATCAGCAGCTGATGCGCAGAAGCGGGCATGATCACCTTCTCGAACAAAGGCGGATAGGTCTTGTCCCAGTAGCCATAGTCAGAATGCCCATTGATCATCAGGTGCACGTGCATGTCCCAAAGCCCCGGCAATACGCTCATTCCCTCCGTGCTTATGACCTCATAGCCCTCCGGAACGGGCAGGGTCTCGACGGTTCCCACCCGGGTGATCTTTTCCCCCTCTATGAGGACCACGCTGTTGCGGATCGGCTCGTTGCCGAAGCCGTCGATGAGGGTCCCTCCGACCAGGGCCTTTTTCTGTCCATAGGAAAACGAAACGAAAAGGCAGAGAAATAAAACAAAAATGCGATTCATGGGTTTGAGTTTCTGGGTTGATGTTTGCAGGAGGAAGATACAAAAATGGAATCAACCAGAAAAAGGGTCTTTGACACTAACCCTTCCGGGGAAATCAAAAAAGCAGCCAATGGCTGCTTTTTCTTCCCGTCCCGGATCCAGGTGCTCAATTCAACCTGTCGGAACAATACTTGAGGGAAATTTCAAGTCTTGAGAACATCTTGTTGAGATGGCCTCCTTCGAAGTTCTCGTAGGTATGGGGAATGCCGATGGCGCTCATCTTGGCGTGAACGGCATCCGCCATGGCGTTCATTCCGAGCTCGTCCTGCAATCCCGCATCAAAGTAGACACCTTCAAGGGCCATCATGTTCGTTATGTAGGTTGGATTGCCCAGCATGGTGAACACGTCGTGTTGCAGCCAGAGCTCTCGAATTTCAGGCTTCACGTTTCCCAAGTCGTCGATCGGCAGGTCGACCATCCAGGGAGGGTTGTTCAGGTTGGGGGACCAGGCAGAGCTGAAGGCATACATGGCACTCGTCAGGAACTTGGCCGGATCCGGGCCGTTGAGGCCATCCGGGTTCTCCGCTGCGATGACAGGCCCTAAAGAAAGCACCCCATCCAGATAGAGCAAACCGGTATGACTTGCAACCACGCTATACTTGTCCGGGTGCAGCATTCCGAGCTTCATGGCGCCGTAACCACCCTGAGACACACCAACCAGGGCCCGTCCTTCGGGGGAGGCAATGGTCCTGTATTTGCTATCGATGTAGTTCACCAGGTCATTGACGATATAGTCTTCAAAGCCTCCGTTGAGCACGGAGTTGGTATACATGCACCAGCCGTATAGATTGTTGTCAGCGTCGGGCATGACGATGATCATGGGCTCGATCTGGCCGGAAGCGATCAGGCCATCCACCCATTCCCTGAATCCCTCTTCAGGAAAATCAGGGCCAGCGACAAAAGGCATGGGTTCTCCTATCCAGGGCTCATAGAGCTTCTCCCAGATATAGGACTTCTCTCCCAGGGGAAGTCCTTGCAGCAGATAGACCACGGGGTAGGTCTTTGTGTCGTGCTTGTCATATCCCGGAGGAGTATAGATCTGCATCTGCCTGTATTCGGAGTTGCCAATGTAGTTGGGAAGCAGTGACTCGGCCACGAACTCACGGTTCTGAAGCTTGCTCTTCAAGTAGCCGAACTTGGCCTCGTCTATGTCGAGAGCTTCTTCCGAGCAGGAGCCCAGCACCAGGAACGCGGCCAGCAATACCAGAAGTATTTTGGTTTTTTTCATGACTGTACGTTTTAAGTTAAACACCTTTTGCTCAAAGGTAGCCAGGGTACCTGGCAACGGCGTTGCTCAGCGTTCCAAAGTCGTGACTCTGCGTGTCAAAAGAGAATTTTCCTGCTCCCGGCTGGGAGGGATGCCAAACTCCAGGCTGTAGGCCCGACTGAAGTGAGACGGATTCTTGAATCCCGTTTCATAGGCAACCTCGGCCACGTTCAGGTCGGTCGTTCTGAGAAGATCCCGTGCCTTGCCAAGGCGTAGGCTGCGGATGAACTGATTCACGCTCTTGTCGGTCAGGGCCGCGAACTTGCGATAGAGCTGTGAGCGGCTCATGCCCAGTTCCCCGGCAAGCTCGGAAATCCCGAAGTCTTCCTCGCTCAGATGCTCTTCAATTGTGGTCCGCATACGATTCAAAAATGCGTATTCAGGTCCATGGCTCTCGGGCTCGGAACCTGTCTCAGACCAACTCATCATGCGCTCAAAGGAATCCCTGAGTGACCTGCGCAGGGCGATGAGCCTGTCGATTCGTATGAATAACTCTTCTTTGCTGAAGGGCTTGACGAGATAGACATCCGCCCCACAGCGCAGTCCTTCCATCCGGGCGGTCTTTTCGTTCCTGGCCGTCAACAGGATGATCGGGACATGGCTGGTTCGAATGTCATCCTTCAACTTTTTGCAAAGGGTGAAGCCGTCCATCCTGGGCATCATGACGTCCGAAATGATCAGGTCCGGCACCTCCTCAACAGCCAGTTGCCATCCTTCTTCTCCATCGGAGGCCGAAAGCAGGCTATATTCCGAATCTAGGAGAGATTGGAGATAGGCCCTGACGTCTGCACTGTCCTCTACGATCAGCAGCTTCAATTTTCCTTCCTCGTCAACCGATGGTGATCGTTCTCCGATCCGGTCGACGGTTCTTTTTTGAAGTGGCAGGGATTCTGAAATTCCCAATGCATCGGCCTTCTCAGCCTGGTTGGTGATCGGGAGCCTTACAGTGAAAATGGTTCCCCGGTTCGATTCGCTGGAAACGGAAACATTCCCGTTCAGGAGATGGACCAATTCCCGGGTTATGGCCAGGCCCAGGCCACTTCCTTCTGTGAATTCATCCACGTGGCGCTGCGCCTGGAAGTAGCGCTCAAAGATCTTGGGCAGGTGCTCCTCGGCGATCCCCGGCCCGTTGTCCCTGACCTGCAGGACCAATTCTCTTTTCCCATTCAGGCCTTCCGCAAAGGCACTGATCGTCACCCTTCCTCCTTCCGAGGTGAACTTGATCGCGTTGGAGATGAGGTTGCTCATGATCTCACGGATCTTCTCCGGGTCATAGTCCATTAGCAATTCGCTTTCCTGCATGGAGGTCAACAGCTCAATGCTTCTGGATTCCGCGTAGGACTGAAAGGATTCAACAATATACCTGAGGTAGCCAACGATTTCTCCCTGCACCCAGTTCACGGGCATCAGCATGGCTTCCATCCTGGACAGGTCCAGGAGCTGATTGGTCATATGGAGGAGCTTCCTGCCATTACGGCTGATCATCTGCAAACCCTTCTCAAGGTTTTGCTCCGGATCTTCACGAACCTGTTCGGCCATTCCGAGGATGATGGTCAGCGGGGTGCGGAGCTCATGGGTGATATGGGTAAAGAAATTGGTCTTGAGTCGATCGAGCTCTTCCAGTCGAGACTTTTCCTTCCTTTTCAGTCGCTCCAACTCCCCAGTGTAGAAATACAGGCCTCCGAATGCCAAAGTGACCCCCAGGCCGAACCCCATGTAGTAATAGATCTGAAAATAATTATGGACTCTCTCCGGCTGCAGCTCAGAACCGATGATCATGCCCAATAGGTATATGGAGAAGAGGGCAAGGGCCCGCTTTCGGTTGCGTGTTGTCAGGGCGTAGAGCGGGGAGATCAGGCCGATGAATATGGCTCCGCCGGCATCGAGCAGGCCACCCATCAGGTAGACTTTGACCAGGGTAAGCGAGGTGATCAGGACCTGTATGAACAAGGCGTAACGCTCAATATGCCTTTTGTGAAAATGGAAGACCACCAGGGAAGCGATCATGGACAGGCC